>WTCE01000142.1 GCA_013138735.1 Crocinitomix sp. | reverse complement strand
CTCGAATTTTTTGATGGCTTTGCTCTCCTGAATCTGCGAAAAGGTCGGCGATCTCCCTGCTCTGCGACGGGAGCTTCCTCTCTTTTTAGCGCAGATCAGTTCGTTGCTATTCATCAAAAAATATAGTTTATCAAAATTCGAGTCAGCATCAACTTTAACTCAGAATAGGTGCTTGGACAGACCTCGTTTTATATAATACCTAGTTGGAAATAGGTCAATTTTTTTTTCGTGTATTTTCACTTGATTTATATTTTCTCCCCCTAATAATTAGGTTGACCCGATTAATGGGGGAGATGTGCGTGAATATAATTTAAGAGGCAGTTATTATGATAATCAATTGCAAATCACATTGCGAGATTGTTATACATTCGGCGGTTCTTATCGCGGTTTAATATTAAAGACCTTTATGAAAGATGAAGAAATTAACAATGTGCGGATGGATAATTTATATGATGATGATGAGTTAGCCGTTTGGCTGGAGAGATTATAAATTTAGCTTATATTTGATTGTTTAGAACCCTAATTAATCCTGCACCCTATAAATGGATCAATACAATAAGTTAAATGGCTAAAGCAGTTGATTTAAATACAACTCATCAAGGTATTTCGAAGCGGCTCGAAGATTTTGAACTGTTCGGACCTAATCTACTTGCAGATGTTCCATTCGAATTTGGCTTTAGTTTTAGTGGAAATAATCGGGCTATTCAAAAGTCTGATATAGAGGCCTTGAAGCAAAGTTTGGTTGAGAATTATAATTTAATTGAATATGTGAAAGAAGGGCCCAATTGCGATTTTGTTCTTTTTGGAACTACAGATGCACATAAAGAAATTATTCGCCAGGGATATGATAACACGGATAAGGAAAAGTTAAAATCGAAGAAAAGAACAATATTGATTGTTGGAAGTATTGGGGTACTTTTCATTATAATGATTTTAGCAAATGGGAACGATTTTGAAGGAACCTTTTTACTTTTTTTTCAGATAAGTACTCTTATAATTAGTTCTGTTATTTATATCATTCTTCACAATAGAGATTTGAAAAAAGATAAACAAACGGATGTTCTAGCGAATTACCATTTGGGCAAATATTTAACAACGAATTTATTTCGGCCGGAAGTTTTTGTGTTACCATTGCTTTTGTTAATAGGTTACTTATGTCAATACATTACAAGCTTTAATATAGCAGAGTGGGCCTTACAATGCAGTTATGGGAATGAATTGCAGTTGCGTTCAACTTTTACAGCAAGCTTCGTCCAATCAAATGAAATAAATTTGATAATTACAATGCTCGTAGCTACTCTAATATCTGCCTACATTCTTAAAATTATTAAACTTCAATATTTATTAATAGTTTTTATTATTTCTGCTACAATCGGTAATTTAGCGTATAATTTTTTAGGAACAGATTTGATGTTCGGAGCAGTAGCTGGAATCGCTGGACTTTTGGGCTATCTGTTTCTTGGACAATTAAGATTTGAGAAAAAACGTAAGTTTATTATATCCATAATTTGGATAATTGCTTCTATATTTTGGCTGGCCATTTTATTATACTTTGAGCAATGGCGAGAATATTCCCAATACCTAATTAGTTTCTGGTGCGGGGCAATATTAGGATTAATCATTCCAATAATAAATATTAAACGGTTTGAACTTTCAAAATCAAAAGATGATGACACAAATTAAATACTCTAAAATACTAGTTGTTGTAATTGGTTTGTTCTTGAGTCATTCATTGGACGCCCAGCATCACTTCGGTGCAAAATTAGGATTAGGCATCTCTAAAAGCGATAAAAATTTCAATACTTCGGAATATAGGAGTTATGAAGCTAAATATGTGCCTTCTGGCACTTTAGGTTTGTATTATAATTTTGATTTGAGTGAAAGATTTTTTATCGGGGTAGATATTATTTGTTCACAGCTTAACGGACGAGAAAATAGTGCGTTATACTCCAAAAAATATGAGACAAATGAAGGGGAGACAGTTGTTGTGTTCGAAGATATTATGTATTGGACAATTAAACATCAATTTACATATCTTACTCTACCAATTTATGCAGGAATCAATTTGAATGATTTTGAGTTTACTGCTGGATTACAGGTCGCAATGCTTTTTCGTGAACGTTTCACCAGAATAACGAACTTCCCTCAATATATTGGAGTGCCCGAATCAATCGTGGAAAGTAAAAGTTCAGTTGACGATCCACTTGATTTTGGAATAAATTTAGGTCTAGGATATTCATTCAATGACAAATGGAAAGTTCATACGAATTTTTATCAGGGAATGAATGATTTGAATGTTCCAAATGAATTTGATTTAGAACCTACAAACCCTTGGCGGAATAGCCAATTTGTTCTTGGGGTTTCGTTTGGATTTCTTTAATTATTGAAGCCCTTATATCTTACAACAACCATTAAGGGTGATTGATTACCTTAAGTCAAAACAAAAAGATGAAAAATAAAATTAAACTCATAAATAGAGGTCTTCTAATACTAGGTTTGTTTTGGATTCAAGCAACGTACGCTCAACATCAATTCGGTGCTAAATTAGGATTGGGCATTTCTAAAACCGATCCACATTTTGTTAATTCAGATTATTCAAGGTTTCAGGTTAAATATAAACCTTCAGCATACCTTGGTTTATATTATAATTATGAATTGAATGAGCACTTTTATGTCGGTGCCGATCTTAATTTTTCGCAAATTGAAGGACGTATAGATGCACAATATTATGGGGGGAAATATGAGCTTGACGGAGAAGTGTTTTACACTTGGGAGAATACGGCCAACTCTATTTCCAACTACCATTTATCCTATTTAACACTTCCAGTTTATCTTGGTGTTAAATTCAAGAGTTTTGATATGGCCTTAGGTTGTCAAACAGGACTAATGCTTCGAGGGGCATATTCTAGCATGACTTCATATTTTGACGAAGAAGTATGGACTGAATCCAATAAGAGTTCGGATGACATTGGATTTGATTTACTGGATTTTGGTGCCAACATTGGTTTGGGCTATCAATTAACCGAAAAATGGAAAATTCAGGCCAATTATTATCAGGGAATCAATGACCTGCTTCCTACTGATTTAATTGTGATTGGTGAATTGAATCCTTGGCGGAATAACCAGTTTACGCTTGGTTTTTCTTATCAATTTTTCTAGTGCTTTAATCGTTTTAAATTAGCGCTTTCTTTTTTTTACTCCGATAACATGTTTAAAATTAAACACTTAATATAGCGGTTGTCATTATTCATTTATTATATTTGCAGTCATTACCCAAAATGAATAAGTAATTAAATTGCAATTTTATTGCCTATAAGAAGATCGATTAACCCAAGCGTTTAAAATCAAATAGTCATCTTCTTATCCTACAAAAATTAAACATTTCTTATTAATGTATTGCTATGGAGTAAACTGTCCTAAAAAGGATGTTTTGAAACTATTGCGCTACATCATTATGGGCCATATTTAAGGATATAATTATATCAAAATAAAGTGGTCGCTGAAAAACTTAAATAGAGTAGGCAAAAAACCAAAACTTAGTAAATATGATTTTTAAGTACAAGACAAAATTAAAACTGGGCATAATGCTCCTTTTTGCATCAGCAATGGGCGCAAATGCACAGTATAATACCGATTACAAAATTGCCCAATACCAGGATGAGCAAACTATTGAGTCAAATGTAGACATTGGACAGAACGAAATAATGACCGTTGGAACCATTTTAGTTTATGATGATGGACAGTGGCATAAAGATATTATCCTAACACGTTTGGATAAAGAAAGTAATGTGATCTGGAACATTAAATATGGTGAAAAGGACATCAATGAAATTGGAAATGGAATTACATTGAGTTGGGATAAAAAACACGTAATTGTTGTGGGTAGTTTCCAAAAAGATGCTGCAATTCCCGAAGATGAAATCAAAGAAAGATATGCACTCGTAATGAAAGTTCGAATCTCTGATGGAACAGTTATTTGGAATGCTCTTCATGGTGATTCGAAGTATGACGATCAGGCTTTCTTAGTAAAAAAAGGAACTGGTCTTGATGATCAAAAAACTTATGTTATTGTAGGGAGATCAGATGGAGATGAAGAGCAAAGCTATGAACGCATGTATGCTTTCAAAATTAAAGAAAGTGGAGACGAAATTTGGACACGAAGATATTATTTATCTTACAACTTTCCAATCAGTGCTATTCACGCAACAAGTATGGTTGAAAACACGCCAGGTAAATTTTTAGTTGCAGGTACACGTCATGAAGTGAACCGCCCAACGCAAATATTTACAATTGGGTTTAGAACTTCAGATGGAGCAGTTACAGATGATCTTTTTCATTATCCAACAAATAACATTTACCATGTGAGCACAGTTGATATTGATCGCGAACCAGAAGGAAAAGGTTATGCATTGAGTTTCACTGCGAATGATTTATATGGAGATTGTGTTGATGCGTATGATTTAGATAAAAATATTGACCGTATTGGAATCATGCGTTTAAACGAAGATCGCAAAGTATTATGGTCACAAGTTTATTGGGAACATAAGGCAACAAATCACAATGGTTTATCTATTCGTTTTTATAAAGATGAATTACACGTTTGTGCCAATATTAACCGTAAAGACAAATACAATACGGCTGCTTTCTTGCGCGTAAAAGAATCAAATGGCGGATTTATCTATTGTAATACCTATCATGTTCCAGAAACTTTATTTGATTACGGACCAATTGGAAATCACATGATTCGTTCAAATGATAATAAAGCATACTATATCAAATCAATTTATGCTAAACGTGGTTTTGCAATGACGAAGACCAATAGCATTGGTGTATCAGTTTGCGATAAAGAAACTGAATTGAAACAATGTAAAATAAAAGTGGCTTTAAAAGATGAAAAATGTGATGCCAAAAAATATGGTAAATATGGTTTCAACGATATCCCTCGCAAAGAAGTGGATTATGGCGTAACACCATGTGATGAAATAGATGGATTAGCGCCAGAAGGTGATAATGGTCAAGGTTCAATTGGGTCACCAATGCCAATTAATAAAGCAATCATCTACCCTTCTCCAGTAAGAGAAAACCAAGAAATCATTAATCTTAAATTCATCACTGATTTGGACGAAACGCAAGGGAATGTAGCCATCTACAATAGTATGGGGCAATTAGTTGCGAATTATGATTTAATGTTCATCACAGGTGAAAATAAATTTGAATTTGATGCCGCACAATTCCCAAGTGGAATGTATATGGTAACAATCACAACGCAAGGTGAAATCCTTGATCGTGTAAAATTCATTAAAAACTAAATAAATATGCTGAATCGGAATACGTGATTTTTTCACAAATTCGATTGAACATAAATCAAATAGTAGACCGTTCGTTCGCCCTAGGTGAATGGGCGGTCTTTTTTGTTTAAAAAAAGTTAAAACAAAAACAGGAATGCAAGATTGTTCAAAACCTTCCAATAAATACTGTTAAATCCATAACGGTTCTGCTATTTTCTTTATAAATTTGAACTAAATATTGATATACAATTGCCATTATGCCTGTTTTGGAAAAACAACAGATTAAGTACGACCGCAAAGACCTTAAGAATAAGGAACTCGTCAACATTTATAAAGCTTTAGTTAAACCTCGTTTAATTGAAGAAAAAATGTTGATTTTATTGCGTCAAGGAAAAATTTCAAAATGGTTTTCAGGATGGGGCCAAGAAGGAATTTCAGTTGGGGTGGCTTTGGGATTAGAGAAGGATGAATATATTCTTCCCATGCACCGTAATTTAGGGGTTTTCACAAGTCGTGAAATTCCTCTGAATCGTTTATTTGCCCAATTTCAAGGAAAAATAACAGGCTTTACAAAAGGCCGCGATCGTTCTTTCCATTTTGGGTCAAAAGATCATCACTTAGTTGGAATGATTTCACATTTAGGACCGCAATTGGCTTTGGGTACTGGAATTGCATTAGCGCATAAACTAAGAGGCGAGCAAAAAGTTGCATTGGCCATTACTGGTGATGGTGGTGCAAGTGAAGGTGATTTTCATGAAGCTTTAAATGTCGCTTCAGTTTGGGATGTGCCAGTCATTTTTGTGGTTGAAAATAATCAATGGGGATTATCGACTCCTTCAAACGAACAATTTAGATGCAAACAATTTGTAGACAAAGGTATTGGTTATGGAATGGATGCTTTTCAAATTGATGGGAATAATATTCTAGAAGTATATCATGCCATAAAACAAATATCATCCTCATTACGCGAAAAACCTAGGCCATTTTTATTAGAATGTGTCACGTTTAGAATGCGTGGTCATGAAGAGGCGTCTGGAACAAAATATTACCCTGAAGGTTTGCAAGACCAATGGGCAATAAAAGATCCGGTGGATAATTATGAAGCTTATCTTTTAAACGAAGGAATCATTACGCAAAAGGAAGTTGATAAAATTCGTAAAGGAATCAAAAAAGAAATTCAGGATGAATTAGAAGTGGCCTATGCCGAGCCAAATGTCATTCCAAATACAGCAGAAGAGTTTGCAGATGTCTATGCGCATCATCAGCAAATTATTACTGCGCCTGCAACTGATAACAAATCAGAGAAACGTTTTGTAGATGCTATTTCGGATGGTTTAAGACAGTCTATGCAAAAATATGATGAACTCATTATAATGGGGCAAGACATTGCCGAATATGGGGGCGTTTTTAAAATTACAGAAGGTTTTTTAGAAGAGTTTGGTAAAGATCGCGTTAGAAATACACCGATTTGCGAATCAGCAATTGTTGGTGCGGCGCTTGGTTTGTCAATAAATGGAATGAAAGCCGTAATGGAAATGCAGTTTGCGGATTTCGTGACTGTAGGTTTTAATCAAATCATAAATAACTTGGCAAAATTACATTACCGTTGGGGCGAAAATGCTGATGTGGTAATTCGAATGCCAACGGGTGGTGGTTCTGCTGCAGGTCCGTTTCATTCACAAAGCAATGAAGCTTGGTTTACACATACACCTGGTTTAAAAGTAGTTTATCCTTCCTCTCCTTCAGAGGCCAAAGGACTATTAGCAGCTGCAATTGAAGATCCAAATCCAGTAATTTTCTTTGAACATAAAGGTTTATATCGAAGCATTCGTGAGGATGTTAGTGATGATTATTATACAATCGAAATTGGTAAAGCTAATATTGTAAAATCAGGCGAAAAAGCAACTGTCATTACCTATGGCAAAGGTGTGCATTGGGCGCGTGAAATTGTTGAACAACAGCAATTAGATGTTGAAATAATTGATTTGAGAACCCTATTGCCATTAGACATTGAGGCGGTTTATACGTCTGTTCGTAAAACAGGTCGTGTAATCATTTTACATGAAGATTGTTTGACGGGTGGAATAGGAGGAGAGCTTTCTGCATTAATTTCGGAAAATTGCTTTGAATACTTAGATGCACCGGTTATGCGAGAAGGAAGTTTGGATACACCTGTTCCTTTTGATGATAATTTAGAAATCAACTTTATGCCGAAAGAACGGTTTGAGGCAAAGTTATTGCGCTTGTTGGAATATTAAAAACAACGATATGCGTTTCATTTTTATTCTGGTTACAGCGGTTTGCTTCACCAGTTGCCAAGAAAATTCTGATGCAGTCTTAAAAATAGATCAACTAGTTGAAAAGAGTTCGGAACTTACGAAAACTGAGGATTCAATTTTTTTTAATCAAGTTAAAGACTATCCACTAATTGCTGACACTTCTTATTTTATTGCTGAACTTGTTCGAGTTTTCAACTTGGAACTTGAATATACAGACTTTGATAATAGAAAGCATGAAATCACCACCTTTGAAAAGGTGAAGTTAAAAGATGCAACTGAAGAAATTGTCATGATTGAGTATTCCTTTCCGCATGGAGCTGGTGTATTATATCCTTGGAAGTATCAGGTAATAATGACACTTAAGGGACGGCCAATAAAAGTCTTGCAAGCCTTGCGATATGAATACTTGAATTTATTTAAAGATGACTATCCATATTTATTAACCCTTGCCTCCACAGATAAAGGAAACGGCCGGCACAGTTTGTATCGGATGAAAAATGATTCATTGGAAAATGTATTAACTGGGTTTAAAGATTATTTCCCAAGAACTTATGATGCCTATGATGATTACAATATCAATGTGCCAAATGAACTTGATATTACAATACTTGATGAAGATAAGGATGGTTTTAATGATATCATCTTTAATGGGGCTATTCAATCAGAATTAAAAAGTGTCCCCGTTAGCTTCACGTTTTTATATGACAAAAAATCAAATTATTTTAATGAAAAAGAAAATTATTCCGAGAAATACCTATACCTGGATAGCTTATAATTTTTTAATACAAAATAAAATTCACCCCTACTCAAGTTAGGTTGCTGACTGATTTTATTCAAACATTTAAAACTCCGCCAATTTCGCAGCAATTAAAGCTGTAACTTCTTCTAACACTATGCGGTCATTATCTGTATAATAATTCTCTGATGGATGCTCTGAATCAAGCACGCCAATTACATCACCATTACTAATAATTGGGATTGATATTTCTGAAAGACGCAAGCTATCATCAACGATATAATTACCATCTAGCGTTGTATCACCAATTATTCGGGAAGTTCCACTTAAGTAAACGCCGCCTACAATTCCTTCACCGGGTTCAATACGAATTGCGGCTAAAATGCTTTTTTGATTCACTTTTTTGGCACCGTAAGCAGCCATTTGTATCAGGCATTCTTTATCCTCGTCGTACAGATATAAAACACAATCTTCATAGCTGAGTAACACATTTACCTTTTCCACAACTTTCCACACTAAATCATAAACCGATTTTTGCTCAGCAATTGCCGTAGCAAATGCATTTACTAAATCCGTTTTAATCTCATCAGATAACGGGGAGTGCTTTTGTGAGCGCCAGTTTATGGGTTGATCAATCGTCATTTCTTTTTTTTTTCCAACAGTGTTCACTAGTTGTGATTGCAAGAAAGTAAAATACTTTCAAATTCAGCCTAAAAAAGGTGTTGAATTAGTCAAGTAAATGTAATTTTTTGAGCAATGTATCTTTTGCTCCTTTGCCCAAATGCTGGAAATGTGCGGCAAACTCAAGCAAATCTTTGTCAGGATTTTTGCCATAAAGTAAATCCCAAACTTCTAGTAAACCAATAGAATCATGCAGGCGTTCCGACAATTGAACATGATCGCCTTTTTGCACAGCACCTTCTTGAATTACTTTGACATAAACACCGGGGTATGGAGCGTTAATAAATTCTTTTAATACTTTTTGTGTTTCAAATCGAATGCCCAGTTTAAAGCAGGGCTGTCTTGGTTGGGATACTTGCACACGGCATTCTCCTAAGTAAAGAATATCGCCAATTTGCAACTCAGCTTCATTCAATCCATCAACCGTTATGTTTTCTCCAAACATGCCATAACTCCAATCCAAATGTGGGTATTTTTCTTTCCAAAAGGCATAATGATCCTTTGAATAGAGGTAACATGCCTTATCCGCTCCACCATGATATTTTCGATCAATCACATTATCACCTTCAACATCCGTTTTCCCCAAAACTATTGGTCGATCAACGGAGAATTTATAAATTCCAGTTTGAACAGACTTGCCTCTCCAAGATACCGTTTGCTTTTCTCCAATATTTACGCTTGTAATTTTCAATTTTATCAATTTTTAATATCAGACTAAAGACTAAAGACTAAAGACGTAACACTTATCCCCTTCAATTCACGTCAAACCGCATTGCACATTGATAATTGCTCATTGCCACATTGTCAAATTGTACATTGTCAAACTCACGGAGTACTCAACGACACCGGTATAACTTTTCCATTAATCCAACCATTTGCATTTAAGCTAAAATCAGCTATAAATTTTGCCATTTCATTTGCCGTAACAGGCGCCTCGTAACCAGGGAAAGCCTCTTCCAACATTTCTGTTTGTGCGGCACCTAATGCTAAACAATTCACCTGTATATTTTTATCCTTTAATTCTTCTGCTAAACACTCTGAAAAACCTGCCACGGCAGATTTGCTTGAACTATAAACACTCAGCCCCGGAAATTTTGAACTGCCTTGAAAACCTCCCATTGATCCGATATTCACAATGTGTCCGCCTTTTTTTTCCATCAACGGAACAGCGGCTTGGCAACTTTGTATTAATCCAAAAACATTAGTTGCGAATGAATCCTTTATATCGGCCTCTGTTAATTCTAAAAAGGGTTTATTAACCAAATAGCCTGCATTGTTAATCAATACATCCACTTCTGGAAAATAACTTGTAATTAAGGTCGTAAGGTATTCGCGTAAATTGGGAGCCGTTAAATCTACAGCACCAATCATTAAATTATTGCCAAGACTAATCTCCTGCAGTTCTTTTAGTTTGTCCACACTTCTTGCTAGCACCAAAACACGGTGGTTAGCGCTTAGTTGTAATGCTAAAGCTCTCCCAATTCCGCGACTTCCGCCAATAATCACAATTTTCTTCATAGGTTAAAATTAGAGAATGTTTTTTGATTTTGCTGTATTTCCGATCAGTCACAAAATATTGGTAAGAAAACGGAGCATAAAAAAACCTTCTTTGAATCAAAGCAAAGAAGGTTTTTAAAATGTCTTTCAACCTAAACTAGTCGTATAGGTTCTAGTATTCATCATAAGAAACAACCACTTTTTCTGAAGTTGGGTGTGATTGGCACGTTAAAATAAAACCATCAGCTACTTCATCTTCTTCCAAAGCAAAGTTTAAATCCATCTTAACAGTTCCTTCAATTAATTTTGCGCGACACGTGCAACAAACACCACCTTTGCAAGAAAAAGGAACATCAGCGTCTTGGTCTTGTGCAGCTTGTAAAATGTCTTTACCTGCTGTGTTTAATGAGAATTCAAATGTCTCATCATCAAGAATTACCGTTACTTGACTTTGAACAGGTTCACCGCTAGCCACCTCAGTTGCTGATTCGCTTGGCACAGCTGCTGTAAATAACTCAAAGTGAATCTTGTCCTTATTGATACCTTTATCAGTGTAAAAATCTTTTATAGACATGATCATTGCCTCAGGTCCACATGCGTAAACGCCGTCAATGGTGATATTGTCTTGACTTTTTTCAAAGAAACGTTCACATTTTGCAGCGTTGATTCTTCCATTAGTTAAATCATTCCCCGTGTCTTGTTGACTATAAATGAAGTTTAAGTTGAAATTAATGTATTCACTATTCAACTCGTCCAATTGTGATTTAAAGATCGTACTGTCACTATTTTTATTTCCATAGTAAAGCTGAACATTACTTGATGGTTCTTCTCTTAAAACCGATTTAACCATTGAAATAATGGGTGTAATACCTGAACCTGCAGCGTAAAAAATGTAGTTCTTACTATTTTCTGCATTTGGTGTAATTTTAAAATTACCCATTGGCGCCATTACTTCCAATTGATCACCAGCTTTTAAAGTTTTATTGGCAAAAGTTGAAAACAATCCATTTTCAATTTCTTTAACCGCAACCGCTACCTCATTTTCATAAGGCGCTGTGCAAATTGAATATGATCTGCGCACCTCTTCACCACCAAGGGTAGTTTTAAGTGTTAAATATTGTCCGGGAATAAAGTTGAAATTTGCTTTTTGATCGTCGGAAAGATCGAAAGAAACAGATACTGTATCTGCTGTCAGTCGGTTTACGTTTTTAACATTAAGTGTAAAAAATGTATTGCTCATAACTTTAAATTTTGAGTGGCACTTTTATTAAAACATTATGTATTAATTTCTGCGCGCACAAAAGTAATAGTATAAAAACAAATAAAGGATGATTATTGTTTGTTTTTATGGACAATATTTTGAGCTTTTCAAAGGGTTCATTTATTTAAGCAAAAAAAAGGGGGCAAAATCGACCAAAATAAGACACTTTTCTTCGGGACAATCAAAACACCCATGAATCTCATCTTTTTAAGTGTTTTTATAGACTGATTTCACCTGTAAATCTCAACATTTTAACGGTTTAGCTCAAATTGTTAATTACATGTTGAAAACTACTTTTAAAACCCCTTTGAAACCCCTTAAAATCAACTTTGAAATTGTATCTTTGTTTGTTGTGATTTAACACATGCTAATCCTATGAATAATCAGTGGTTTTCACTGCGTTTTAAAGGGCATAATTATAAAAAGATTTATGAGCGAAGAAGGAAAAAATAATGGCGGATATGACGCCGGTAGTATTCAGGCACTAGAGGGAATGGAACATGTGCGCATGCGTCCTTCCATGTACATTGGTGACGTTGGCCCAAGAGGTTTGCATCATTTGGTGTATGAAGTGGTGGATAACTCAGTTGATGAGGCAATGGCTGGCCATTGTGATCGCATTGACGTAACTATCCTTGAAGGTAACGGTGTTCGTGTAATTGACAACGGGCGTGGTATTCCTGTAGGAATGCATAAAAAGGAAGGAATCTCTGCACTAGAGGTTGTAATGACGAAGATTGGTGCTGGGGGTAAATTTGATAAAGATTCTTATAAAGTTTCTGGTGGATTGCACGGGGTTGGAGTTTCGGTTGTAAATGCGCTTTCTAGACATTTACAAGCTGAGGTAAGAAGAGAAGGTAAGTTGTTCACACAAGAATACGAAAAAGGAAAATCAATATATCCTGTAAAGGAAACTGGCGTATCAACTGAAAATGGTACGACAGTAACGTATTATCCTGATCCAGAAATTTTTGATGACTTAGAGTATAACTATGATACCCTAGCTGCTCGAATGAGAGAATTATCTTATTTGAACCAAGGGATTACAGTTACAATTAAAGATGAACGCACAACTGACGAAGAAGGTAAGCATAGAGAAGATTCATTCTATTCTGAAGAAGGATTAAGTGAATTCGTTCGTTTCTTAGATGAGTCTAGAGAGGCTTTGATTTCAGATGTGATTCATGTTTCAGGAGAGAAAAATGGTGTTCCAGTTGAAGTAGCAATGATTTACAATACTTCTTATGCTGAGAACTTACATTCATATGTAAATAATATTAATACCCATGAAGGTGGTACTCACTTACAAGGGTTTAGAAGAGGTTTAACAGGTACTTTAAAGAAGTATGCTGATGAGTCTGGAATGTTGGACAAATTAAAGTTTGATATTGCAGGAGATGATTTTAGAGAAGGATTGACAGCAATTATTTCTGTAAAAGTTCAAGAACCACAATTTGAAGGACAAACTAAAACGAAATTAGGAAATAGAGAGGTAAATGCTCCTGTTTCTCAGGCCGTTTCAGAAATGTTAACGGATTATTTGGAAGAGCATCCAAAAGATGCCCGTAGAATCATTGAAAAAGTTATTCTTGCTGCAACTGCAAGACATGCTGCGCGTAAAGCACGTGAAATGGTGCAACGTAAAAACGTTCTAACAGGCGGTGGACTTCCAGGTAAATTGGCAGATTGTTCTTCAAAAGATCCTGCTGAATCTGAAGTATACTTGGTTGAGGGAGATTCTGCAGGCGGTACAGCAAAACAAGGCCGTGATAGACACTTTCAAGCAATTATGCCTTTAAGAGGTAAGATTTTGAATGTTGAAAAAGCAATGCAACACAAGATCTTTGAAAACGAGGAAATTAAAAATATCTACACAGCTTTAGGTGTTCGTGTAGGTACAGAAGATGACGAACGTGCATTGAACATTGACAAATTAAGATATCATAAAGTAATCATCATGTGTGATGCCGACGTAGATGGTTCGCATATTGAGACGTTAATTTTAACGTTCTTCTTCCGTTACATGAAGGAGTTGATTGAATTGGGTTATATCTATATTGCAACGCCGCCACTTTACCAAGTTAAAAAAGGTAAAAAATCGGCTTATGCATGGGATGATGATCAACGCGATAGACTGGTAATGGAAATGAAAGGTTCTGGAACTGATGCTAGCGTTGGAGTTCAACGTTATAAAGGTCTTGGAGAGATGAATGCGGAGCAATTATGGGAAACTACAATGAATCCTGAAGCAAGAACATTACGCCAAGTTCAAATTGAAAATGCAATCGAAAGTGATCGTACTTTCTCTATGTTAATGGGTGACGAAGTTGCTCCTCGTAGAGAATTTATTGAGAAAAACGCGAAATACGCGAATATCGATACGTGATCTTAAAAATAAGAATTGAAGGAAGCCTAGTCATTTATCGACTAGGCTTTTTTTATGACTTATAATTCGTTTTTAAGCCAAGTTTGAAACTTAGCGGATACAATTCAGAAACAAGCGAATAACTGCAAGAGTGAAACAGGACTCAGTACTCCGAAATATATTGTTTTAATTGTGAATTCAGATAATCCGCTTACTTTTGAAATTCGGAAACCTTGAATTATGTCAGAGATTAAGAGTCACGTAGATTTTATAAATATAGATGAAGACCTAGAATCCTTGGAAACGGATGAAGTATTGGAGCGATTTAAAGAAAGTGCAGCTTTTATAAAAAAAGTAATATCGCGCCAAATAGATCCGAGCAATAAAGTGTTCGATTTTCACAATAATCGCTTAGAACGATCTTGTGAAATTTTGAAAGAACGGAGGGTTGACTTATCACCTTATTTCCCTACTAAACGTAAAAAGGAGGCTGCTGACCGTAACGCAAAAGATGGAGCAGTTACTGGAATTGTTTTAAGTATCATAGTCGTTATAGCTGGAGTAATTATGATGGGTTTTGACAATGCAAAGGATTTTGCAATGATTCCGATTGTTGTTGGCGTCATAATTCTAATAATAGCGCTCTCAATCTATCGCAAAGCAAGTAATCCTGAACCGTTCGAGTCACGCGACTATTCTAAAAAGGATAACGAATCTTCTTCCAAAACTTAAAATTATGCGCAATAATTTATGGGCACAGTTGTTTTCGGTTATTGCTTCTTTTTTGACGCTAGCATGTAATAATGAACCTGAAATAAGTGATAATAACAATCCTATAGCTGATCATAATACGAATAAAAATCAAGAATGGGATTGGAATGATGAACCCATTGATGGACTTCAGGAATGGATAGCAGATCGCCAAAATGACGACAATTGGGAACAACCACAAATATATAGCAGTTCATTAAGAAATTTGCAACTGGTACAAAACTATTGGCAGGCATCATTTGTGCTATGCGGGAACGAAGAAACATTTTTTTTAGTCAAGTTGATTGAATCAGATGATACCATTCAAAATTTGATAGCGATTAGTTCATTAGAAGGGGCAAGAAATGGGTCTCGTGAATTCTATTTTTATCATTTTAATTTGGATGGGGACATTTATTCAAAAGAACTGTTAAGAAAAGCTGATTATCATATTCAAGGAAGCGACAATTTTACACAAATGGATGGTGATATTTTGTTCTATTTAAACAAGAGTCAAAAAGATTTTCGCAGCTATGAAATTGCATCTCGCACAATGAATATAAAGGTGAATAGACAGGAACTCAGCTCTAATGATAATTCACTTTGGGGTCGTGATTTTCCATCCCCTTCTAAAAATAAAGAAGTTAAAATTTTGGGCAATGGAACAACACTTATTTGCACAAATGATTTGGGCGAATTTGATACCTTAATAACTCAGGAATATACGGGCAATTGGTCAATAGGAACAGTTGCTTGGTCAACAGACGAAAATAAATTTTATTTTGATAACTCTGGAGGCGTGGCCTGTATTTGGGAGATTGATTTAGTGGCCCGAACAATTGATAAAATTGTGGCGGAGCATGAAGCAAGTAATCCTATTTATCTGCTGAACAATGGCATTGCTTCTGTAATTTATTGCGAAAACAATTGCATAAAATTAACGCAAGATGTTGGTCGTAAAATGTATTATGAATTAATAGATATTTAAATACAATAAAAGACCGCCCCAAATTAATTGAGCGGCCTTGTACCTGTTTCAACGACCAACCCCTCAGTCCCTGTTGAAACACCTTAAATGTTTTTTTTAAACTTCTTCGCCTAGACGAAACTTCTTCTGAAGGTTCATTATGCCAAAATCTTCTAGTAAAGTGAATGTGTATTCGCCTTCAGGAAAATTGTCTAAGGCCACATCAATATTGTATTTATGTTCGCCTTTGCTTGTGTGGTAAGACTTAAAATTGTAAACTAAATTTCCATTTTCGTCATGTATTTGACCCGACATCATTGTGCGTCGTGGAACGCTATAAACCACTTCTGCAAATAGTCGATTGGCAACACCTGAAAAAATGCGTGTTGAATCTTCTGCATATAAAAATGAATACCAAGGAATTTCAATGCCTAACATATCTGCAACTGATTGGCGCAAGCCCTGTGTATTAACATCCCCAAAAGCCGGAATAGATCGAATGTCATGACCGTCAGATAAAACCCAAACGGCATTTTGGATAGCAGAAGGCGGGTAATCACCTTCGTTTACTTTTTGTGCTAATGTTTGCCAATTGTCGTCCGTCATTTTGCCTAGACTAAAACCTGATTCAACTCCTGGACCACTATTGTTACTTTGGCAACAAAACCCAAAGCCATTAACAGTTTTAGATTCGTTGGCAGCTAAAGCAAAATCAAGTGCTTTAACAATTAAAATATCTTGTTCCTTTGAATTGTCTGAAATTAGTCGACGACCGGGTTCAACATAGCCGAATAAAGAGTCGCTCGTACGATTGCTTAACGTAAAGCTTACACATTCTTCTGAATGTCCGCCCAAACCTTTGATTTGAACATGCACTTTGCCTTCTTGTACCAATTTTTCAATTGAGGCGGTGTTGAATGTGACATTTGCATAAGTCGTAATAAATGTAAAAAAACTAAATTGTAATAAAACAAGTAAGTTAAGGGCGTGTTGCTGTTTCATGTGTCTAATTTTGGTTAAAAAATCAGATCCTGGGATCCGCTATGAAATAGTTTGTTGTAGACTATTTAATAGTGCTCCGGTTTTCTTTAAGCTACTTGTTGCTTATATATTGAACAAGGTTTGTTTTGGTTACAAAATTTTATTCAAATTCTTTTTATTGGAGTTTAAACCAACGTGTGAATAGGAATGTACGTTATAAAATTATCAACCAATTATGAAAAGTCTAATATAAATTATTAGATTAATAGAATTAAATAATAAGGTCAAATTTGAGATTGCAACCCTCAGTTTTTGGCAATAATGCAACCAAAACCAACTTGTATGAAAACTTTTAAGCACGCTTTAATTGTATTGGCATGTCTTTGCTATACTTCGAGTTCAACAGCTCAAACCGTATTGATTTATGATTATTTTGATACCTTGACCGAGCCTGTCAATCTTTCTGGAACAGTTGTGAATGCTATACCAGGAGGCAGTATAAAACGCTTTTTTATTCAAAACACATCAGAACTTCCGTTTAATTTTAGAATTGAACGGGTAAAAATTGAAGTGGCAGACGGAGCAGCTGATTATTTCGCTTTTGGTCAAACCGAAGGGATTGGATCAGTTTATTCAGCAGTTGATGTATCTCCACACGATTCATTTATGTCGCCTGATACTTTTTTACTCGGCTTGGAGACTGATGGATATTTGGGAAGTCATTACATTTATTATAGTTCTGAGGGATGTAGTCAATATCGTTATTATGTGATAAATGATTCTACACAAAGGATTGATTCGGTGGGTGTTCGGTTTTGTGCGCCTGTCGTAACAATTGCCGAAAATGAATTCGGTATTTCACTTTATCCAAATCCAGCACAAAATCAAATTACCATTGCAAGTGCGAACAATGTATTAATGAGCAATCTTATTATTACAGATTTAGCTGGGAAAATTGTCTATTCTGAGCTGATTCAAACAAATGGGAATAGCACAATTGATTTGGCCAATCTTGAAAAAGGGATTTATGTCGTTACCCTAATAGATCCTTTGGTAAATGAGCAGATTTTTAATACAAAACTGGTATTAGAGTAAGTTTAAATGCCGTATCTTTCAATAAATCATTCGATCCAAGCAATAAGTTTGAAATTTTCAGCATATTGGACAAACAAAATTAATGGCTATGAAAATTCTATACTGCTTAATTGTCTTCTGTTTTGCGTCCTTTTTCTCTAATGCGCAATCACTTGAAATTTACGAATATTACGTGGGGGATCCAGGAGAAAACATTGCTGGCACCATACAAGACCTGTATTGCGACGAAGAGGATTGTTATTTCAATATTCTCATTAAAAATATAACCGACGAAACAATTAATATTGGTTTAGAGCGTCATAAACTCATAGAGGCTGCTGAGTCTCAAGACTATTTAAGTTTTGGAATTTTTATAGACCCAAGCGAGTCTTATCCGGTTGAGTTTGTTTCACCTCTAAATCCTTTTATAGCGCCTTTAAGGGTCGATCTTGATACTAGTTCATTGGGTACTCTTGTGGCTATATACAGAGCTAATTCATCCATTGGATGTTCTGAATATCGATATTACATTACCAACGAAGACAATGAACCTTTGGATTCTATAGATGTGCGGTTTTGTTCAACAGTTGGCATTGCCGAAAATGAATTCGGAATTTCACTTTATCCGAATCCCGCGCAAAATCAAATTATCATTACAAGTGCGAACAATGAAATAGAAGGCAACCTTATTATTACCGATTTGGCTGGAAGAACGGTCTATTCTGAAATAATTCAATCGAATGGGAATCACACAATTGATTTAGCCAAACTTGAAAGAGGTATCTATATCGTTTCCCTTGTAGACCCTCACTTAAATGAGCAGATTTTTAACACAAAATTGGTCTTAGAGTAAGTTTAAATAACTTATTTTGAGAAAATTAAAAGCATAATAATTAGCCTACTATGAAAGCAGTTTTTCTTATTTTATTGGTACAATTATTTTCCTTCACTTCTTTTAGTCAAGGATTTGAGTTTTACAGAATTTATGACCTTGTTACCTTTTCTGGAGACGATATCTCTGGAACCGTATTTGACACCACTGCGTCGGCAGATGGTAGTGAAGTTACAGTGCGTTTTGGAATGATCAATCGAACGGGTGAATTACAACGGTGGCGAATCCAAAGAAGAAGACTCATGCATGCAGAAGGAACCCTAGACAAAATATTTTATTCAGGAAGCGGTGGGTCAATATCATTTTCTTATGGAGATGTGTCTCCAGAAGATTTGTTTACGCCAGATGTTGACCTGTTTTCGAAATTTGTAAATGATGGTGATTCTATCAAGATGGCCTGCATATTTACTATGGGAGAAATTAAGGAATGCTCCTATTACAGGTATTATATTATTGATGATTTTGACGTAAGATTGGATTCCGTTGATGTTAACTTTTGCGAGTTTGGACTTTCAATTAATGAACCATCAGCCTTGGCGATAACTGCCTATCCCAATCCTACTGCAGCTATAATCCACTTAAATTATCCTGCAGAATTTAATCTAAACGCTCGCGTACAAATAACTGATTTAGCTGGAGAAATAGTTTTATCTACACCGTTGATGCAAGAATTGAATCTTTCAACATTTGCTTCAGGGCTATACATCCTTACCATTTTAGATAATGAAAGTTTAGTTCCCTTATTTACTGAGAAAATAGCGATTGAATAGTTCTACTATTTTTCTAAAATCTCAGAAATATTCGGCTTAAAATAAAGTTCTGATTTTAATACTTTCCCATCTTCGCGATAAATAGGTTGACCATTAGCATCCAATTTACTCATATTACTGCGTTGAATTTCTTCAAAAACCTCCCCAATTTTATGCTGCATTCCGTGTTTTAAAATTGTTCCACACAAAATATAAAGCATGTCTCCTAAAGCATCCGCAATTTCTACTAAATCTCCATCCTTTACAGCGTCCATGTATTCCTCGTTCTCCTCACGCATCAAGTCAAACCTTAGTTTTCCTTCTTTTGGAGAGATTTCATGGGTTGGTTCATTTTTGTTTTCTATTCCAAAGGAAGTGTGAAATGTTTCAACATGCTCAATTACTTGTGTTAAAGTGATGTGTTTGGCCATTATTTTTTATTTTTGGTAAATAGTACTCAATTGAAAATAGATTTCAGTTTCAGTTTTATTTTCTATTTCCGAACAGGGGCTAAAGATAATTGAACCAATTATTAAAAAGAAATTCATGCGACAGCTTTTACTAACAATATGTTCACTTTGCTGTTTTGCTACGTTTGGTCAAAATTTCTATCCACCAATCGTCAACTATTCTGTCAAAGATTTTGGTAAACTAAAGAATCCAGAAAACTACTGTGTAGTGCAGGATCACAGAGGAGTTATGTATTTTGGGAATTCGCACGGGGTGCTAGAGTTTGACGGCGAAAAATGGACATTTATTCAGGTTGGTGTTGGGTCATTTGTGCGGGCATTGGCAGTAGACGTTTCGGGCGTTATTTATGCAGGAATATATGGTGATTTTGGATACTTCACACCAGACGAAACAGGGCAATTAAACTTCCAGTCTTTAATGGATAAAATTCCAGAGGATGATCAGTTCTTTAGTAACGTCTGGAAGATACACGCCACCAAAAAGGCTGTTTATTTTCAAACAGAAGAGGCTTTGTTCGAATATGTTTTGGCAGATGAAACAATGAATGTCATTTATCCTGAAACGAGCTTTCATACTAGTTTTTTGGTAGATTCCACCCTTTATTTACGCCAACGCGAAGTTGGAATTGTTGAATATACTAACGGTGAATTAATCCCCTTAAAAGGAACAGATGACTTTAAGGAATATGGTGTTTTTGGAATGCATCAATTGGCAGATGATTCTTTATTAATCATAACGCAAGAGTTAGGCTTTTATAAATGGCATAACGATAGTATTCGACCATTACCTGACAATAATTCTACGCCTTTGGCTGACTTAGGTATTTTCGGATCCATCTTGTTATCAGATGGTGACCTTGCTTTGAATTCATTCACAAATGGTTTGGTCATTGTCGATATTAATGGAAATATCAAACGTAAAATAGACCGTAGCATTGGCATTCGATCTGACATGGTACAATATATCTATCAAGATAGAGACCTCAATCTTTGGTTGGCGCTAGAAAATGGAATTTCAAAAGTGAATTATCATTCTCCTTTATCTTATTTTAATGATAAAACAGGAGTTGAAGGAAATGTACAAGCGATCATTCGCTTTAAAGGCGATATTTATATTGGAACCTCTTCCGGAATGTTTATCAAGAATGACGGGTTATTTGGTACGCGGCGTTTTGTCAATACAGATATAGTAAAAGATCAGGTGTGGGATTTTGAGATTGTTGATAATAGCTTAATCATTGCAACTGCCAAAGGTCTTTTTAAAACCGAAAATGGTAAAAATTTCACGCAAATTAACCGCGAACAAACCAATACCATTATTTATCGTGAAAGTAGAAAAGACTTTATTGCGGGCGGACCACGGGGAATTTTTGCTTATGATAACCGTTTCAAAGAAAAATGGACCTATCCCTACAATTTTTCTACATTTTTTGGTGGAGAAATTGATCCTAAAAACGATAGTATTATTTGGTTGGGGACCACAAAATCTGGTGTATATCGACTTGTAGAGGATGAAGAGAATGGTTTTGTGGTAGATAGTTACGGTGATTTTGCAGGATTATTAGACGACTTGGGTAAACCAATCATTTATGATGATAGTTTGATTTTTGGAGCCAAAGACGGCCTATTCCATTTTGTGCATGAGGATATTATGCGAGAAGATTTAAAAGATCAATTAACCCCTGAAGAATTAGCCGATCCTGCTTTTACTAAAGGAATATTTGAACCTTACTTATTCAATGATTCTTTATTTAATGGTCAATTTTTTCTCCTAGAAAAAGGGAAAGATCGCACGTGGTACTGTAATGAGTTTAAAATTGGATATTATGATCATATCACCAAACAATTTAAAAACAGACCATTTTGGGGGATTGATTATGGCAGAATCAATCAGTTTTATTTGGAAGAGAGCGGCGTATTATGGATAGGAGCTGCCGAAGGATTAATTCGGTACGAAAAAAATAACCTTAAAAAATATGAATCACACTTCTATTCCTTAATCCGCCGAGTAGAATTAACTAAGGGAGATACTTTATACAATGGTGTTTTTGTAAATGATCATGGAGGGTTTTCAATGCAGCAAAACTCCAATAATATCCCCGAAGTAGTCTATGCCGAAAATGATATTGAGTTCCTTTTCTCTGCCCCGTATTTTGAAGATGAGCATCAGCCTGAATATCGCTATATATTAGAAGGGAATAACGACAATTGGTCAGAATGGAGGGCGAAGAGTTTTGCGGGTTATAATAATTTGCACGAAGGAGAATATACCTTTAAAGTTGAAGCGCGGAATATCTACGGACAAATTAGTGAACAGGCTGCTTATGCGTTTACAGTTTTACCGCCTTGGTATAGAACAACGTGGGCATACATTCTTTATGTTGTTCTCTTTATTTTGATTTTATTGTTGGGAGTTCAAATTAGTTCCAAACGTTTAAAGGCCAAAAATGCTTGGCTTGAAGGAGTAGTGGAAGAACGTACCAAAGAAATCTCTCAAAAAAATGTAGTACTAGAGCACCAGCAGAAAGAGATTCAGGATAGTATTAATTATGCCCAACGAATTCAAGAAGCCATTTTACCGCTTGAGGATGAAATGAAAAAATGGATTCCAAAGTCATTTGTTTTGTTCCGTCCGAAGGATGTTGTATCCGGTGATTTTTACTGGTTTTTAGAAAAAGATAATAAGCTTATTATTATTTGCGCAGATTGCACGGGACATGGTGTTCCAGGCGCTTTCATGAGTATGATTGGGTCGGATAGGTTAAATAATATAGTGAGTGAAAACCGTATCGTTTCACCAGGCGCTATCTTGTCTGAATTGAATCGAGCGATTAAAAAATCATTAAAGCAAGACGGACAAAAGAATTCTACACGCGACGGGATGGATGCATCAGTTTGCACAATTGATTTAGCTACAAACACTATGTTGTATGCAGGTGCTTATCGTGCGTTATGGATAGTGAAAGATGATGAGTTAACCGAGATTAAAGCAACAAAAGTTGCCGTGGCAGGTTTTACGGCAGATGATCAAGTATATGAAGAACATAAGATAGACATTGAAGCAGGGCAGAAGTTTTATATGACAACAGATGGCTATGCAGATCAGTTCGGTGGTCTTAAAAACAAAAAATATAAGGTCAAAAACATGAAGCTTTTTGTGGCATTACATTCCAATAAGCCCTTTGAAGAGCAAAAAACAGGATTAGAAGCTGAACTGCTAGATTGGATGGGAGAATTTGAACAAGTTGATGATGTTTGCGTAATTGGTTTCGAACTCTAATTGGCGCCATTTAGGGACTTGAATTTTTGAACAAAAAGGATTTGATAAAAAAAGTGTAAAAAAAACTAAGCGGAGGTTGTGTATTATAATTTATTCTTCGTAATATTGCACCCCCGTAAACAGGGAAAACAAAGATTATAGTCATGAGTAACATAATAAGAGATTTACAAGCGGAGCTTAATCCAGCTAACAATATTCCTGATTTTAAAGCGGGTAGTACGATTACAGTACACTACAAAATTAAAGAGGGAAATAAAGAAAGAATCCAAACATTTCAAGGTGTTGTGATTCAAAGAAGAGGTTCTGGAGCAACTGAAACATTCACAATCAGAAAAATTTCTGGTAACATTGGTGTAGAAAGAGTAATCCCAGTACAGTCTCCTTTTATTGAGAAAATAGAGATCAACAAAGTTGGTGCTGTAAGAAGAGCAAGAATTTATTACTTCCGTGAAAGAAGAGGTAAATCTGCAAGAATTAAGGAAAAAAGAAGATTCGCAAAATAATATTAAACCATTCGGTTTAGTGAATCCCGTTAGCCTTAGGCTGACGGGATTTTTTTGTTGTGTGCCCAGCATGGGCAATGATTATAGGGTTCAAGTCCCGAGCACGCCTTTATAGCAGGAAGTGTTAGCCAATAGCAAGGGTGTCCTGCGTGAGCAGGAATCTGAAGGAAGCTCAC
>WTCE01000039.1 GCA_013138735.1 Crocinitomix sp. | reverse complement strand
ATTTTATCCTTTTAATCTGCTCATTTACAGAGTGATCGATTTTATAAACTTGACTTTGTCATTTAAAACCGATAACTTTGCTCCTCTTAATTCTTATACGTACCACGTATCAAATCGAGATTTGTCCGGTGCTTCCGCAACAAGAATTAAAGGGATAGCTTTGTCTAAAGCTATATGAACTGATTAGCCCTACACACCAATAAATACACTGATACAATTTGAGTGGAATCCCTCGCCAATACTGCGATTGAATCTAACGTTTGAATAAATATAAGCATTTATGCTGTCGGCGCGTAGCGCTGATATTTATTTTGTGTTAGCGGTACGTTTTCAAACTTCACCCTCATCTTCCTTTTGCAAAGTAATGGTTATCTTATTCTTCCTATGACTAACAATTACATGCTTGCCAGAATCAAACCCCATATCCTTTAACCATTTTCCACTCAACTTGATTTCGGGAAAAATCACATACCTATGATATTCTCGCGGAAATGTCTTTGCAATTACCTTTAATCTTCTTTTTCCTGCTTTTGTAATTTTCTTTTCTTGCGCCATAACTATTATTTCTTGCTATGAAATTACAATAAATTACGTTTTAAACAAATTAAATGCGCATGAAATTATAATTAATTGTGCTTTAGGCACAATTTTAAAGTCTGTATATTGTACACGAAAAGTTAATAAATAAGCACGGTGGCGAAACAAAACTTAAATAGAATTAAAGCAGTTCTGGCTGAAAAGAATACGAGCAGTAAAGATTTAGCAAGTCATTTGGGAAAAACAGAATCTACGGTTTCAAGATGGTGTACGAATGAAGTTCAACCTTCCATTGAAACATTATTTGAAATCTCTAAATTCTTGAAAGTTGATATTCGTGAGTTGTTGGTTTCTACAGAATTTTAAATTTATTTCAATATGACTTGTTCAATTCTTCTCCAAATGTTAGTATAATACCCTTCGAACCCATCATTTAAAATAAATTGAATTTTACCTTCCTCAGGTGTGTCTGATGTTCTTTCCAACCTTATTATTTGATAGCTTTTTAAGCCTGGACTGGTTAAGTTAAGATTCTCGGAATTAGAATTTCGAATAAATTTTTCATGTATATCACCACGTGAAAAACCTTCTTTGTAAGAATAGGGAGGATCTAATAGTTCAATTGTTTTAGGTAAAATATACTTTGCTAAATTATCTAAATCGAGAGCATTATAAGCAGACGGTGTGTAAATCACAATTACTGATATTGGCTGCAACAAAGGGAATAGTATTTTGAGTCGATTCTTTATTGCTTTTATTTTCGAATGCAGTGTTTTTTTAAATTCTATTTTGCTATTTCGAAGTATAGGCCCGCCTCCCATTTCAAAATGATTTGTTGTCATCCAAATAAGGTTCTTATCTAATCCTAAGTCTTGGAAAGGAAATGATTTGTCATATAAAGAATCGAATAAAAGTAAAATGTTGTTTATAGATAATATTGACCTTTTTAAGATTTGGGCTTGAATGTCACGGATAATGTTGTTTTTTTGAAGGTCGTAAATTTGCATCTGTAGTTCACCTTGATAAGTATCCTTATATTCCTCGAATTCTTCCAAGTCATTGTATGGATCGCCTCTCAACGAGTCTTCTCTTTGTTCTTCATAATAATCATAGTTCTCCCTGTAGAATACTCGGGCTACATCTAAGTCCCTTATAAAGCTACTATATCTATATGCTTTTATTCTTATTTCTGGTTTATCTGACTTATTCCCTTCTTTAGCTGTCTCGAAATGAGCGAATAAGAGTTGAATTTGATCATCATCCTTAAATAAAATTTGCTCGAAATTATCAACATTAGGCATTGGTTTATGAAGCAAGTCAAGGTAGTTTTTAACTAAATTCTGAATAGATGGCGGATTCCTTGTAGTAACTAAGAAACTTATTTCTAAAATTATTTTTGATCTAAATCTTCGCCTTTTTTCCTTGCGTAAATGCTTTACAACTTGGCTTCTGAAACTCTTTATTTCAGAACGCTTAATCGCTTTCTTCGTCTTGGGTTCCATATTAATTGTAAACCAAAATTGATTTTTATTTCTACTAAAGTATTGATGTAATAGTCCTTCTTTAGAATTCAAATAATCGTCGAACATTTTTCATATTGGGTTTTTGTGAAATTACCGCTAACATCCCGCTATAGACCATATGGTCTATATTTCTTATATCCGTCAGCTGACGGATTGTGCAACTAAGATAACGAATAATCCTGCCAATTCAACTGAAAAATAAATCTCCTTAGAAAACATTGGATCGTCTGAAATACGCCGAACAATAAAATCTCTAAAACTCTAACACCGTCTTAATTCCAACAGCCACCTTAGTAGCATTGGTCAACAATTCAAATTCTAATATAGAGTTCAACGGAATAGCTGGTGTATCAACAGATCCAACAACCTCAATAGGTGCATCCAACTGCTTAAAGCAGTTCTTTTGAATTTTGGCCGCAATGCTCAATGTGAACGTTGCTTCAATAGATTCTTCGGTAACTAATAAACATTTGCTGTGCTTATTCACCGCCGCAAAAACCATTTCTTCATCCCAAGGACTCAATGTTCTGAGGTCGATAATTTCAACCTGTCCAGGATAGTTTTCGGCCGCTTCGATTGACCAATAAACGCCACGTCCATAAGTCACAATTACTAAAGATTCACCGCTTGCAATTTTATCAGCGTCCGCCTCTTGCACTAAACGCGCTTTGCCAAATGGAATGACATAGTCTTCACTTGGTTCAACGGTTATGGCGCCTTCGGTCCCTTTAATTTTACTCCAATACAGGCCTTTATGTTCTAACATAACAACTGGATTGGGATCATAGAAAGCAGCTTTCATTAAGCCTTTTAAATCAGCTCCTGTTGAAGGGTAGGCCACTTTAATTCCGCGTATATTGGTAACAATTGATTCAACACTTGACGAATGATATGGACCACCGCTTCCGTATGCACCAATTGGCACGCGGATAATTGCGCTCACAGGCCATTTTCCGTTCGATAAATAATAAGAACGACTCACTTCTGTAAAAAGTTGGTTGAGTCCAGGCCATATATAATCGGCAAATTGAACTTCAACTATTGGTTTTAATCCAACGGCCGACATGCCTACTGTACTTCCTATAATAAATGCTTCTTGAATCGGTGTATTGAATACACGTTCATCTCCAAACTGTTGTGCTAATGTTGCTGCTTCTCTAAATACACCACCTAATCGTCCCCCAACGTCTTGTCCGTATAAAAGAGCCTCAGGGTGTTTTTTCATTATTTCGCGAATACCAAACAAAGCACTGTCAACCATTACTGTTGGTTTTTTTCCTGCTGGTTCGCGTTCTCCTTTTTCTTCCGTAATTGGAGTCGGAGCAAAGTAAAAATCAGTTAAGCTTGATGGATCCGGATCTTCTGAGTTATAGGCTTTATCAAAATCTTTATCTACTACGGTTTTGACTTCGGCTTCAATGGAGCTTAATTCGCTTTTAGTAATCCCTACGTCCATAGCTAAATTCTTTAGCTTTGGATAAGGATCGCGCAAAGCAGATTCTTCTAAATCATCTCTGTACCATTCTTTACGCACACCTGAGGTGTGGTGATTTAATAAGGGTACTTTCGCATGAATTAAAAAGGGACGTCTTTCTTTTCTAATTTTCGCAAATACTTTTTTAATGGTTTGAAAAGAAGTTTCAAAATCTGTTCCGTCAATGGTAACAACCTCTAATCCTTTAAATCCTTGCGCGTAATAACTAATATCTTGTGCACGAAATTCCTCTGCGTGTGCAGAAATATCCCACTCGTTATCTTGAACTAAATATAAGATTGGAAATTGCTTTAAGGCCGCCATCTGAAACGCCTCGGAAACTTCACCCTCTGTACAAGAGGCATCTCCTAACGAACAAACAACTACAGGGTCTTCTCCTCCAAAATCGTCCGCTAATCCTAAAATCTCTTTATATTGAATCCCCATTGCAATTCCGGTAGTTGGAATGGCTTGCATTCCTGTTGCCGAAGATTGATGAGGTATTTTTGGCATTGTATCACGATCTAAACTTGCGTGACAATAATATGTTCTTCCGCCAGAAAAAGGGTCATCCTTTTTCGCGAAAACTTGGAGCATAATTTCCCAAGGTTCCATTCCAATTGCTAAAAGCATTGAATCGTCTCTATAATATGGCGAAACCCAGTCTTGTGGTTTTAACTGCATGCCCACAGCAATTTGAATGGCTTCGTGTCCACGTGAAGTTGCATGCACATATTTCGCTGCAACTTTTGCGTTCGCATCATACTTCTCAGACAATGTTTTGGCGGTACACATTAATTCAAATGCCTGCCGAATGTCCTTTTTACTTGTTTTTATCGTCTTTCTCCGCGTTTCGCCTGTAGCTTTAGTGGAGGTACTCTTTTTTCCCGAAGCCGTCTCTGACATACAATTAAGTCTAATTTAATTTGGCAGCAATTTACAAAATTTAGTGCAGATTCTTTGTTAGATTCTTGTCCAAAATGGGATTCTGTTAAATTGACTTGATCGATCCGTAAGCTGACGGATCGTGTTATGCAGTTTCTTTTCTAAAGATAAGTGTCTAGAAACTTAAGTGTTGCGGATTGTCCAGAATTGTAAAGCTTATCCTTTTGATCTTTTGTCAATGAAAAATTAGTAGCTGAAATTCCAAAATCATTAATGTTTACAGATCTTTCTTTCTCGGATGAATCTTTTTCGTAGTCAATTTTTTGTGAATCAAGTAACATGTTAAAAACCGTTTTCACATAATCAACAATATGGTCATAATCCAAATCTGAAGGTTCTTTTGCTTGATTCAATTTGCCAAAATGAAAGCCAATCGTTTGTGGATTTGCTCCGTCTGTATCGAATGCAGTTATGGGATAATTATAGGTAACGCCACCATCTACATAAATATGTTCATCCGGAATTTTATTTGAGAATTTCCAAGCCCGAAAAAATATGGGGATAGACATTGACGCCCTTACAGCCTCTGCCACGATTGTGTTTGGCGTAGTTGCAAATGAAAACTCTCTCGCCTCTTGTAAGTTCAAATCTGAGGCAAATAATTTTAAATCAAGATACCCTTTGTCCTTTAAATCTTGAAAAGTGCAGCTCTTAGATAAGCCAATATCTGTAAAAAATTTTTCAATAAATTCAAGCAAAACCTGACCTTTATACAAGCCGTATTTTGTAACAACCTTTAAGGGGTTCCAATGGTCTTCAAATGTTTTGAAATCTGTTTCGTTGACCACCTTAGTAATGGTAGCTGCATCATATTTTAGACTGACCAAAGCTGCAGTAATCGCTCCGGCAGAGGTACCTGCAACACGTTTTACATCTTTTAATATATTTTTAGTTTCTAGGGCTTGAAGTGCACCAGCATAGGCAATACCTTTTACGCCGCCACCTTCAAAAACAAGGTTTTCAATTTTCATAAGCTATTGTTTTGTATTCAGTTAGGATTAAATAACAAGTTAAGAATTATTCAATAACTAAACTTGTATGCGGACAAGTAAATTTGTATTGTACAATTTTCTTTATCCAATTTAATTCGACTGAATTCAATATGAATCGTTATTGATATTTGTATATTGTAGCAAGAACCTATCTAATCCAAAAAGCAAATCAAAAAAACACTAACGACTAGATACTAATGACTAGTGACTAAAAAAAAAGCTATGAGCAATAACAAAAATTTAATAATGGTAACTGGCGCTGCAGCGCGCATTTCGCAAGAAGTGGCATGTATTGACAAGCTAAGGTCAGAAAAAGGGATGCGCATCTCGCAAAAAGACACAATCTTGGCAGGATTTAGTTCTGGGTCAGTCAACCTATTGGCCCTTAATTCTTGTTTTAGAGATAATGCTCCATTGAACTGGGACACCGATTATAAAGCAAACCTATTATGGACGTTGACAAATGATCAAATATTTAAGCACGGTGGCTTGCATCTTTCACTTTTAAATACGGATCCATTCCGCGACACTTTAAATGGATTTTTAGCCAAAGCTGGTTTGAGCACTTTTGGGGATTTGCCATTCGAATCTTATGTATTGACTTTATCAGATCATGCGCATAATACTGAATGGGCCAATAATTTTGAATCTACAAATCAAGGCGCATTAATCGCGTCTGATTTATTTATGGCTTCAACAGCAATTCCTGTAATTTTTCCATGGCAAAAAATTGGAGACACCAATAGCAGTTTACGCAATTTCCCAAAAGGGCATTTTAGTGATGGCGGAACAAAAGGACAGTTCATTAATTTTGAAGATACGATTGGAGCTTACGTTTTAGAAAATGGACCATTCGAATCAATTGATATTATTAGTCCAATGCGCGAATCTGGTACAGATGCACAAGCGGAGTTAGAAGAAGGTTTGAAAGCAATTGGGATTAAGGAATTTGTAAAAGATAAGCTCGGTAATTTTGCAGCAGGCCATTCTTTTGGTGCTTTTTTAACATTTTTAGAGGCGATTCAAGCTTGGCAAGCGAAAAATGGACCTTTGGCGCATTCAATCTCCGTCAATATTCCAGAATTAGCGAAGAATTTTGGAATTTTAGACTTTAACGTTGAGCAAGCTGAATACAATTTGGTTATTGATTGGATTGATGCAAATCCAAATGATTTTGCTGTGCCATTAGATGAATTTGTCAGCAGACATCAAATAGCGTAAGCGCAAATAATGACTAAATATTTTTTCCAATTGGTCACCTTTTAAAAATTTGGTGCACTAATTGGAAAAACTTTATGAATTATTTGAAAAATGCACTTATTTTATTGTTGCTAATTCTCTCGTCATTCTCAAGCATAGCAAAAGGTGCGCTGTCAATTGAAAAAGGAGATGTTTTAATTAATCCGTCGCTAACTTTGGGAGGGTATGATTACGGTTACTCCTGGGATATTGTGAATGTTATTCCACCGGTTGCATTCAACTTTGAATATGCCAGCACTAATTATTTAAGTTTTGGCTTGGAGGCTGAATATGGATTGAGACGCTATAAAGACAACTTATTTACAGCAAGCGATTATTTGTACAAGTATGAATATAAAACAATAGGCTTTAGAGGATCATTTCACTATTTGGATTTTTTTAAAAATATGCTAGCGGATAAATTGGGTGGATTCAATTCTGAAAACTTAGACTTTTATGTTGGCGCTTCAACTGGTTTGTTGTGGATTAATACAACTGAAAAATGGGACCAAGAAGGGATGAGTGTGCAGCATGAACGCAAAACCTTTGATTCCAATTGGAGATTTGGCTATTTTGCGGGTTTTAGATATTATTTTTCAAATCGATTTGGCGCCTTTTTAGAAACGGGCAAAAATCCATTAGGTTGGGTAAAAGTAGGACTTACATTGAAGTTGTAGTCCGCTTATTTTATTGGATGAAATCCCTATTTGAGGCGTGACAATTATTACGTTTTAAATGGGGATTTTCGTTTTCAGATGTGTAAACTTTAGTTTTGGAGCGAAGTTTGGATAGAACTGCAATGAGGGGAATACTACCATTTATGTAATAATCGGCTAAAAAAGCAGATTTTATTCCTATTTTTACGATTCAATTTTAATGATTTAGAACCGCAATTCATTCAAGATTAATGCCTTGTGTTTCTTTAAAAAATATATATGAAAAAACTACTTTTATTCCTGTTTATTGGAGTTACAGCTAACGTTGCGCAAGCCCAACAAGAACTAAATCTTGAAGATGCGGTAATGCAACAATACGGAAAGTATTATCCAACTAATACAGCAGCAGTCCAATGGATTCCAGGAACGCAAAACTTTTCTTTTCTTTCGGCTGATTATCAAACCCTCTTAAAAGGAAACGCGAAAAACGATAAAACAAGTACAATCATTACCACAGCAGAATTGACAACAATGACTGGCCGTGAACCCCGCTATGTGAAAGTGGTTGAATGGATAGATGAAAATTCATTCTATACCACAATCGGAGAGCAATACTTTTTAATTAAGCTTAAAGAAAAAACTAGCGAAATAGTAGCTTCTTTTCCTAATTCGGCTGAAGTAAAAGATTTCACAAGCGCATCTGGAAGTTTGGCTTATACACAAGAAAATAAATTATTTGTTGCAAGTTTATCTTTTCCTATAGCTAACACAGATAATGACGTGGTATCAGGTCAAGCCATTGCAAGAAGCGAATTTGGGATTACCAAAGGAACATTTTGGTCTAACAGTGGTCAAATCTTAGCCTATTACCAGAAAGATGAAAAGTATGTGGCTAACTATCCCTTATTAAATATTGATACGCCAACAGGATCTTTAAAATCAATTAAATATCCAATGGCAGGGCAAGGAAGTGAGAAACCTGCGGTTGTTCTTTTTGATGTTGGGGCTAATCTAGTTGTGACAGTTAAACCATCTGGGAAGAAGGATGATTATTTAACCAATTTTGGATGGGGACCTAAAGATGAGCATTTCTACATTGCTGAGGTGAATCGTGGACAAAATCACATGAAATTGAATAAATACAATACCAAAACAGGTGCCTTAGAAAAAACGTTGTTTGAAGAGAAAAGTGATAAATGGGTTGAGCCCGAGCATCCGGTATATTTTGTAAATGATAATCAATTTATATGGATGAGTGAACGAGACGGTTTCATGAACTTATACCTGTATGATGATGAAGGAAATTTAGTGAGACAATTAACCAAAAACAAATGGGTGACGCAAGAGATTTTAGGTCATGATGAGGCTGGAAATGTCTACTTCCAAGGAACAGGAGAAAACTCAATGGAACGACATTCTTATAAAGTTTCGCTTAAATCGGGTAAGCAAACACAATTAACAGAAGGTGCAGGAACACATAATGTTTCATTTTCATCTGATTATAGCTTAATGTATGATCAAATGTCTTCTAACTATATTCCAAACAAGGAATCCATTTATGATCTATCCAAAGGAAAGCTATTAAGAGACGTTTTAGTTGCTGCTGATCCTTACAAGGATGTTGTAATGGGGAAAGCTGAAATTGGAACCATTAAAGCAGCTGATGGCAAAACAGATTTAAATTACCGTTTAATCAAACCAAGCAACTTCGATCCTAAGAAAAAATATCCAGTATTGGTTTACGTTTATGGTGGTCCTCATGCACAATTAATCACAAATTCGTGGTTAGGTGGCGCAAGTTTATGGATGTACTGGATGGCCGAGCAAGGATATTTAGTTTATACACTAGATAACCGCGGATCTGCCAATCGAGGTTTTGAATTTGAAAGCATAATTCACCGCCAATTAGGTACAGTTGAAATGGCTGACCAAATGGAGGGTGTAAAACACTTAAAGTCTTTACCATATGTGAATCCAAATCGTTTAGCCGTTCATGGCTGGAGTTTTGGAGGATTTATGACAACTTCTTTAATGCTGCGCGAAGCAGGTGTATTTAATGTTGGTGTAGCAGGTGGGCCAGTTACAGATTGGAGTTACTATGAAGTGATGTATGGCGAACGTTATATGGATACGCCAAAAGAAAATGAGGCCGGTTATAAAGCCAATAACTTAAAGAATCATGTTGCGAAGTTAAAAGGTGATTTACTATTAATTCATGGAACTATGGATGATGTTGTGGTAATGCAGCACAACCTAAGTTTAGTGCAAGCTTTTATTGAAGAAGGAATTCAAATGGACTTTTTCCCTTACCCAATGCATAAACACAATGTTCGTGGGAAAGACCGCGTGCATTTAATGCGCAAAGTGTTGGATTACGTCATTGAGAATAATAAATAAGCAAACTCAGGTTTAAAAATAGTAGAACCCGTTTTGGCAATTGCTGGAACGGGTTTTTCTATGTCACTTAAAAAAAATATTTTTGGCTGTGTTTAAAATTTACCCAATCGTGCTCTTTCTTTATTTTTGCCTCAGCTCGTTTTATGCTAGTGCAAATCAATTGGATTCCTTATTGAACACGCTTTCAGAGATCCCAGAAGATAGAACTTCAGAGAATTTAGATGAAAAAAGTATTCTCTGTAATTCTATAGCCATTTGCTATCAGAATATTAGCGAGGATAATAAGGCGCGCGCTTACTTTCTTCAATCGATTGCATTTACAGAAGAAAGAATAGAATTAGAAAATGATTGGAATGATCAAAATTGTTATGATATAGGCTATCTCTATCGGAACATGGCAACCTTTGAGTCTACTACGGGGAATAGTGAACAAGCTTTAAAGTATATTGATAAATCAGAGGTTTATTATACCCGTTTGAAGGCGCTTTTATCAGAGGCAGATTATAATGCCATAATGGTTGAGTTTTATACGAGCAATTTCACCTTGGCTTATCATTTAGGAGATTATGATAAAGGATTATCACATCTTTTAAAAGTTGAAAAAATGCTCTTGTCATCTAGCGGGAAATCAATGAAGTTGGCTGAAAATTATCGCTATCGCGCTGAATTATCTTTAGCAATACAGGATTATGAGCAGAGTGAAGTTTATGCCCAAAAAGCCTTAGAACTTTATGATGAATTTGCACCAAAAAATCGAGCCAAAGAGGCATCATTCGTGCATTCTTTTCTTTCCTCTAAGTTTCACTTCAAAAAGTATGAGGAAATAATTGAATTTTTAGATCAAAGAGTTGGTTATCGTTCTACTGAAGAAGCGATTGAAACTGTAGCAGAAAATCAAGGGATTTATCTCGGCAGTTTTGTTGATAATATGTTTATTCGCTCTTATACCAATATGCGACAGTATCAACAAACAAAGAATCTTGATTTGATTTTAGAAGCAGATAGATGGCAGCAAGCAGGTTTTCAAATTGCAGAGGATTATATTGTGAAAAATAACGCAGATAAAATTGGAAATATTATTTCTAATCCTGAAAACAAGGTTCTTGGAAGTCTGATTTGCCTAGGGTATTTAAAAGAGGGGGAGCAATTGGCTGACGATAAAATCGTAGAAGCCATGCGAATGATTGACGTACATCAATCTGCTAGACTTCATGTTGAACGCGTTTCTTATCAAGTAAATAAAGAATTGTCGCAAAAAGAAAAGAAATTAAAAAATGAACTGATTTATGTAAATCTGAAATTGGAAGAAGCGGTAAGGCAAGATAGTTCGATTGCCAATAAAGATTCGCTGAGTGATTTGGCATTTACCCTTTCTTCAGAAATTCAAGAATTGAATAAACTGACCAAGCACGATAAAATATTGGCCGAATATCAAATTGGTCAAAAGCAATTCAAGGATCTGTTGAACACTTTTTTAGAACGTACAAATAAAAACGTCGTCACTTACTTTTATGAAGCAAAAGTAGATTCAGTTTATATTATTGGAGCAAATAAAAACAGTGTTTATTTTAAGGCTGCAGCAGTACCGAAAAATTTTAAGGCATTGATTAAAGAATCTTATCAGTTAAACGCACATTTGCAATCTAACCCCTCAGGAATCGACCGCCAATTTGAATTGAATAAAGCGTTATATAGTTATTTAATCCAACCAATTTTACCTCACTTAAACTCTAAAGAATTACTGGTTTACCCGAACAATGAAATTAGTTATGTGAGCTTTGACGCTTTAATTGATGGAGATGACAAATATTTAGTTGAAACGTATGCCGTTCAATACACCAGTTCGTTATTTTCTATTATCAATGAGAAAAATGAGCAGCAGACTAATCCTAGTTTTGCATCATTTTATCCAGCGAATTACGGTACAAATAAGTTGGCATATCTGAATAATGGGAAACAAGAAGTAAATGACATTCAAGTGATAATGGGTGGAAAGAGTTTTATTGGAAAAGCTGCTTCAAAGTTGAACTTTTTAGACCTCTCCAATCAAAAACAAATATTACACTTGGCTTCGCATTCCGTGCTCAATGTTGTTCGTCCCTACGAATCATATATCTTATTTGATAAGACAACAGATACCACAGAAAATAGATTGTTTGCGCATGAAATATTTTCAAAAACATTGAGTTGCGACATGGTGACTTTAAGTTCATGCAATTCGGCCAGTGGAGAAATAGAAGAGGGGATTGGAGTGGTGAGTTTGGCTAATGCTTTTTATTTTGCTGGAGTGCCATCAACGGTGAGCAGTTTATGGAGCGCGCAGGACAAAAGTTCAGCAAAAATAATGGTAGATTTTTACGCTAATTTAAAATTAGGTTTAGGCAAGTCGGAGAGTTTGCAACGGGCAAAAATTGAATACATAAAGGAGGCAGATAAGGTGAGAATGCAACCGTTTTTTTGGGCCAATTACGTGGTTTACGGAAATGATGCGGCTTTATTTGAAAGAGGTGTAAGTGTGAGCTGGTGGAAGTATTTATTTGGAACTGGCTTAGTAATTGTTCTGCTAATTTTAGGACGCAAATTATTCTAATTCGCCTAATAAATCTTGCGCTTTCGAATAATAATCGCTTTCTTTTTGAATGGCTGCAAGTGTTTCTTTTGCTCCTTGCTCGTCATCATTTCCAAGATAGGAAAGCGCCAAGTGAAATTCAGCTATTTCGTAAAAAATGCCAGTGGTTTGTAAAACACTTTTATAAGCTGTTAGAGCGGCGTCAAATTCTTGCAATGCTAAATGCGATTCGCCCAAATAAAATTGTGCATTAACATTTTCAGGAAATTGCTCAAAAATGACAATGGCAGCTTCATATTCACCCGCTTCATATTGTTGTAATCCGTCATCCAAAGCTACTTTTTCTCCCCTAACAGTTAATATATTATCGTACGGTTCAAAATTGGCGGCTACTAAATCTTGATTATTTGGTCGACCAACAAGATAAAGAATTGAAATGAATAAAATAACGGCAATAGATGCTGCAAGGCCAATCAAGCGAATTGGAATGACACGTCCTTGCTTTGGGTTGTTTTTATCCTGTGATTTGTCCCATTGTGTTAGGCGGTCTTTAAACGCCGTAACTTCTGCATCAACCAAATCTTGCTCAAATCCTTGAAAGGCTTCAAATTTAGCTTTAAAAGTACTGTCATTGCTAAGCCTTACCTCAAAGGTTAAGCGCTCTTCGATACTTAACTCTCCTTGAAGGTAAGCATCAAATAATTCAATATATTCTGCATTAAAGTCCATTTAATTCAAAAGTTGTTTTCTTAATTTTTCGAGACACAAATATTTTTTCTTTTTGGCGCCTTGCTCATTTTTATAGCCTGTTTTCGCAGCAATCGCTTCCATACTATTGCGTTCCCAGTAAAAAAGCGTCAAAATACTTTTGCAGGGGTCGCCCATAGCTTGAACGGCAAGTCCTAATTTCCTTCTTCTATCGTCATCAATTTCATTCCCTTTAAAAGCATTCGCTAATAAATCAATTTGTCCTAATTCGTTATTTTCTTCAATGTCCAATGTGTTTTTATCTTTGGACCGTTCTCGCCACCATTCTCGAACAATCATTTTGCCTATTCCAAATAAATAGGTTTCAAGGCTTGCCTCTAAATTGTCCAACTTTCCGCGTTTGATATTGAAAAACAAAACGGTGAAGCTGCGTTGGTAAATCTCATTGCAAGCTTCTGGTTCACCAATCTTGTATTTCCCTTTCAGCCAATTCACAAATTTTGGTTTGAATTCTCCATAAATACGCTGTACAACCCTCTCATCTTGATTTCGAATAGATTGTATTGTAGCTTTTTTATCCAATTAATGAGGTGTAAGGTGAATAGGTAACCGATTTATTTAAATTTCTTTTTGGATAAAAATAAAAAAAAACTTGAAGTGCTGGTTACCTTCTCTTTTTTTCGATCACTAAACAACAAAATAAAAATCGAAAAAGATGAAAAAGTTAAGAATTCCAAAGGTACTAATGATTGCTATTGTCGGTATAAGTTTAGTTACAGCCTCTTGTAAAAAAGAAGGGTGTACAGATCCCTTAGCAACTAACTATAATAAAAAAGCTAATCATGATGATGGGTCTTGCGAATATGATGGTGTAACGCCGGGTGCAACCCTTGTTGTTACAGAAGATGTTGATGCGCCAACAACGTGGAATTACGAGCGTGTAGAGGTTTGTGGAAATATTCAGATTAATGCGGCTTTAACAATTCCAGAAGGAGTAACGGTAGTGATGTGTCCTAACGCTTCAATAGAAATTATGGAGTCTGGATCAATGAATGCTACAGGATCAGCCGCAAATCCAATTGTATTTAAAGGCGAAAGTGTGAGTCCTGGCTATTGGAGAGGAATTCGTTTTAGATCAAATAATCCAAATAATAACTTGGAATATGTGACCGTTTCAGATGCTGGAAGTTATTGGGCGTGGGATTATGCCAATGTTTCAATGGGGGATTTAGCAAAATTATCAGTAGAAAATTCTACTTTTTCAAATAGTGAACAATATGGATTGTATGCGAATGACAATGCAACATTCCCTAGTTTTCTTAATAATACATTTAGCAATAATTCATTAGCCGGATTAAATATTGCAGCTGCACATGCAGGGTCAATAGATGGTGCTTCGAATTACAATGTCTCAAACGGTGAAGATTTTATAAATGTTCGCGGAATGGAACTAAATTCGACAGCAACGTGGCCAGCAACTACAACTCCAATGCTTTTCGTGGGAGATTTTACTTTAAGCGCAGGAATTAATATCTCAGCAGGCGCAAATATTTTAATGGAATCAGACGCAGTAATTGACGTGATGGAAACGGGTTATTTAAAGGCATTAGGTACAGCCGACGCTCCCATTTCAATAAAAGGACGTTTTACATCTGCTGGTTACTGGCAAGGACTTAATATTCGCTCAAATAACCCAAACAATAAATTTACCTATGTTAACATTGCAGATGGAGGTTCTTATTGGGCGTATGATTATACTTCAGTGAGAGTAACGGGCCGCTTAGAAATGGATAACTGTAGTGTAGCCAACTCCAACAGCTGGGGAGTAGTTATAGAAAGCTCTGCTGCAATCTATTGCTCAGGTAGTGCACAAACTGATGCGGCCGGTGTTCAGTCTGTTAATACACTAACGGGGAACGGTGCTGGACCAGACGCTGATTGTGTTGGAGGAGGTTGCACTATAACGTTTCTGTAGACTAAAATAAGGTTATTCATAAAACACCCACTTCCTAAAACCAAGTGGGTGTTTTATTCGTAAGGATCAATGAGAGTTGTTAAAAGACTTTAATTACCTTTATTGAATGCGCATGCAGCAATTATTGCTTTTTCTTTTATTGTATAGTGTTGCTTCATTCGGACAAAATCCGAATGAGATTATTTTGACGGATGAAAATTTAGGGTTTTCATTGGGCGGAAATGTTGGAGTTTTTGAAGATGTTGATGATGCTTATGAGTCCATTTTAGATGTGCTTACACTTACTGATAATGATTTTAAAGCCAGCCAGCAATCCATTCTAGATTTTAATTTTACTGCGAATCGCTTTTGGATGCGTTTTACATTGACCAACCATTCAAGTAATGAGGATTTCATTTTTGAAACCGGGCGCACAGTTACGAATAAAGTCGAGTTTTTTGAAGTTGGACCAAACGGCATTGCGCAGCATTTTATTAGTGGGGATGATTTCGCTTATGATGATAAGGAAATAGAGCACCGCAAAAACCTTTTCCCAATTGCTTTGAAACAAAACGAATCAAAAACGTTTTATGTCAAGCTGGAAAGTGATGGAGAATTGCTATTTGCACCCGTTATTGTGCATGACCATATGGGGTTTTTTGCACAAGATTTTAAGAGCCAATTTAAGAATGGGTTTTATTATGGTCTGATCGCATTAGTTGTCATTATTTACTTTTTCTTTTTTCTCTTTCTAAGAGACCGTTCTTTCCTTTTTTACATTCTATATGCGTTATCACAAGGAGTGTTACAATTCTCCCTAGACGGTTATACGCATCATCATATGTTTCCTAAAGGGGGGTATTTTACCAATCATGTATTATTGATTTTTGCGGGCTTCACGATACTCTTTCTTTTGACCTATGTGAATCATTTTTTACAATTGAAAAAGCATAGTAAATCACTGTGGAAAGTTTTTTCCATCAGTCGCTTTATAATGGGGGTCATTATGCTCATGTCCCTAATTCCTGGTCCGCTTTATGAATTGTCCTTTCCAATTATTAATGGAGCAAGCTTGTTTGGCGTTTTATTAGCAGCCTACGCCATTATTCGTTTGCGAACAAAAGGGGTAGAGGTAGATTTGTTTTTTGCCTTGGCATTTATCATACTGATAATCGGTGGCGTTGTATTTATACTCGGAAACATGAGTGTTGTGGGAGATAAAATAATATCCTTGGGCGCACTAAAAATAAGTTCAGCATTAGAGTTTGTTGTGCTCAGTATTTCAATGTCTAATAAGTACGGTAAACTACAAAAAGAGAAAGAGGTGGCACAATTATCTGCCCTAACATCATTAAAAGAAAAGAATGCTGTAATGGACGAAAGCAACGTTCGCTTGGAGCGGCAAGTAAAAGAAAGAACCTCCGAAATTGAAATGCAAAAAGAAATACTAGCTAAGAATAATGAGGAGATTGTAAGCAGTATTAAATATGCAAAGCGAATTCAAGAAGCCATTCTTCCGTCTGATGAACATGTCAGTAATTTAATTCCGAACGCATTTATTCTTTATCGCCCTAAAGATGTAGTAAGCGGCGATTTTTATTTTGTAGAATCTACCAGCACTAGCAATGTTCAAAGTGAAGATAAATATGTTTTGTTTGCTGCAGTCGATTGCACTGGTCATGGAGTGCCAGGGGCGTTTATGAGTATTGTTGGTAATAATCTATTGAGTCAATCTTTGACTGAGGATTCAGTAAATTCGCCAGGTGAAGCATTAATTTATTTAAACAAAGGTGTGAATAGAACGCTTCGTGGAACCATTGATGGTAAGGTAATTAATGACGGGATGGATATTGCCATGTGTGCTTTTAATCATAACCGCACACAAATGGTTTTTTCGGGTGCTAAAAATCCATTGTACTTGCTAAGGAGTAAGTCGGCGTTTGACGAGAGTTCATTACCAACAGCCATGCGCGTTATTTCAGAATCGGATGACATGGTTTTATTAGAAATCAAGGGGGATAAGCAGCCGATTGGCAATAGTTCGGATGAAGCAAGACCTTATACTGATCATACCATTGATTTATTGAAAGGAGATCAAATCTACGTGTTTACTGATGGCTATGCCGATCAATTTGGTGGGCCAAAAGGGAAAAAGTATAACTATCGGCGATTCAGAGACTTACTAATGGCCATTGCTGAAAAGCCTTTGCTTGAGCAAAAAATGGCCCTCGAAGTTGAGTTTGATAAATGGTTAGGCGACGAAGAGCAAATAGATGATGTGCTTGTGATGAGCGTTAAAATTGACTAGATTTCCGTTTGATGATGAAACCAATTAGCACAATATTTTTATGCGTTTTCACTATTTTATTGGCAAGTTGTGGTTCATCCAATGAGGTAGAGAATTGGGATGAGTTTAAAGTCTATTACTTTGACTTTGATGAAGTGGAGTATTATCAAGCACATGTTTCTGAAGCGTCATTATCGCAAATGCGACAGGACAAAAAAGCCGATCCTAAAACAAAAAGATTTGGAGACATATTGGAAGGTAATGTACCAAAGAGTATTGCTGACACCTCGTTTTTACAAGAATTAGATGAGTTTGGTTTTGAATATCAAATTGTGCCTGAATCAAAGCATTATGAATTGAATGATTTGTTTCGAGAAAAGAGCGCCGATCCAAGTGAAACAAAAATAATGGACATGTCAGTTTACAGCAGTATTTTAGTTTTTAAAAATGAAAATCAAATCGTAGGAATTGCAAAAGTTTGTTTTGGGAGCAGTGAAATTCAAATTGTAGGGACGGATGCAAACACGGATCGTTTTGGTTCCTGTTTGGGTTATCGTAAGTTGTCTGATCTATTAAGAAGAGAATAAAAAAAGACGCCCTTCTTGCAGTGCAAAAAGAGCGTTTTTCATAGGGGGTTGGTTATTGCATTTTAATTTCCTGTAATCTCAAATTCTGTTCTTCTGTTATTTTGTCTACCAGATCCAGTTGCATTTGTATCAACTGGTTTGTCAGACCCATAACCTTTAGCCACTAATCTATTAGCAGCAATGCCTTTACTTGTAAGGTAGCTTACTACAGCCTCAGCACGTGCTTGAGATAGCTTGATGTTGTTTTGAGCAGAACCAGTATTATCTGTATGTCCAGATAATTCAATTTTCAAACCAGGCACATCTTTTAATAGTTTTACCAAACGATCAAGCTCTGTGTTTGATTCAGATCTAATATTTGATTTACCAGTATCAAAGAATACGTTTCTCAAGGCAATTTTACTTCCAATTTTAATGTTTTTCAACTCAATTGTTTTGTTCACTAAGTTGTAAGCACTTCCTTTTGGAATGTCAAAATTTTCTGAGTGAAATAAGTATCCGTCAGCTTTTACAGCAATCCCATAATTTCCGCCAGATTCAAGCGAGATTAAGAATTTACCTGTTGCACTATTTGTTGTGAACGATTCAACAATATCGCCACTTTCATTATCTGTTATTTCAATAATAGCTTCTATTGCTTTTTTTGTAATTGCGTCCAAGGTTTTCCCCTTAAATACAGTTAACTCTGCCATACTAGTTACTTTAACTTCTCCAACTAATTCAGGATCTTGAATTGGTTTTGCAACAGATGCTAATAAGTAATCTTCTGTTGCTAATGATGGTGATTTTTCCTCACCCCAAAAGGTTACCTTGTAAATGTCATATCCACCTTTTCCACCGGCTCTGTTAGATGAAATATAAGCAAACTTACCATTGGCAGTTGCTGCAAAAAAGAAGTCGTCATAAGGCGTGTTAATTGGCGCGCCCATATTCACAGGTTTCGTCCAACCGCCTCCTTTAATTTTCTTCGCAGAAAAAATGTCGTATCCACCCATTGAGTTGAATCCCTCTGATGCGAAATACATTATTTTTCCATTCGGATGCAAATAAATTGGTCCGTCGTTGAATTGAGAACTTACATCTAACACCTGTACTGGTAATCCGTAAGATCGTTCTCTCTTTACCTTTACACCTGACACCATAATGTCATATCCGTTCTTTCCGCCCGGTTTATCTTTAGCGAAATATATCGCACGATCGTTAAAGTTATAAGAAGCATAACGCTCATTTGACTTGAAATTGATATCTCTTGAAAAACTGATCGGGTCAGACCATGTGTCGCCTTTTAAATACGACTCGTAAACATCTGAATTTCCTTGAGCATTCTCTTTACTCATTAACATTTTTGTTCCGTTATAAGATAAGTTATTGGAAATGTCATTCCCTTCAGTATTGATTTTTCCTTTTAAGGCAGTTGGTTTTTGCCAAACACCATTCACCAATGTCGCCGAGTAAATATCGTCATCATAAACGCCAACTTCATTTGGTGTATGACTGTTTGGACGGTTGGATGTGAATATGATTTCTTCACCGTCAATAGTAACAGAAGGTGCATAATCATCAAACTCAGTAGAAAGATCTGGTACATGATCAATCCATGCACGAATTGGAATGTCAATAAGCGCTAAGGCCGATTTGCATTCGCTTTTGCGTTGTTTGACAAACTTTCCAAAATCGTCTGCCTTTCTATATTCAGTTTCAAACGTTGTATAAAATGTTAAGGCTTTTTTGAATTGTCCTTCTAACTGATTCACTAATCCCATATAGTAATTGATAAAAGGATCCACCAAGGCATTTCTTTTATAGGCCTCTTTAAAAAATGGAATCGATTCTACTTTATGCGTTGAATGAATATGACAAACTCCAATTTTAAAATTGAGTTCTGCACTATTCGGATTAAACGCATAAGCCTTTTCAAAATGCTCCAATGCTTTCATGTAAAAAAGTTCTGGACTTTTAACAACAAACACCTGCGCGTTTCCTAGTTCCCATTGTTCCGTTCCTAGCTCCATTTGCTCCTTCGCCTTTTTAAAGCCGTCTTTATTGTCCTTAAAATTGGCCGCTCTGAACTCAACATCTTGACCAAAAGAAAAAACGCTAAAGGATAGGAATAATACTATTAAATAATTTTTCATTTCTATTTTTTTATCTCAATTTTTGATCTTAATTCGCACAATTTCCTGAATGATATTGTTTCGCTAACTCAGAACCTAATTCTCTTGCTTTATGCCAGTCCTTACAAGCGCCATCTAAATCTCTTAGCATTTCTCTTGCATTTCCTCTATTAACATATGCATCTGCAAATTCAGGTTTAAGTTGAATGGCTTTATCCGCATCCTTTTTTGCTTTTTCATATTCTCCTTTTTTGAAATAAGCACCTGCACGATTACTATATGCTGGCGCATAACTAGGATTGATTTCAATTGCTTTTGTGAAATCATTCACAGCATCATCAAATCGCTCCATTTTCATATGGGTAACACCACGGTTATTATAAGCCAAGTAAAATTTAGAATCAATACTCAATGCACGATTAAATGCTGCTAGGGCATCTTGATATCTTTTCAATTTCGTTTTCGTTGTTCCGATATTATTAAGGACGAAGGCCAAATTTGCGTTTTTTCGAGCCGCTTCTTCATAATCCGCTACCGCCTCAGTATATTTCTCTAACATGCGGTAACATGAGCCTCTGTCATTGTATGCGTAGGCATCATCAGGCTTTAACATAATTACTTTGGTGAATTGTGCGATTGCTGCGAAATAATCCTTCTGCATAAATTTTAGCGTTCCAAAATTATAGTACGCTTTATCATTTTTAGGATTTAGCTCGATTGATTTTTGATAATCCTTTTCAGCATTCAAATAATCGCCTAACCCTTGATAAGCTTTTGCGCGTTGAAAAAAGGCTTTCCCATAAGTTGGTTTTAAAGCTAATAAGGCATCAACTGATTTAATTGCCGCTTTATAGTCTTCCGCGCTATTTTCCGCAACAGCTTTGTTATAATACGCTGGTGTGAACTTTGGATCGTTCGTGATGGATGCTGCAAATTTACCCGCAGCTGCTTTGTATTTTTTTTGTTTAAATAGTTCTATTCCTTCGTTGTAAGCCAGTTGAGAGGCTTCAATTGCGGCATTTGATTCATTCAAATGGGTAATGGAATCACGGTAGAATTTCTCTTCAGGAGTTAATTCGTCGATTTGTGAAAACCCGCTACATCCTATTACGGCAAGTAATAAGGTAAATGTGAATTTTTTCATAGTTTAAATTTCTAAAACAATAGTCTGTTTAGCTCGTTCAAAGAAATAATCATGCCATTATGGCTTATCCTTGTGTAATTAAGATCAAGCAATTCTTCAGTTGTTTTTAAATTGGAGCATTAAAATAATTAAATTCCGAGAGAGGACATGGTTTCTGAGCAGCATAGTTATTAACAGGTGTTGAAAACTCTCGTCATAATTACAGCTTATTCATTTGTATGGTCGAATAATAAGCCGTCTAAAGAAAATAGGGAAGTCTATTGAATGATTGATGTAATACGTTTAAAGCGTGATGAATAACACCGTGTTACGACAGCGATCGAATGGTTTTCATGATGTCAAAAGCCAGTTGATTTGCTTTTTCTTCCGATTCACTTTCTGAATAAATTCGAATAATTGGTTCAGTATTACTTTTTCGTAAATGTGCCCATTCTGAACCAAAATAAATTTTAACACCATCTGTAGTATCAATCTCTTGATTGGCATATTCTTTTTGCACGGCGGCTAAAATAGCATCCACATCCATGCTTGGTGAAAGTTGAATCTTATTCTTTGAAATGAAATAATTGGGATAAGTTGCTCTTAATTCGGAACAGGTCATCTTTGCTTTAGCCAATTGCGTCAAAAATAAACCAACACCAACTAAGGCATCTCTTCCATAATGTGATTCAGGGTAAATAACACCACCATTACCTTCTCCGCCAATTACCGCATTGGTCGCTTTCATTTTGTTTACAACATTAACCTCTCCAACAGCCGCCGCTTCATATGAACTGCCAGCGTAACGGTTGGTCACCTCTCTTAATGAGATGGTTGATGATAAATTAGAAACAGTGTTTCCTGGAGTGTTTTGTAGCACATAATCAGCTACAGCCACCAGCGTATATTCTTCACCAAACATAGAGCCATCCTCACAAACAAAAGCTAAACGATCTACATCAGGATCAACCACAATACCTAAATCGGCTCCTGTTTCTTTAATCTTATCAGCAATTGCTGTTAAGTTTTCTGGCAATGGTTCCGGGTTATGCGGGAATTGTCCCGTCGGATCACAATATAATTTATAGATTGTTTCAACTCCAAGTGCTTCAAGTAAGGCTGGTATGAATATTCCACCTGTTGAATTGACAGCATCCACAGCTATTTTAAAATTGGCGGCTTTAACTAGTGCTGCATCCACAAGTGTTAAGTTGAGTACGGCATCTATATGTTTCTGTAAATAAGTATCGTTTTTAGTGACAGTACCAAGGTCATCAACTTCGGCAAAATTAAAAGCTTCCTCTTCTGCAAACCTTAATATTGTTTTTCCTTCTGTGTCTGAAATGAATTCTCCTTTTTCATTCAATAATTTTAAGGCATTCCATTGTTTTGGATTATGACTGGCCGTAATAATAATACCACCTTGTGCATTTTCCAAAGGAACAGCAACTTCAACAGTTGGAGTAGTAGATAATCCAAGATCAATGACATTGATCCCCAGCCCTTGTAGCGTGTTTGTTACTAAGTCTGAGATCATTTGACCGGAAATACGTGCATCTCGTCCAATTACAATTGTAGGTTTCGTACCCACGTTATTTTGAATGATCCAAGTTCCGTAAGCTGCTGCAAATTTGGTAGCGTCTACAGGAGTTAGGCCTTCACCTGGTTTTCCTCCAATAGTACCCCTGATGCCTGAAATAGATTTGATTAAAGTCACAATAAATGGTTTTAATAAGAAGTTGTCATGTGCAACTCCTATAATACATGTCGTAGCACAAATATATATGTTTTAGTGGCTTTTTATCCCATTAGGAATCGCCTTAACGAACAGGTATAGGTTAGTAAGTATTTCGAATAAATTCGACAGCTAGCCCCCTTTTTAAATTAATATTTGTATTATTGCATTAAATCTAGAGAGATTATTTCGATCAGCTCTCACATTTCACACACCGAATTTCATTCTAAGAAAAAATCGAATCAAAAAATATTTATGACTGACATTTCAGATCTAAACGCTAAAAAAGTAGCGGAATTAAGAGAGATAGCCAAAAATTTAGGGATTGAAGGAGCCGCCGCTTTAAAGAAGAAAGAAATCATAGATATGATTCAGGCGCAGCCTAAAACTGAGAAGCAACCCGAAGCAACTGATGATGCGCCAAAACGCAAACGCAGACGTAAAAAGGCTGTTCCTAGTGCAGATGATTTATTTTCAACGAAGATAAAAGCGTCTGTTGAAGCGGTTGAAGAGAAAACGGCGGAAGTTGAAGAAAAACCAGCCGAAGTTGAAGAGAAGCCTGAGGAAAAGAAACCTGAAGAGAAAGTAGTGGAAGCGAAATCTGAAGAAAAGTCTGAACCGAAATCTAGGGTAAAACCTAAAGGGAAATCCGAAGATAAGTCTGAAGAGAAATCTGAAGAAAAGTCCGAAGCGAAGTCCGAAGCGAAGTCCGAAGAAAAATCTGAAGAAAAGTCAGAGGACAAACAAAATCGCCGAAGAAAACCAAAAACAAACGATAATCGTCAAAATCCGCAGGAACAATCTGCGCGAGATAGAGCGAATCAGCAGAATAGAAGTAGTCAAAATAGCGGCAACAGCAGTAGCGGCAATAGTAGCAACAGCGGTAATAGCAACAACTCCAATAATAACAACCCAAATAACCGCAAAAAGTCTGTCGAAGATTTTTACGGATATAATTTTGATGGATTGATTATTAGTGAAGGTGTTTTAGATATGATGCAAGATGGCTATGGCTTCTTGAGGTCATCTGATTATAGTTACCTGCCATCTCCTGATGATGTTTATGTTTCACAAAGCCAAGTTAAACGCTATGGTTTGAAAAAAGGTGATACTGTTAAAGGGCCTATTCGTCCGCCAAAAACAGGTGAAAAATATTTCCCATTAATTGGTGTTGAAAGCATCAACGGAAGAGAACCGAATTACGTTAGAGATCGTGTTCCTTTTGAATATTTGACTCCCTTATTTCCGCAGGATAAATTTAATATCACAGGACATAAAAACGAGTCGATTTCAACACGGATCATGGATTTGTTTGCGCCAATTGGTAAGGGGCAAAGAGGAATGATTGTTGCGCAACCAAAAACAGGTAAAACGGTTTTATTAAAAGATGTTGCGAATGCAATTGCGGCGAATCATCCAGAGGTATACTTAATTGTATTGTTAGTTGATGAACGTCCTGAGGAAGTAACAGATATGGCACGTTCAGTAAATGCTGAGGTAGTTGCTTCAACATTTGATGAGCCAGCTGATAAACACGTTAAACTAGCGAATATTGTTTTGGAAAAAGCAAAACGTATGGTTGAATGTGGACATGATGTAGTTATTTTATTAGATTCCATTACCCGTTTAGCAAGAGCTTATAATACAGTGCAACCAGCCTCAGGGAAGGTACTTTCTGGTGGTGTAGATGCAAATGCTTTACATAAACCAAAACGTTTCTTTGGAGCAGCAAGAAAAATTGAGAACGGTGGTTCTTTAACAATTTTGGCAACTGCATTAACCGAGACAGGATCTAAAATGGATGAGGTTATCTTTGAGGAATTCAAAGGAACAGGTAATATGGAGTTACAATTAGATCGTAAAATTTCTAATCGTAGAATTTATCCAGCAATCGACATTACCGGATCAGGTACAAGACGTGAAGATTTATTGATGAGTAAAGAAGCCTTACAACGCATCTGGATCTTACGTAAATACTTAGCAGATATGAACCCTGTTGAAGCAATGGAATTCGTTAAAGAACGCATCCAAGGAACATTATCAAATGAAGAATTCTTGATTTCCATGAACGGATAATTAAAAACGAAATATTTTATTTAAAAGTTGTCCTATTAATAGGGCAACTTTTTTTGATTGAGGCTGTTTAGGCAAGAGGCAACGTTTCAGTTATCAAAAGGCAAAAATGTAAAGGAAATTTTCAAAAAACATTAACACTCAACTCAACACCAACACTGAATCACACCCAACCAATAGGTACAGTTTTACGTTTATCATAGTATGAAGAATGGTTTAGTTTTTATTTTATTAGTTGCAGTGTGCTCACTCAATTCCTGTAATAAGGATGAAGAAGAATTTGTGTTTAAATACGCAGGAGAATATACAGGAGAGATAATTGAGCACAACGAATTTGGGACCGGTGAAATAAATGATACAACAAAGGCCGCGGGAGCATTAGTAGAACCGCTTGAAGAGGGCGCTTCAACTCATTATATAAAAAATATTGGAGAAGTGTTTAGCTTTGACGGCAAAGAAATTCAAGATAATATCGCTCTCGAAACTGTGGTGGAAAATGATGACACGCATTATACTTATTATTATACCGTGATCTTTAAGGAAGACAGCTTGTTTTTTGATAAGCGTTGGGAATCTATCGGAGAAAATGGTTATGCGTACTTTAAAGGTAAGCGCTAGAGCTTAAGAACCTTAGTATTACATATACTTTAGTGTCATTTTGACTTTTGTTATCCCTTTTTTTACGAAAAACTTAAAGTCGTTAAACACAGGTGCAAAAATACCTGTATGCTCATAATTCGAAAAGCCAAAACCTTCTTCTGGAATTCCGAAAAAACCTTTGTCCATTTCCTCATTATTGTTTTCGTCATCCAAAAGTGCCAAGGCAAAAACGCCCGTTGGCAGATCAAAACTACAATTGAGGCTACCTTTAAACAAACCTCTTTTCTTAACTTCAATTGTCTTGAAGGGTTCTTCTTTCTTAAAACTTTCATTGTCTTTAAAGACAGCTATGCGAATTGTACCTTTTAAATTGCGAATACCTTTAATATTTACTTGAATCTTTTCTGCATAGGTTGCGAATGGCAATAACATTGCAACTAACAAAACGAAAATAACTGATTGCTTCATACTTAATTTGATTATAACTAAAGTAACGCAATTTGTCAGGTGTTTATTGTGTCAGAGAAGCTTAATAAATGTTAATTAAGTGCCTTTTGAAAGTGCTAGAGTATGTCGCACTAGGCAAAAATGGATGATTTTGATGGTCAATTATCAATTTTTTGACTAATGACTCATTTTGACTCTTGCCTAATTTTGCCCATAAAAAAAACCGTCAAAACGTATTGATAATTGCACATTGTACATTGATAAATTACGCAATGCCTAGGCATTGCGGTGCAGTGGCTTCAACAAATCTAAAACCGTTTTAACTGGACTAAAACAGTCGTTACCAATTTCATAAAACAGCGTGTTCCATTTCGCCATTCCGCCATTCCAAAGGCCGGGTTGCTCAATAAACTGAACGGACTTACCTTTGTAGGTTTTATTAACTATGAAATATTGAGAATCGTCATTAAAAGCTTCTAAATTAAACTTTTCACCCTTGTAGTTTCTTGGTGCACAAATAATTTCTACTGGATTAAAGTGGGTGGATTTAATCAGCATTGTTAACTGAGTCGATTTTGCTGAAATTTGTGATTTTTCAACAATTTGCCGCGTTTCATAACCATCATCATCCTTCACCCAAAATGGACCACCTCCTGGTTGTCCCTCATTACGAACCATGCCGCAAATTCTAGATGGGCGGTTTAAAATTGCTTTAATTTTTTCAACATTTGATAAAACGTCAGCTGTCAATTTTAAATCATAAGCATTGTTCAAGTTAGCAACTTCAGCTTGAAATGAATCCCCATTCTCAATTTTTATTAATATATCGAAAACCTTCGCTTGAAATTCTAACAAGGCGCCTGCCAACATTTTTCTCGAATCAACAGACTTTTTAGCATGATCGTGATGCTGTACATTATCTATATTTCTGATCAAAATTAAATCCGCGTTAACCGCATTTAAATTTTGAATTAAGGTGCCATGTCCAGCAGGTCTCCTCACCAATTCTCCTTCATCATATAAAGCGTCTCCGTTTTCATCAAAAGCAATTGAGTTAGAAGTTTCGTCTTGTACTGAAAAATCAAAGTAAAAATTGATCCCAGTAATTTCTCTTAAGATTTTAATGCTATGCTTAATTTGATCTGTAAATCTTGCATTTATTGTGAAGTGGAATCGCGCTTTGTCACCGCCAATTTCAGCTCCTTGCAAGATGTGTTCTTGAAAAGGATTGATGATAAAATTCCCGTAACGGTGAAAAGGGATAAGACCCTTTGGGCGGTTACCAAAATTAAAACCATCCTCATTTAAGATTAGTTTTAAAAATTCCTCAATGTTAATTGCGCCAGTTTTAAGGTCATCTTTTGTCGTTTCAGGCAATTTATTATAAAAGGCAAATGATTCAATGCTATTAATCAAATGTTCAATAAACTCAATGGTTTCTTCACAAGGATTATCACTCTTAATGAAATCATAAGCCGCGCCAAACATTCGAGATCCAGATCCACTAGATGGAATAAAAAAGCTGATGTCCAAATTATTTATGCGACTGTCGTACAAGTTGATGGCGCTTTTTATTGCTTCGGGATTTAAAATTGTAATCCCATTATTAGATCTGCAAGATCCTAAAAGTTCAATTTTAGGATTACCTCTTTCAATTTTTTCCTTTTGCCGCTCGATTTTATCCACTAAGTTCATTCGTTCTATTTGCTTTACTTAAATACGCGAGACAAAGATATAAGTTTTATCTTTTCCAATTAATTGCCCAATTGGGGAGCAAAAAGACAGACAGCTCATAATATCAACTCAGGTTATTATCTTTGCCTAAAAAATGCTTAAGGCCTATTTGAAATATCGAAAAGCACGTGTTAATGCGCACGGAATCCATTCGCCCTTTGTATTTGAATTCTATAATGAAATCATTAAAAAACACAAGGCAGGGATTGATCCTGATATTGAAGCCTTGCGAACTGCTTTATTAAAGTCAAAAAAGAAAATTCGTTTTGATGAATTAGGGGCAGGTTCAAAAAAAGAAAATCAGGCCGAACGTGCTGTATCCTCAATAGCGAAACATGCCGCTACAAATTCGAAATTTGGTGGGTTATTAGCGCGATTGTGCCACTTTTATAATGTTGATAAGGTATTAGAGGTGGGTGCGTCCTTAGGGATTGGTACGGCGTATTTAGCGAAACATACAAACGAAATAGTAACCTTAGAAGGTTGTAGTGAGGTGTTGGAACTGGCCAAGGAAAATTTTAAAACGTTAGGTTATAATCAGATTGAAACAAGGTTAGGTGAATTCACGAAGTCGCTAGCAGAACTGAAGCAGGAAAATAAAATATTTGACCTCATTTATATTGACGGAAATCATCAATTAGAACCAACATTGGCCTATTTTGAATTTGCCATGAACAATAGCCATGACGATACGTTTATTATATTGGACGATATTTATTGGAGTCCAGAAATGGAAATGGCTTGGGAGAAAATTAAAGCAGATGAGCGTATCAATGTCAGCATAGATTTGTTTCGATTAGGCATAGTTTGCAAACGCCCAACTCAACGAAAACAAGATTTTGTGGTGAAGTTTTAGAGCAAAGAAGAAAGAATTTTTAAATAAGAGGCAAGAGGCAAGAGGCAAGAGGAAAGAAAACACTTAAAACGTAACACTGAATTTAAAAAAAGGTCAAAACGCAGTCTAACAATGATCCGCCTAAGGCGGAGAGTGGTCTAAGTACTAGCAGCGCAGCGATCTAATTACTATAATATGAAAGTATATACAAAAAAAGGCGACAAAGGTAAAACAGGATTGATAGGTGGCACACGTGTGCCGAAATATGCCTTGCGAATAGATGCCTATGGAACAGTTGATGAACTTAACGCTTATGTTGGTTTATTGAGAGATAGAGTCTTGGATGAACAATTTAAAGAAGAATTAATTTTCATTCAAGATCGTTTGTTTACAATAGGCTCATGGCTGGCATCAGATCCTGAAAAAGGAAAAATGCAATTGCCTGAAATTAAAGAAGAAGATTTGACGCGATTAGAGTTGAGCATAGATGAAATGGAAACAAAATTAGAACCAATGAAATTTTTTGTGCTACCTGGTGGGCATGAAACGGTTTCATTTTGTCACATTACGAGATGTGTTTGCAGACGTGCAGAGCGAATTGTTACTGAATTAAACGAGGAATCTGAATTGAACCCTTTAATAATGGCGTTTTTAAACAGATTAAGTGATTATCTCTTCGTTTATGGTAGATATGTAACGGCAAAATTGGGAGCAGAGGAGATAGCTTGGAAACCAAAAATGTAGAAGAAATTGAAAAAAAAATGATAAATAACTTGGATGTAAGCTTAAAAAAATTACTTTTGCGCCAAAATGAAATTATAAGAGTATGTATTGGACGTTGGAATTAGCTTCATATTTAGAAGATGCGCCTTGGCCAGCTGCAAAAGATGAATTAATCGATTTTGCAATGAGAACAGGAGCCCCTCTCGAGGTAACGGAGAATTTACAAGAAATAGAAGATGAAGGAGAGTCGTACGAAAGTATCGAAGAGATTTGGCCGGATTATCCCACCAAAGATGACTTCTTCTTTAACGAAGATGAATATTAAAATTTAAATTTAATGGCTCGCCTTGGCGGGCCATTTTTATTTGAAAGTCACATTTTTCATGTATCTTCGAAGTAGTTCAGAGTTAGCTGCAAAAAAACCTATAATTATTTGGTGCGTCAACGCTGTAACTGCTTAATGTTATTAATGAAAACCTGCTTTTTTATATCTCTGTTTATTCTAGTGGGATGCTCTCAAATTGTTTTTGGGCAACTAAGCGACTTCTCGGCTGTAAATAGGCCATCAAAATTTATAGAAAATCAAGGACAAATTGCAGATCGAAATGGTGAATTAAGACCTGATGTGCTGTTTCAAATTTCAGGAGAAAGTGTTTTTTTAAGAAAAACAGGCCTGTCTTACCTTTTTTCTAACCAAAATCAGATTCACGCAGCTATTAAATCGCAACTCGAGCAATTGATTGATGAAGATCCTGAAATAACAGCAATAAATAAGAATCAGTTAGAAAGCGAGTTATGGAGCAAAGCAAAGCTTCAAGTGCATCAAGTAGATATGAACTTTTTGAATGTCAATGAAAACGTTGAAATTCAAAAAGATGGCAAATCTAATGACTATACGAATTATTATTACGGGCATTGTGCAGATGGAATTCTTGATGTGCGTAATTATGATAAGGTGAATTATCAAAATATTTATGAAGGAATAGACGCGACCTTTTATGGGGCAGATAATGGCAATGGACTAAAATATGATTTTATTGTTCGACCATTTGCAGACCCAACTCAAATTCAATTGGAGTGGCAAGGAGCGGATTCTGTTTTTCTTTCTCAAAATGGCGAATTAGTCATTGAAAATCGATTTACGTCCATTTACGAATCAATTCCAAAAGTTTACCAAATTATTCAAAACGACACGCTTTTTATAGCTGCTCATTACCATCTTGAGCAAGGAACTAAAGGAAGTACAATCGTGCGTTTTGATTTAGTCGAATACAACCCCAATTTCAGTTTAATTATTGACCCATGGGTGACCAATTATGGAGGAGAAGGTGTTGATTATGGACTAGAAGTGGATACAGATCCAGAAGGGAACGTTGTAATGTCAGGAGAAACGTTTAGCGCAACGGCAATCGCTGAAGCAGGATTTCAAATGGTGTTTGGTGGAGGATCATCTGATAGTTTTTTAGCGAAGTTTAATGAAAACGGAGTGCGACTATGGGCCACGTATTACGGTGGTGCTGTAGGATTGCGAGAAAGAGGTAACGGCGTTGCGACCGACTCAGATGGAAACGTCTATGTGGGTGGAGCAACAGGAAGTACAGAATCAATTGCAACAGTAGGTGCTTTTCAACCTGACTATGGAGGAGGGCTTTTTGATAGCTATATCGCTAAATTTGATCCAAGTGGAGCCAGATTGTGGGCCACTTATTTCGGAGGGCCAGGAGAAGATTATGGAATGAATATTGGGGTTGATATATATGATAATGCTTATATCGTTGGCTATACATTTAGCACAGCAGCAATTTCGTTTGACGGTCATCAAATGGATTTAGGAGGTTTCGCGGATGGTTTTCTTGTAAAATTTGATCCAGATGGGAATAGAGAATGGGCGACTTATTATGGAGGCCTCAATGCGGAATTAATTCATGATGTGGAGGGAGATAAATTCGGGAATATTGTATTGAGCGGGGTCACAACAAGTTCAGAGCAAATTTCTACTCCGGGTGTTTTTCAGGAAGAGTTTGCGGGAGGCCAAGACGCCTTTCTAGTAAAATTCGAACAAGATGGAACGCGCATTTGGGGCACCTACTTTGGATTGCTATTGGTAGAACGAGGAGATGCCGTAACTACGGATACTGTCGGTAATGTCTATATGGCAGGCAAGGTAACAACGTCAACTGGTGCGGCAACACCTGGCGCTTTCCAGATGGAGAACGGCGGGATTTCAGATGCATTTCTATCCAAATTCGATCCAGATGGAAATCAACTTTGGGCGACCTATGTGGGTGGTGAATTAATTGATTATGCCTATGCCGTGGATGTAGATCCAATTAGCAATAATGTGCTAATCGCAGGCCAAACAGCAAGCGAGGATTTTCCTACGGCTACCTGTGCCGTTCAAAATGAATTAACAGGAGAAATAAATGCTTTTGTGACGCAGTTTTTACCTGATGGCGAACTTTTTTGCTCTTCCTATCTCGGTGTTTTATTTGAGGAAGAAAATGTATTGACCGTAAAAGATTGTTGGGTGTATGTTGTTGGTTCAACAAAAGGAAACATGGCAACACCTGGAGCGCATCAAACGACTTATGGAGGGGATGATTTTGATTCCTTTTTAGGGCGGGTGCATCTCGCTTCGTGTGAATTAACAATCCCCGAATTAACAACTTATGATACAGAAAGCACAAATGTGACTTCCTGCACGCCTTGTAATGGAAGTGCAACTGTTGATCTTTCTGATTTTTGTTTACATCCGCGTGCCTTAAAAACTTATATATGGAGTAACGGGGTAGAAGAATGGTATACCACAGAAACCATGAGTACAATTAGCGATATTTGTGAGGGGGAATATTGGGTGGAAGTTACTATCAATTGCGATCAACCTGATACCTTTTATTTTGAGATAGACAATACCGCATCCATTACCGCCGAATTTAATATGACAGATGTTTGCGTTGGCGAAGAAGTTTCATTTACAAATACATCCTTCACCATTTTTGGCGATATAATTTCAAACAGTTGGGACTTTGGAGATGATGCAACTTCATTGCTTGAAGAACCTGTGCATGTTTATGATGAGCCGGGGATTTATGAGGTTGAATTGACCGTTGAGAATGACAGCGAATGTTTGGATTCACTCATATTAACCCTTGAAGTTTTCCCAAATTATGCCCTTGTAATTGATACTACAATTTGTCAAGGTGAAATGCTGACATTACCTGACGGAAGCACAATTACCATAAATTCAGACGACAATTGGGAAGGAACTTTTACAAGCGAACATGGCTGTGACAGCACAATAACTGTGAATATTGAAGTTATTGCACCATTTTTCACAACAGTAACCGTCTATATTAATACAGGTGATGTCTATAATTTTCCTGACGGTACATTTGATACGATAAACGTTGACACCGAACACACTTCTTTTTTGCAAACCACGGCTTTCTGCGATAGTACGATTTTAACAAAAATCATAGTATTTGATGTCCCCGAACCGCCAGTAAATTCTTCCTTTTTAGCACCGAATATTTTTACACCCGGAAATGATGAGGCAAACAACTTATTTTATTTCCCAAGCGAAGGAGTTGAGAATTTTAGCTGTGTGGTCAATAATCGTTGGGGAGGAGAAGTCTTCCAATTCAATTCAATATCGGACAAATGGGATGGAACAAATTCCGCAAATGGAAAGGACTGCCCAGACGGCGTTTATTTTTATACCTATAATGTTACATTTATAAGCGACGATCCTTCTCAAGGACAAGGAACGGTGCAATTGCTTAGATAATAAAATATTTTCAACCCTTTATGCCTATTTTACGTCAAGCTAATAACCAACCATTAAACCTTACATGAAAATCCTTTGTGGCTTTCTTGCAATTTTACTTTGCCTATATTCCAATATTGGAGTAGCACAAAATATAGACGGTTTAAAATTCATTCCCAATCAAGGCCAAACTGCAGATCGTAACTATAATCCACGTCCAGATGTTCTTTTTCAAATTGAAGGAAAAGGAATTTATATCAAAGAAAACGGATTGACATTTGTTTTGACAAACCTCAACGAAGTGAAACATGAGGCGCATGAAAAAGCCGAAGAAATAGAGCATTCAAAAGAAGGTTTGGGGAATCATAGTGAACAAGAATGGGAGATGGCTTTTTTAAGTAAATCTCGTTTAGATATTCATCAGGTGAGTATGACGTTTTTAAATGCTGCTCAAAATCTTAAAGTTGAGAAGAAAGGGAAATCTGCGGATTATTTAAATTACTATTTGCCGCAATGTCCTCAGGGAGTTACAAATGTACATACCTATAATGAGATTGAGTTTAAGGAGCTCTATATAGGAATAAGTGCGCACTATTATGCAGGTAAAAACGGTGAGTTGAAATATGATATTCGAGTCAAACCAGGTGCAGACCCAAAACAAATTAAAATAAAATGGACTGGAGCGGATAACGTATCCATTCAAAAAGATGGAAACTTATTGGTTGAAACCAGAATTAGAAACCTCACAGAATCAATGCCCTTAGTTTATCAAATAATTAATGGAGATACAAGCGAAGTGGATGCGCTTTATAACGTGAGACAAAGAATGAATAAATCATTTATTGTAACTTATGAATTGGGTGCTTACAACGCTAATTATGAATTAATTATTGATCCATGGATTACAAACTACGGAGGGGAAGGGGGAGACCATGGCATGGATGTAGCAACAGATGTAGACGGTGATGTACTGATGGTGGGAGGGACAAATAGCACTAGCGCAATTGCCGAAGATGGTTTTATAAATGAACCTATTGGTGAAGGTGATGCTTATTTGGTAAAGTTCAATGAAGCAGGTGAAAGAATTTGGGGCACTTATTATGGTGGTGAATCTGGAGACGCAGGACTTTCAGTTGTAGCAGATGGAGACAAGAATATATATATGACAGGAAACACATTTAGTGAAGAAGGTATTTCATATTTAGGACATCAAAATGAACTTGGAGGGATTTTTGAAGCATGGATTTTTACATTTGGAGATGCTTTTTTGGTGAAGTTTACACCAGAGGGTGAGCGTGTTTGGGGGACTTACTATGGTGGAGAGAAAGGAGATCAAGGTCAAGATGTAAATGTTTCTGATGACGGTTTTGTCTTTTTATCGGGCAATACGAATAGCGATACTGCCATTGCTACTCTTGGTGCTTTTCAAGAAACGTATGGCGGAGGAATTGGAGGGCCGGAAGGAGTGCCAGGGGATGCGTTTTTAGTTAAATTCAATTCAGATGGTGACCGAATTTGGGGAACATATTATGGTGGAGTAAATCTTGACTACGGAGAGGGAACATTTCCGGATAGTGAAGGAAATGTATACTTGTGTGGTTCAGCTTCAAGTGTAAGCTCAATAAGCACACCTTTAGCTTATCAAGAGGTTCTTTCGGGTGTTCAAGATGCTTACATGGTTAAATTCACTTCTGATTGTGAGCGAATTTGGGGAACCTATTTTGGAGGAGAGTTACAAGAGACTGGTGCAGATCTCACAATTGACGAAAGCGAGAACGCAATATATTTAACTGGAGCCACCACAAGTCCTTTTGACGTGGCATTTGATGGTTTTCAGATGACGCGAGGTGATGTAGATGATTTTACAAGAGATGCTTTTTTAGCACGATTTAATTTTGAAGGGGAAAGAATTTGGTCAACCTACCTTGGAGGAGCCGGCAATGATTATGCTATAGACCTCGATTTAGATGAGGAAAATGGAAATATCGCGATCTGTGGAGATACGTACAGCCTTAATTTTCCAATTTCTGAATGTGCTATTCAAACGGATCTTATTGGCTTAGAAAATGCCTTTGCAACCCAATTTACATCCTCTGGAGAACTGTATTGCTCGTCTTATTTTGGTGCAGCGCATGAGGAGAATAATAAGCTCGCATTTGGCGGATGTTATCTCTATGTCATTGGTACGTCTCCGGTTGGTGTGGCTACTGAAGGATCTCATCAAGAAAGTTTCGGTGGAGCTGGTGACGCTTACTTGGCACAACTGATTAAACGCTCGTGTGGTATTGAATTGCCTTTTGTTGAATTGACAACAACTAGCATAGATGTGACATCTTGTTCAACCTGTGACGGTGCATATACGGTCTTTGTTTCAACAGCAGGTTGCCTTGATGATGGAGGTACTATAAATTATCGTTGGAGCACAGGGGAAGAACTTTTGAATACAACTGATTTAAGTAGTACTATTGAAGAATTGTGCCCAGGAGAATATTGGGTCGAAATTCAACTAGAATGTGGGCAAAAAGACACCTTGTTTTTTGAAATGGGGAATGATTTGAATATTCCAACGGTTGATTTTGAATCGCTAAGCGCTTGCCAGGGTCAGCCAATTGATTTTGTGAATTTGTCAACCACGCCAGAAGGAACGTTTGTTTCATTTCAATGGTCTATTGACAATGTTTTGTTAGGCTCAGAAGAAGAATTTACGCATGTCTTCGATACGCCGGGGACGTATGAGATCAATCTTTATGGATTAAACTCATTTGATTGTGCGGATTCTATCACACATGAAATTGTGGTTCATCCCAACTTCGAAGGGGTTGAAAATATTCAAGTGTGTGAAGATTCTTTATATACTTTGCCAGATGGTACCCAAATTATAGTAATAAATGATTATTCGCATACTTCGGTCTTGTCAAGTATTTACGGCTGTGATAGTACAATTGTGACGACAATAAGTCCGCAGCCAAACAGCTTTAGTGAAGACACCATTTTTGTAGATTACGGCGGTAGTATTTATTGGTCAAACGGCGAACAAATAGAAGTTTTTGAAACTTTGCTGGATACGTTTATGCTAGTTTCATCCATTGGCTGCGACAGTATTAGTGCGATCACGTATATCATCAACGATTTCGTTTTTAATCCATCCAATATTTTTTCACCAAATGGTGATGACGCCAATAATACCTTCTATTTCCCAAGCCAAGATGTCCGAAATTTTGAATGTGTCATAGTGAACCGTTGGGGCGTCCAGGTATTCCAATTTAATTCAATTACCGACAAATGGGATGGGACAAATGCAGCAAATGGAAAAGCCTGCCCAGACGGCGTTTATTTTTATACTTATAATGGCACTTTTATAAATGATGAACCTTTCCAAGGACAAGGAACGGTGCAATTGATTCGGGACAAATAATTGAATTTACGCCATAACGGCAATAGCTTTCATTCGTTTATTCTGAATTTCAGACAAATCAGCAACTTCGCTTTTTAAATCACGACATAATGGCTGTTTTTTCTGAGTGGTACGATTTCTGACAAGATATCTGAAAAAACACTACCGATTTTCGCTGTAAAATTGGTATAAATCACGAGAACTCGCTATTTTTAGCGATTCATAATTTTAGAAGCATAAGATGTTTGGAATTTTAAAGAAATTAGCGGGAAGCAAAGGGAAGAAGGATGATAAAATATATCAACCATACGTTGAACTAGTTAAGTCATTTGATGCTAAGATTGGCGCCTTAAGTAATGATGAGTTACGAGCGAAGACTGCAGAGTTCAAAGCTATAATCAAAGCGCGTACACAATCGTCAGAAGATGAAATCGCTGCAATTAATGCACAAGTTGACAGTAATCCAGGAATGGATTTTCAAGAAAAAGAAAATCTTTACGGAAAAGCCGATAAATTAAAATTGCAAATTGATAAAGAAATCGAGGCCGTATTGGAAGAAATTTTGCCCGAAGCATTTGCAGTGGTAAAAGAAACAGCAAAACGCTTTACAGAAAATGATGCAGTAGAAGTTACTGCTTCTGATTTCGATAAAGAATTGGCAAAAACAAAAGACAATATTTCCATTGATGGCGACCAAGCAACTTGGGCAACTACATGGAGTGCATTTGGTACCGATATAACCTGGAATATGATTCACTACGACGTGCAATTATATGGTGGAGCAGTGCTTCATAAAGGTAACGTTGCAGAAATGCAAACGGGAGAAGGGAAAACCTTGGTAGCAACTTTACCAGTTTATTTAAACGCATTGTCAGGTAAAGGGGTTCACCTAATTACAGTAAATGATTATTTGGCAAAACGAGATTCCGAATGGATGGGACCGCTTTATCAATTTCATGGATTATCGGTAGATTGTATCGATAGACATAGGCCCAATTCTGATGAAAGAAAGGCAGCCTATAAAGCAGATATTACATTTGGAACAAATAACGAGTTTGGTTTTGATTATTTGAGAGACAATATGGCCTCTACTCCAGATGATATTGTACAACAAAAACATCATTACGCAATTATTGATGAGGTCGATTCAGTTTTGATTGATGATGCCAGAACACCATTGATTATTTCTGGACCAATGTCTAACGGAGATGTGCATGAATTTAATGAATTAAAACCAAAAATTGAAAAAATTGTTGGTGCGCAAAAGAAATTGGTAAATCAATATCTAATTGACGCCAAAGCAAAATTGAAAGGTTTAGAGACAGGAGAAATTGATAAAGAAACGTTATTTGAAGGCGGAGTGTCCTTATTGCGTGCATTTAGAGGTTTCCCTAAAAATAAAGCATTAATTAAGTATTTAAGTGAAGAAGGAATTCGAGCGCAATTGCAAAAAGTAGAAAACTTCCACTTGCAGGATCGTGAGCGTGAAATGCCTAAGGCAGATAAGGAATTATACTTTGTTATCAATGAAAAGCACAATACAATTGAGCTAACAGAAAAAGGAATCGATTTGCTTTCTGATGGAGAGGATCGTGATTATTTTGTGATGCCAGATATTGGATTAAAGATCAATGAGCTGGAGAAGGAAAATTTGGAACGTTCTGCATTATTAGAACAAAAAGAAGGGATAATTCAAGATTTTAAAGTTAAGTCTGAGCGCATCCATACCATTAACCAATTGCTGAAAGCTTATTCTCTTTTTGAAAAAGAAGTGGAATATGTGATTATGGATGACAAGGTGATGATTGTAGATGAGCAAACGGGTCGTATCATGGATGGTCGTCGTTATTCAGATGGATTACACCAAGCCATTGAGGCAAAAGAAAATGTAAAAATTGAAGCGGCAACTCAAACGTATGCCACTATTACTTTACAGAACTTCTTTAGAATGTACCATAAATTGTCGGGTATGACAGGTACAGCCGAAACTGAAGCACAAGAGCTTTGGGATATTTATGATTTGGATGTAGTTGTGATTCCAACTAATAGACCAATTGTAAGGAATGATGAACAAGATTTTGTTTTCAGAACAGAGCGTGAAAAAATTAATGCAGTTATAGAAGAAGTTCAAAGACTAGTGGCCTTAGGTCGTCCTGTTTTAGTAGGGACAACAACGGTTGATATTTCAGAGAAATTAAGTCGCATGTTAACCATGCAAAAAATTGAACACAATGTCTTAAACGCCAAACAGCATAAAAAAGAATCTGATATTGTTGCAGAAGCAGGTCAATCAGGCCGTGTAACCATTGCAACCAATATGGCTGGTCGTGGAACGGATATTAAGTTGTCACCAGAAGTATTAGCCGCAGGCGGATTAGCAATTGTAGGTACAGAAAGACATGATTCAAGACGAGTGGATAGACAGTTAAGAGGTCGTGCTGGTCGTCAAGGAGATCCAGGATCTTCGCAGTTTTTTGTTTCTTTAGAGGATCAGTTAATGCGTAAGTTTGGATCAGAAAGAATTGCCAAAATTATGGACCGTATGGGTTATAAAGATGGCGAGGTAATTCAGCATTCAATGATTACAAAGTCAATTGAGCGGGCTCAAAAGAAAGTAGAAGAAAATGCATTTGGTGTTCGTAAAAGATTGTTGGAATATGATGATGTAATGAACGTTCAACGTAACGCAATTTATAGAAAAAGAAGAAATGCACTATATGGTGAACGCTTAGAATTGGATGTTTCAAACATGTTCTATGACGTTGCTGAGGAAATTGTAAACCATCATTTCCCGAATAAAGATTTTGATGCTTTTGAATTAGATTTAATTCAATACTTAAAAATTGAATCGCCTATTTCGCGTGAAGATTTTGAAGGAACGAATCCAGGAAATTTAATTGATGATATTTTCGATAAAGCCATGACCGCTTATGAAGTAAAGTCTGAGCGATTAATTGACATGGCGAAACCTATTATTACTCGAGTATTAGAGGATGAAGGTGATCGTTATGAGAACATGATGTTGCCTGTTACTGACGGCATAAAATCATTGCGTGTAGTTCTTAACTTAGAAGAAGGTAAAAAATCTGAAGGAAGAATTTTCAAAAAGCAAATTGAAAAAATGATTACACTCGGTTTCATTGATAATCAATGGAAAGAGCATTTACGTAAAATGGATGATCTAAGAACATCTGTGCAACATGCATCAATTGAGCAAAAAGATCCTTTGGTAATTTATAAAAAAGAATCGTATAATTTGTTCCAAGATATGATGGGAGTGATGAGCAAAGATGTTGTTTCATTCTTGTCAAAAGCAGATGTGCCACGCCAAGCTCCAGAGCAACAAGTGGCAACAAAAGAAAGCGAATTTGGAAGTTCAGGAGGAGCATTTAAAAATGCACGTGAGCAAAGTCGCCAGCAAGAATTTAAAGGAAGTGAAGGCTTCAAGCAAGCTGCGCAAAACTCAGGTAATCCGCAACAGCGTCCTAAGCGTCAACCAGTAGTTAAAGTTGAACCTAAAATTGGTCGTAACGATAGGGTTGAAATTAGAAATATGCAAACTGGCGAAACGAAAGAGTTGAAGTATAAGGCAGCAGAGATATTAGTTAAAACTGGTATTTGGGTTGTGACGAAAAAACTCTAGCAGTTCAATTAACAGTTGATAGCTTTTAACGAGCAAATAATAATTAAGAAAGAAGGATATGATGCAGCGCATTGTGTCCTTTTTTCTTTTTCATACATTCGTTCACGAATTATTTTTTACAGATTATGCGCTGGAACTGGAAATATGCCCTCATAGCAATTGTGATTCTATTGATAGAAATAATGATTGCTTTATTTGTGCGAGATCAATTTATTCGGCCGTTTATTGGTGATTTATTAGTAGTGGTTTTGCTCTACTTCAGTTTTAGAACCATTTTAAAAGCCAAAGCATCTTCAGTAGCAATTGGTGTTTTCATATTCGCAGTAGGAATAGAAGTCTTACAATTTTTTCAATTGGCAGAGCTGTTGGAATTAGAAAACAATGGAGTTGCTCGTGTAATTTTGGGTAGCACTTTTGATTGGTTGGATATATTGGCCTATGCCCTAGGAATTGTTTTGGCTTATTTCGCTGATCAGAAATACTTGATTAAAACGAAATGATTTAGGCCCAGGCCTTACCAGTTCTGTAAACAGTCCCTTTAAATGCCGCAACTAATACTTTGTCCTGATTGTAAACTTCAGTCGTTAAAACGCCAATTTTACTAGTGACTGAAATCTCCTTTGTTTCCGTTGTCAATACATCTCCAACCTTTACTGGTTTTACATGTGAAATAGATGTTTCAACTGAAACCGATTGAATGCCATGCGCGTTGATTGAAAAAGCCAAGGCACTGTCCGCCAAAGAATAAGTAATACCGCCATGTGCAATATTAAAACCGTTCACCATTTCTTGGCGTACCGTCATTTCGCACACTACATTTCCAATACTATAATCCAAGACTTTTATCCCCAACCACTGGCTCATTTCATCTCCAGCTATCATTTGATCTACGATTTCTTTGTTAGTCATTTTTTGCGAGTAATTAGTTTTTAGGCAAAAGGCAAAAGGTTTTTGTGGTTTTAATTCAATTTCAAATTCCAAAACCAAGTAATCGAAAACCAAGCCAAATCGCCATTAAATCATTCCAACATTAACGCATTAAAACATTAAAAACCCCGCGTCAAATCCCATCAAACCACCGCCATATTTAAAATACCAACCATCCCCGAACTTACAATAAATAACTGCGTTTTAGTTTCTTCTGAAAGAGATTCGCCATCCTCATCAACAGCTTCAATTTCATTCATCATAAATTGCGATAAATGATGTTGTTGAATTAAATCTTGCATTGGGGTATAATCCTCATCCTTGTAAATTGCATCTAATGCCAAGATAAAAGGATCTTGGAAGCTGTCAATATCATCTTCCGAAATTTCTTTTAATGTAAGTCCAGCTTGTTCAAAAGCTTCATATACAATGGCAAAATAATATATTGAAAACATGTTTAAATCGTCGTTTTCATATTCTAAGCCAGCTTGCAGCAAATAATTAACCAAGTTTTGTTGCTTTAAAGTAAACGTTTCGATTTTTTTGTCCAATGCATCTTCACTTAAACCATCAATTTTTTTGATAGCTGCTTCAATACTTTCTATACTTACTTGACTCATTTTATCTTATTTTTTCTGCTGGCTTTCGCGCTCTGCTTATTTTTCAGTTCCAAAGGTATAAACAATGATCAAATAACAATTATTCGTTTAGTAATTAATAATGGAGATTAACAGATTGAAACATTCGATACTTCAATAATCTCAGCACAGCTAACTGACCTACGTTCAAGGCGGCGCATTGGAAATTGCACATTGAACACTGGATGTTCTCAAAAAAGTGATAGCTTTATAAAACCGAAATACAACCAAACCAAATTTACGCCACAAACCAATGAATTATTTTAGCCCTGATTACTTAAACTTTTTTAAAGAGCTTGCCGGAAATAATCATAAAGATTGGTTTGACGTGAATCGCAAGCGCTATGAGACAAATGTAAAAAAGGCATTCGAGGTGTTTATTACAGACCTGATTGCGGCCATTCAAAAGCACGATAAGAAAATTGAGATTACGTATAAAGAGGCTATTTTCAGAATCAATAGAGATGTCCGTTTTTCGAAAAATAAGGAACCTTATAAACTGAATCGTTCTGCAATCATATCTTCGAAAGGAAAAAAAGATAAAGCTTTTCCAGGTCTATATATTGAATTAGGGCCAGAACACGTTAGAATTTACGGAGGTGTTTTTCAACCAGATAAAGAGCAGTTATATGCCATTCGAGAGACCATTGTTTCAAATCCAAAAGCATTCAAAAAGTTAGTGAATGATAAAACCTTTTTGGCAACATTTGGAGAGGTCAGGGGAGATAAAAATAAGATCATTCCAAAAGAGTTCAAAGAAGAAGGGGAACGAACTCCTTTAATTTATAATAAACAGTTTTATTGGTTTGCTCAATTCGAGGCGGAAATGATTGAATCAGAAGAACTATTGGAAAAAACCATGGAAGTGTATTTGGCCAATAAAAATATAATGGATTATTTTGCTAAAGCTATGGAAATATGATTAATAGAGGAATTACATTATTAATATTGTTTTTGAGCATACAACCGTACGCTCAAGTTTTACCAGCAGAAAGAGCTGTGGATTGGTCTATCGCTGGATTGAAAAATGAGATTCCAACGCCCAATGTCATTATTGATTTTGTGGAGGCAGGGGGAGTAGGAGACGGTGAGTTTGTGAATAACAGTGTAATGGGAGCTATTATAGCAGACCATGTGGGAGATACCGTTCAAGTTAATTTCCCAAATGGCGTTTTCTATTTTAATGCGACTATTCAAATCCCATCAAATTTTATTTTAAACGGACTTGGCGCAGATTCTACATTATTGGAATTTGATTTAGGTGGTACGAACACGCACATGATTAACGTGGCTGGCTCAGTTTCTCCTGCCGCTAGCTCACCAGTTGTCGGATCAATAAACAAAGGTGAAACATCAATTGAGGTAGTAGCTGTTGATTCATTTCTAGTAGGGGATTGGGTTCGGATTAGAGATTATGATTTGGACAATGTTTCTAATGATTGGGGAGAATATAATACAGGTCAAATCCTTAAAATTGCAGCAATTAGAGGGGAGGAAATTGAGTTTGAGAGTCCTTTTCGACGGAATTATGATGCGGTTGATGAGCCATATATTTCTCGCATGAATATGAAAGAAAATGTAATGGTTCAAAACCTGAAATTAAAGCGTTTGGATGTTGCAGATGGTTCTTCTAGCTCTATTCATTTCATTTATGCAGCGAATTGTTTAGTGAAATGTATTGAAAGTGAATTGACCAATTATGCGCATGTTCGCATAGATTTTTCAAGTAATATCGAAGTGCGAGGAAGTTATTTTTATGACGGTCACGGTTATGGTGGTGGCGGAAAAGCCTATGGTGTAGTTTGTCAATTAACAACGGGCGAGTGTTTGGTTCAAGATAATGTTTTCGAACATTTGCGGCATTCAATGCTTTTGCAAGCAGGTGCAAATGGAAATGTTTATGGCTATAATTATTCTAAAGATCCTTTCTGGGAAGTATTCCCAAATAACGCGGCTGGTGATGCCGTATTGCATGGGAACTACGTATATGCCAATTTATTTGAGGGAAATATTGTACAAAACATTGTGGTAGATAATTCACACGGAATTAATGGGCCGTACAATACTTTTTTTAGAAATAGGGCAGAATTATATGGCATTTTTATGAATAATTCACCTGCTTCAGACAGTCAAAACTTTATTGGAAACGAAATTCCGAATGAAGGATTTTTGTTGGGTTTATATGGGTTTGAAGGAGTGGATCATTTCAAATATGGAAACAACCACCGTGGGGAAAATAAACCTGAAGATACAGATGATTTAACAGATGAAAGTTACTATTTGGATGGTCCACTGCCGTATTTCGAATTCTACTCTTCTTGGCCGCCAATAGGCTATCCAAATGAGTTGGAAGATTATAATAACGAGGCTTATAATAATTTAGCAAGTGGTTATGCCATTCAATGTGATAATTTATATGCGGATGTGAGTGTTGCTGAATTGAGTGTTGAGGATGCGCAGTTGCATGTTTATCCTAATCCAAGTGCTGGAGTAATCACAGTACGTAATTCTCTAAATTCGGATTTAGGTCCAATTGAAATTTATGATTTAATTGGGAACCTTGTTTGGCAAAAAGAGATTAAAGACAATTCAGCAATAATCAATTTAGACCAATTTGAAAATGGAATCTATTTCATTAGTAGTCGATTTGGAAACTTTAAGCTTATTAGAAATTAAGCAATTCGACTCCTATTTTTTCGCAATATAGAATCGAATGAATTACCTCAAAATAGAAAGAGCAACCCAATGGGGTTGCTCTTTCAAGTTTTGATATATTTAATTATGACAATTTTTTGTCAATATCGCTTTGTGAAGCTTTGAGCTATTTCCCCGTTCTTTTTATGATTTATCATAAGTCATGGGTAAAACCTCTTGCCTAATGGGGCGACTATTTACTTGGCTTTTTCAAACGTTAAAGTTTGTTCAATCAGTTGTTCGAATAGTTCTCCGTCTGAATCAATATCACTTGCAAAATAATAGTAAGTCAATACTAGTTCCTTATTGGTAAGTCGATCAATTTCGAAAGAATCTATATCGTCATCCAAAGCGATACGTGTCTTCTTTTTAGTATCATCTAACCACCACCAGTATCCTGACATTTCTTGACTATTCCCATCTTGAACAATATAGCTCGTATATGATCCATCTTTATTGATAGTTAAGTCTCTTTTATATGAAAACGAGGTAGCATCTCCATCACTAATATAAGTGTATAAGCTACCGTCATATGTTGCAGATGAAACCGTTGTAACTGTAGTGCCGCTAAAGGTGTTTTTTACAATACTGCTTAAATTAAGATCGACAAGTTCCCAAAGACCAGTTATTCTAGCATCTCTAGTTTTTATAGACATAAAAGGATCGTTTTCACCTTTTTTACAAGAGCCCATAACTGTTGTTAAAATCAATAGTGCAGTTAGCGTTAAAATTCTATTTTTCATTTTGTTTTTTTTAAGATTTCAATGCCCACTATGAGCACTTCTGTTTAATTGTTTTATCTCACTACAAAGATAAAAAAACATATTTGAATCGCAATGTTTTAGGGCTTAGATATAAGAAGCTATCCCCTTAAATACTAATGCTATGTGATTATACTTTTTTAATATTTCACACTTCATTTTACAGATTATGTTGAACGTTGAATCCGATTTTTCAAAGACTAAAACGGGTAAGCCAACTTTTCCGATCAAGAGATTATCGAGAAAAGGATATTAGATCGCTTTGCTGTTAGTACTTAGATCGCTTCGCTATTAGATTAAAGAACAAAGACCTTTGGTTTACTTAAGACTAGGCATTAAACTATTAAATCATCAACCGATCAAATCATCAAACTGATCAAATCATGAGATCATCAAAAAAGCTATTAGACCGCTTCGCTATTAGGTTAAAGAACAAAGACTTTTAGTTTATTGAACACTTCGACGCGCTCAGCGCGGCGTATTACACATTGATCATTGTACCTCTCGATAAATTCAGGGCAGCACATTACACTAATCACCGCACTAAACTATTTCAATACAGTTATATGTCCACGATACGTATAGCGTTCGTCATTTGCTGAATCTCCAAATTCAATTACCCAAATATAAACACCATCCTGAACTAACTTATTGTCAAACGATCCGTCCCAACCTCCGAGTACGTCGTATGATTCAAATAGAGATTCGCCCCATCTATTGTAAATGACGAGGTGGTAATCTCCTGGGTCGTATCCAGATGCAAAAACGGGATAGAATAAATCATTGCGTCCCGATCCGTCTGGTGTGAATGCGTTAGGAACATAGAATAGGATCACATCCTCAACAAATACGGTACCGTATGCCGTGTCTGGACATCCAATAGAATTTTCTGCAATTAGCGTAATTGTATACGTCATATTGCCAACTTCAGGATAAGTGTGTCCCGGTTCAAACTCATTATTCAGTGATGATCCATCTCCGAAATTCCATGTATACATGTCTGCATAATTTGAAAGGTTTTCAAGTTCTATGCTCGGATCTGTCATATCAACAAAGTTCGGGTGAATTTCAAACGCTGCTTCTGGATATGGGTAGATTGTAATATAGTCTGTGTATGTTTCAGATGAAGTACAACCGTTTGCAGTAACAGTTAAGGTAACATCATATGTTCCTTCCGTATAGGTATGTATCAAATCTCCACAACCTTCGACAATTGTTCCGTCTCCTAAATCCCAAACACAGTTATCGCCAATAGGAGCGGTGAGGTTTGTGAATGCAATATCCGCAGGATCGCAATCCATCACTTCGTTCGCCATGAAATTAATTACAGGATAAGGATGAATTGTTATGATGACAGTATCAATCGCGGGCGGACATGTGCCATTTGAAACGGTCCAAATTAGCGTATATGTTCCAATGGTTAAATCGTTAACAGTTGTTGTAGGGTTTGTATCATCAGTAAATGTGCAAACTCCAGGGCCACTTAGCATTGTCCAAACACCAGATGATGTACCTAAAGGACTGTTTCCTTCTAAATTGGTGCTTGTTAATTCGCATAAGCTTTGATCTGCACCGGCATCACTAACGGGTACGTCATATACGTTAATCAGTACAGTGTCTGTTACTGGCGGACATGTTCCATTGCTTACTGTCCAAACTAATTCATAAGTTCCTTCAACAAGTCCAGAAATATTTGTTGTACCTAAAGTGGCGTCTGCATAAGTCACGACTCCAGGTCCACTTACGGTCGTCCAAAGTCCTGTTGCAGTTCCAGCAGGAATGTTTCCTTCAAGGTCGGTTGTATAAGTTGCACAAAGGTCTTGGTCTATTCCGGCGTCACTAACTGGTTCGTCATATACATTTATCACGACTGTGTCTGTAGCTGTCGGACATGTTCCATTGCTCGCTGTCCAAACTAATTCATAAGTTCCTTCAACAAGTCCAGAAATATTTGATGTACCCAAAGTGGCATCTGCGTAAGTCACAACTCCTGGTCCACTTGCAGTTGTCCAAAGTCCTGTTGCCGTTCCGGCAGGAATGTTTCCTTCAAGGTCGGTTGAATAAGTTGCACAAAGATCTTGGTCTATTCCTGCGTCACTCACTGGTGCGTCATAAACATTGATGACTACTGTGTCAGTAACTGGAGGACATGTTCCATTGCTCACTGTCCAAACTAATTCATAGGTTCCTTCAACAAGTGCTGAAATGTTTGATGTGCCTAAAGTTGCATCTGCATAAGTCACGATTCCAGGTCCACTTACGGTCGTCCAAAGTCCTGTTGCAGTTCCAGCTGGAATGTTTCCTTCAAGGTCAGTAGTATAAGTTGCACAAAAGTCTTGGTCTATTCCTGCATCACTCACTGGTGTATCATAAACATTGATCAACACTGTGTCTGTAACTGGTAGACATGTTCCATTGCTTACCGTCCAAACTAATTCATAGGTTCCTTCTACCAAGTCTGAAATGTTTGTTGTACCAAAAGTTGCATCTGCATAAGTCACGACTCCTGGTCCACTTACGGTTGACCAAAGTCCTGTTGCAGTTCCATCAGGAATGTTTCCTTCTAGATCAGTTGAATAAGTTGCACAAAGGTCTTGGTCTATTCCTGCATCACTTACTGGTGCGTCATAGACGTTAATCAACATTGTGTCTGTAACTGGTGGACATGTTCCATTGCTCACCGTCCAAACTAATTCATAGGTTCCTTCTACCAAGTCTGAAATGTTTGTTGTACCCAATGTTGCATCTGCATAAGTCACGACTCCGGGTCCACTTGCAGTTGACCAAAGTCCTGTTGCAGTTCCAGCAGGAATGTTTCCTTCAAGGTCAGTAGTATAAGTTGCACAAAGGTCTTGGTCTATTCCAGCATCACTCACTGGTGTATCATAAACGTTAATCAACACTGTGTCTGTAACTGGAGGACATGTTCCGTTACTCACTGTCCAAACTAATTCATAAGTCCCTTCAACAAGTGCTGAAATGTTTGTTGTACCCAATGTTGCATCTGTATAAGTCACGACACCTGGTCCACTTGCAGTAGTCCAAAGTCCTGTTGCAGTTCCAGTTGGAATGTTTCCTTCAAGATCAGTTGTATAAGTTGCACAAAGGTCTTGGTCTATTCCTGCATCACTCTCTGGTGCATCATATACAATAATGATTACCGTATCTGTAACAGGTGGACATGTTCCATTGCTCACAGTCCAAACTAATTCATAGGTTCCTTCAACAAGTGCTGAAATGTTTGTTGTACCCAAAGTTGCATCTGCATAAGTCACGACTCCTGGTCCACTTAGGGTTGTCCAAAGTCCTGTTGCAGTTCCATCAGGAATGTTTCCTTCAAGGTCGGTTGTATAAGTTGCACAAAGGTCTTGGTCTATTCCTGCGTCACTCACTGGTGCGTCATATACAATTATGATTACCGTATCCGTAACTGGTGGACATGTTCCATTACTTACCGTCCATATTAATTCATAGGTTCCTTCTACCAAGTCTGAAATAGCTGTGGTTTCTAAAGTTGCGTCCGCATAAGTTACCGTTCCGGGTCCACTTTCGGTTGTCCATATTCCATTAGAGGTACCAAGCGGAATGTTTCCTTCAAGGTTGGTCGTATACGTTGCACAAAGGTCTTGGTCTAGGCCAGCAGTACTAATTGGAATTGAATAATTGATAATAATTGTCGTGTCATAGCCGAAGCAACCTCCTCGATTTACTGTTCTAACATATTCAGTTGTTTCAGTATCCGGATAAATCGCAGTTCCGGTATAGATAGGCGTAGCCACCGTAGTTGAGCTTAGGTTTGTGCCAGGACTCCAATCATACGTATAGGTGTCGACAGGATCACCACCAATTAAAGTTGGGAAGCCCGTACAAACTTCAATTGTATCTGTTGGGTCGATTAATGGCATTGGAATAATGAGTTGAGAAGAAATGCATGTGCATGGATTATCTTCTGTACTTAATACAGCAATTAGTTCGCAGGTATATGCTGCTGGTATTGGGAATGAATGACTATAGTCAAATTCATCTCCTCCCGTTATTTCATCAGTAATAATATCAGTTTCAACTAGGATGTCACCAATCGTGTAAGATCCACTTCCGTCGGTGTCATTATAATAACGAATTACGGTACTCGTTCCGTCTGAAATTGTTTCTCCAGTGTTTGAAATAAGAAAGTTTATAAAGCCAATTTCTCCGGGAGCTGGGTCATACATTGCATAAGAATCAGATGCGCTAAGTCCCAAATATCCTTTAAATACAAATATATTTCTAACGGTGTCTCCCGAAGCAATGTCAACATCACATAAGGTTCCATCTGTAATACAAATGGCAGTTCCACTTGAAATAATTTGAGCATTTATTTGATTAATTCCACAGCTTAAGTTAGCTGCATCTCCAACAATTTCCACAGAGAATTTACAGGTGTCACCGACATCCATATCTTCGGGCAATTTCCATTCTAATATTTGACTACCACCAAAGTCGCTAATGGTTGGGTCAGGATCTACTGGAGGATTTAATATCCCAATGAAAGAGTCATCAATATACGTTATAAAAGGATCGAGCGTTATTCGAACCGAATCATCAACACCGAAAGGCAAAGGCCCGTTGTTTACAATTGCGAATTCGACTTCAGTTCCTCCCAAACATGGTGTTAAATAAGTGGTTGTTATGAATAGGTCGGCATCATAAGGCGGTAACGCATCAAGGATATATAATTGTTCAGATAATCCAGTGATTTGATCACTTAATGATCCACAGCCAGCATAGGCCTCCGAATTAATAAATATTCTACTACCTGAAACGAAATCGCAATCTGTATAGACAGAAAGTTTGATTTGAAGTTTATTGAGTGCCGTATCTAATAATCCCAATAACCCGTTAATTCCTATACTGTCAGATTCAAAAGAGACGTTATAGCTCCATGTGTTACCGAATAAAAAGGTAGGATCAGCAATTGAAACAAATGCACCACTAATCGGGTAGCGTAATTCTGAGGATCCAGCATAGGCATGCATTCCTGCTGGTAGCGTGATTTCTACAGCTAAATCAAAAGCATTCCCAAGTTGAACATTTTCAACAGTGATTAAAACAACTGTTGAATCGCATAAATCAAGCGTGTCCGATCCTAGCACTTCAACAAAATTTGCAAGGCGCGGCAGTAGTGGTGTCTCAATAAGTGTGAGTTGTTCAGTTTCACATGGGAAAGCATCAAGATCGTCTGGGGTTCCAGCACAGTTCCAACCTAAATGGGCTTTTATACTGTCTACACTGCATGATAAAAAATGACTATATACGGTATAATCTTTCATGTCGCCAGCGTTAATGTCACCAATTGGGAAAATGCCTGTTCCAGAAGGATAAATGAATGATCCAGCAGTAACGTCATAAAGACTATCCGCAATTACAGAAGAGATTGTTGGTAGACCTATCCATGCATTTAATGCGTTGGACGAGATTGAAGTATTGCTAACTTCTAATTCCCAAATTGCACGTGTTCCTGTGACATTTATTGTGGGTAAGTCGCATTGTAAATGCACGACTGGTTTTTGGTATAAAACACGGTCATGACTGGTGTTGTTAGAGATTGGCAAGGTGTTGGAGCCAATTAACTGATCGGCAACATCAAATGTCCAAAAATAACTTGCTCTTTTAGAAGTGTCACCTTCTACAGTACAATTGGGTGACATTCGGACCTGTAAAGTTCCATAAAATCCATCATCTCCAAAATAGATACTATCTACTGCGGGATCATCAACTGGCCCGAAGTAATCAGCAACATCAAAGGTGTATTCATCACCAATAATCGCATCTGGTGTTAGGTCAAACCAAGGACTTAGAGAGGTTGCGAAAGTACCAGCTGTTCTTCTAAAATTAAATCTTGCAGAAACATAGTCATACGAATCGGGAAGTATGACTCTTAGCTCAGAAGGATGTGCCCAGTAACGATATTCATAAGGGTACAAATTACCACCCGCATAATTACCGCAACATGGACCAATACTAAGATAATAATTTTGGTTTAAAACGACTTCGTCACATGATTCAGTAATTTGATCATTTGGACCATAATTGGTGAAGTAATAGCCTACAATTACGAAGTTTTGTAAGAGCTCAGGACAGCCAAAAATATGTGCAAGATCATCTAGTGTCGGATCTGGAATATCTGAAGCATAAAAATTATTTGTAATGCTACCGTCCAAGATTACGCCTCCAGGATTATTAGCAACAACAAGGTCCGAATCTACGAAAACAGAATCGCCTTCGTCAAGAAAGTATCCTGGCGGTAAACAGCCAGATGCGATCAAATCAGCAACAATGAATTCATACTTAAATGTTCGATTAGCACCTGCTGTAATGGCTGTAGGAATTACTGCATCAACACAAGAGTGATAGGTTCCTGTGCTAGCATCATAAATGGTTAGCTCCATGCTATTGGCATAATTCATTCGGCTACCAGCGGTTAGTATTTCAGTATTGATATAAAAATAAGGCCATGTGTCAACGCCCAAGTCGTTGCTTATAAATGCTTCATATCTGCTACGCAACGTATCTCCATATGATAAACGATCTGTTCTTATTAATGAAAGGTCAACTGCACCTACACCATCTGCCAAACCATTGTTATCACTGTCGGGTTCGCCATAATTTCCTCTTTCTTGGTTAATATATGTAAAGTTAATTCCAGGACATATTTCTGGGCAGATGAGGTTGACTTCAACCGTCGAACAACTAAATTGTTTCTCACAGCTTGAGGTACAAGTGGTGTCAGGACTATAGAAAACGTTCATAGAAACCTCATAAGTACCTGTTCCACAAAGGGCACAGTCTAAGGACAAATCAAAGGAAGTTGTGCCTTGCGCTAGTCCCCAAGGGGTTGGTAAATTGTCAAAGTAAAAGTTAATGGTATCTCCGCCAACAGATGTTTCGGTGAGAAATGGTAGAAAGGTTGCGTCACCATCAAAGTTGACAATTGTAAAGCTTCCCGGGTCATAATTTAGGCAGGGAGGAATAATCACTTCATATCTAAATAGATCATTATCCGTATCGCGGGGGAGCAAATATTCATAATTGTTATTCTCAAAACTGAATGTTCCAGATTCTCCATCAAAGATATTTCCTGGAGAGGTTCCTGTAATATCTTGTCTGAAATAATACCAACCATGTCCATTTCTTATTATATCTGTGTATTCTTGCCCACAACGGTTATAATAAGTGGGCTTATAAGTCCAACGTAAAAGATGTTTTCTACTATTTGGTGTACAGGCGTAATCATAACAGCAGGTATGCCATTCCCAATCGAATCGTACAGTGTCACTAGGCGCAATGCTATCAATTACGACCCATATTTTTCGAAAAGCGGGACCTGCAAGACAAGGTAATGCCGTGCCTGCTCTAGTGGAATCAATGATGTAACCACTTCCTGAAGTCATTAAGTCGCCATTGTACTCTGCTGTAAAAGTAGTTGTGTCAAAAGTGCTATACATGGTTGCATAGCCATCAATCCCATTGCCTTGAATTATTTCAACTAAAACATTGTAGGCAATACCTGTTCCTTCATTAGTGATTTCTAAGGCTGAAGAAAATTCTCCGGGCTCTCCAAGACAAGTGCCATAATCATTTGTGGAAGTAATACTTATGTTTGGTATTTCGCCAGGGAAAACGACGTTGGCACTTGAAGTTAATGTTTGACAAGAACTTCCTTCGCATCCCCACCAATAAGTGATTGCTGATTCAGGATCAAAACACTCTAAAATTTCTACAGTTTCGCATACTGTTATTGATTCTCCTGGATCCCACAAGGTATCCAAATCTCCAATTGTTGAAAAATCTGCTCCAGATAAAAAGATTGAATCCACACCAGGATAGGCCACTAATGTTCCTAATGAAATCCCTGTAATATTAATACTCGCACCATGTTCATCAGAAATTGCCAGTTGAGCAAGAGCCCCCGCACCACTGTTTATAAAGGTCATACAACGATCATTGGTGTCACCAACACTGCCGGAGTATGATTGGTTTGTAAAATCAATTAACACAATATTTGGTTGATTGATTACATAGGTTGAACTGGTGTGGTAGTCGTTATAATTGGCGTCATTTGCATTGAAATTAATGTGTACGTCATTTTCAATAACTCCGCCTCCGCTAATGAAATCAATGACATCACAAGAAGCGATTAATTGGAATGTTATTTCACCTGTTGTTAATGTGAACAAGGAATCCACATCAAATTCAGGATGACTCAAATCGGTAATATCAAATTCGGTAGCGTTTGTAACACTTCCTGGAATGTAGGTGATACCAGTTGGAAGATCTAGTTCAAAAGTCATTTCCGTTAAGGTGAACGGCGACGGATTTTCAATGTCTACAGCATAAATTGTAGTGTCTAAACAGGTAGTGAGGTTATCTTCTATTTCAGAGGTGATAATCACCAAACCACTTTGCCCCCAAGATAATGAGGTCAATAATAAAAAGGTCAGTTTAAGTAAATGCTTCATAGTTTGGGTAAAGTAGCAGGGTAAAATGGTGTGTTTGAAATGTACTTCCCAATCAATTTAGTTCGACTAAAAACGAATAGTGGGCATTTGAAAAGCTGAATGCTAGTACGTTAGGTTTTACGTGCTATGCCTCAATATTGAAGTGAAATGTGCTTTACTTCTGGGAGAATGGTAAACGGCTGGATGAGTATTCATAAGGTTGGTAAATTGGTTGTGCGGCAAATAAACGAAAAAAATTGGATTAAACTACCAATTATGTAGATTAATGGTTTAATTAGAGAGATAAAGCAATTGTCTAATTGATAAAAAGAGGTTAGACCGCTTCGCTCTTAGATCGCTTCGCTTTTGATTAAAGAACAAAGACTTTTATTTTATTACCCATTGAATAATTGCCCCTTGAATAATTGATCATTGCCCTTCAAAAATCGCCAAACTCTCTAAATGAATTCGTTCAAAATCCCAAACAACATAGGTTTTAAATAAGAACCCGGTGAGTCGGAAAGTGCCGTCTTTATGTCTTACCAAATTTAATTGACATGTTTGCCCTTCATAATCGTTCAATGTAAGGATGTCTTGATTCCAGCTCATTTCATAATCCGTGAAAGAATCATCCTTATCTTGAAGAATAAAATAACCTTTATTATGAATGAAAATACGTTCGATTTTAAGAGGGTTATCTGAAACGGCATAAGCGCCGTGCATGTAAATTTTTGCTTCGGTATCTCCATTAAATTGACCTTTTATACAATAAGGGCCAAATGATTCAAAAAGTATTATGCTGATTAGAATAATTTTAAGATAAGGACGGGGTTTTATATAATACTTAGACTTTGGTTCGGCACTTTCTTCAAAGGGTGAAACTGGAGCATTGTTAATGAAAAAGCTATAAAACCGTTTGAAGTGTGGTTGCAAAAGAATAAGACTTAAGAGAATTAAAAAGCTCGTGAAAATTTTCACCTCTATGTCAAATCCAATATTAATCATCAGCACATTAATAAGAACACCAAGTGCAATTAAGGCGCCCAGTAGTCTCGTTTTTCGAAAGAGTAGGAGGAATGCAGGAAGAATCTCAATAAGCCCTGCAAAAACACTATAACTATAAGATGTTCCCATGCTACTCCAATACAAAATGTCAGGATTTAATTGCCCTAATGGCGTAAAGAGGGTATTGGGTTCTGGGAAATAGAATTGATATTTAAAAACTTTATTACATCCATAAATCAGCAAGGTCAGCGAAAGGTAGTAGGCAGAAATACGATACAGCCAAAAGTGAACGCGATCAGCACCTCCTTTTCGCGTGAGCATCAAAATGCTGGCAATTGAGATGCTTAATAAAAACAATACAAAAGTTGTTGAAACCATCATCCAGGAGTCAGGTTGAAAAACAGCATCTGTATTTTGAATAAAATTTCCCTTAAAACTTTCTAAGATCGGGAGCAGAATTTCTCCAATATGAGGTAGAAAATGATACGGAAACGGAAGTGTGAGAATAAAGCCAATTACGAACACTAAAAGTGTACGATTCGCAAATGGTTTTATAAAGCTTTGTTCCATTCCGTTAAATTACGTAAAAGTTTAGCGGTGAATTTACCTTGAGGCACGAACCAACGTTAAGGCATGCGTATTTTTATTACGTTTCCTTCTTTTACTAAGTGGCTTTACAACCTGTACTTGGTTTTTAGATTTCTTTTTGGCAATAAAACCAATAAATTCCACGTCTTGGTAATTCTGCTTTTTTAAACTGTCAACATTTAAATTAGGATGGCACCAAAAGGGATGGTTCTGCATGGTGTCATAGCTATAAGGACCTAGCATTGAATTGTAGAATTGAACAACGGTTGTATCGTTAATTTTTACAATACTATCTAGGCGTGGCATAGGTTCCGAAAGACCAAAGTTTCCCTCACCTTTATAAGTGAAATAGGCAGGATTTCCACTATGACTTTTAAAAGCAATGGCTTTGGTTTGTCCGTATCCATTTAAAGAAACAATTAATAGCATTAAAAGAGATAATTTGAGCATAGAGTGAATTTATAGCTACTGCGAAAAGTAGCACGTTTGTAACTGAAACAAAGATGCGAAACGTCTGAAAAAATCATAGAAATTACCCTGCAAAACCCATTTGCAAAATTGCAAAACGGTACTGCGGCCTTTTAAATCATGGTGAATCTATTCCGCAGGGCTTGCTACACCTAAGAATATTACGACACCATCACCACCTGGGTTTTCTAAGAGGTCAATCGTTGCAGAAGGCTTCCAATTATTCATCACCCATAAATTACCTGCGCCATCAATGGTAGAGGATGTAATTCTCATTAGGGGAATAAAGCATTGTGGCTGATAAATTTTGAATTTGGTTTTGTCATTCGGATCCGTAAAAGTCTTCACATTGCCATAAAGCGAAAAACCATTTGCCAACATCACTTCATCTCCACCTGTAGGTAAAGTCAACATATTTGCTTCACCATAGATTGCTTTTCCTTGAGTTTTCATCACTGTAACGCCAGTTGTTCTGTATGGTAATTGTGCATGTGTCGGATGCTTTCCAGATTCATTATTGAGTAATTCGGTCCCGAAATTTCCGGCAAATATCGTATCTTCTTTATCAATGGTGACGGACCATGGGCGATTAATTTTATCGCGATAGCTGTCCTGATAAATTAAGTTCTCATCCAACTTAGCAACACGACTTTTATGCGTTGCAATACAGCCCACATACACATTGCCCAAGCTGTCAAAATTAATTTGGCGCAGGCCTTCATATGTTCTCGCATGGACTGGGTCACTGTCGTTATTCCATGATTTTGGAAAAGTGATCGTTCTGCCTTCGAGTTGACATTTATAGACTCCTGAAAGTCCTTTATGATTTGTGCCCGCACAGGAAACATACATGCAGCCATTTGTAGGGTGGAGCGCCACGTCAAAAGTCGCCATGTAATAATCCTCCTCAGTTCCAATATTTTGAACGATTGGATTATCATAATCTAATTCTTGCGTTGCTTCATCCCATAAATACACAACAATTGCGCTTGGTTTATTTTCAAAAGGATAAACAACATTTGCTGGGGCAAAAGGTTCTTGACTTCCCCATGAAGTCACCCAGAGGTTTCCATCATTATCAAAGTTTAAACCTTGCACACGAGAAGGGCCTTTTGTGTAGCCGCGTGACGGACTAATAGGGTTTCCATCTAGATCAAATCTAGAAAGACTGCCAACATGTGGATTACATTCGGTAGGTCCCCAACCAAAATTACCAAAAAAGATATTGTCCTTAGCAGGGTTTGCTACCACCCCAAATCCGACTCCTAAAAGTCCTCCGCCAACAACGGGAGAAAATGTTGCCGGAGCTCCATTAGGTTCGAGTACAACACAAAAAGTGGATGAATAAGGTGTGCCCGCCACTACATTTGTTGTTAACCAACCCCGATCATTTTTGTCAAAAACGATATAGGCAGCTCCTGCTATAATAAAATTATCTGCGCCACTACTATGAACTTTTACGGCCAAGCTCCAATTGTTTGGTACGGGAGATTCACCTTCAGGTAAATCCAAGTTTTGCAAATAGGGAGAATAATAAACGGGTTGATTCTCACCTAAAGTGTATAAGTTCACAGTACTGTCGTTGTCTTTGGACGGAGTTGATAAAAATTGATGTTCCACAAGGTTATAGAGTCCTATAAAATAAGACGTTCCAGTGGATTTAGTTTCGGCCAGAAAGGCAAGGTAGTTTGTCGTGTCAGGATTTATGGCATTTACTAAAAGGTTGGCTAAAGAACCCCATAATGCCCAACTATTGGTTTGCATTGCATTTGGAGAGCTACTAATTACATCAGAAACGTCACCTGCAGCATTCATAAAATTTAACTTCATGCCCATGGCTAATCCCATTTGGCGATTAGTTCCGGCAATTGTAAAATCGCCATATTGCGTCATGTTTTTATATGAGATGAACTGATGAAAAGCGTAAGCAACTAAAGGTGTTTGAGCTGGGTTCATATCGATAATTAAATCGGTTCCGTTAAATACATTTACAAACTCAAGATAAAAGCCGCCGGGTACATGAAACTCTTCATTATTGATTTTATAGGATAAAACCTTTGTGGTTATATAATAGTATTTGTCCGATTCAAGATCAACGAAAATATTATCCTGTCTATTTTCGTCATCATGAAAAGTAAGAACCGGTTCGTTTTCTGTTATTTCGTAAACATAACAGCGCGATTTTGTAATAGTGATTGTTATGGGGCTGCTGCTTTCTTCCGCAATAATAGGATCAAATTTAATGTTTGTTAAAGGCATAGTGTAATGGTTTTTAGAATAGGTTAACGCATAAAAAAAAGACATAATTGCCTCTGTGTATCTTTCGAATATAAGGATTAATGGGAATGATTCCATCAGGTATAAACACCTAACCGATTAAAAACCGTGTGATTACCTAGTGATAGGAGTAAGGTGTTAACTGATTGATTTAGGGGTGTTTTATTCTCAGATAATATTGACTTCACGTTCCAAATCCACGCCGTAAGTTGCGCTTATGGATTCTAAAATAGCCTCAGATAAATTGTAAATATCGCGTCCTTTTGCGCCGCCGTAGTTAACTAAAACCAGTGCCTGATTTTTATGCACTCCATAATTATCAATCCTCTTACCTTTCCAGCCCGCATTGTCGATTAACCAACCCGCAGCCAATTTTATGTGATTTTCGTCAATTGGGTAATTGGCGATTGTTGGGAATTTTGCTTTTAAAGCATCAAATTGGGCTTTTCCAATGACTGGGTTTTTGAAAAAACTGCCCGAATTTCCAATCTTTTTAGGGTCAGGTAATTTGGATTGACGGATTGTAATCACCGCATCACTCACATTCTTAATGGTTGGATTGTCAATGTTCATTTCTGCCAATTGATTTTCAATTGCTCCGTATGACGTGTTAAGCTGGTGATCTTTTGAAAGACGCAAGGTCATGCTTAGGATAACGTATTTACCTTTTAAGGTTCTTTTGAAGACACTTTCGCGGTAGCCAAAGCTGCACATTTTCGAATCAAATTTTTCAATGGCTAATGTTTCAATATTCAATGCTTCCAATTCATGAAAAACATCCTTTATTTCAACGCCATACGCGCCAATGTTTTGCATGGGTGATGCCCCAACACTGCCGGGGATTAGTGAAAGGTTTTCAATTCCTCCCAAATTATGTTCAATTGCATACAACACAAAGTCATGCCAGTTTTCACCCGCGCTCGCTTTTACAAGACGGTCGTTTCCGTCTTCACCAATCATTTCAATTCCCTTTAAATCATTTTTAAGAACCAGGCCATCAAAATCTTGCGTGAGTAGGATATTGCTTCCACCACCTAAAACGAGTAATTCGTGTTGGGCGGTTTGGTTGTGCAAGAGCAATGCCTTCAATTCGTCAATGGTACCGAAGGTCGCAAAGTTTTTAGCTATGCTTTCCAATCCAAATGTATTGTGTGGTTGAAGATTGACGTTGCTTTGAATCATGAAATTAAATTATTTGATCCGTCTTAAAACGAATTCAACGTTAAAGTTAAAAACTTATTAGTTGATTTGAACAAGACGTTAAAGCACTTATCAATAAGGCACGGTTGATTTTGTTTTTAGTCAAAGTAGGTTATATTTCTAATGGTTTTGATGTGTTCAATACCTTGACTGAACGTTGTTTTTATTATCCAGTTGCCATTTAGATCATATGTATAGGTGAAAATATGCGTACCAGTATGATTCACATGTTTTGTGATATTTCCTAATTCGTCAAAATGATTCTCTCTTTTAAAGGATGTTAATTTTCCTTTTTTCATAAATGTAACCGTGATTAGTTCTGTAGCAAGGCGACTTTGGTCGTATAAATACAAGGTAATTGACTCGTATGGACTATGTTTATGCAAAGTTTTTAGCGATTTTAGATTCCCATCAGTGTTATACGTATAGGTTGAAAAAGATGTTTTTGAACCATCAATGTTATATGTAACGGTCTCTGAAGAAGCGATTAGCCCAGTATCGGTGTAAGCATTAATTTCCTTCGATATCAATACGGGCTCTTCATCAGGAAAGAGAGTTCTGTACACATGTTTTGATGTTAAGTTGTGTTTTTCGTCATATTGAAAAAATGTATCAATCTTAAAAATTGTCCAACCCAGGTTTGAGCTGTCAATTCGTTTAATAGTCGTCCTTTGATTATGTTCATTATAACTGTAGAGTGTTGTTATTTGATCAGATGGGTTTTGTGTTTTAATTAGATGTCCTAGATCATTATAGCTGTTAATCCAAGACGTAGACCTCTTGTTGTCAGGGCATGATCGTGAAATTATATTGCCTTTCGTATCATATGTGTACACAAAAGAGCATTCCGAGCTAAATCTTTTGGCATCAATAATTTTAATAAGTGAGCCGTTTTTATTAAAAATATACGTTGTGGTATCAATAGGTGATTCATAGGTAAGTTCTGAGCGAATTTCTAACACCTGTTTCACCGGACCGTTCAGTTTAATACTGGGTGGACCTTGCGCAATGCCAATTCTATTTACTAAAGCCATTATTAACAGCAGCGATATTTTCAGCGTCAATTTCATTCTTCTTCAACTTTGGTTGCTCCACCTTCAATATATTTAGTCAAATATTTCACACCAAAATAAAATGGAATCGTATCTAATAGAGCCGTAATTAACTTGAATGTATAACTGGCAAAAATAAAATAGAGAAGTGGTTCTGTTAAAGCGCCATATTCATCTTTTGGCAACCCATTGGCATAATAATGAGTAATTAAAATCACTGCAATAGAATCTACCAATTGGCTGATGAGTGTAGACCCATTATTTCGTAACCACAACTTTTTACCCTTGGTCAACTTTTTTAAATAATGAAAAATATGAACATCAATAAATTGGGCCGCAATATAGGAGATCATACTTGCGCTAGTGGCGGCAAAGGTTGCAATGCGTACTTCATAAAACACTGCTCCATTTGTATGAGGAATAATATTTCCAGCTGAATCCAGCACAGGACCAGGGGGTAATTCTCCACCTAACCAAATAATGAAAAGCACCCATAAATTTAAAATAAGTCCAACCCAAACGACCATGTTCGCACGCTTTTTCCCGTATAGTTCACTTATAAAATCTGTACATAAAAACGTAATGGGATAAGCCAGTACACCAACTGCAATTGGAAAGGGGATTTCAGTTCCAAATAATTCAAAATCTAAGGCAATAAATTTTGTAATGCCTAAAATGTTCAGCATAGTAAGCGATCCTAAAAAGATTCCGCTCAGAATCATAAACACCCATTCGGATCTTTTATTTTTTCTTTCTATTTCGAACATAGCGCTTTAAAGTTAACGAAATATGAATTACGTAGAATTACTTGATTTGTAAATGGGGCGTTTTTGCGCTAAAGAAAAGCACTAGAATCCCTCAAATTTGTACTGTGTTCAAGTCAGTAAAATTGTCAAATGAACATTAGGGATGCTGAAAACTAAATAGAGTAGGCAGGAAATTAATACATTTTAATCATGTCTTTATATTCATCACAATTTACTGTTGTCAACAATTCAGGTTATACTTTAACTTTAAATGAGGATGCAAGTTCTGGATTGTCAAACGGGAATTGGCCCACATCAATTGAAACTGGTACAGCACCAAAAACGGGTATTCAAACAGGAAATGTTAATATTAATTTAACCGCAATTTATGACGTGAAGGGAGACGGGATCCCAGAAGGCGCCTATATAAAGTTGGACTACTATATTGCTGTTTTTATATTTGGTCACGTAAGTATGTCATTAACTCCTGTTGGCGTATTTCTCGAATCAGGAAGCATTTGGGTAGATAACCCAATTAGTAAAACTATAAGTGTGCCGCCGCTTGAATATAGCGATACTAGCACGAGCGTTTCTAGTGGGATGCAAACGGGGACATATACAATTGGGCCAATTACGGAGTCATAATTGGTGTAAGCATAGAATAACCGTTAATAGGAAAGGCTGTCATTTTTGGCAGCCTTTTTCATTGTTAAAACTGCGGCTTGCATTTTTGCCAGAGTATTCCAAGATACTTAAGTTTTCTGAAGAGCTTAGGAAGGAATTGTTGAAGTAAGGTTTTTGGTCAATGTTCAATGCGCCGCGCTGAGCTCGTCGAATTGTACAATTTACAAAGGCTAATATTTCGTTTTTTGACTAATGACTAATGACTAATGACTAATGACTAATATTGCCATTGATCGAAGTTTTTGATGAAAATCTTGGCTATGTTTCGAGCGTCATCAATTCCTCTATGGTGTGTGCCATCTAATTTAATTCCTTCTAATTTCAACGCGTTTTTCATTCCTATTGCACGTTTTAGTTTTTTGAATTTTCCATATTGATGTTTTAAGCTAATATGCTTGTTCACCCAGTCTGAATTTAAGCCGTGAACTTCGCAATCCGTTTCGAATTGCTTCTTATCATAGAATCCCCACGAACATAAAACGTATTCTCCTGATTCAAAATCGAACCAATCTTTAAATTTCTCAATGGCTTCATTAAAATAAGGGGCCTTGTCTACATCTGTTTGTTGAATTGAAGTTAAATCAATACAAAATTCACTTAGATTTGGAAACTTAATGGGTTTGATAAATGTCATGAATTCTGAGACAATTTCCTTTTGTTCATTCACCAGCACGGCGCCAATTTCAATGGTTTCATTTTGACTTTTATCCCATTGATCCCAACAAGTTGCTTCTAAGTCAAATATTATGTAATTCATTTTTCAATTTTTATGCCAGTTGCCTACATTTTCTAACTAACGACTCCTTTACCTTGGAATCGCCAAAACAGGGCCAGACAAAAGTAATGTATTCATTTTTTGTTCTTTTTCGATTTTAGAAATAAATTTTTCATCAACAACATAATATTTTGAGACCTGAATTAGTGCCAAGTTTAATCCAACTTTCTCTAAATTACCCGTGCATGTGATGCGTGTTGTGAATGCGTAAGTTGCGTTTGGTGCAATTGTCATTTTCTGGGGAACTGATTGGTTGCAATGAATAAAAATAAAGACGGTCGCCTTTGGAGATGTTGTGGTGATATAATAGTCTAAGCCATTACATGATTGTGATAAAAAATAGAAATGTGAATCTGAGTGATTGGTGATTGTGGCATTCACTTGGATAACATTATCAGAGTTCGCACTTTTTTCAAAGGTGTAATCTAAACTAACTGGACCTTTTGCGTGTGGATGTGCTATCGACAACGTAGAAAAAAGGATGCTAGTTATAAAGGCAAATAATTTCATAGGTTTTGATTAAAGATACTAATCTTAAATACACTTCGATTAGTTAAAAGTTCAGATTTGATACGAATCTCCACCGTTATTTAATTGTCTTGGATTCTAAGCCAATTGCTTTTATCGATCTCATTCGTATCAATTTTAGCTGAACGAATAAAGTAAGAGGTAAAATAAGAAACTTCATATATGCCGACTGAAGGAGGACCGCTATCAGTTGCGCCACAGCCAAATTCACGGACGATAATTTTTGTGTTAGGGTCATACTTGTGTTCATAAAGTATTTCACGATCATAAGAAACACACATGTCTAGCACGAAGGAAAAAAACATACCGACCATAATTGAAAAGGCTACAGTTACCGTTGGAACAATTATTGAAGTAAGACGATCGAAACTATCGTTTTTTTTCAAAGTACCAAATAGTGTCAATAATATAGCAAAAGGCACAGCGAAGAATAGAAATTCTCGATAGGAAGACTCGACACTATCAGAAGCAAAATCGAAATCAAATATGGAGCGAAGTATAGGGAATAAGATCCATAACCCCAGAAAACAAAGGGAGGTGATGAAAATTATTTTATTATTTTTTTTATTTTTGACCTTTCGGGTTCTTTCAATTCTACATAAGCGATCCATTCTTCCAATAGTTCCTTTAAATCTGTTAAAGGGATTAGATGAATATCACTAATTAGCGCATTTGGAGGTTCAAAATCAACCCAAACATGAGCACCATTGTTAAGCGAGTAGTTATCTTGAAATACAGCTCCACTAATAACTAAATTAACCTCTTCCAGCAAAAATTTTGCTTCGTCATCTGCTAAGTGCTCAAGAAGATTTGAAAGCGTCGCGGAGCCTTCAATCCTAGGGTCGTTTGGCGTGCATGTGTAGACGAATCCTATATTTCGGCTACGAACTTTAGAGAATGTCAAATGATAATTTTCTTTCGTCGTCATAAAACGTTGAAAAGCTGCTGCCTCATTTTGAGTTAGTATAACTTAAAGCTACTATTTATCAATTGATTTAGTATGAATTCTTACACACAATTACGAAATCCGTCTTATTGCACAATGCAAAGCACTAAAAATACTCAAGACTGTCCGCCAAAGGCGGACTAATGACACTTAAAATAATTGAAGGGCTCTTGACAATCATTACAGCTATATAAAGATTGGCAAGGCGTTGATCCGAATTGACTCAGTAGTTTGGTGTTTGTTGATTTACATTGCGGACATATAATGACACGATCACCAATTGTTGGTGGAGAAATTCCATCTTTTAATAGTTTCTCTCTTGTTTCATTAGAAAGCCAATCTGTTGTCCAAGCTGGGTTCAATTTTGAAATTATTTCCACATCATTATAACCATGCTTCGCTAATTCCTCTAAAATTAATTCCTCAAATAATTTTTTTGCAGGGCAACCTGTATAAGTAGGTGTAATTGTGATTTTTAATTTATCATTCTCCAATCTTTCAACCACACGAATGACTCCTAATTCCACCAAATTAATTGCTGGAATTTCAGGGTCAGGAACTTTTTTTAAAATTTCCCAAAGGTCAATATTTTCGGTTGGTGTGTTCAAAATTAATCCTATTTAAGCTTTTACAAAGATGTTCTTTCGAGGTACGTCAGTTCGAGTATCCTTAAATTTTTGCGGAGCAAAAAGATAAGGATGTATCGAGAACAAGTTTCGAGTTTACCATTTTGCATCCGGATAAGCACGCGGCAAATACTGCATTATGCTCAATAAATGTCCAATATGTTCACTGTGAAATCCATCTCTGAAATCGCGCATTGTTAAAGGCATAATTTCTTTACGTTCAAGATTACAAGCTGCCAAGGTTGCATTCACATCATTTTCCCAAACCGATCTTAACTGATCGCTGTCAGCTAAATACGTTTTGTCCAATTCATCAAAGGCAAAAATTTCTTCGATATATTTTAATTGATGATCAACAGCCGATTGTACTCTAGCATTGCTCTCTTCGGTTCCAAGACCCAATCTTTCCATCCAATCTTTAGAATGAATATAGCTATAGCGCACTTCTTTCAATACTTTTTGAGCTAATCCAACAACCTCTGAGTTTTCAGAATTTAAGAGTTGCGTATATACCTCTTGCACATAAATATCATGCAAAAATTGGCGAACAATTACCCAAGCAAAATCCTCATTTGGTTGTTCAACTAATTTAATATTGAAATATTCGCGTTCATTTCTTCTAAACACTAAATCATCAGGCGTAAAGTTGTTGCCTTCAATATCACAAATGATTTTGTACATTTCTTCCGCTCGTCCAAAAAGGTCAAGTGAAATATTTGACAGTGCAATATCCTCTTCTAAAAAAGGACCATTGCTACACATTTCTGCAAGTCGTTGCCCTAGAATTAAAGATGTATCTGCTAAACGAACTAAAAATTTAGCTTCGTTATTTTTAATGGTTAAATCCATTTTGAATGTTTTTTTATAGATATTTTACTCCATCTGGAGTTTTATAAAAAGTGGCGTGTCTGTATACCTTGTCGTCTCCTGGATCGAAAAATGCCTCAGAATCATCTAAGGGTACAGCTACAATCGCATCAGCAGGAACAACCCACAAAGCGCGTCCTTCGCCTCTTCTTGTATATAAATCGCGCGCATTTTGAATGGCCATTTTTTTGTCATAAGCATGACAACTGCCCACATGTTTAAATGCTAAACCGGGTTTCTTTTGTATAAATACTTCCCAAACTTTATCTCCTGATTCCATTTCTAATTATTTTTTATCCTCGATAGCCTTGATGCAAGAGGAATTATGCTACTACATTTTCTGTTTTCACCGCATAAGCTGCGGCTGCTTCGCGCACCCAAGTGTTGTCGCTGAGTGCTTTTTTATGATGATCTAAACGCTCTTGGTTGCAAGGGCCGTTTCCATTTACCACATTCCAAAACTCATCCCAATTAAAAGGGCTGTGATCATAATGACCCGTTTCTTCATTCCATTTAATATTTGGATCCGGAATTGTTAAGCCTAAATACTCGGCTTGAGGTACAGTACGATCAATAAAACGTTGGCGCAAATGATCATTTGATTCACGTTTAATTTTCCAAGCCATTGATTGACTTGAATGCGCTGAATCTGCATCATGAGGACCAAACATCATTAAAGAAGGTTCCCAAAAACGATTCAAAGCATCTTGTGCCATTTCCTTTTGTTCTGGTGTTCCAAACGCCATTTTGACCATGATTTCATAGCCTTGGCGTTGGTGAAAACTTTCTTCTTTACAAATACGAACCATTCCTCTGGCATATGGGCCATAAGATGTTCTTTGTAATGAAACTTGGTTCACAATTGCAGAACCATCAACTAACCAACCTACAGCTCCCATGTCTGCCCATGTCAATGTTGGGTAATTAAAAATACTAGAATATTTTGCTTCGCCCGAATGTAATTGAGCGTTCATTTCTTGACGTGATATCCCTAATGTTTCAGCAACACTATAAAGGTATAGTCCATGCCCAGCTTCATCTTGAATTTTAGCCAATAATACTTGCTTAGATCTTAATGAAGGTGCGCGCAATAACCAGTTTCCTTCAGGCTGCATTCCAATGATTTCAGAATGTGCGTGTTGAGACACTTGGCGTATGAGTGTTTTTCGATATTTTTCTGGCATCCAATCTCTTGGTTCTACCTTGAGGTCTTTCTCAATAATATCGTTAAACGCCTTTTCGAATTTATCCATATTACATTTTTTTCTACTTAAACCCTCCTTTATCTCGTGTCTAAAGAAGGATTTAGAATCCTAATTACACAAATATAAGCGTTTTTTCTAAGGAATTTTTTGCCTTTATTTCCTAAAAAATATTACGCGAGGATTTGTCATTTTTTAAACTTTAAAACTTCAGATCGTCCTTTTTTAAAGATCTTATTACTAGCGTGTTTTCCTTTTCTTAATTCTTTTTGTTCTTCAAGTGGCAAGCCATGCACATCCTTACAATCGTCAGAACAACATTCGTCCATTTTTGTATTACAATTTTCACATTGGATAAACAATAAATGACAGGCCTCATTGGCACAGTTCACATGCGTATCGCACGCTTCTCCGCATTGGTGACAATTTGAAACGACGTCTTCGCTGATGCGCTCACTTTTGCGGTGATCAAAGACAAAGTTTTTTCCTACAAATTTATTTTCTAAACCTTCAGCATCAACTTGGCGTGCATAGTTTATGATTCCACCTTCTAATTGAAATACATTTTTGAATCCTTGATGCTTAAAATAAGCACTCGCTTTTTCACAACGAATTCCACCCGTACAATACATTACAATATTGCGATCACCCTCATGCCCTTTTATACTTTCAGTAATAATAGGCAATGAATCTCTAAATGTATCCACGTCAGGCGTGTCGGCATTTTTGAAATGTCCAATTTCACTTTCGTAATGATTACGCATGTCAATCAAAATGGTATTGTCTTGTTCAATTATTTCATTAAAGGCGTTGGCCTTAAGGTGGACTCCAATATCCGTAACATCAAACGTATCATCATTTAAGCCATCTGCAACAATCTTTGTTCTGATTTTAATTTTCAGTTTAAGAAAGGATTTATTGTCTTGCTCAACAGCGATATTTAAGCGCACATCTTTTAAAAAGTCAATGCTGTCGAGATGTGCTTTGAAGGTATTGAATTTTTGTGCTGAGATAGATAATTGGGCGTTTATACCCTCATCTGCAACATAAATCCTACCTAGAACACCCATGGGGTCCCAATTCAAAAATAAATGGTCGCGAAAGACTTGTGTGTTTTTAATTTGATGGTACTGATAAAAAGAAATCGTTAAACGATCTTCTCCGGCTTGATCAATCAAAGCGGCTCTTTCCTCAGCACTTAATTTATTATACAGTTGCATGCTATAAATAATATAAGTTACTAATAGGTACAAAGGTATTAAAAATCTAATAATGTTAGGGGTCTAAAAAGGTGATATTAGTCAGGTTTGAGGGTTTCTCGATATGGTACGCTACTCGAAAAGATGGGTTTTTTTGGATAAAAAAAAATAGGCTGTCGTTAATTTGACAGCCTATTTCAAAAATGTGTATTTAAATACTATTCAACTAATTGAATAGTACCTTGACCAATGATTTCAGTCAAGTTGTCGGCTACAGCAACATATTTATAAAAGTAAACGCCATTCGTGCAAAGATTTCCATTTTTGTCGGTACCATCCCAGCCATCATTAATGCTAGTTATTTCATGCAGTACAATCCCCCAACGGTTAATGATAACACAATTAAATTCGGCAATTGAGGCTGATTTAAATTCGAAGGTGAATTCATCATTTATACCATCACCATTTGGCGAGAATATATTCACATCATCAAAAGTAATAGGCTCATAAATTGTAACAACTTTGCAAGCGGTATCTGTACATCCATTTTTATTGATTGCGACTAAACAAATGTCAATTTCGTAACTATATCCGCGGGCATCATACGTGGTATTGAAGGATTCGTTTAGATCATGGCTTATTACCCAATCAATATTGTCATAGTCAAAGTTCCAGAAAAAGGTGGTGTCGGCAAAAGGATTGTTTGGATTTGCAAAGTTTTCTGATTGATTTGTGAATAAGGCATGCACATCAGCAGTTCCTTCGCAAACTTCGTTAAGTTCAGGGGAGTTTAATGTGAATTTTGCGATAGGATTTAGGGAGTCTAAATAAATTTGGCTTTCAACAAAGCAGCCATTTATATCCGTAGCAATTACGTGATAATTCCCTGGGTTTAAACCGCCCCATGTTGTATTATTACTAGTTACTTCTGTCTCTAGATTGGTCCATAAATAAGTGTAGTTAGGAGTTCCACCTGCTGCTGCTGCGAATACGAAACCGTTTCCATTTTGATATTCGTGTAAGCGACAGTAGGCAGGTTCAGACCCAAATTCTGAAAAAACCATTGAATCAGGTTGGATTACTTCAAAGTTGATTACTCCAGAGCAGCCATTTTCGTCCATTAGAACGAGTGTATAACTTCCGTGAAGAAGAAACCATGTAGAATCGGCTCCAACGCCTCCGACATCAGCCGGATTTGGATCCCATAAAAAGGAAACGGAATCAATATCTCCAGTAGCGTTTAGCACTTCATTCACATAAGCACTTCCATCTTCTAAACCATAGCAAGTTGGTGGAATAATTACTAGGTCAGCATCCAAAGGACCAGGTTCAGATAAAAAAATGGAGTCGACTCCAATGCAACCCATTTCATCTTCAACATATAAATAGTACCATCCAGTTTCTAATGAGTCTGCTGTATCGCTATCCCCCTCGTTGAGAACATCTCCTCCAACATTGGTAATTGTATAGGTAATTTCACCTTCACCTCCTAATGCAACTGCGGTGATGGAGCCGTCAGAATAACCATTACACGTAGGGTTTATAGAAACAGCATCAATAGGAATATCTGGCGCAACCGTTATTGTGATTGAATCTGTTGTTGTACAACCATCATCTCCAGTTACGGTTACCCAGTAAGTCCCGGGAAATGTCACTTCAAAAAATTGATCTGAACTTCCATCTTGCCAAGAAAAAGCAGCTCCCTCATCACCACCGTCCAAGATGTGACTAAATGTTTGACAGAAAACAGTATCATTACCAAGGTCTAAATCATAAGGAACAGGCTCGATAGAAACCACTTCAACGGAATCTACTAAAAGGGTATCGCATTCATTGGTAACGATTAAAGAGTACCAACCTGGACATAAATCGGTTATTGTATTGGTCGGGTCAGTTGAATCGAGCGTAAAGTCACCCGTACTCCAAAAGTAATTTACCGGACACGTACCGTTGTCAATTAAAGTAACAGTGGCAGTTCCTGCACAGGCGTAGTAACATAGATCGGGTACTATACTAAATTCTGCCACAACAATAGCGGAACTAAATTTGGCAATAAAAATATCTTCCGATCCGCCGTGCGCTCCATTATAGAAACCTGTTTCTGGTTCTACCAAAGGATATGAAGCTGTACCGCCCAATGGGGTCCATTCCCCACTTAAATAGACATTTCCTAACTTGTCAGCGGCTAATGGAGATCGGAAATCGGTTCCACTTCCGCCGAAATAGGTTGCACCTAAGAGAATTCCAGTGCTATCAAATTTGCATAAAAATTGGTCACGTAAGGAACCAATTAAATAATCTCGGAAATAGGCATCATCACAGAACGCCTGTGTCTCTATGTCAAGAGATGGTGTGTCAAATGCAAAGTAAACGTAACCACAAGCATCCATAGCAATATTATCGTGTGTATTCAGTTGTTCATTACCCCCTCCTCCATAAAAAGTCGCCCATTCACGATTGCCATCATTATCAAATTTTAGAAAGAAGGCATCTAGGCCGGTTGCCTTAGCTCCGTCGTAGTATGTTCCCGCGTCATAAGTAGGGAAACCGACAGAATTAGTTGTTCCGCTCACGTATAGTTTGTTGTGGCGATCAATTTTTGAACAATAGGCTAAATCGTCTTGACCATCTCCATACAGCGTGGCCCATAAACGATTTCCGTCGCTGTCAAATTTTAAAAGAAAGGCAGAAAATTCACCTCCTAATAGGATGTCTTGGTAATATGTTCCTGCATCTTGAGTCGGAAAGTCGCCTGACTCTGTTCCTCCAACCACGAATATATTATCCGAATGATCAACAGCGATAGAAAAGGCGTTGTCGGTATTATTCCCTCCGTAGTAAGTTGCCCAAAGCCGATTGCCGTCATTATCGAATTTTAAGATAACCGCATCTCGTTCCCAAAATCCGTCCTGATAATATCCACCTCCATCCATAAGTGGGAAATCATAAGATTCACTTGTACCAACCGCATAAACATTGTCTTCGCTGTCGGTTGCAATGGAAAAGAATTGGTCATCCTCATGCCCTGCATAGTAGGTCGCCCATAAGCGATTCCCGTCATTGTCAAATTTTAGAATAAATGCATCATAATTCGCGTCAAAACCATCATCAGGTTGAAAATAGGTGCCTGCGTCCATTACAGGGAAATCATTGGATCCTGTTTTTCCACAGGCAAAAATATTGTCTTCACTATCAATCGCTAATGAGAAGATACGGTCGATATTTTCTCCGCCATAATAGGTTGCCCAAATGTGATTTCCGTCTGCGTCAAATTTGGTGATAATGCAACTAACACTTCCAGTTAATGAACCTTGGAAATAAGAACCTGCATCTAATGCTGGAAAACCCATTGAATAAGTATAGCCTCCTATAAATAGGTTGTTTTGGCTATCTGTCTCAAGGGTATGACTTCCATCATTGTGCTCACTTCCAAAAAACGTGGACCATAAGAGTTGTGGGTCAATTCTCAATACGTCGTTACGGTTCTGTTTAGAAAGAATAGTTTGAATATTGGAATCAAAGCCAAGTCGAATCTCGGTGTCAAAGCCGCCTTGTTCGTTAGGTTGTGTTGCTAGTACTTCAAATTGACTTGGAACGAGCGAATCATTTAAAAAAGAGACAGGTGCGTTCTCCTGTAAAGTGCTTGAGTTTGTGGGTATAATTAGGGCCCCACTTTTACTTAAACTCAATTTTTCTTTGGAAGTATATCGTAATCTTATCTCATTCAGCTCAGCCCCATTTCGCGCGATAAAATCGTATTTAAATCCATTCTCTTTGGTATTGTATAGAACCCAATCGATATTTGGATAGACTTCTTTAATTGTAATTTTCCCATATTGATGAACATCAAAAATTCCATCCGGGCAATGACCGTAAAAAAAATTGGATGGACCAGAGCTTGCGGGTAATTCTTTGACAATGTTTTCTCGCTTGATTTTAGCGTCCACTAAAGCCAAATCAATGCGTTCCCAATTTAAGTCTTTCGTGTTTTCCACATTGGCATGTTCCCGAAACACGTATGTCAAACCAGTTTCAGTAACGTACAAGTCGACATTGCGCGTTTCTGCCTTGAAGAGTACGAAAGGAACAGGATTATTTTGCGTATCGTAAAATTGATTCTTATTTTCCTCAAATAGAACAGCTTTTTGTTTTAATAATGTATCCAGATTTAATTGAGAATCAGTTGGGGCTAAAAAGGCCTTAGTTGGGAAAGAAACCAAGATGAGTAAACTAATAAAAGATAATCCAGCCCGTGTGCGATCAAAAAAGCTCTCTTTTTGACGGGGGTTGGTTTCTTTCTTTTTCACTATCAACTGGTTGGTATACATTAAATAACGTATATTATTGTAAAGCGTTGGCAAACCTCGTCTAATTAATAGAAATAGGAGGGAAATATCTTATTTTATTATACTGTTAGTTCTCTAACAACACGCTTTATTTAATTGCCTGAAACAATTTGAACCGTTCCTTGACCAATAATATCTGTTGCATTGTCTGCCTTGGCGACATATTTATAAAAGTAAACGCCATTTGTACAAGGATCTCCGTTTTTGTCGGTGCCATCCCAACCGTCATTAATATCAGTTATTTCGTGCACCACAATTCCCCAACGATTAATGATAACACAATTAAATTCGGCAATTGAGGCTGATTTAAATTCGAAGGTGAATTCATCATTTATTCCATCTCCATTAGGCGAGAATATATTCACATCATCAAAAGTAATAGGCTCATAAATTGTAACCACTTTGCAAGCGGTATCTGTACATCCATTTTTATTCATTGCAACTAAACAAACATTTACAAAGTAGGTTTGGCCTTTTGGTCCGTAAGTGGTGTCAAACGTTTCTAAAAAGTTATGACTCACTTGCCAATCAGCTGTAGGGTCATCTAAATTCCAAAAGAACGTAGTGTCTGCGCCAGGATTATTTGGATTGGCAAAATTGCTTGATGCATTTACAAATTCAACCTGAACAGTTGCTGTACCTTGGCAATCTGTATTCAGCTGATCCGAGTTAACGGTGAATGCCGCTATTGGGTTTAAAGAGTCTAAAAATAAAGTTTCTTTTAAAATACAACCGTTTGCATCTGTCGCAGTTAATTCATAATTACCAGGATTTAAACCACCCCAAGTACTATTAATGGAATTATCTAAATTATCCAAGTTCGTCCATAGGTACGTATAATCAGGTGTTCCACCAGATGCTGCTCCGAAAACAACACCGTTGCCGCTTTGATATTCATGTAATCGACAATAAGCATGTTCAAAACCAAATTCTGCAAAAAACATTTCAGTAGGCTCTGTGATTGTGAAGTCAAATACTTTTGAGCAACCGTTTTCATCATTAATGGTCACGGTATAATCTCCAGCTCCCATTGAACCTGTCTCATTTTCGCCCAATCCACTGTTTCCTCCTGGATTCGGATTCCAGATATAACTAATCATATCGTCAGCACCAGTGTTATTGATAACATCTGTTACGATAGCCGTTCCCGTTTCAAACCCAAAACAAAGTGGATGTGTTAAATCAATTTCAATATCTAATTCGCCTGGTTGAGAAAGATAGATTGAATCCATTCCAGAACAAGCAGTTCCGTCAGTTACGTTAATATAGTACCAACCTTCGCCTAGCGTATTGGCTGTGTTAGAATTATCTTCATTTTGCAGCTCATCATCTGCGTCAGTAATTTCAAAAGTTAAATCACCAGCACCGCCCAATACATTAACTGTAACCGATCCATCTGTAAATCCATAACAGGTTGGTGTATTAAAAATAATATCCATGGTTAATCCATCCGTCATTATAATATCTAATTCAAAGGTGGAAGAACAACCATTCTCGGTTTCAACAGTTAACGTAATTGTATAAGTGCCCGGAGTTCCATAAACATGTTCAGGGTTTTCTATATCTGACCCTTCGCCATCTCCAAAATCCCAATCCCAAGTAGTAATTACACCAGGATCAGCAATAATAGACAAATCATTAAATTGAACAGGGCTTGCAATACAACCGCCTGTACTTCCGTCTTGAGATGATAAACCATCCACAACAAATTCAAAATTAGCTTCTGGTGTAGGGTCAACCGTTACTTCAATTTCAATTGTATCATTACAGCCAGCATCATTTATTGCAATTAATTCTACAATAAAAGTTCCCCCAGTAACATATGTATGACCAGGACTTTCATCAGTGGATGTTCCCCCATCTCCAAAATCCCATTCCCAATCCGGATCAATTCCACCTCCATAAACAGACGTATTGGTAAAATCAGTTTCCTCACCAACACAAACTGCTGTAAATTCAAAATTGGCAGAAATTCCTTCATCATCTTCTGCTATATGATCCGATCGTAAACAATTGTCACCAACCGTATAAACTGCTGTATATTCTCCTAGGCCATATAACGTAACGTCAATTGTTGGATCGTTTTCGCCGTCTAAGGCGACACCATCTAAAAACCATTGCCATTCGCCACCAGTTGTATCAGTTGAAGCTTCTAGCATTAAATCGCCATCACACCAACTTCCAGTCTCTGTAATATCTGAAAAGCTTTCGCTATCAATAAGGGTCAAATTATCCACATAAGCGTATGTGTTTGTTCCAATGGCTCCACAAGGACCGCCAATAGCGAATGCATTCATATCTACAGATGGGGTGAAGGTTACAGTTACCTCTTGCCATGGTCCAGCTTCCGGATAAGTGACTGTAACACTCGTCAATAATTCCCAAGATCCAGATCCAATTGGGCAATTAGTACCTAGCCAAGGTAGATCAGCACAGGTTGGCGAACCAAATAGCGATATTTCCAGTGTAGGATCACCTTGTGCCCATGCTGTGTAGAAGTTTAATGTATATTCTGTTCCGCCTACTAATGGACCGTCCAAACAAGTTCCGATATATTCTTTATATGAGGTAGCCGACCAAAATCCAACCCAACCTTCACCACCTCCGGGTAAATCTGTGTCTGCCCCTGGAATTCCTTCATCAACTACTGCTATAAAATCGCAATTATTGTAATAATCACTGGTCGCACCAGATGCCTGAACCCATGTGGTGGCACAATCAAGTTGACTGATGCCACTTGGACAACAATCCATTTCTTCAAAAGAAGGATTTGGAATCAAACTTTCAACAACGCCGCCAAAACCTTCGCAATCGCATTCGTCATCATTTAAATCGACAAAGCCGTCACCATCATCATCAATACCATTGTCACAAATTTCCTGTCCATAGGAAAATTGAATAAAGAAAAAGGAAACGAGAATTAGAATTAATGATTTCATAGGAGGTGTTTATTTATAGACGAATTTACTTAAGGAATGGTTGATCAAATTAATAGATTATATGAGTGATACGTGAGATCAATATAAATAAAAAAACATAAGCACATGTTTAACAGTTGTTTAAGTTCGTTTTTAGTTCGGGGTGACGAGAAGGATTAATCTCAGTATTAAACCTTTCTCAAATAAAACAGTCATAGAGGTGTAAATAATTAAAAAAGATAAAAATGAAAAAGGTAGTAGCATTAGTAGCATTAGTTGGATGCATGGTAGTTGGAAATTCTTCATTTGGTCAGGATGTTCCGGTTGAGAGAAATGAGCGTGTGCAGAAGTCGCCGATTGAAAAAGCGGAAAAACTGACTGAGAGGATGACGGAGGATTTAAAATTATCCGAAGAGCAAGCGCAAGAAATTAAAAAGATCAATGTATATCATATCCAAGAAATGGAAGATATCAAACGCAAAATGAAAGCTTTAAAAGCTGAAGCAAAAGTTAAGCGTGACGAACACAAAGAAAAAATTGATCAAGTGTTAACTGACGAGCAAAAGAAATTACATGCTGAAAAATTGGCAGAACGCAAGGCCAAAAGAGATGAAAGAAAACAAAAGTGTGAAAAAAAAGGTGATCCTAGGCCAGAGTAAAGCTGGTTTATAGATCATAAGTGTGTTACCCCGTCCGCCTAAGGTGGTCGGGGTTTTTTTATACTTTATTCTGGAACATTACAAGGGTTCTATAATGAGCATTTGCTTTTACTTTAAGGAAAGAAGCTGTCTGAAAACTAAGTTTTCGACGGCCTCTCTCGTTTTTTTAGCTTATCCCCAAATAATGTCATTTTCCTCTTGAAAATCAGTTCTGTTTTTTGATTTTTTTCCACCGTTGATAACGCTCAAATTCTTAATCTGATTGTTGTCAAAATTTTTAATAGCCTTTTTGCTTTCAATTTTTTTCATAACCTTAATTTTTTTTGAAGATATGTTATTCTTAAAGACACCCTAAGACATTCTTTAGCATCAGCATAAATTACTTTATTAACGGACTTTTTTTACAAGCAATCGAATATAATGCTTCGCTCTATAGTCATCCAAAAATTAGCATTAGCTTTGCCGAATGTCAAAGTTCAGCGCATATTTTGAAGATTTAAAAGACTACCCGAGGGCCTTTTGGATTTTATGCTTGAATATGTTGGTTTTTATGGCAAGTTTCAATATGATTCTGCCTGAGTTAAACGAATATTTGACAGATTTAGGCGGTGCAGATAAAAAATGGATGATTTTAGGCTTGTGGACTTTTGCCGCAGCTTTTGCCCGTCCTTTTAGTGGGAAAATTGCGGATAATATAAGTCGAAAATCTACCATGTATTTTGGGATTTTGGTGAGTATTCTAATCTGTTTTCTCTATCCCTACTTTTTGACGGTAACTGGCTTTTTGGTCTTACGATTTTTTCACGGTTTTAGCACAGGGTTTCAGCCAACTGGAGTTACGGCTTTAATCGCAGATATTGTTCCAAAAGGAAAGAGGGGAGAAGCCATGGGGATTTTTGGCGTCACGATAAGTTTAGGGTTTAGTGGTGGTTTGGCTATGGGGAGTCCAATTAAAGCGGCAGTTGGGATGGACGGTCTTTTCTTAACCTCTGCATTAATGGGGGTTTTTGCATTTTTATTAATCTTTTTTGTGGCTGAGGAAAACGTGCCGTATAAAATTGCTCGAGCGAACAAGTCTACAGAATCAATCGCTTCTAAAATTATTCCGAAATGGAATGAAGTTTTTGCTCCAGAGGTTATAAATCCCACGGTTATTATGTTTTTAATAGCCATGTGTTCAGGCACCTATATGATGGTGGTTCCAGATTTTAGCGCGCATTTAGGAATGGAAAATAAGGGGATGTTTTACCTCGTAAACTTAGGTTTTACGGTTATTACGCGATTTGTTTCAGGTAAGTTTTATGATAAATATGGCGCCCATAGAAATTTAAATATAGGCTTGGTTTTATTGATCGTTGGAGCCCTGCTAACTGGAACGTCCACCACGGTAACTCAATTTTTATTGAGCGGGATTGTTTTTGGAGTTGCGGCTGGAATAACCTCCCCCGCTTTATTTGCATGGACTGCAGACTTGTCTAATCCAGCGTTTAAAGGAAGAGGAATGTCTACCATGTTTATTGCATTGGAATTGGGAATTGCCGCCGGTAATTTTGGAACACAGCAAATTTATAATAATGACCCCGCTAATTTTTTAAATCTATTTTTAGTCATGTCTCTTATATGTTTGGTTGGAATCGTTTATTTGTTTTTTGCTAGGCGCATGAAGCGCGCAAAAGCATTGGCATAGATTTTCTCAATAAGTTAAATTCAAACAATGACTGGGTTAATAGAGAAAATAGAATCTGGAAAACAAAGAGGTCATTCCAAAAAAACAGAAATTGAAGGAATTATCTATTGGTGTGATGCTGCTATTCAGAAATATTATGGAAACTATAGGGTTCATGTATCGCTTATTAAAGAGCGGAATATGGATCAAGAAAAATATGATATCTATTTCACCAGAGAATTTTCAACTATTGGTGAGGCCTTTCTGTGTGTAAAGGAAAATGGTCAGATAAATCTGGAGGAATTTTCAGCGCTTAAAGGACAGAAAATATTTAACGCTAGCTTAATAGAAGAAAACGATATCTAAATGCACAAGTTTTAGATGCCGTGCTAAGCCATGAATTGAATTTCAGTTAATGGAACACAGATACCGCAGTCCCGATAGCTCCTAAAATCCGCATGTCTAATTTCAGTCGGCATTTTCCCTCAACTTTGGATATAAAGTTAAGTTGTACACGATTTTTTGTATCTGATTTCTAATAGGTTTTAGCTTTCAAAGCATT
>WTCE01000136.1 GCA_013138735.1 Crocinitomix sp. | reverse complement strand
GATACATTAGCCTTATGGAAATGTGCTCAAAACAATTACTAACTTAATGAACCGCCGTATACGGATCCGTACGTACGGTGGTGTGAGAGGACAGATAGGGGAATAACCTCTATCTTCCTACTCGATTTATAGAATCCCAAACTTCTGAAAACATGTTTTACACATACATCTTATATTCAAAACAATTCATTAAAACCTATAAAGGCTGCACGTCAAATTTAGAAAATCATTTCTTGTCCCATAACGAAAAAGCGACTAAAGGCTATGCTTTACGCTTCCCCCCTTGAATTATTATTATTCAAGAATTCCCTATTTCGCGTTTTTTTGATCTAAAACAGATACATGAATCGAATTGAGATTATAATTTATAAGTATCTTCCCTTTAAAATTCAAATCAATTGAGGAATCTTGTTCTTACTGGCTTATTACTTTTGATGTCATCTAGCTTTGGACAGGTGACTAAAATTGACCGTTCGGATACCACAATTCATGTAGTTTACGACTTTTTCTCTTATGATCATTGGAGAATGTATCCTGCAACTTCGGCAGTTTATATCCCTCCTTGTGTCTATCGAATTGTCCCTCCTGATACCTTGAATATTGATTCTCTTGAATCCGTTAATAATGATCAATATCAACTGGTAGAACAGCATGATAAATATGGTGTTGTTAACACAGGTGATACGATAATCATTCCTATTCAATATGACAGTTTGGTCAGAATTACTAGTACCCACCCTAAAGTTTTTATAGCAAAGGATCAGAACAAATTCGGTCTCCTCAACGCTAAAAATGAAGTTGTGATTCCTTTTGATTATGATGGAATTTATTTATTAACGAATGGACATTATAATGGTCTTATGAATAGCTCGTTGCGTGTTGAGAAAGATGGAAAAATTGGACTAATGCGAATGGATGGATCAACGGAGCTAAGCTGCAAGTACGATTATATTGATACTTGGTGTTATCAAGAAGATTGCCCAATGGAAGGTGTACAATACTATGTTGGAATTGATGGGGAATACGGATATATAAATAAGGATGAATCCTTTGCTATTAACTTAGGATATGAAGCGTTAAATGCGAATGGATTTTCAGGTTTGATCAAAGCTAAAAATAATGGAAAAGTAGGTCTGATGGATACGCTGGAGAATTTTATCCTACCTCAGAAATATGAAAAGTTATATCATGAATATATGCCTCGATTCCCTAATTTAACTTCGTTCAAGAAAGATGGAAAATGGGGATTGATGTCTGGTGAGTATTCTGATATGGAAATCGTTCTTGAAAATGAATTTGATTCGGTAATGTGCGATTACGAATTCAAAGATCATTTTATCATTATAAATCAGGGCAAATTGGGACTTGCTGATACTAATGGAAAAGTTGTAATCCAACCTCAATTTCAAGCAATTCAAGCAATGGAGGATGGAAGTTTTGCGTATAAAAAGAATGATAAGTGGGGATTTATGGGTCGAACGGGCACAATTCATTGTTCACCTCGCTATGACGGTATTTACGAAAACGAAAAGAATTGGTGCTTAGTTGGCAAAGATGGCGGTTTTGGTTTCTGTAAAACTTCTGGACTTGAAATAGCCGCGCCAATTTATCAAGCGCCCTATTGGGACAACTACTTTGAGTGGGGAGGGCTGCTCTATTCAGGACGGATAGCCATGTCAAAGCGAGATGAGAATGATGATTGTAAAATGGGTGTGATTGATTCTACGGGAAAAGTGCTTTTACCTTTTGAATATGAATGCCTAGATGAACTTGCCTATGATTTGGGCAGTTGTTTGATAGCAGTTAAGAATGGTAAGGATGTAATTATAAACGAAGATGGAAAAGAAGTCTATTTAGGCGATTATGATGAGATTGAGCGAAGTGGGAATTGGAAAGAGTACTTTTTTCTTATAAAAGGAGAAAAAGTTGGTTTGGTATCTCCTAAAGGAAAACTATTATCTAAGCCAAAATATGATAGAATTGAATTTTTGTGGTGGGGTAGGGAAAGAGAAGATGCGACTTTGTTCTTTCTTGTAGAACAGAATTTGAAATTTGGTTTACTTGATTCAAACGGCGCAATAGCTCTAGCACCAATCTATGATGGACTTGCATTAAATGACAACGACATTGTTGAGCTTGTTTCTGAATCAGAAGTCAAATTGTACGATCTCAAAACCAAGAAATATGAGCCGTTTTCAGCATTGACTACTACGCAATTTAACGGGCAAATTGGAGTGTTCAATGGTTGGGGTGGGGGAGCTTTTTTCATTGACTCCTTGGGAAATCGTGTTAACGCGGAAACTTATAGCTATATCCAGTCGTTTGACTCTGATAGGTGTGATTTTCAAACAAGAAAGGCAGGTCTATATGGGGTTTGCGATTCCACAGGGAAAGTGTTGTTTGAACCTAAATTTTCTAAGATTAAATTCTGGGATGGTGAATTTGGTGCTGGTAAATCGGGGAATCAGTATTGCTTTTTTAATGCTAGCGGAGATACATTAGTCGGCTATAGATATGAAAAGGTGAAAGGGGTTTTTGAAAATTTTGTTTGTGTCAGGATTAAAGGGGAATTCGGAGTGGTAAATAAGAAAGGTGAAACGGTAATAGCCCCTACTCTTCAATCTAAACTGGATTTTAAATTATTGAAAGAATTTGGATTAACAACAGTAAATGAGAATTTCAAAGAGGGTGTTATCAATCAGGAAATGAAACTGATCTTAAGTGTGAAATACGACACAGTTGAACTGATTAAAGAAAATGGTCTGGTTTACATAATAACAAACCTTAACGGAGGAATTGAACTTTATAGTTCTGCAGGTAATATGCTATCTACTGAACTATATACCAAATGGGAACAAAATGAAGTAGGTAAAATTTTTCTTTTTAATGGCATTACTTGGTTCAAATTAAACGCGAGCGGAGAGCTAGAGGAAACCGAGAGATAATTAGATACATTTCATTGAAATTGTTTTATCAATTATCCAGCGATAATGGCTTTTTGGAATCTAGTTTTAATAATTGAAAAAATTAGACTTCCTAACAAAAGGTACGTATAGTGTTTTTTTTCGGATGTTTTGATCGTCTAGTAGACTACGAAATTCTAATGTCATTCTAATGGCTTACCTTTTTTTATTTGGCTAAATAAGAATGCTGTGAATTCAACTTTTCAAAACAAACAACTCTCAATATCCACCACCTTCAAAAAGCCTGCCCGCCTTCTGGCTGGTTCGATATTTGTCCTGTCCCCGCTACAAAGAAAAACTTTCGTCATTTTATCACCGGAGGAGCGTGCCATGTAATGATTTTAGTTGGGCGGTTTTTTTCTAGCCCTCAGACGAATTAGCTAATGTTGCTATCGCCAAAATTAAACTTTCAGTAAAATAGATAAACTTGATTTTCCTTAAATAGATATCACCGAATCCATTCTATCCTTCGTTAACAAATCTCAACGAGTATAGTGATTTAGGTCATGGTATAATTTACTATATGTACATAAATTTGTTTAGGTGCTCCCGAATATAAAAATGAAAACATGAATAAATACTTAAAACAACTAACAACATTAGCAATAATGCTAATGCTAAGTCTTACAGGGCAAGCTCAATGGACACAAATAGGAACTGATATTGATGGAGAAGCGGCAGGTGATATCTCAGGCTATTCCGTAAGTTTAAGTGCTGATGGCGCTGTAGTGGCGATTGGGGCTTCTAATAATAGCAGTTATGCAGGACATGTTCGAATATTTGAAAACATTGCTGGTACCTGGACACAAATAGGAACTGATATTGATGGAGAAGCTGCGGGTGATGTTTCAGGTTTGTCAGTAAGCTTAAATTTTGATGGCTCCGTTGTTGCTATCGGGGCTCCTCATAATGACAGTTATGCAGGACATGTACGAATATTTGAAAATATTGCTGGCACATGGACACAAATAGGAACTGATATTGATGGAGAAGCTACAGGTGATGAGTTGGGCTACTCCGTAAGTTTAAGTGGTGATGGCGCTGTAGTGGCAATTGGCGCTAGGAGAAATGGTGGAAATGGTGTTGATGCAGGCCATGTACGAGTGTATGAGAATATTGCTGGAACATGGACACAAATAGGAACTGATATTGATGGAGAAGCAGCATCTGACTTTTCAGGCAATTCCGTATGTCTAAGCACTGATGGCTCGGTTGTAGCAATTGGAGCTTATAAAAATGATGGTAATGGCAGTGATGCTGGCCATGTACGTGTTTATGAAAATATTGCTGGTACCTGGACACAAATAGGAACTGATATTGATGGAGAAGAGGCTGGTGATTGGTCTGGTTATTCAGTACGTTTAAGTGCTGATGGCTCTATTGTGGCTATTGGTGCAATATTAAATAATGGGAGTGGCAGTTCTGCAGGTCATGTACGAGTGTATGAGAATATTGCTGGCGCATGGACACAAATAGGAACTGATATTGATGGAGAAGCAGAAGGTGACAATTCAGGTTTACGCGTTAGTTTAAGTACTGATGGCGCTGTGGTGGGCATTGGAGCGCCATACAATAGTGGTAGTGGCACTGAATCAGGTCATGTTCGAATTTATAAGAATATTTCAGGAACCTGGATCCAAATTGGAAGCGATATTGATGGAGAAGCAGCAGAAGATAACTCTGGCTGGTCCGTAAGTTTAAGTGCTGATGGCTCAGAAGTGGCAATAGGGGCTTATTATAATGATGGAAATGGCGTTGATGCAGGCCACGTAAGAATATATACAAATCCTACAATAGGACTTGACGAACTAAATAACAGGATAGCGATAAGTATCTACCCAAACCCAACTTCTGATGTGCTTTTTATTAAAGGAATCAACACTATTCCTGAGTTAGAAAGAATCGAAATCCATTCGTCAATTGGACAAGTTGTATCTACGGTTAAATTAATAGGACAGGAAATGAATGTTTCAGATTTACCAGCAGGAGTTTACTTTTTGAATGTTTACCATCAGCATGGAGTTGAAATAATACGCTTTGTGAAACAATAATTATTAGTTGATTTGATTCAACAATACTATCATAGTAGTACGATAGTTTCATTAAAAGAATAAATCTTAATCCATTATAAAATTTGAATATGGAAGGAAGTCATTGTGGAGACGCATGATTTTTAAATTTTACCTATAGTTCTCAACAATTGGTCTTGATCCGTCTTTTACTTTATAATTCTTAATAATAGCCTGCTGTTTAAAACTTACCTAACCGATACCGTTGTTATTTTTTTGCGTAAAAAAGCCTCACTCACCTCCTTTGATCTATCAATCGCAATTAAGGCATAAATGCGTTGCCTTTTTTTACGTTCTTGTGGAATATAATAACCCGGAGCTACTACTTTCACTTCGCCTCCGCGTTTGGATTTTAAATTCGGTTCAATTAGATCATTTCCATTAAATCGTTCAACTACATTGTTTTCCCAAATAACGTCAGCTACGTCTTCAGTTGTGACGTCTTTATTGCAAATTTCCGTAACATCAACGACAACAAGATCAATTTCAGCACAGAGTGCCAACCAAGCATCATCATAGTCCTTTCCATTCCTTTCATTTTTTTGAGTGCCAAATCTGAAAGGAGTGATCTACGAAAAGGTATGGGTCTTGGCGCGGACGATTATATCACAAAGCCTTTTCGTGAATCTGAACTGCTTGAAGCAATTGAAACTAGACTCAAACGCAGTGAACAAATACGAACTGAACTCTTTTCAGGTGTAGAACGTGATCCTAAAACGTTCAGTAATTTGGTGGGATTAACAGAATTAAGGGATTTATCCAAAAATCGAAAAATAAAGAAATACAACAAAAAGGAGGTCGTTTTTAGGGAAGATGACTATGCTAATTACCTTTATTTTGTAGAAAAAGGAACGGTAAAATGCTATATGTCGGATGATTATGGGAAAGAATTACTCCATCATATTTATTGTAAAAATCAGTTTTTAGGTTATATGGCTTTGTTAGAAGATGCTGAGTATCATGAGACGGCTGAGGCAATGGAAGAAACGGAACTTTCGATTATTCCAAAGGCAGATTTTTTGAATTTGATTAAACAGAATAGTGACATTTCATCCAGTTTCATCAAATTACTCGCAAGAAATATCCACGACCGAGAAGAAAGAATGCTACACTTGGCCTATTCGCCGCTTAGGGAAAGGGTTGCAAATACCCTTATAGAATTAAAAGAAACTGAAGGTTTATCTGAATCTAATAATACCATTGCAATTTCGAGAGAGGACTTCGCTTGCATTGTTGGTACGGCTAAAGAATCACTAGTTCGCGTACTATCAGATTTTAAAAGAGACGCATTGATTGATACAGATGGTCAAGCTATAACAATTCTTAACCTCGAAAGGTTGAAACAAGAATCATCTCATAAAAGATAAAACGATTCAAGTATTTCTATTAAAGATTTGATCGTATTCTATATCTATTTTACTAGAATCCCCCTATTCCTATTGACTGCAAAAATCGAGTTCAGGATAGTAAGAAAACAAGTTTACAATCAAACTGGGAAAAAGTGTTTTTGACACTAATTCCTGCAGAATTAACCACACTGTTTATCCTTTTAAAACAACTTTTGTTTTAAAAGGAGCTATAAACTTTCTTTTGCGTCTTGGTTATAATTGACAGGATTACTATCACCTTCATTATCGTAATTATACAAGTCATCTTCAAAAAAATAGGTCGCAACAATTCTGAAATCAGGTCCTTCCCAGTTGCTTTCCTTGTCTCATCATTCCCAATGCTGCATCAGAAACGAGATGTTGAGGTGGCTACCTTTTATTGCCTATAATAATGAAATTAAAGACTGGAGTTTTAAAAGTATTGTAATCTAAATTCAATTGTAATAAGTTATTTTCCTTTCAATATATTCAATGGGCTGTGAATTAGAATCATATCTTGTTTTTTTTAGCCAATTTCCCAAAGAGTCATAAACGTATTCATATGTGTGTATGAATGGTTCTGTTCCATATGCTGGAATCAAGTGTTTTGATGTTCTGATAAATCCTTTCTCATTATAATCATAATAAGTCTTTTCTACCAATTCACCATTTATAGCTAGTTGATTCTTTTCAATAATATCTCCAATGGAATCATATTTTATTCTCAAAGTCCATGAAATAGTCGCGTCATAGTTGAAATAGTCTTCTTCAATTGTCCGCAATTGTTTATTTTGAAGTCCTTCAATGTAAGTCATTTTCATTCTATCCACTCCTCCGTATGTTGTTTCAACAAAGCTCAAATTTGAATAAACGATTTCTTTAGAACCAACCTCATACTTTGAAGGCAAAGTAAATTCGTTTTTTATCAATTTGTTTTCCTCCCAAGTATATTCATACAACATTCCATATCCACTGGAATCTCTGTTTGAAGATATTGTTATAAAGCCATTCTTGTTAAAAGAGAACTCATAAATCATTTGAAGTTTCTTTTCTCCGTCCTCGTAACTGTATTCGGAGTAGCTTAATTTTTCTCGTCTGATGAACAAGAGATAAATAATAGAAATGAAAAGAGGACATAATTCATAGTCAAACAATATATTAAGTTGGTTCTCAAAATTAAGGAATTATAGTCAATCCGGTTCGACAAGACAATCATCTTAAACGACATTGGTGGTGAGTATGAGAAATGCGAGAATTTGAGTATTTTTGAATATGAATCTAAAACATCTTCTATTTGTTTCTCTTATAGGCATAATTTGCGGCTGCACTGATACAACAGAAGAAACAATTAATAACGCAATTGCTTCCAATGAACGTTCTGAAAACGAAGCAATAAACCCTGAGAATTCGGAGTCATTAAGCGAAAATCAATGTCCTGAAGATGAGATAGCCTTGGATATGTCAATTGTTACAAATTTCTACAATTTTGAAAGTTTAGTAGAGTTAACCCTTGAAGAATGGACTGGTTACTATAGCGGTTTTAGCACTTCTCCTGATTTTCCTTGTATAGTCTATGACCCAACAATTGATTCGTTGCTTGTTTCAAGTAAACGAGTTCAGAAAAAATTTTCAATCCAAAATGTGACAATAGCTCTTAATTTCTACAAAAGTGAATTGATGAGTTCTGGGTTTATTGGTGATGAAGAAGAAATAGAAACCACAGATAATTCCGAGAACGGGAAATTAAGCATTAGCTCTAGCTTACTTCATATTTTGGATAATGTTAATACTGCCAGTGCTTACACATATTTCTCAGGAATTGGAGAGAATGAATTTGACTACCCACTTATATATGCTTGTGATAAATCTTATGACCCCAACTTGATATTAATGGGTGAAAATGGATTAAACAATATCTATAAAATAGAATTAATAGATTCCGCTTTTAACGTCTATGAAAATTATCTAAACACAAGGATTTCCGAAACAGAAATTGAATAGATCCTAATCCCGGTTCTTTCGCATCTATCCCGTCACCCTCAAAAAAATCAACTTAATTCTATTAAATATTGTCAATATTATTGAATTTCCAAATCAAAGATAGTTGTTTATTTAATTCTGTTTATGATGAATCATTTCTTTTAAAATAATACAGAGCAACCTCTTATACTTATGTTTTATTTGCAGGCTATTTTCTTAGATTAGCTTAATTTAAATTAGATTTTAAAATGGACGCTCGCAGGATTATGCCTGTTAGAAAATAGTGATGTTTGAGTATAGTTTTTAGGATAAAACGAGCAATCTTTAATTTTTCGTAAATTAGATGTAACAGAACTGGTTAACAAGATTGAAATTTCCTATAGAAAGTAAGATAACGACCGCTAAATAATTAAATTATGATAATTAAAATTAGGGTAATCTTCGTTATTGCGCTATTAATAAGTTTTATCTTAGCCTGCAATAAGGAAAAAAACACCCCCTATACTTCAGCTACATTAAATGGTGTTGAGGTTTCAACATTTATGTATCAAATTCAACATTTGGACGACAATACAGAGATTGATGAATTGGCCGCAACTGATTACGATATGCTAATTGTAGAGCCAGGATTTAATTTCACAGAAAGCCCTTATGACATTAATTATCTTGTTGATAATTTAAAGACGAAAAGTAATGGCGATAATCGGATTTTATTGGCTTATATAGACATTGGTCAGGCTGAAGATTATAGAACCTATTGGGAGGATGATTGGGTCGCACCAACAGTCAACGCTTCAGGATCTCCAGATTTTTTGGTTACAATAGATCCTGATGGTTGGAGTGGTAATTATCCTGTTGCCTATTGGGATACCTTATGGCAAAATATCTGGTTGAAGGATGGTGGATTAATTGATCAAATAACGGCTTATGGATTTGATGGTGTGTATTTAGATTGGGTTGAAGCTTATGATGATGACCTTGTTCGAGAATATGCCAATACAAAAGGTAAAAATACTGAAAGTGAGATGATGTCTTTTATTAGTGGGATAAAAGAAAAGGGAAAAGATTCGAATGCTAATTTTTTAGTTGTTGCTCAAAATGCACCCTATTTATTGGACGCGAATCCTGCTTTGTATGCTTCAATTATAGACGCAATTGCAACCGAAGACACATGGTTTTATGGAGAAGGTGATTCAGAATGGGATGATCCCGAAGCAGGAGATATTAAGGGAGGAGAAAGACATGAGGCCGATTATTCAACAAAAAATAGAATTATTCAAAGTGAGAAATATCTGGATTTAGGAATTCCTGTTTTCACTGTCGATTATTGTTTGTCATCACGTAATGCTAAATCTGTCTATCGGAAATCAAGAAAATATGGATTTATTCCATTAGTAACACAAGTTTCACTTTCGGCAATTACAGATACACCACCATTTTAAGGAGAGAGTAGTGCGTCTGATTTGAAAACTTCTAAAAGCAGTTTTTTCAAGATCCATATTTAACTGTTGGAACAAACTAATAAGGCCATTTCTCTGGATTAAGGTTGCTTAAATTTGCTATAGAAATATTCATGCTACTCAATTATGAAATGTTGCGCTAATAATTGAGAATGATTAATGTATACTCTGAATGAATAAATTTTCGAAAACCCAACACCGTACAATTTTAACACCAAAAAACAAAGAATCGGCTGCTCCTAAAGTAATTAAAAATGAAGTTGCAATTTATCTCTTTTAAGAGTTGATTTTACCTTTTTGATATCGCAGATTCGAAAATCGTAATTCTATTTTCCTCAGTAATTTCGAATGAAATCCATCCCCATTTATCTGCCTTTTTAAACATCAAATAACGCAATTCATTAGAGGGAACTTCAAAATGGTTTCTTTCATAGCGTTGAATTATTCCGTATGTAACTTCTGCGTCGTGATTTCTATAAAAATAACTGTATTCAAAAGCGGCACTGCTCATGTCTAGCTCCTCTTCAGGATTTAAAAAGAGTTGTGTTTCCGAAATGAGTTCGTCCTGACCAAAACTCTTTACTGTACTAAAAGTGCCTGAACTTTTCTGATAGCTCGAAGGTTCATTTTTAGTAGAGTTAATTTCCATAATGGATGCCGTTCCACTTGGACGCTCGATATCATAATAATCCGAATGTGTTTCATAAGACTTATTCGAGTTTTCTTGAACAGCGAGTGTAAAGCTACCATTCAGTATTTCTACCATTGTGAATGAACGCGTAAACTTACTCCCTTCATACTCCATTAAATCCAACTCTTCCTGACTATAATTCCCACAAAAGTAAGGTGTTACCGAATCTTGATAACTAATGAATCTGAGATCCATTTGTCCATTTGCATCCAAGTCTAGTTCAATGATTTGTTTTGGATCCTCATCAGCAAAATTCGCTTTGACGGATATGTCATGATTTGTAATATTCATGCCTTTGGTTTTACCCGATTCAAAGTAGTTGATCGTGTCTTTGTTACATGAGAATGTTACGAGTGTTAAAAGCGAAAGTGTATAAACGAAGATTTTCATAATTGTATGTTTTATAATTATCAATTTAGTTTAAAAGTTGCCTCAAAAAAAGAGCTTTATTTTCGGTTTTAGGGATTTTTATATGGGTCTACCATTTCATTTAAACGTAAATCGTATTGAACTAATAGTAGAAAGTCAAAGAATTGCTAGGGATACGTTTATAGTTGAGCTAAGGCTGTAAAGTTGTTGATTGCTCAGGTTTTTCTATAACCAATCATACTCTCATCACAATTCCCTCAAATCCTTTAGAGGCCTTGCTCAAATGATTCAAATTTGAAATTCACTCATGCGTTCGAAAAGGACATTTTTTTTGCGTCTTGACAATTCCAAAACATCTCCATTCTCCATTTCAACATATAGGCCTTCTTTATTAAGAATTTTTTTGACCATTTTTAAGTTGATTAAGTGCGATTGATAAATTCTAAAAAAACCATAATTTTCCAAAATTTCTGTATAGTCTTTTAACGTTTTTGTAGTCATTATTCGCTCGCCGTTTACCAAGTGAATTTCTGTGTAATTGTTATAAGATTGGCACCTCGTAATTTGATCGATCCTTAAATAGCGAACTCCATCAAACTCTCGTATGGCCAGTTTACTGGTTGATGAATTCTTCTTTATCCAATTGTTTTTAATCTCATCCAGAGAATCGCTGTCAATTAACGCGGTTCTTTTATTTAATTTATCAATTGCAATAGTCAAGTCTTCAATTCCGGCAGGTTTAAGGACATAATCTAAGGCGTTAACCTTAAAAGCATTAATAGCGAAACTATTATATGCCGTAACAAAAATTACTTGAAATTCAATTTGATCGAGTTGCTCCAAGAGGTTAAATCCGCTCCCGTCCGACAATTGAATATCCAGAAAAACGACATCTGGTTTTAAACTCTTCAGCATTAACACTCCTGTTACTACTGAATTGGCCTCTCCAATAATCTCCAAATTGGGGAAATTCATTTTCAAAACACCAATGAGCCCATCTCTCGCCGGCTTTTCATCATCAATAACAACGACTTTTATTTTTTTTTCATGATCTTTGGTCATCATCTTTCTTTTTTAATTTAATTTGAACTTGCGTGCCTGTTGCAGTGCCTTCATCATCATATAAGTCCTTAATTTCAAAGGCAAATTCATCATTTTCACCGGCTCCAAATAATTTCAACCGTTCTTCGGTAATTTTAATTCCTAAAGATTGGTGTTTAATTCCACTCTTTTTTGCAATTTCTCTAGCTTTTTTTCTTCCAACTCCTGTATCAGTTATGGAGCAATAAATCGATTCGAAATCTTCATGAAATTCTACTTCTATCCGTTTTATTCCTTCATTCTTAGGTGCTAAGCCATGAATAATTGCATTTTCAATAAAAGGTTGAATTATCATAGAAGGAATTTCTACAAAGTCTTGTTCAATTGATGGAGCAACTTTGAAACTATAATCAATTTCATTGTTAAAACGTATGTTTTCCAACATAAGATATAGTTGAAGCATTTCTAATTCTTCGTCCAAATAAATATATAGATTTTCCGAATTTTCTAAAATTTTTCTCACCAAAGACGAGAATTTCCCCATATAATCAACGGCCTCCTTCACACTAAAGTTGATCATTACGTTTTGGATAGCGGCTAAAGAATTAAACGTGAAATGAGGATTCATTTGAGACCTTAGTGCAATAAGTTTTGCTTCAATTACTTTTCGCTTTTGCTCCTCGAATTGACGGGATTTTTCGTATTTCTCTAATTTCCTTTTCTCTTTATAATTATAATAAGCCGAAATCAGGATGAAGAGAAGAAACCCGGCAATGGCAATAAAAACTCCTCTTTTCCAAAATGGTGAAGTTATTGAAAAGGGAATTTGTTGCGCTTCACTCCAAAAACCATCTTCATTTGAAGCTTCAACTATAAACAGATAATCGTTTGGAGGTAAAGAAGGATAACTGATACTTCTGGATTTGGTGTATTTCCAATTTTGTTCAATTCCATTCAAGCGATAACGATAATTGATACTGCCGGGATTATATCCAGACAAGCCAATAAAGGAAAATTCAATATGGTTTTGATTGTGACTAAATTGAAAAGGTGTTTTCAATGAATCCTGAGGCTTCCCATTCACCAAAATTGGATTCATTAAAAGTTTTGGAGGGTTGTTATTAGGTGATATGAATTTTTTATCAAATTTAACAAGTCCGTTATTGGTTCCAGCATAAATAATATTGTTTATGCCCGTAATATGGTTGACTTGACTTGATGGGAGTCCATTTAAATGGTTGATCTTCCGGAGGGAAAAATGACCTGTGCTGTCAATCTTCGCATTCAAAATACCTTTGTTTGAAGCGATCCAAAAACCCTGTTCATCATCAAAGTAAACGTCATTCAAAGTCTCGCTATCCAAAGGGATGATTTGATCTAGATATTCCCCGTTTTTTCGAGTTAATATGTGCAGTCCGCTACTTTTGGTTGCAATGAGAATCGTTTTCGAATTTAATACACGAATGCGATTTACCTTAGTTTTCTCCCTATTCTCACCTAATAAATGATTTGCCGAAGTAATTTCCTTGTTTTCATATTTATAGAGTCCTTTGTTCCCTCCAATCCAGACTATCCCAGAAGAATCTTGACAAACGGTTTTGAAAAAATTGACGCCATTAGATTTGAAAACAATCTCTCCTGATATTTCTTTATTTATACCAGCGCTAGTAATCCGCCAAAGTTCAGTATCATCAATAATTGCAAGATTTCTCCCATTTAGTGAGTGTATTTCGTAGCCGTTTTCTTGCCAAGTCTTATGTGAAATGTTTTGAAAATTAGTGACGAACAGTTTATTGGGAGCGGCAAAATAGATTGAATTTACTTCCATTTCAATATCAAACAGAAAAGAATGGACTCCTAAAGTGTCCACCTTGTAAACTTCTCCAGTTTCACCTACATAAAATAATTCATCAAATTCATTTTTGCACATAGCGCTTATCTCAGTGCGATTTCCAACGTTAGATAGATAATTATCAATATGATAATTATAGATATAGCAAACCCCTCTATCCTCAATGGAAAGCCAAACGGCCCCATGCTGTTCAAATAAAATTTGTGAAATTGTGAGTCCATTAAAGAGCGTCATTATCGGATCTTTCCCTCCAAATAAGTCTTGTGTATTCTTGTAGATTTTAATACCCTTATTTTTTTCAGTGAGCCAAACTTGTCCTTCGGCATTCATATTTACAGTGCAAAATCCACCACCAAATTTTTTCGTTAAAATGGTGTCAGGATTCACATAACCCAATATATCGCCAACAATAAAAAAAGATGAATTGGAATCAAGTAAATAGGAGTAGGAATAATAGGTGGCCGAGCCATGTTCTGTTATGAATTCTTCCTGACCATTACGTTTCAGGTACAGGGATAATTTTTTCTCCCCCAATTTACGAGCAATTAATATTTGGTCATTCTCTTCAGCTATAGCCCTAAGGAATGGATGAGATATTTCAACATCCTCTCTTGTACTATGTATGGTTATTTCTCCTTCTGGCTCGATTTTACCACTTCCCCATGGGTATAAACAAAAGCGAATGGTCTCATCATGACCGACAATTAATTTTGAAATATGTCCCTTATCTTCCAAGGCCTCTAACAATTTATCATTGTGTCGATAAGAATGAATGAGGCCATTTTCATAATAAGAAATTCCGCCTGTAAAACCTAGAAACCAAATCCGACCCCTATAATCCTCATAAATCGTAAAAATGGTATTGTCTGACAAGCCATCTACAATACTATAATTTGTGAATTCATAACCGTTAAAACGGGAAACACCTGCATCTGTTCCAAACCATAGATATCCTTGAGCATCTTTAATTAAGCAATATACTTCGGAGCTAGGTAAGCCTTCTTCCACGTCATATGTCTTATAGTTATATGATATATTTTGAGAAAAGGCAGTACTCCCCAATATTAACGATAGAAATAAAAAGAGAAATTGGGGTCGTTTATTTTTTAGAAATTTAATCAATGCAAATATAAAATGGGTTGGATTAAGCGGTGACATGTTAAACATAACGAAGATTATCCGAAAATATGTAATTAAATGGTTTGTTTTGATCATTGTTTGGTAACAACTTCTTCCGCAAAGCACTGTTTTTGTTAGTTAGTTAGTTAGTTAGTGGCATCAAACCCGGAATTGGCATTGAAAATAATCAGCTTATCTGGGTTTATAATGGTTTTACATTTTGCCAACTTCCGACCAGCCACTAGTTAACTCATATCAACAATATCCTCGATAATAAAGTCAATATCTTTTCCCCCAAAAATATATTGCAGTTTTTTAGCGTCTATTTTCACGAAGGTCTTGATACTTTTCTCTTTTTTTAGATTTTTCATTTTTGGATATATTAGATTAGTGATAGGTGAAAAACAACCGCGATTTTGGGGAACGGTTGTTTGCATTAATTAGCCCATATCGAGATTGTCCTCTATAATGAGGCTCGTACTTTTTCCTCCACTAATCAGCTGCAATTTTTTTTGATCTATTTTCACAAAACCCTTGATACTTTTTTTCTTTTTTAAATTTTTCATCTATAAATAGTTTAGATTAATAATAAGTGAAAGGCAACCGCCCTTATGTAGGACAATTACCAACATTTTTTGCTTTACAGAATAAGATCATACTCCATAACAAAATCGTCAAGTGTACTTTTTCCTCCGCTAATCAACTGCAATTTTTTAGGATCGATTTTCACAAAACCTTTAATACTTTTTTTCATTTTTAAATTTTTCATCTTTAAATAATTTAGATTAATAATTTGAGCACCATGCTCGTTTAAATGTACGTCAATAACAATGTCTATATTATAATCTGTAAGTAACTTTGATGTGTCTTTTAGAATTTGGTTTGATTTTCTGAGAATTTGGTTTGAATGAAATCATGGGATAAACTTTTTGACATATAACATGTGCTTCAAAGTTTGAACAAATAACTAATCTTCTAAAACCAATATCCCGTTTTCAAACAATTCTTGCAACAATGGTTGAGCACTGCTCTTGTCTAATTCTAGATGTTTCAATAATTGCTTCAAATTGTGATGATTATCTATTTCTTCAAGCAGTGTGATGTAATCAGAATCATCTATCATATATTTCAATTCGTTCTCCTGCATCACATAAAGTTCTGTATGATCTTTATTATATGAAAAAATCGCATCATCAGCTATGCGCACAGGTCTTTTGAACGACAATTTTAATTTATCACATTCTAAAAATGAACGCACATCTTTCATACTTCCTTTTGAATATTCAATCACTTTGTAAGATGTTGAATCAGGTGGTACAGGTTCATTACTATTTGTGTTTTCTTTTAGTGATGACTCAATAATTCCGCAATTAATCATTCGTTGAACATCAAAATATCCTGCAGGAATTTCATTTCCCGAATTTTTAAAATAACTCAATACGTGATCGATATTTAAATTTTCTTTCACAAAACTTGATGTTTCATAGACCTGTTTAAGCAAAGCGAAATTATTTCCATATAGGGCAGATTTTCGCAATTCGTTAATTTTCGTTCTCGGAGTTGGATTACTAGACCATTTGCTATAATTTTTGAAAACCTTTGGTAAACTAGCTTGCATTGCTTTTCTCAAAATTCGTTTATCAAACAACAATTTTTCACGGAGTTTTTCAGGAATCGTGAGGGTGAAATCAACTAAATTTTTATCTAAAAAAGGATAGGTATAATAAAACCCAGCGTTTAGTGCCATTTGTGATTCGTCCCATTTCTCTATAAGCTGACCTCTTTTTTCTACTTGATATAGATAAAGTCCCCATGGATCATCAATTTTAATTTTTTGTTCTCGACTGTAGAAAGATTTAGAGAATAAATTCAACTCGGTTTTATCTAAATTTAGTGCTGAATTGGATCTAATCATGCGATCTAAGAAGTGATTAAACACTCCCTTTTCCTGACTTGCTTGTGCTGAAATATAGGTGTTTAATTTCCCCCCGTTTAATTCGTCACTCCCCAAACCAGTCAAAATTGTATTAGGGTCTTGGTCACCGACTTTCAAAGAGTTCAAAATGATTGACTTATAATAGGCGTCAAACGAGAGGTTGGGGTTTTCTACTTTGGCGACCATTTCTATCCAATATTCTGTTGAAATTTGGTTTTTGTCAGATTTGAATGTATACATTTCATGCGTTGCATTGCTTAGTTTCAAGCTTTCATAAATGCGATCCAGTTCTCCTGATAATAAGCCTATTGTATTACCTAGACTGTACGTCCGAATTTTGTCATTCTTTAACAAGGCTAAAAGAGAGTTTGAATCGAGTCCGCCACTTAAAAGAAGGGAATCTGTCGCCCCAGATTTTCTAAGATTGACTGCGTTAGTTAAATGTTCTCGATAAGTATTTATGCACTCTTTTTTGGATACGTTTTCGTTAACAAATTGATTTGATAAAAATGAGGAAATCAAGTCCCAATATGGCGCAGATCTAAAGCGCTTGTTCTGATAGTCAAATTCTAAATATCTTCCACCTTTCAATGAAAAAATATCCTCATAATAACTGTCATAATAATCGCCATGATCCTTGTTAATATCAGCAAAAACTGCTTTTAAATTAAAAGAAATCGTTTTTGTTTCTTGATTAATTAGCGAAACTTTGTTGGAGCAAATAATGGTTTTTTGATTCTTGGAAAGATAAAACAAAACAGGAATCGTATTAAAACGGTCATTTGCGACATACGTTTTCTTCACAATGTGATCATCAATAATAAGAACAAAATGCCCATTGAGTTCATCAAGAAAATTTATACTCCTTTTAATATATCGAATTTTTAAATGGGCAATAAGTGCCTCATTATCTCCTAATCCATATATGTTCCCGTAGAGTTGAATTGAAACATTATCTCCTGTTTTTGGGTGGGAGAGATTTCTGATATAAGTTATAGCCATAATAATAGAAGAGTTAAAGAAAAAAGACAACCGTACCTAAGGGTTACGACTGTCTCAATTAGTTGATTTTATAATATGAGGTCGTGTACAAACACGTCGTCATTAGTGTTTTTTCCTCCAGTAACCAACTGCAATTTTTTAGATTCTAATTTCACGAACCCTTTGGTACTTTTTTTCTTTTTTAAATTTTTCATCTTGAAAAGTTTTTTAGATTAATTATTTGAGCAATATGCTCGTTTAATCTACGGTACATCAATTCGAATAGTATAATCAATGATAAAATTCTATTTACCGTTTATAATTTGGTTTGATTTTCTGAGAATTTGGCATGAACGAAATCGTAGCCGTTGGTTTACAGATTCATTCAGTTCATCAAGAAAATTTATACCTCTTTTAACATATCAAATTTTTAAATGGGCAATAAGTGCCACATTATCTCCTGTTTTTTGGAGGGAGAGATTTCTGATAGAAGTAATAGGCGCAGTAAAAGAATATTTAAAGAAAAATACAACAGCACTTTTGTGGGATGGTTGTTTGCATTAGCTGATCATTAGAACATGATATCACCTCCAAGAATGTTGGTAACAGCGTTTTTTTCTCCAGTAATCAACCTCAGTTTTTTAGGGTCTACTTTCTCAAACCCCTTTTTTTTTTTGAATATCTTAGATTAGTAATAAGAAAAAAACAACCGCACTTTTGAGGTGCGGTTGTTTCCATTAACCCCTTAAAACGTGGGTGTCATAATCTACAATATCGTCCTGAGTACCTTTTCCTCCACTAATCAATTGTAATTTTTTAGAATCTACTTTCACAAATCCTTTGATACTTTTTTTCTTTTTCAAATTTTTCATCTTGTAATGTTTTAGATTAATTTTTTGAGCAATATGCCCGTTTAAATCTACGTAAAAATCTGTGTCCATAATAAGATTAACCATTAATTTTATGCGCCTTTTATAATTTGATTTAATTTTCTAAGAATCTGTCAAGAATTAACATGCCTTAATTTTAGCTATATCATAAAATGAAAACAACATGAGGTGATTTACGCCTGTTCAAAAGACCATTAAACAGGTGCAGATATATTATCTTTGAAATGAGTTGTGGAATAATCAATTTCTCAGTTACAAGTTTATTCCTGTAGGTGATTAAACACATGCCTGGAATCAATTCACCGTTATTAAACATTTGGTTCGGTCTGTAACCTCCCATGAAATACTTCTGAATCCCATTGTACAGCACGGATCATCATTTACAATAACCGTGGTCAATATGTCTACAGAAATTTTCATTGAAGAAAAATTACGGTGATTACCCTATTGTGGTTCAGGGGGGTATTTCATTCCTTTGTTTAAGGAATGCTTTTTAACATAAGAAAAGATGAGAAAATTATTTATTTCAATAGCAATAACGGTGTGCTTTTTAGCCATTAACACAAATGCTTTAGCGCAACAAAAAGGGTATTACGATTCTGGAGAATTAGAATATGTTGGAAATTTTACTGGTGATAAACAAACGGGAGAATGGAAGTGGTACCATAAGAATGGAAACTTAAAAAAAAATGGAACCTTTAATATAGAGGGAGAAGAAAATGGAGTATGGAAAAGTTATTTTGAGCAAGGAGGAATTAAGACATTAAAAACCTATGTGAACGGTGCAATAGAAGGCAGATTTGAAATGTATTATGAGAACGGACAAATAGAATCAACAGGTTACTTGTCAGGGTTGATAAAAAAAGGAGAGTGGAAGGACTATTTTGAAAATGGAACGATCGAAGGCATTACGATTTGGTCAAATGAAGCTACCAAAATTGAGCTCAAACTTTACTACGAAAATGGTAACCTAAAGGCGGCCGGATGTATGATCAATGATCTGACCGAAGGTCAGTCTAAAGCGTATTACGAACAAGGAGGAATTCAAAAGATCAACAACTATGTAAAGGGTGTTCAAGAAGGGGAAGTTAAATCATATTTTGAGAACGGGCAATTACAGTCTGAAGGTCATATGTCAGACACAATCAAAACTGGATTGTATAATTTCTATTATGATAACGGAAACTTAATGACAAGCGGTAATTATAATTTAGCTGGTAAAGAAACTGGAGAATGGAAGGCCTATTATGAGAACAAGCAATTGTTATCAATCGGAGCATATAAAAACGGACTTAGAGATGGAGACTGGGTATATTATCACGAGAATGGAGAGTTAGAACTCCAAGGAAAATCTGTGAATGGATTAAACGAAGGACTATGGTCTCGTTTTTACGATAACGGAAATTTAGAAGACGAAAAAAGTTATTCGGACGGCAAAAAAAAGGGTCTTTCTAAACATTACTTTGAGAATGGGAACTTAATGAGTGAAGGAGCTTTTGACGGGGAAATTCTGGTAGGTAATTGGTCGCTTTATCACGAGACTGGAAATAAACTCAGCGAAGGGGTTTATAATGCCGCGGGAAAAGAAGAAGGCGTTTGGACTTATTATAATGAAGATGGTTCTCCAGGGATGAAAGGATCTTATTCAAATGGTGTAAAAAATGACGATTGGGAGGTTTACGGCGCAACAATAAATTTGGCAGATTTAGAAGTGAAAACTGAAGGTTGTATTACAGGAGATTGCGAAAATGGCCACGGTGTGTTTATAGCTCCTGATAAAGTAAAATATATTGGAATGTTTAAGAATGGAATGAGAGATGGGTTTGGAATGGAAATTAACCCTGCTGGAATGTACATTTTAGTTAACTGGACAGAAGATAAAGAAAACGGTTTTGCCAGAATGTATAATTCGAACAACGAACTCTTCTTCGCTGTAGAGATGAAAGACGGAAAACCACTTACGCCTTATAAAGAAACAGCGCTTGAAGAAGGGGCTGTAGAAGGGTGTCTTTTAGGGGATTGTTTCGGCGGTTTTGGTCATTATTTATTAAGTGATGGCGCCAAATATATTGGAGAGTTTAAAAATGATGAGTTCAGTGGAGAGGGAACATTGGTTTGGGCAGGTCAAGATGGGGGAAAATATGTTGGAGACTTTGAAAATGGTCAACTGAGTGGATATGGTATAGTTTATTATAGTACTGGTGAGATTGCCCAAGAAGGAGAATGGATTAATTCGGAATTGCAAGCTGGTACTGCAATGAAATTAACGTATGGCAGCTGTGAATCAGATAACTGTATAAGAGGATTTGGTGTGGCAGTGTCTGAATATGCGAACAATCCAGGATCAGAACGTGGTAAAAAACCATATTTCAGTAAATATGAAGGAACTTGGAAAAATGGGAAAAAAGACGGTATAGGAGTTGAAATTGATAAAGATGGCAACACTTATATTGGCGAATTCAAGAATGGTTTAATGCATGGTAACGGTACACTGTTTTATGCGGATGGCACTAAGCATAGCGGTATTTGGAATAACAATATCAAGCAATAACATTTTTAATAGTTGAACGGATGTCAGTTCGAGTGACTCCCAAGGAACTTGCGGATTGTATCGAGATTCTGTGTTAATATCCTAATAAAAATATGATTATTTTTAAACTTCTAAAGGAAGATTTATTCTATCCTGCGTAGGGCTCGGATTTTTCTGGGCTCTACTTTTTTCAAAATCAAAA
>WTCE01000121.1 GCA_013138735.1 Crocinitomix sp. | reverse complement strand
AAAAGGAATGACGTTAATTTCTCGATAACAGTGTACTTTTCGTCACTTAGAACAATCCATAACTGTCATTCCCCTCATCAAGTTTGTTTCGTTTAATTTATATAAAAACAAACATAGGAGAACAAGTTTAAAACAACCCGTTAATCTCTGCATCAATCGAATTGATGATCAATCCCAAATCATTGGCATCTTCATGGAAGTTATTCCCATCCACATCAATCACAATCAATTTCCCTTTATCGTAGGTTGAGATCCAAGCATCATACCGTTCGTTCAAACGCTTTAAGTAATCTAAACGAATACTTTCTTCGTAATCACGCCCTCTTTTTTGAATTTGGTTCACCAAAGTTGGAACACTTGCTTTTAAATAAATCAGAATATCAGGCGCCGAAATAAATGACTCTAGCAAGTTGAATAATGAAAAATAGTTTTCAAAGTCGCGTGTTGTCATCAAGCCCATTGAATGCAAGTTCGGCGCAAAAATATAAGCGTCTTCATAAATCGTTCGATCTTGAATCACATTTTCAGAGGTCGTTTTTATTTCCTGAATTTGCGTAAAGCGACTATTCAAATAATAAATCTGCAAATTGAAAGACCAGCGTTGCATGTCCTCATAGAAATCATTCAGGTAAGGGTTTTGCTCCACATCTTCATAGTGTGTATCCCATCCGTAATGTTTGGATAATAATTGAGTGAGAGTAGTTTTACCGGATCCGATATTTCCTGCTACTGCTATATGCATATTATTGGTTTTAATTCAGAAGTATAAAAGTAGAAATAATATTGATTTAAGCCGAGCCAAAATTAATTCTTTTGAAAAAAAATTAAACAACCGATAATTGGCCGTAATTTTGCGCGATTATGTCGAATGAAAGACGATCATGGTTTCTTCTTATTGGCCTTTCATTAGTTTGGGGAAGCTCCTTTATTTTGATGGAAAAAAGTATGAAGCCCGTTGGCGAAGAAATCGTAATGGGGCCTTATCAGGTTGGCGCCATGCGAATCTTGATCGCTAGTTTAACCTTATTACCAATTGCCTTGCGTCATTTGAAGTTATTAAAAACGAAAACGTTTTGGTGGTTATTGCTTGTTGGCGGAGCTGGGAATCTTATTCCTGCGCTATTGTTTACACTTGCCGAAACAAAGATAGAGCCGTCAATGGCAGGAGTCTTAAACATGGGTACTTCTTTCTTTGTAGTCATCATTGCTGTTGTTATCTACAAAAACAAACCTAGGCTAGCGCAAATCATTGGAATACTATGCGGGGCATTTGGCTTATACAATATATTAAAATCTCAATTGAGTTTTGAACAAGAAGATTTGTTCTACGCTTTACTTGTTTTGGTAGCTACATTGTGTTATGCTATTAGTTTGACAACCATTAAATTCAAATTACAGGGCGTTTCACCAATAGTGATTACCTCTCTTTCATTTTTTGTAATTCTGTTCCCTGCGGCAATTATTTGTGTGGCTACAAATGCTTTTGATCCCATAGTTTCGAACCCGAATGGATTAAAGTCATTAGGGTATTTGTCAATTCTAAGTGTTATTGGCACCGCCTTGGCTGTTTTCATTTTCACAAAGTTAGTGTCGATATCAAGTCATATTTTTGCTTCCGGGGTTACTTATTTGATTCCTGTTGTGGCCGTTTTTATCGGTGTTATGGCAGGAGAAGATTTTGATCTTTTTAATCTCGTTTGGGTAGCAGTTATTCTGCTTGGAGTGTACCTAATGAATAAAAAAAAGGCAATTGGTGCAAATAAAACGGTCTAAGCTCTTGTTTTCTAAATTAAATCCCTACTTTTGTCGTCCGAAAATAAGTTAAATAAATAGAAAATTTGTTATGTACGCAATTGTAGAAATAGCAGGCCAACAGTTTAAAGTTGAAAAAGACCAACAGATTTTCGTCCACAGATTAGAAGGTGAAGAAGGAGCCAAAATGGACTTCGATAACGTTCTTTTAATCGACAACGACGGAAAGGTAAATGTAGGCGCCCCAGCTATAGAAGGAGCTAAAGTATCAGCTTCGGTGGTAAGACACCTTAAAGGAGATAAAGTAATCGTTTTTAAGAAGAAACGAAGAAAAGGTTACAAAAAGAAAAATGGTCACAGACAGTATTTAACTGAGATCAAGATTGAAAACATTAAAGGATAAAAAACTAAAGTCACCAATTAATTGGGGACGATAATATTTAATATTATGGCACATAAGAAAGGAGCCGGTAGTTCAAATAACGGTAGAGAATCACAATCTAAACGTCTTGGTGTTAAGATTTTTGGTGGACAAGCGGCAATCGCTGGTAATATCATTATTAGACAACGAGGAACGAAACATCACCCAGGTAATAATGTAGGAATCGGAAAAGATCATACATTATATGCATTGACTGATGGATTAGTTGCATTCAAGAAAAAAGCAAACAACAGATCTTTCGTATCTATCATCCCTTTTGAAGAGGATGTAGTATTAGAAGCGAAGGCAGCACCTGCTAAAAAAGCAACGAAAACTGAAGCTCCTGTAAAAGAAGCGCCAGTTGCAGAAGCTCCAAAAGCAGAAGCACCAGTTGAAGCAGCTCCAGCGGCAGAAGCATCTTCGGATGACTTTAGCTCTAAAACAGTTGCTGAGTTGAAGGAATTGGCAAAAGCTAAAGGGATTACAGGGATTTCTGCAATGAAAAAAGCAGATTTAATTGCAGCTTTAGAGGCTTAGTCGAAGATAAAACGATTTTATAAAACTCCTTTCAGCTTAGCTGTAAGGAGTTTTGTTGTTTGGTATTATATCTCTTCTATAATTTATTCCTCAAGCAGAGTGACATTTTATATTTTTACAGAAAAACAAAATCAATGTTAGAAATAACAAGAATTAAAGAAAATAAAGCAGAAATAATTGAACTTTTAAAAGTTCGAAATATGGATGCTGCTGCACAAATTGAGAAAATTATTGCCGTTGATGAGCAATGGCGTTCAAATAAACAAAAGCAAGATTCTTTATTGGCAGAAGGGAATGCCATAGCAAAGCAAATTGGACAATTGTTTGCGCAGAAGAAACAGGAAGAAGCCGAGGAAGCTAAAAAGCGTGGTGGTGAATTACGTGATGAAGAAAAAGCGGTAGCCGAAGTGGTGAATGCTTTGGCTGATGAATTACAAAATTTACTCTACGAAATTCCTAATGTGCCGCATCCTTCTGTGCCTGCAGGTAATTCAGATGAAGATAATGTCAAGATTTCTGAGTCTGGCCAAATACCGGTAGTTGGTAAAAATTGGTTACCGCATTGGGAATTGGCAAAAAAACACGAAATCATTGATTTTGAAATGGGCGTGAAAGTAACAGGTGCTGGTTTTCCATTTTATACCGGAAAAGGAGCAAGATTACAACGTGCATTAATCAATTTCTTTTTGGATGAAGCGAGAGATGCAGGTTATAAAGAAATTATTCCTCCATTTGTAGTGAACGAGGCTTCTGGATATGCAACCGGACAATTGCCAGATAAAGAAGGACAAATGTACCATGATGCTCAGGATAATTTGTATTTAATTCCAACTGCAGAAGTTCCTTTAACCAATATGTACAGAAATGTAATATTGAAAGAAGAAGAGTTACCGATTAAATTGACAGGTTATACGCCGTGTTTTAGAAGAGAAGCAGGATCTTATGGAAGTGATGTCCGCGGATTAAATCGTTTACACCAGTTTGATAAGGTAGAAATAGTGCGGGTTGAACACCCTAGTCAATCATATGAAGTGTTGGATCAAATGGTCGCATACGTGCAAGGTTTATTAACTAAATTAAACTTGCCTTATAGAACTTTAAGGTTGTGTGGTGGCGATTTAGGCTTTACTGCTGCTTTGACAATTGATTTAGAGGTATATTCAGCTGCACAAGATAAATGGTTGGAAGTAAGCTCAATTTCAAATTTTGAAGCCTACCAAGCCAATCGCTTAAAGTTAAGATTTAAAGATGCCGATAAAAAGAAAAATTTAGCACATACTTTAAACGGAAGCGCCTTGGCTTTGCCTAGAATTTTAGCGGCTTTACTAGAGAACAACCAAACAGATAATGGAATTAATATTCCAGAAGTACTAGTGCCTTATACAGGATTTGAAACTATTTAGTATCCGTTGATAAAGCCCTTGGTTTGAAACGATTTAATGCTTAAAAAATGAATAACGTAACAAAGTTTGTTTTTGCCCTTATTGTAATACCGCTAATCGCCCTTTCTTGCGATCCTGCAAAGGAGTTTAAAACTGAATTGGATGATATTGACGCACACCTTGTGCATCTTGATAGTTTGGAAAATTTACTGGATGGAATAGATTTTGATAGTCTAACCATAATGGTGGAGCACGTGAAAAGCAATGAAGCTGAAATTAAGGAATTATATACTCCAGATACATTGAATGAAACGTTCGGTCGACAGATGAATGATTGCAAAGCAATTCGCAAAAATTTAGGAAATGTTGGAAAAGATGAAAGTCTTTATGGAGACGAATTGAATGCTATTAAACATCAATTTTTAGACTTAAAGGATGATATTAAAAACGGTGTATTGAGTAAGGAACAGATCACTGAATATGTTGCAGTTGAAAAAGCAGCAATGGACAAAGTAAGTTTGTCATTCGGGTCTTTTTATAATATGGTTTCAGCTGAACGTTATCGCTACCACGTTGTGGTACCAAAAGTAGACGCATTTATAGCTGAATTGAAAACGAAAAATGACGAATTGGACTAAATATATAACCTTATGTATTTTCGGATTAATGCTTGCATTAGTTCAGCCAGTCTATGGCCAGCCGCGAGATAATGATACCAAGTTAGCCGGGCACTATTTTGGCAAAGGACAATTCGAAAAAGCGGAAGTATATTACGAGAAGTCGTTTAAGAAATATGATTCTCAATTGTATTTTGACCGCTATTTTTTGTGCCTTTTTTATCAAGAGAAATTTGATGAAGCCGAAAAATTGGTTGAAAAACGAATTAAGCGTGATCCTTATACCATCAAGAATCAATTCAAATTAGCAGACGTCTATAAAGAAACCAATCGCGAAGGGGAAGCCGTAAAAATCTATGAAAAATTAATAGATGAAGTGCAACCCATTCAATCTCGGGTTGAAAATTTGGGGAATACTTTTCAGGATAAAGGCATGTATGATTATGCAATGCAAACTTTCATGAAAGGACGCAAAATATTGAAAAGAGGATATGGTTTTCAATTGGAATTGGCTTCGCTCTATTCTTTGTTAGATCGACCTTCAGACATGATTCAAGAATACCTCAATTTATTGGATTATAGTCCCGTTTACGTCCGCACCGTGCAAACTTATTTATCGCGTGTTGTAGATTTTGAATCGGACAAAGAGTTGGTTGAAATGTTGCGAGAAGAGATCTTATTAAAGGTTCAAAAAAATCCAGATCAATACGTTTATAATGAAATGTTCATTTGGTACTATTTGCAAAAGAAAGAATTTACAGGAGCTGTGATTCAGGCGAAAGCCTTGGATAAGAAAAGGGACGAAAACGGGAGTCGAGTTCTTGAGATTGGGCACGTTTGTCAAGCAAATGGAGCCTATCGCGCCGCTATGAAAGCCTATCAATATGTGATTGATTTAGGAAGCAAATATCCGAACTATCACATTGCGGTGCAAAGCAAACTCGCTGCAGAATTTGAAGAATTAACACAAAGAAAATCATTTAACAAAGAAGAAATAGCAGTAGTTGCGCAAGATTTTGAAATGGCCTTGGTTGATATGGGTAAAAGTCCAAGAAGTTTAGCTGTAATGGAACAATTGGCGCGTATTTATGCTTTCCATTTAAATGATACTGAAAAAGCTATGAATTTGGTGGATGAAAGTTTGGCCTTACCAATTGGGAGGTTAGATGTTGCCCAGTTTAAAATTTTAAAAGGCGACATTCATGTTGTATCGAATGATATTTGGGAAGCCTCTTTATTATATATGCAGGTTGAAAAAGAGTTTAGTGAAGACATTATAGGACATGAGGCTAAGTTCAAAAACGCGAAAGTGTTTTATTATGATGGCGAGTTTGAATACGCCAAAGCACAGTTAGATGTGTTAAAAGCATCAACCAGTAAGTTGATCGCAAATGACGCCATGCAATTGTCCTTATTATTACAAGATAATTTGGGGATTGATACCAATGAGGCACCTGTGCAACTTTACGCCAATGCCGATTTGCTCTTGATACAAAATAAATTTGATGAAGCAATTGAAATGTTAGATAGTTTGGAGCGCGCTTATCCTTTTCACAGTATGGTAGATGAAGTGCTCTTTAAGAAAGCTGAAATTTATGAAGGGCAGCAGAAATGGAACCAGGCAGTTGAATTGTATATTGTTGTTGTCGAATCATATGGGCACGACATATTGGGTGATGATGCCGCTATGCGCCTTGCCAGAATCTATGAAACAAGGCTAGATAACCGCGAAAAGGCCGCCGAATATTATAAGAAAATTCTCTTTGATTTTAGTGGAAGTCTTTACACGGCCGAAGCTCGAGAAAAATATCGTAATATTGTAGCCGAGTTTAATTAAGCTATCTCTATCCGAGATAGCAGCCACAACCAATTAATTATGTCAGAAGAAAATTTGCAAGTCCTCTACAATGTTACCGTTTCGGTAGATGTTGAAAAAAGTGAAGAATGGCTTGCTTGGATGAAAGAAGTACACATTCCAGATGTGATGCGTTCGGGCTTCTTTTTGGAGTCCAAAATTTCAAAAGTTTTGGGTCATGAAGAGGGGGGTAAAACGTTTGCCATTCTATATTTGTGTAAAGACATGACGACTTACAATGACTATCAGGAGAATGCTTCACCTGCATTGCAAAAACACCATACAGAATTGTTTGGAAAATACACCGTAGCATTTAGAACATTATTACACGTTCACCAAAGCTTTTAAGCATGATTGTAAGACCAAAAAAACATTTAGGACAACATTTTTTAAATGATAAGTCAGTTTGCGAACGAATGACTACCGCATTGGAAGGTACAGATTATGTTTTTAAATCGGTGCTAGAGGTTGGTCCTGGAATGGGAGCATTAACTGAACCATTACTTAAATCTACTGAGTTTGAAACGCATGTTGTAGAGATTGATACCGAATCAGTTGTCTATTTGAAGCAACATTTTCCAGCCTTGGGTGATCGCATCTATGAAAAGGATTTTTTACATTCTGATTTAACAGATATTATGGGGACGGACGCTTTTGCCGTGGCGGGTAATTTTCCATATAATATTTCTACTCAAATTTTATTTAAAGTACTCGATTATAAAGATCAAATTCCAATGGTAGTTGGCATGTTTCAAAAGGAAGTTGCCGTGCGAATTGCGGAGCCGCCTGGATCAAAAAAATATGGCATCACAAGTGTTTTATTGCAGGCTTATTATGATATTGAGTACCTGTTTACTGTTCCTCCAGAAGTGTTTACACCAGCACCAAAAGTAGATTCTGGGGTTATAATTCTAAAGCGGAATAAAACCAAAAAATTAGATTGCGACGAAGTGCTGTTTAAACAAGTCGTGAAAATGGCCTTTAATCAACGGCGTAAGACGCTCCGTAATTCACTTAAAGCAATGATTAATGAAAAGGATTTCCCTTATCAAGATTATAGCGAAATGTTTGCGAGAAGACCAGAATCTTTTTCCGTGCAAGAATTTGTAACACTTACAAATCTCTTTGATAATGCCTAAGCTGCTGATGTCCGTGGTTTTTACTGATATTTTTATATCTTTGTTGGTAACCATTTTGTATATTAATACCGTATAATAGGTTAAATGAAAAAACACTTCATCACGTTTCTCTTACTCGTCTTCTGTTTAAGCAGCAATGCCCAAGCATGGAAAACAGTGCGGCATGAAGTTTATATGGGTCTAGGAGCTTCCAATTTTTTGGGTGACTTAGGTGGAGCAAAAGGCATTGGTACTCATGGGATTAAGGATTTGAAATTCCAAATGACGCGGCCAACCGTGATGGTAGGGTATAAATATATGCTCAATCAGTACTTTTCAGTTAAAGGAAGTTTAATTTGGAGCCTTTTAAAGGGGGATGATGCCGTCACAAAAAATGACATTAGAAATAACCGCAATTTAAGTTTTAGATCAAACATTGGAGAGGCTACTGCTTATATCGAGTACTTTCCAAACGCAGATAAAGTGTATCCACGCTATAAACTAAAGGGGGTTAGAGGAAATAAAGCCTTTTCACTATCACCTTATTTGTTTACTGGAATTGGAATGACATTGTTTAATCCAAAAACCAATTATGACGGAAGTTGGGTAACCTTACAACCATTAGCTACCGAAGGGCAAGGCTTAGCTGGTCGACCAGACAAATATAAACGTGTTACCATATCTTTTCCAATTGGATTGGGTGTAAAGTATCGCATTGACAAGCAACTAGCACTAAGTTTTGAATTAAGTTTAAGATATACTATGTCTGATTATATTGATGACGTAAGTACTTCTTATTATTTGCCCAATGAAATTGAAGCAAGCACAGGAGCGGTTGCTGCAGTCCTTTCAGATCGATCGATTACTTCTGGTGTGAATGGCGTATTAGAATACCCTGATGGAAGAAATAATTACTTACAACGTGGCGACCCAAGATGGAATGATGCCTACATGTTCGGGATCTTTTCATTTCATTATAGATTCATTAAAGGACAGACGTTTATTCCTAAATTTTAACCCAGTATGCGCCTTTTAATTGCCGCAATATTTTGCACCATATTGAGCTCAACAGGGTTTTCTCAAGGATTTAAAACTTCGGCAGAGATGGGATTCTTTGGAGGTGGTTCATACTATATTGGTGATCTAAACCCTTCTAAACATTTTGTGCACAGCAAGGTGGCTTATGGTGGCATTTTCAGATACAACCTTTCTACGAGACATTCCCTTCGGTTTAATGTAACTTATGGAAACATTTACGGTGAAGATTCAAAAAGTTCTGACCCTTATCAAGTTGATCGAAATTTAAGTTTTAAAACTCAAGTACTTGAGTTTGCTTTTGGTGTAGAAATAGATTTGTTTAAATACAGAATCAATGACATGAAATACCCAATCAGTCCGTATTTCTTTTATCAATTAGCCTACACGCGCATTAATCCAAAAGCAGAATTGAATGGAATTGATTACGCCTTGCAACCATTAGCAACCGAGGGTCAAGGGTCTGGAATTCCAGGAACAAAAGATAATCGTTATAAGTTGAATCAATTTACTGTGCCATTGGGTATTGGTTTAAAATTTAACTTAAAAAGACGAGTAGCTATTTCCATTGAATACGGGATTCGAAAAACCTTTACAGATTATATAGATGATGTTTCCGGTAATTATTTAGATGCAGATCTTGTTACGGCAACAAATGGACCTTTAGCAGCTGAGTTTTCTGATAGAAGCTTATCAGGCGGAAGCAAAGCTGGTTTAAATCGTGGTACTTCTTTAAATAAAGATTGGTATTCGTTTTACGGAATCATGCTCACATTTAAGCCATTTAAAAAGAATGTCTGCGACATGCGAGGTTGGCGATAGGTGATGCTTTATTGACCCCTAAGTTTAATTCCCTTTTCTATAATTATTTACAAGCCGGGTTTACTGCAAATTCAGTTAGAAGCAGTGCCGTTCTCTATCAAGATGATGTCGAGATAAAGCTAAAATAGCTCCCCCATTTTTTACAATATTATATTCAATTATACGTTCATAAGAACAATGAACGTGCAAAAGAAAGGGAAGAATGGCAATTGGCGCATACAGGGAATTGTATTCGCATTATTTATAATTGCTTCGAGTATTTCATGGGGTCAAGCTTATAAAGCATCTACAGAAATAGGAGTTTACGGTGGTGGTTCTTATTATATAGGTGATTTAAATCCTAATAAACACTTTGTAAATAGCAAGCCAGGTTTTGGATTGGTCTATCGTTATAACCTTTCTACTCGGCATTCATTAAGAGCTACGGCCTTTTACGGAAATGTTTATGGAGATGATGCTGAAGGGAAAACGGCTGCACAATTGAACAGAAATTTAAATTTTAAATCCAGCATCATGGAGTTGGCTGTGGGGTATGAAATAAACCTTTTTAAATACTATATCAAGGATATGCGTGATCCAATTACGCCGTATTTCTTCTATCAATTAGCTTATACGCGCATAAATCCTATGACTGATTATAGCGGAAATGATATTGCCTTGCAACCATTAGGAACAGAAGGGCAGGGGACAAGTGCTTCTACCAAAAACAACTATTCGCTCAATCAAATTACAATTCCCTTGGGCATTGGTTTAAAGTTTAATCTATGCAGACGAGTTGCCATGTCATTTGAATATGGCATTCGCAAAACCTTTACGGACTATTTAGATGACGTTTCAGGCAATTACGTGGATTCAGATGTCTTACGCGGTGAGAATGGCCCTTTGGCTGCTGAATTAGCCGATAGGAGCCTTGAAGGTAGCGGTGGAATGAATCGAGGGAATCCAAATAATAAAGATTGGTATTCATTCTATGGAATGATGATAACTTTTAAACCTTTTAAGAAAGACATCTGTGAGTTTAACCAGTCGTTTTAATCCTTTCGTTTCTTAAGTAAAAAGTACGTGCCCAACTACCGCTAGTTGTGATGTTCTTTCGCAATATAGCAGTTGAATCTGTGATGTTTAAAACTTTAAAAGTACCTAAGAAATATGTGTTACTTCTAACGTAACCAGTCGAATCATGGGTAACAAAAATTTGATCATTTACTATTGGGTACCAACGTATACTCGAATTCCAGATCTTACCGGTTGAATCTAAATTTAAATCGAGATCACCACCAAGTGAATTTCTTGAGAGTCTCGGCTCTCCATTCCTGAAATAGTTCGTATCTCGATAGATCGCGTCTTTATAGATGTGCTAAGTTGTTCTTTGTTACTTCAATCGTTTTATAAACGCGCCATTTGCTCGCTGTTAATTGCGTTCGAATTTCTGCTGGTAAAAATTGTTGGAAGATGATAAAAAGGCTTATAATAAAAGGCATACCTAATTGAATCAGTTATACGTAATACGGACTAATCATTAAATAAACAACAACACCCGTAATTGCAACATACAACCAAATAGGAAAAGTAAACTTCGCCCACTTTCTATGTGAAACAACATTTCCAGCCCAACCTTTTAAATACGTCATCATTACCATTGGAATAACAGCAATGCTCAATAGTATATGAGAAATTAGGATGATATAATAAATTATAGCGCTAATTCCAGATCCACCAAATGGAGTTGAATTGGACGTAATGTGATAGGCAATATACCCTACCAAAAACAAGAGCGAGCAAATCACCGCTAAAGTCATTAACTGTTGATGCCTTTTCTTATTCCCCTTTTTAACTTGAATAACCGCCAATACCAAAATTATGGCAGTAACACCATTAATTGTTGCATAAACTGGTGGAAGAAAACTAAGATCAACCCCATCTACCTTTACGCCAAAAAGCAACGCAACTACTACTGGAATTACAATGGAAAGAAGAATAACAAGAGGCCGATACTTTTTTTCTAGCGTATCATCAAATTCAACTTGGTCAAGCGGTTGATCAGTTGCCATATTCAGTTTCAATTAATTTGCGGATGTCTTTTTCTAATTGGTCAACACGATCTGTGTCAGTTCCTTCATACAAACCTCTAATATGTCCTTCTCTATCCACCAAGATAAAATGTTCCGAATGCAAAAAACCTCCTTCAGCTGCTTCGTCTTCCATGGCGTTAATCATATATCCACTTATTCCTAAGTCGTGCACATATTCTTTTTCGCCATACAAAAAATACCAGTTATGCGTATCCAATTCTTTCTTTTTGATGTAGGCATTGAGTTTTGGGATGGTGTCTCTTCGTGGATCAATTGTATGGGATAAAAACAGCAATTCATCTATGTCATTGGTATTACCTTGCAAACGTTTCATTTGTGCAATCATTGCTGGGCAAATAGAAGGGCAACTGGTGAAAAAGAAGTTAACTACATGTACTTTTCCTTCCACATTCTCTTTTGTGAAAACGGAGCTGTCTTGTGCCATTAGGGTAAATTTTGGCACTGTGTGATAAATGGTGTCTATAACCTCTTTTCCGTCTTTCATAACTCTCCCAAAATCATGAAAACCAATATAGGGTAAGCCTGATCCTGTAGGTTCAGCAGTATCTTTATCAACGGTGCCATTACAAGCAACTAATAAAAAAGAGAAGAATAGAATAATTACGTTATTTTTCATTGAATGTGAAATCTTAATTCATTGCAAAAATAAGGATTTTTAAGCGGATTAAGTAGAGAGAATTCAAGCGTTCGTTGAATATTGACTTAAGCTTCAGCAGCTTCTTCGGCCGCTCTGTTGCGATCAAACTCTTCTTTCTTCAATAACTTAAGCATATCAAAGAAATTTCGAATGTGCGAATCTGTTTTAGCTCCTGATACACCACGAATGAATCCTTTGTCGTCAATCAATACAATACTATTCGTATAGGCCTTCAATCCAAGTTCGCCATCTTTATTAGAAGCTACATGGTTGATGAATTTATCACCATAATAATTGAAGTTATAAAAAGGTGTCACGTCACCAGTCGCCATCCACCAAACACCAGTTGTGTCGTATTGGTACATTTCCTCTTTCAACTTTTGGCTTGGTTCAGAAATTGGGTTTCCATCAACATCAGTTAAGATAGAAAGAACGCGAACATTCCCGTAATTATCTTGATTCTTGATCAATTTTTTAAAAAATATTTCGTTGAAGTGATAAACGCTCATTCCGCATTGACTCATGTCAGGACACGCGTTTTGCAAGGTTGTTAAAACAATAAATTTTCCGTCAATATCCTTTTTTGTTATTGCTCTTCCGTCAAAGGTTGTCAAGTTAAATTCAGGAACAGTATAGGCCGTGGAATCTAATTTGTTTCCATTGCTATCCAAGTCAAATTCATAACCTAAATAGGGGAGCTTAATAAAATGGTTATTAACCGTTTTCGAAATGAAATAGATAATAGAACCAGGCCCCAACATGATGAGCATAACCAATAGTATGCGTTTTGTCTTGGCCATATCAATGTCCGTTTAAGAGTGTGAAATTATGAAAGGGAAGAACGTTGCTTATTGCATGTTAATCCAACCGTCGTTAATATAAGTAGCCTCCATAATAACTATGAAAATCAAGTATAGAATGAAGATTATATAAGGCACTAATATCATGTATTTCAAACCTTTCGCTTCGTCACCTAAGTGCATAAATACTAATACAATATATCCCGCTTTAATTACAGTTAAGATGATATAGCCATACTTGATGAAAAACCATGTCCATTCGCCAACAGAATCCTTTGGGAACATAGCACCTACAGCAACTTCTAAAATTGTAATGATTGAAAGAATAGCGGTTACTTTCCAGATTTTCTTTCTGATTTTTACACCATCCTCTTCAGAGTGGTGACCCTGTAATGAATATTCTATAATGTCGTCTCTAACCATTTTCGTTTGTTTTAATCAATGCTTTAATTTAGTTGCGAATAAGGAATTATACCAAATAATAGAAGGTAAATACAAATACCCATACTAAATCGACAAAGTGCCAGTAAAGTCCAACCTTTTCAACCATTTCGTAATGTCCGCGTTTATGATAAACACCGCGAATAACGTTCCTTAAAACTAAACTATTGAAGACAACCCCCGTAAATACGTGGAATCCGTGAAAGCCTGTTATAAAGAAGAAGAAGTTTGCATATAAGGTGGGACCGTATGGATTATAGCCAATTGCCGCATTATCTACCCAAGTAGTGATGTCGCCATCAGGACCTGCAATAAATGTTGCCCACTCCCAAACCTGAGATCCTAAGAAGATCAAACCACCAATAACTGTCCAAAGGAGCCATTTAATAACACCTTTTTTATCCATTCGGTGACCCGCTTCCACAGCTAATACCATGGTTACAGAGGATACGATTAGGATAAATGTCATCAAAGCTACATAAAGTAGCGGCAATTCCATATGTGTGAAGGGGAAGTGAAAAAACACGTCCTCACCTGAAGGCCATGCAGACACGGCTTCAACATTTGAAAATTTAGCATAACCTAAAGCAGTTAATAAACCACCAAAAGTTAAACCATCTGAAACTAAGAAAAACCACATCATTAGTTTTCCGTAACTCACTCTAAAGGGAGATTCTTTCCCATCCCAAGCTTTAGACTGATCGATTTCTTGCGTTGCTGCTGACATAAATCAAAAATTGTTTGTGCAAGTTTAATGAATAAATATTAAAAAAGCATATAAATAAAGCCACAATATGCCTAAAAAATGCCAATAAACTGAACCGAGCGTTATGCCCAAATAGTCAGATTTGCTATATCGCATTTGTAATCCCTTGATAAACATTACTAATAGCGCGATAATCCCGCCGATCCAATGTAAAAAATGCATTCCACTAAAAGCAAAGATGAATGAGCCTGCAGTATTTCGTTGGTCCATTAATTTACCCAATAGCATAGGAGATAACTGTGAGCCGTTTCGATAAAATGTGCGGTTCGTGTATTCTAATTCATCACCGCCATAATAAATCACGAAATCTTCACCATATTTTCCTTTCATGATAAAATCACCTCTGTCATTTACAATATTTTCGGCAAAACGGTTGAGTCGCTTATGATGATTAAGGGATAATTGGATGCCTTCAATTGTAAATTGATCGTTCAGATAAGTTACCAATTTGTTTCTATAGGTTAAAGAAAATTTTGAACCATAATCAGAAAGATTATAAACATGGTTTCCTGTTCCTGCTGAACCAGTTAATAATTCCGAAGAAAAGCTTTTCATTTCAGCTTTTAATTCAGGTGTCATCTCTGTTCCTTTATAGTAAAACTCGTCGTTATTATAGCTGATCTCTTTGCCTTCGTATGAAAGAGAGTAGTATTTACCGTATTTACCGGTTGTGTTCATTATACTCGCTGAAACTGGGCTACCATTTTCATAAAGTTCTCCCCAACCAATGAATTGATAAATTCCAAAAATTGCGCCGAATAGAAAAGCACCACCAAGACCAGCTTTGATCAATGGTTTTTTGTCCCTTTTAACCGCATATTGCGCAATAAATAGGGAAATACTGCTAATGATAATTGCAATTGTACTTATTTTAAAAGCATCTGGCATTTTAATGTTAACCCAAAATCTTCCACCTTGTGCTACAACGTAGCCACTTGTTAGCCCAGCAAAAATCATGATTACTGCAAAAATGAAAATCCGCATGAGATTTTTTTTCATTTTCTTGTTTAGTTCAGGGCTAATTGTATTCCCGTTATCGTAAGTAGTCACAGTCGTTAGATTTTGTTAAAAACGTACAAAAATTGAATGATAGGCAAATATATAAATGAAGCAAACATGAGGCCTTTTGCCGATTTGTCATCTAATCTCATGTAAAGCTTGTAGGCATATAGAAAGAACCAAGTCCCAGCAATGGAACCAATAATTAATGTAATATCTCCTGTTAATTCAAGTACCCATGGAATTAAACTCACAGGAACCATAAATAAGGTATAAATTAAAATATGGAAAGCCGAGCGTTTTGATTTTCGCGTTTTACTTGGCAGTAAAGAAAATCCGCCTTTGGCATAATCTTTATCCAAAACCCATGCAATTGCCCAAAAGTGTGGGAATTGCCAAATGAATTGGATAAAAAACAACATGCCTGCAATCATTCCAGCCTGCCCGTTAAAAGTTCCAGTAACCGCAATTACACCTAACATGGGTGGAATTGCGCCAGGAAATGCTCCAACAAAAACAGCCCAAGGTGTAATTCGTTTCATTGGTGTGTATATGAAAACATATAAAACCAAGGCTAAGACACCTAAAACGCCAGCAAAATAATTAATTTGAAATAATAAGACTGCACCAATAACAGCTGAAATTGATGAAGCGATAAGCGCTTCATTAAGCGACATACGCCCGGTTGGTAAAGGCCGATTAGATGTACGTGACATCTTTTTGTCCAACTCTCGCTCAATAACTTGATTGAATCCGTTGGATGCGCCTGTGATCAAAAAACCACCGATAATTAAGAACCAAAGATTGGCTCCAAATCCACCTCCTACGAAAAGATAGCCCGATAAGGCCGATAATACAACCAAAAATGACAAGCGCAATTTTAATAAAAGCACATAGTCTTTAATTTTCGAGGGGGTTTGTGTTTTCTCTATCACTGTTTCTTCTGCAACCATTAACGTCTGGTAATTTGGCTGCAAATTTAACAAAAATGCATTATAATACAGGCAATTTTAGTTAGAATGATTCTAAAAGAGACACTTATTCTACGAACCAATCAAAAATCGGTATAACTGTTCCAAATTCTCGAACGAATCCCAAACATTATTGCGTGGTTATGTTGTGTTCCAATTTCAGTAATCTCCATTCTCCAATTATAAGTGATATTGGCATATAAATTAATCTTAGGCAAAATCGGAATTTCGGCAATAAAGGTTTCATTCAATACATTTTTTCGAAAACCCTGCATTACTAAATGGTCGTATTGCCCAACGCGGTTACTGTAGGATACAAAAATATTTTGCCCATAACTGACGTTAGAACTGTCGACCCCATAAGCTGTGTAAGTTAGTTTGTTGGTGAAGCGAATCTTTTTGTGTTGATAGGAAACAATATTTAAGACTTCGAAAAAGCTAGCACCAACGGGATGTGTGACAGATGCATTGAGGTTGCCGTAACTTTGCCCCGAGTGTTTGTGAGAAAATGTAAACGGACGGACCATATTAAATTCAGTTTGGAAATACAGGTTCTCGTATTCTAAAAAATCGTTTGATTTATAACCAATTTGGAAACCATATTTATTGGCCCACCAACGCGAGCGTGCACGCAACTCTTTCAATAAAAAGTCGTCAAAAATTAGTTGCGTATAGACAGAATGATGCTCATCAAATTTATAACTCAAATTGGCGCCTAAAAGCACATTGTCAGCCGATCCGTTCCCATATTCAACGGGACGGTAAAAAACTATAGGGTTGATGTAATTAGGGTCGAATCCGCGATTAATCAATGTGTCATTGGCTTGCCAAATAACAGTTTCAAAAACACTTAAATTAAATGACTTCGTAATGTTCCAACTAATATAGTGCATGGCTGCAAATTTCCTTTTGTCCAAACTTCTGTCAGAGGGATTAATGGAATTGTCTTTCCAAATTTGGTAGAGGTTAACGTATTTCACGTTGGCGAAGGACGTCTCTATTTTGAAAAACGGATTGGGCATGGCATTATCCGAAAGAATTAAGGAACGATAACCTTCACCAAAGCTGTTTTTGCCATGTCCAGCAATAAACGTGAAAAAACGATTGGGGCGATAAGCGAACAATAGTTCACTTTGTAAAAAACCGTTTTCAAAGATTGAGCGACTAGAACCTGGGTCATAATCAACTGCTTTTATGATTGAATCACGCACAAAGCCACCGCGCGAAGCATAAGGAAGGAATTTTCCGGAAATTAAAAATTTCCCAGCTGTAAAATCAACCGCTGCACCTAAGCCAGTTCTTAATTGTAAATCAATTCCCGATTGGTTTTGCGCATCAATACCAAAGCCCAATGTGATTAAAGGATATGCTTTTAAAGAATATTTGCGCTGCCCTTGTTCATTGTCTTCATTTGTGAGGTTAAGATATCCACTGCCTTTTAATGAATAAGTACTTGATTCAATAACAGGGAAAATAGAAGAGTGTGTTTTTTTGTCGGGTGTAAAATAAGGAACAGATTTTTCAATCTTGTGCCGATAATGCATATTCTTAAACGCTAGTTGGCCGTGCACAGTTGTGCCCATCATAAATAGCAATATGAGAATATGTTTAATCATTCGTTTTCGTTTTTTTCTTGGCTCCCATAAATACGATTAACGTAAATAACATGGCTGTTCCGAAACTAATAAAGAAGCTAATATTTGGATTTTCGAATTGAATAAAAAAGGCTTCGGCTACCATAATAATGCTAAAAAGATAGATGATGATGACCGTTTTTTTATGTCCCATCTTACGATCTTGTAATTTATGGTGTAAGTGATTTCGATCTGCACTAAGCGGCGATTTCCCTTTTAAAGTTCGAATGATAAATACCCTTAACGTATCCAATAAAGGATAAGCTAAAATAGCCATGGCTAGTACAGGTGTAGAAACATTTTGGTAGCCTATTGCTGCCAATTTTTCAGTAGGTGATTCAATGAGCTGAATGGCTAAGACGCTAATTACTGCTCCAATTATGAGTGATCCTGAGTCTCCCATAAAGATACGAGCCGGATTAAAATTAAAGACTAAAAACCCCAATAAGGCACCAGACATTGAAAAGGAGATTAAAGCCCAATGGATATCACCCAAAAAGGAAAACCATAAACCAAATGCTAATGTTGAAATTAAGCCAACTCCAGAAGCTAAACCGTCTACACCATCAATTAAATTAATAGAGTTGACAATAACAATGTAAATAAAAATGGAGAGTAAGATACTGGCATAATCTGGCAGGAGAATATCCATGCCCAATAAACCATGAAAGCTGGTAATTTTAATTCCACCCATTACCACCAAAATAAAACCAACCATTACGTGCGCAATGAGTTTTTTCATGGGAGACATGCCAATAATGTCGTCTTTAACCCCAACAAAGAAGAGTAAAATTAAGCTGGCCATTAAAAACATGAATTGGCTCATACCTTCAATTACACTCGGTTCATTAACTGGTAGCCAAAGGAAGCTTGAAAAAATAAAAGCGCTAAAAATGATAACCCCACCAATTGTTGGGACACTGATGGCGTGTTTTTTACGAGCCTCAAGAGGTTCGTCTACCAAATGTTTGAGTTTAGCCACCTTAATTAAAGAGGGAGTAGCTAACAGCACAACACTGAAAGCAGTAATAAAAGCCAATATTATATGATAATCTATCATCTCTTAATAATCAAGATATTTATTCTTTAAGCGTGTTCTTATTCCAATATACGCGTAATTCGTAAGCGGGTTAGTGACCGCATCCAATTCACTCCGTGTCAATAATCCGAAAAATGCTTGGAAATTATTTGATTTATTAAAGCGATATCCCATTTCAAATTGATTGTATGCAATATAGTCTAATCCATTAGGTGTGGCTGGTGTGCCGTTATAAAGGGGTTGTAATATATCATTGCCAATTGCCGTGGAATCATTTTTAGTCCGTTGCGAATAATTAATACGATTACTAAAAAAGAAACGATTATGCTGATAAGAAATGTGTAGAATTAATTCATTAAATCCGTTGACATAAGGATGTGCCAAGGGTAAATTATAGTGCGAATAATTATAACGTTTATCTGTCGATAAATAGGTGTTTAAATTGGCATGATTAAATTCGACTCCTCCATCTAATTTATGTCCTTTTAGGTTGAAGAATTTATAACCGATTTGAAATGCACCCAATGTTCCTGCATCAATTACGGCTTGTCCATAAATGCGATTGTTCCCAAAATTAATGGATGCGTTTAAACCGAGGATCGAATTAAAACCACTTCCGTTTAATTGTTTTGCCCTTGGCGTAGTAAACATTAGTGGAGTTAGGTAAGCATAATCTGGTTTGTGCGAACCGAGAGAATCAACATTTCGCCAGAGTTTTCCTTCAAAAATTCCAACTTGAACATTTTCCGACAAGGAAATATCTAAATAATGATAAGTACCAATTTTCTTTTCATACGTGGCTTCTGGCGTGGTAAACACATGCAAACGATATAAATTTTGATGCAAGGCGTATATCACATTATACTGTATGCGTCCTTTTAGGAAATTTGCCTCGATTTTAGCAAAAGGATAGTTCGCCGTAAAGTCTGAGAGTAATAAAGAACGATAGCCATTTCCAACAAAATGATTGCCATTTCCAATTTGAAAATTCACAAATTCATTAGGCACATATGAAATATTACCCTGTGCGAAAGCAAAATCATACCCCGTTGTTTTAAAAACTTTTGTTCGCGCATAACCTGGTATAACAGCGTTGTTTTGAATGTAGTTGGTGTTAATGCTATTTGGGAAAAATTCGCCGTGTGCATCAGCATATTCATTCATATAACCCGGCAACAATGCTTGGTTCTCGTAAAACGAGGTTGTAAACCCAACCTTGTCGAAAAATCGTCCTTGTACTCGAATTCCTCTTGTATTCCAATAAAGGCGTACCAATGAATCTGCTGAAAGATCTCCCCCCAATTCCAAATCAAGAATAGGGTCAATGCTGCACCAAAAATCAGGTCCTTTAAAAATGATGAGGTTTTCCTTAAATAACTTTAATGTAACCCAATAGTATTTTTTGTCTGGAATCGCAAATATTGAATCGCGATTGGTGCGTGTATCTAAAATTGGGCGCAAACTTACATGTTGATTATAATAAGTGCTGTCATTTTTTGCATGAATCAACAGACGTTCCGCTTCGGTTTGATAATAATTGGTATTGGGCAAATAGAGTTGCGCATAACCAGAAACTGCCGTTAGGAAGAATAGAATTATGGTATTTCTGAAATTACGCATGTGCGATAGAAGGTACGTGTTTGAGGTGAATTTAGTTTCAAAAAAGCCTTGCTGAATTAATTGTCCAAGGAACCGTCAATTAAAGCTTGTTGATATGTGCCTTGGATACCAGTGTCTAAATCAATGCTGTGTTTCCAGCCTTTTTCATGAATTAATGAGACATCCATCAGTTTACGAGGCGTGCCATCAGGCTTGTTTGGATCAAATTTTAATTCACCTTCATAGCCTGTGATTGCTTTTACTTTTAAAGCCAAAGCTTTAATTGAAAGATCTTCTCCTGTTCCAATATTTACGAATTGTTTTTCGTTATAGGTCTCCATTAAAAAGTAGCACGCAGCAGCTAAATCATTCACATGCAAGAATTCCCGTTTAGGATTACCTGTTCCCCAAATTTCAACAGATGGTTCAGCATTGACTTTGGCTTGGTGAAATTTTTTGATTAATGCAGGCAAAACATGCGAATTGTTCAAATCATAATTATCATTGGGACCATACAAATTAGTCGGCATGGCTGAAATGAAGTTATCGCCATATTGATCGCGATAGGTTTCGCATAATTTGATGCCGGCAATTTTAGCAATGGCGTAAGGTTCGTTGGTTTCTTCCAAGGCGCCCGTTAAAAGGTAATCCTCTTTCAAAGGCTGTGGGGCCATTTTAGGATAAATACACGACGATCCTAAAAAGAGTAATTTTTTAACTTTGAAATGATGTGCGGCTTGAATAATATTGGCTGTAATCATGAGGTTGTCGTAAAGAAACTCTCCTCTATAAATATTATTCGCCAAAATACCACCTACTTTTGCGGCTGCTAGAAATACAAATTCCGGTTTTTCCTCCTCGAAAAATTGATTCACGGCTGATTGATTGCGTAAATCCAATTCTTTTGATCCTTTATGAATGAGGTTGGTATAACCTTTTTCCTTCAATAATCTTAAGATTGAAGATCCAACCATACCGTTGTGACCCGCAATGTAAATTTTTGATGCTTTATCCACGCGGCTTACTCGTTTTGATGATAAATTTTATGACCACCTTCCATGAGGTATTTGTCGCGCTTAAACAAGGCGACATCTGATTCAACCATTTCTTTTACCAAACCGTCGAAGGTATACGTTGTTTCCCAACCTAATTCTGTTCTTGCCCTGGTCGGATCTCCTAATAATAACTCCACCTCTGTTGGGCGGAAATATTTTTCATCTACCTCTACAAGAATTTCGTTGGTGGCTTTATTGTATCCTTTTTCATTGATGCCTTCACCTTCCCAACGCATTTCAATTCCAACGTGTTTGAAAGATTTTTCAACAAATTCGCGTACAGGATGTGTTTCGCCAGTTGCCAGCACATAATCGTCTGGTGTGTCAACCTGCATCATTAGCCACATACCTTGAACATAATCTTTTGCATGGCCCCAATCACGTTGTGCATCTAAATTGCCCAAATACATTTGTTTTTGAAGACCCAAACTAATTTTAGCAACCGCTCTTGTGATTTTTCTAGTCACAAATGTTTCACCTCTATGAGGGCTTTCATGGTTGAATAAAATTCCGTTACAAGCAAAAATCCCGTATGCTTCACGGTAATTTTTTATAATCCAAAAGGCGTATAATTTTGCCACGGCATAAGGACTTCTTGGATAGAACGGTGTTGTTTCGCTCTGTGGTGTTTCAACCACTTTCCCATAAAGTTCAGATGTTGAAGCTTGATAGAGTTTAACGTTTTTTTCCATTTTTAAAATACGAATCGCTTCCAATAAACGTAAAGTTCCAAGCGCATCCGTATTCGCGGTATACTCTGGTGTGTCAAATGATACTTTTACATGAGACATGGCTGCCAAATTGTAAATTTCATCTGGTTCAATTTCTTGAACAAGCCGAATTAAATTTGTGGCATCCGTCAAATCACCATAATGTAAAAATAGACGTACGCCAGCTTCGTGTTTATCTTGGTAGAGATGATCAATTCTATCTGTATTAAATAGAGATGATCTTCGTTTGATTCCATGGACAATATATCCCTTTGATAATAGAAGTTCTGCCAAGTATGCGCCGTCCTGACCAGTTATTCCTGTTATTAAAGCTACTTTGCTCATATTATTTTCAAATGTTTAATTCCTTGTTCTTCGCAATGAAAAAAGGATTGTATAAATTCTCCTTGTTGTATTCTAAGGGTTCAAAGTTAGTAAAATCGAGTACTTCTCCGCCAACTGATTCGTAAATTGCTTGTCCTGCGGCAATATCCCATTCCATGGTCGGAGCTAGTCTTGGATAGAAGTCTGCTTTGCCAAGTACCAAATCAATAAACTTTAAAGCGCTTCCTTTTTTAATGAATTTCGGCGCTCCATATTTTTCAGTAATTGAATCAATCATTCGCTGTCCTTTCTCTGAAAAGTGTGAACGTGAGTGCGCTATCGTTTTTTGTGGATTGATGCTGAGTTTAGGAACTTTATAAGTTTCGTTTAAAAAATCTACCGTTTCATAATCAAAATAGTAGGCACCCATTTCATTTCCACCCAATAAAATAGTTTGATCAATTGGTGCGGCAATGAGTCCAAAAATAGGTTTACCATTTTTAACTAGAGCAATACAAATACAGAATTCACCGTTTTTAGCAATAAATTCTTTTGTACCATCCATTGGGTCAACAATCCAAATATATTCTTGTTTTTGGCGCTCAATATAGGTGCTTGCTTCCTCTTCTTCAGACATGACTTGGATTCCTGTACTTTCCAAGTGTTTACATATAATTCGGCTAGATGTTTTGTCAGCTAATGTCACAGGAGATCGATCGGCTTTTATTGTAACTTCAAATCCAGCCTGATAAACCTCCAAAATAGCTGCGGACGCTTCTATGGCAGCAGCAACGGCTGTAGTAATCCAATCCCTATGAATCTCTTTTTCAATCATGATAAGTCTTTATACTTTTTGATCAGGTTGTCATATAAGGAACTTGCGCCAATTCGAAATAAGCTCGGCGTCAACCACGCATTACCTAATGTTTTTTGTACAATTAAATGGAGTAGTACGGCTTCCTCAAAAGTTCGAATTCCGCCAGAAGGCTTAATGCCTACGCGGCGACCGGTTTTTTCAAAATATGCTGCAATCACAGTACACATTTGATACACGGCTTCTGGTGTAGCACCAATAGCTGTTTTACCCGTGGATGTTTTAATGAAGTCAGCGCCGGCCTCACAAGCAAGTTCGCTGGCTTTTTTAATGTTTTCGGCGCTCTTTAACTCTCCTGTTTCTAAAATAACCTTGAGGTGTTTCGTTCCTAAGGCTGCTTTAACTCCTTGAATTTCTTTGCTTATTTGGGAATAGCTTAAATGGGTAAAATCACTGTGATTTAAGACAATGTCTAATTCTTCCGCGCCAGATTGAGCTATTTCGACTGCGTGTTCAATTTTTTCTTGACTCGAAGTTGTTCCCGACGGAAAACCCAAACCAACAACAACCGTTTGCATTGATGCGTCTAAATTTTCGCGAACGAAATTAGCAAATCGCGCATAAGTGCAAATCGCTGCCGGATGACTTTCTTCAAATCCTAGATTGGCCTTATCCACCAATTTTAGCACACTTTCATTGGTGTCTGCTTCACTAAGTGTAGTCAAATCTATATATGAGATGAGCTCAAGTGCCAAATCTTGACTTGCTACAATTGGTTGTTTTAGTATTTCTGATAATTGTTCCATAAAAAAAAATCCGTCCGCTTTTAGCGGACGGATCAATATAAGTCTTTTTATTTTCTAACCGAGTCTAAAATGGATGGGAAGTGTAAAATTAACGCTTACTGGTTTTCCATCTTTTTCGCCGGGAATCCAGTTTGGCATCTTTCTCACCACACGTTTCGCCTCAGCATCCAAGGCATCAGAAACTCCTTTGCGAATTGAAACTTTTTCGATATTTCCTTTACGATCAACAACAAACTTTACATAAACTTTTCCTTGTTCACCCATTTCACGTGCTAATTCAGGATAATCTACATTGTCTACAATCCATTGTTGCATTGCGGCTGCACCACCAGGGAAGATTGGGTCTACGTCTGGAAAATCAACGGGAAGTTCAGGAGTTGGTGGTTTTAGATCTACCTCTGGGAGAACCACAATTTTCTTATCAATATCAAAATCTATATCTTTTACTTTTTGATCATCTGGAACGATAACTGGTTCGTCAATTACTAGTGGTGGTGGCGGTGTTATTTCCTCCTCTTCAATTGGTGGCTCCTCTTCTATCGGTTCAAATACTAAGTCAACATCCATTGAATTGTCTTGCACGATTTGTTTTCCGTCGGACGCTGTGAAGCCAGTGTGCTCAAATGCCATTCCTACCATTGCGCAAATCATAACGAGACCTAGAAGTCGAAAGCTGTTCTTTTTGCTCTCTAAGTTTGCTTTTTTTGATTTTTTCAGTTCCATTTTTTTAAATTTTGGGTCACGCTAAGACTTAAAATATTGTCTTAAATACGTTTTTAATTTATGTTTACTATTTAGTGTTTGGTCGGAAATACAGCAAAATTAAAATCAATTCTTTTGAGTCTATTCCCCGTTTTTTCTTGTCCTCTGATGCTGAGGCATCTCCTAAAGAAAAAAAGAAAACTATCTCTCAAAATTTATTAATTTGTAAAAGTTCGTCTATTTTCGACCAGACACTATTTACCAGTCATTCTGGATATAAATAATAACAAC
>WTCE01000140.1 GCA_013138735.1 Crocinitomix sp. | reverse complement strand
CTTGCCGATTGAAAGCGCCCAAACACAGTTTGGTTTTACTACAAGTGTGATGGAGTGTGGGCTATTTTGCATAATGTTGTTATAAGATCCTTTGGGATTTATAACGTTACGTTATGTAACTTAGCTTAGGATTCCTGATCCTTCGGGAGTGACGGTGGAGAGAATTTGATTAGGTTTGTGCGTTCAGTAACACAGTACAAACCCTGCTCACTACGAGCGCTTTTATACAAAGAGTTTTAGTCTTAAATATGTCTTTGAATATCTTGGCGTCCACTAATAACCAAAACAACATAAATTGAATCAGTAGGATTAATTGCAGGCTCATAAATGATCCGATAACCTCTGTATATTATTTCCTTTAGGTAAGCCAGTGGTGTGTCTTCAAATTCGGGAACAGCTCTGCCATCACTTGGTAAATCTTCGGAGAAAAATTCTTCAGTATAAAGGATTAAGCTTTTAATGAATCGGTGTGCATAAACTTCAGAATCCTTTGCAATAAATTTGTAAGTTCTTTCTAAATAATTGTCTGCTTTTCTAGACCAAATTACTCTCCCCTCTTCCATTTATCAAGTTTGTTGAGTAATTGATTACTTGTTACTGTTCGCCCTTCTCGAATGTCTTTAAGCCCTTCAAGTGCTTGCGCAGCCAAATTGATTTGGTACATGATTTCTTCCAAAGATGTACTTTCTGGAAGCGATCTAATGACCTCTAAAGTTGCTTGTTTTATTGAAAGTTGTCTCATGATGCAAATGCTTGTTTGGTTTTAAAGTTTTGGATATAAGTATCAATCACGTTAAACAAAATATCCTTTGTCTTACCATCCATTTGCTGAATGTCATTGATTCGGTTAATTGTTTCTTTGTCATAGCTAGCATGTTCTCCTTGTCCAACAAGAAAATCAACTGTTACATTGAATGCATTAGCCATTTTTACAATCATTTCAACAGATGGCAAGTTTTCATTCCGTTCATACTTTCCTATTATTTCGCGAGAAGCATCAATATTTTTAGCAAGCTCTCCTTGCGACCATCCCTTTTCCTTTCTCAATAGGTTAATTTTGCTTCCAATGTTTAATGTATTCCCCATATCTTCCCTTTGTTACTGCGTTTATACAAATATAAGGGAACTTTGTTACATAAAAAAGGAATATATTTTTTGGTTATTTGAGAAATGAGTTATAGATTTGTGAAACAAGTTACACAAAAAAATATTTCCAGCAAATGCAAAAACTCAACATCCAAAACCCCGATTTTCTGACATGGACACATGAAAATATCCAATTTGACATATTAGGCGGTATTCGTTTAGAAGGTTTAGATCGACTTCGTGTAACAGTTCGGGCAACTTATGATAACACCATTATTCGGCACAATGTGGATTTGTACAACGATAATCAATTGACTGTTCTTGTTCGTAAATGTGCAGAACGTTTTGAAATGAGTTCTTCGTTTATGTATCCAGTAGTTGGGGAGCTGGTCAATATGTTAGAGGATTACAGGATCAAAGAGATCAACGCAGAAAAAGAAAATAGCAAACCTAAGAAAAAGGAACTTTCACCTGAACAGGTGGAGGCCGCCAACCAATTACTGAAGAGTAAGAACCTACTAGAGGTTGTAAACGCAATGATTGGAAAGTCCGGCGTAATAGGAGAAGTCGATAACAGGTTGTTAATGTATATCATATTTACGAGTCGTTTAATGTCAAATCCTTTGCACATTATTTCTATGGGTGCAAGTGGAAGTGGGAAATCCCACCTTCAAGAGACGGTAGCAGAATTGATTCCAGAAGAAGATCGAATGAGCATAACGGATCTATCAGAAAGTAGTTTTTACTATTTTAAATCGGGTGAACTCTGCCACAAACTAATCTTAATCGAGGATCTAGACGGAGCGGAAAACGCGCTTTATCCTCTTAGAGAATTACAATCAAAAAAGACAATTACAAAAACTTATGTTGAGAAAACCAGACAAGGTCTCAAAACTACAAGCAGAACGGTAAATGGTCCTGTTTGTGTGGGTGGTTGCACCACTCGCGAAAAGATTTATGAAGATAATAGCAACCGTAGTTTTTTGATTTATATAGATAGTTCAGCAGATCAAGACGAGTTAATAATGGAATTTCAACGCGCAAAATCGGCAGGGCAAGCAAGCGAAGCAGAACAAGAGCAGACACGCGAACTATTAAAAAACTGCCAACGAATGTTAAAACCAGTAAGAGTTGTAAATCCTTTTGCAAGCCAGCTTGTTTTACCAAAATCGGTTTTTAAACCACGGCGCACAAATGCACATTATCTACACTTTATTGAAGCTGTTACATTTTTGCACCAGGCGCAACGAGTAAAGAAAGTAAATGAGCAGACAGGTGAAGAGTTTATAGAAAGCACTTTGGAGGATATTGAAAACGCAAATTATTTACTTAAAGGTATTCTACTAAAAAAGTCTGATCGGCTTAGCCCAGCTTGTCGCAGATATTTTGAAACCTTAAAAGCTTACTTGTTAGATCAGCAACAAACCATTTTCACCAATAGTCAAATAAGTCTAGCATTGCAATGCTCACTACCTACAATCAAGCGGTATCATTTAGAACTTTACAATAATAACTACATCAAAATAAAAGCAAAAAACAAGCAAGGCGGCTTTAATTATGAAGTGGTTAGCTATGAGGAGTACCAAGAGTTACAAGACAATATTAATACTGTTTTAGATAAAGTTCTAATAAAGATTAAGTCTAAAAGAAAAAGAAACTTGGCTCATGGCTCAAAGTCGGCTCAATTGCAAAATGAGCCAGTTTAAAAACTGATTAACAACGAGTTAATTATGTCGGCTCATTGGCTCACGAAAAAGAGGTAAGGCAATTATTAAAATCCCAAAACAATGAAACAATTACTAATAAAAACAGCGCATTTTAACCTTTTACAACGGTCTTTTAAAGACTGGTTGCAAACAATGGGTTATGCTGATGGAACTGTTGAAACTTTTCCAGTACATCTTCGTGAGTTCTTTCATTACCTAGAAGAAAGAAACATTTTTCATATTCGTGAGATCCTCCAACGACATTATGATGGCTTTATAAGTTACTTGCAAATACGCACAAACAAGCGTCATCAAAGCGGTGGGCTAAGTGTGTCAGCCATTAATAAAATTGCTAAAAGCGTCAATACTTTTGCAAAGTACATTAACCAAAATGGACGTTTTACACTTGATATTAAACCACGCTATTTGCAACATTCACAAGACGTGCCTAAAATCTTGACAAAAACAGATTTGAAAAAACTCTATGAAGCTACATTTACCCCACACCGTGAGAACACACAAGCAATGGGGCAACGGGACAGGGCAATTCTTGCTATATTCTACGGTTGTGGTCTTAGAAAATCAGAAGGGACAGCTTTAAATATTACGGATATTGATTTACAAAAACGGTTGCTTTTTGTACGTAAAGGCAAAGGGAATAAACAACGTTATGTACCAATTGCAGCCAAAGTTTTAGAGGATATAAAAACCTATTTAGAAGAAGGACGTTATTGGTTTTTAGAATATCAACTACAAGGCTTGCAGGGCAAGGATCTTAATAAGAAATCAGATTCATCTGCTCTTTTTATTAATCAAGTTGGCGGTCGAATGCAGTCCTTTTATAATCGCTTCAATTATCTAGCTAAAAACACTGATGTAAGCATTCATTTCTCAACGCACACCTTTAGACATAGCATTGCTACGCACCTTTTACAAAGCGGAATGGATATTGAGGAAATCGCCAAATTCTTAGGTCATTCCTCTTTAGAATCAACTCAAATTTATACCCATGTTACCAATGAAAGTATTTAAAAACCACCTCAAATCACAACATTATAAAATCCGAACCATTAACGAACATTGCCTAAATGTGGAACGTTTTATTAAGTGGTTTGGGTCAACAGATCAGCAGGAACTCGCGCAACTCTCAGTTGCAAAACTGGTCGAGTACATTAATGTATTGCAAGCAAAAGAACTGGCGGCCGAAACGATTAATTTACAACTAAGAAGCATTAGAAAGTACTACCAATATTTAGAAAGTGAGGGCTGTATCATTCCCAAGATAGAGAATGTAAAAGTTAAAGGCATAACAAAAAAAGTAATCATTGATCCGCTTGAATACAGTGATCTAGAACAGTTGTATAAAGATTATTCAGCCTACAAAAAACAACAAATCGAAAAGCTAAAAGAAGCGCGTTTGATCAAGGCAAGCAAAACCTGTTCAGGCACAGCTTTAAAACGTAAAGTAATGTTAGGTTTTATGGTTTTTCAAGGTTTACACTCAGGTGAATTAAAACGATTAGAAATTAATCATATAAATAACGAGGATGTAACAGTTTTCATTATGGGTAGCGGTAAATCAAAAGCCCGGGAACTAAAATTACAACCTTTATAAATGCAAGCTCTTTTTATGTATTTAGGAAGCTTGCCAATTGACCAAATAAATTTATTAACGGGCAACCTGAATAACCAAGTATCAGATTTATTTCAAGAATTAAAAGGTCTTAATCAAAAGGTACAAAACGGCTTACACATTAGAGCTTCGGTGATCTTGCATTGGTTGTTATTACACGGGAAAAGGCAAGTACAATACATGATTGGTCATAAGTGGATTAGTTCCACAGAGCATTACCAGTTGCAGAACTTGGAAGAACTCACAGATTTATTAGAAACACATCACCCTTTTAAAGTAGGATATTAACTTAAAACCAAACTTATGAGACAAAATAAAAGCCCTTAGACCAATTGGAACAGCCTTTAAAACCGTAACTTTACGGCAAAATATTTACTGGCTTTTTACTTTATTCTTCACACCATAAAATCGCAAATTTTAACACTCGAAGAATAAAGAAAGGAAGGTTAAGTATCAGAGATGGTGCTTGATCTGTTCTTTTCCTGAGTATGGGTTTTTGCGAGCCTTGGTGTGGGATTAGTAGCAGTTTCAAGCACCTGTTTTTGTTTCAAAATGGGTGTAATTATCAACAATTAAATTCACCCAAATCATGGAAGATGAACAAGAGAAAATATTCAATTATATATACGCTCAAATAACCGAAAACTATGCTTTAAAAGGCGTTTGTTTAGAGATTTTAAAAGACTTAGAACAAAAGAAAATTCTAAACGATAAAGAACGTTATTGGCAAAGAGAAATAGCAAGCGTATTATTTGATTTAGAAGGAATATGACTACCTTAGAACACGAATTTACTACACTTAAAACCACGTTATGCGTGGTTTTTGTGCGTTCTAAAGTATGGTTTACAATCCCTTTATTAATATAGCTTAAATCATAAACCATGCTTTAGACTGACAATTAAGCAGATTAGATTAAAAAAAAGCTAAAAAAAAGATCGAAATTGCGGGTTTTACGCAACGAATTTGAGTAGATAAAGCGTATATTTACTTTCAGTAGAGGAAACGTCTTTTACTGATGAGGATTTTGAAGAGGTAAGGTACTGAAAAGCTGTTTTTGTTTTAAAAAGAGGTAACCAGTGAGATTTTGACGTATTGATTTTTTTAGGCTTAGTGTTAACCACTTAGGGAATGTGTTGGCTACCGTGTCTGATAGGCGACTAATTTCATCCACAGACGGCATTAACGTGGACTTTTATGATGCGGATGTAACCAGTACTACTGAGTATTATCCGTATGGGATGACGCTTAGAGCTGAATCTGATGGTGGTGGATATCGTTATGGGTTCCAAGGGCAGGAAATGGATGATGAAGTTAAGGGAGAAGGGAATTCTGTGAATTATAAGTACAGGATGCATGATCCTAGGATTGGGAGATTTTTTGCGGTGGATCCTTTGGCTCCGAAATATCCGCATAATTCACCTTATGCGTTTAGTGAAAATAAGGTGATTGCATGGATTGAGTTAGAAGGACTAGAGGCAACACAATCAGGATCTCAGCGGTTGTCAAAAGTTTATTATTATGATGTTCATTTGGATCGTGAGGCAGGAACTTTGGGAAGTCCAGTATTGACAGAAGGTTATAATCAAGTTCTAGGAGGACCAGACGAAGTTGTTTTTAGAATTGATGGGAGAGTAATTTCAGAAGAAAATTACAAACACATTCAATATTGGTATATCCATGGGTACAAGAAGCCTGATACAGGTGCCAAAGAAATGCGGATTCTTATAACAAGATACTTGACCCCAATTGAAGATATTTATGCTGTGGTTACAGGGAAAGATTTTGATGACAATCAGTATAACAGGTCTGAGGCGGGATTCTGGGCTGTTTTTGGGGTCGTTCCAGGGGCGAAATTTTTAAAACCCGTGGCTAAAACTATGAAAGTAGTTAAATATGCAGGGGATTATGGTATGTGTTTAGAATATGCAACTGATTTCCTGAAAGTTCACGCTAAGCATGTGTTGAAAAATGGCGGGAAAATGGTGAAAAAGACATTTTCCTCTAATATAGCAACTGGTATTATTTATAAAGGAGAAAAAGTGACAGATTATTTTATTCACGCTATTGTTGAAGTTGAACAAGATGGTGTCAAAATGATTTATGATAATTTGAACCCTGAAGGGGTGTTAAAAAGTGAATATATTAAAAACCTCAAAATTTATATGTATAATGCTGAGACAGAAAAATTTATGCAGTATTCAAATGAAGCTGCGTTTGATCTGTTTGAATAAAATATTATGATTGAAAGTATAGAAATAAAACCATTTTATAACTTACTAGAGCATGTGTTGAGTGTTCCTGAGTTGTATAGCATTGAGTCAGTGAAATCGCTAGGGCAGTTCATTAATGGTTTTAGAGTTGCTACTGCAGCATATAAAATAGAAGATTCGGATTTGAAAAATTTCGAATTGTTTACAAAGTTCGTTAAACAAAGATATGATATAGTTGGAGGGTATGATTGGGTTAGGATTATCAATTTTTATTCTTCTTCTTCAGCTAATTCCTTGAAGGTATTTGAGAAGTTACTAGTTGAGTTTAAACTCTCAAACTAAGATGTTAGCGAGTAACAGTACCAACTCGCGTTGACCCCAAAAGGTCTTCGTCGGGCCCCGCTGAAAATTAAAAAATCAAAAAAGCCAATCCCCTGCGGGGTTGGTTTTTAGTTTTTTAATTGCCTTCCCTTCGCCCTCCTCAGTAGTAGCTTAATTTATTTTTCTTTCCCACTCACTAGATTTTTAATTTTTCGCAGATGCAAAAAATTAAAAACACCTCCAACCCAAAAAATAAAACGCTCCAAGTGTTTTGCTCGCCGCTAGCTCGGTTTTGTTGGTGCGCTTGCCGACGCGAAGTCCTGACACTTTCCTACTCTTAAAATCCCCAAATGCTTCGCATCACAAATAGCTACACGGTTAAGAACCGTTCCCGCTCTTTGGCAAAACCTCACTCTCGCCGTTGCGCAAAATGCTGTTGCTTTTGCTCCACTTAAAAGGCTACGCGTGCCTGAAATACGGCACTAAAAAGAAAAGAATTAATCCCCTTGGGCTTTGATTTAAAAAGATTAGGGCTAATTCCCTTGAAAACGGATTAAAAAATCACGATTTGACGGGGTTTGATTTAAGGCTATCGCCTTTTGATTTTTCGGTTAGACAAATGTGGAATTACTATCTGTTGACTTGTGGCTAATTAAATTTACTATCACAGGGTTTTGAATAGTAAATGTAAGCTTTCTTACTCTGCTTGTCTTCACATTTTTTTTTGCAAGGGTAGCACATTTTAATTGAGACGCTCAAGGGTATATAAATTCCTCTCTGCGTTCGTCTCCCTTGCCCTTCTCACTTAAAATATGCAGATGAAAAAGCAAAAAAAACATGAAACCAAACATTCAAACACCAAAAAAGCAAACAATTACTTGCCATGTCAATACCAAAAATGGCCCCGTTTATTTTGAACTTACAAAAGATCAAGTTCAAAAAGTTAGGCGTTTAAAAAAGGCTTATGCAGCTCAAAAAACTAAAAAAGCCACTTAGTGGTTTTTTTGTTTGTAGATGCTGGATTATTTGCAACTCATTCGGCGTTGCGCGATCCTAAGACATTTTTTAACTGCGGCTAACGCCACAGTCAAAAATTGTCGATTTTGTTCAGTTCCTGCCCAAAATGGACACGTTTAAAATGTTTACGCTATTATTTTGGGCAAAGCTATTGCTTTGGCAAAATACTAGCTTAGGCCGTCCGCTTGACGACTGAAAGCGTCAATCTCAGATTGATTTACTACAAGTGTGATGGAGTGTGGGCTGTTTTGCATAATGTTGTTATAAATGTTTTGGGATTTATAACCTGCATTATGTAAAACAGATCATAAGGATTGAACTAATTACAATTTTCTAACTTCCTACCCCCCTCATCCGCTCCAAACAAATCTCCTCGGTGGGAAAGTTAAAGAAATATTCAACTTATCCCCTTCTTAGGATAGGGGGCGGTAACTTAGGGATCAAGACCAATTGTTGGGGACTAGGCATAAATTTTAGTCAATCTGAATAAAAAGAAGGCAACGTTTCTGACACCTCTAAATTGAGATCTGAATGCTTTAATTTTTGCATTGAAAGATTCAGCTGAAGCATTTGTACTTCTATTTTCAAAGTAATTCAGGATACCATCATAATTAATTTTTACCGTATTCATAATTGTGGCAAAACTTTTAAATCCAGATTGTTCAACTTTCTCGTACCAATGAGCTAATTTCAAAATGGCAACATTTTTCTTCGTGTTATCCCGAAACACTTGACGCAGCTCTTGAGATAACCAATATGCTTTCTTTAGGTCTGGGTATTCTTTGAATAAAACTTGAGCCCTGATGTTTTGCTTTAACGTCCATTTTTCAGGACTTTTATACAGTAAGTATCGACTTCTGGCTAAGATTTGTTTGTGCGTTTCACCTGTTAACAAGAGTTTTGGATGATAGTCTTCTTTGTTCACTCTGGCTTTTAAAATAGCTTCGTTCTCTTGATCTATTGCTTCCCATCTGTATTTAATTCTGATCTCCTGTAAGGCTTCTATGGCTAGTTTTTGAACGTGGAACCTATCAATGACTTGAGTCGCTCTAGTAAAGCATGTTCTAGCGATTAGCTTCATGTTTGGAGCCATATCTAAGGTGATTTCTTGAACCTTTCTGCGTTTGTCTAGGGGGATTTTCTTTAAATGAGCGATAACAGTATCAGCTTTGGTTCCTGCAATTACAGCTACAATTGAACCTGCTCTACCTTTTGCTTTTTTATTTGTAAGAACTGTATAGAGTTCGCCTTGGGATAGAGCTACTTCGTCAATGGATAATCTCCTGCCCATGTTCTCTGGGAAGATCAGCCAATCCTGTGCATGATCCAGTTGATCCCATTCTTTAAAGTCACTCAAATAGTCTTTGTATTGACGTTGTAGCTTCTTCCCGTTAACACCAAAAAATGAACCTATAGTCCTACAATCGATTGATTTAGTATTGATTAATTGATTTTAAAAAAGCGGCAAACTCCTTTGTCATTCGAGTCCCGTTCGCCACTAAGTTCCAATCCCTCTGAACAATATCTCCAGATTCTTTATCCGTCCACCTTCTGCGTTTAATATGGAAAAACACAAACATACCTTTGAGCGGGAAGTCCTGAACCGTGATAGACTTATGGAAGCCTTTTGAAATCAATTGCCTTGTTTTAAATTCTTGGGGAACTACACTCTTTTCTTCGAAATATAGGTTGAGTTTTTCTCCAACTTTTTTTGATTCTACGAGATCAAAATGTTCTACCAAAATCTCGGGTAAAATCATTTTTATGAGGTCTAAATATCCGTCCAAAACTTATTCTTTTTTCCAAAGAAAATCATTTTTAGTTAAATTCCTCCCCAACTTTTAGACTTGATCCTAACTTAGGTTTGATTGAAAAAAATGCCGTTTATTCATTTAGTAATCTTGTATAATTTTTCCAAGGGCCAACATCTTCAGCATAATGCTTAACAATTACACGCGATATTTGATTTAAGTGTGCCATATCGTGAATAGTCCAGGTTGAAATTAATTGTCTCAGCGTTACAGTTCCTAAGTCAGGATGGATTCCTTTTTTATCCAAATCATTTTCAGATAGATTCCACGATTTTAATTTCTCAATATTTTTAATTCTAAGTGTTCTAAATTCGTTTAATAACGCCTCTGTTGTTTGTGATGCATACAGTTTTTCTTGGGCAAACCTGTCATAAGCCACAAAAATATTATTTTCTTTATCACCTAAAATAATTTCAGCTCTTGGAATCCAATCTGTTTTTTCTCCGTGTATTAGATGTCCAATTATATTATATCCGCTCCAAGTATTTTTCCCCTCATTTACTTTATCCCAGTTTTGCTTAGAATTATTGAAGAGTACCGCATATATTTCTGGAGTTCTCTCTAGTAGTTCTATCGATTTATTTAGGTCAAAGTTCATGCTAATGTTTTGTAGTTGTTTTTAACAGATTCATTTTTAAACCCAAATTAAAAATTTGGAGATATCTCTGAAAGCACAATGCCTTCGGAAACCATTGAAGGTTCTATTTGCTAAACACGGCATTAGCGGGTTTATTTTTTCATTCCAACAGCCACAAATAATTTCCCTCCAACTTTACGCTCTTTTACGGGTAAGTATTCGTAATGGAAATTGCTTGTCTTCTTTTCAAGCGTCTGCCAAATTTCACGATTCAAATCTGCCTTTGCAAACTTCTCAACTAACCAAGTATTGAAATTTCTTTTTTCTGCAAAAACATCAACAATCACTATTTTTCCATTTTCTGTTAGTAGGTCAAGCATTTTATCCAAAACTTGCTCCCAATCTGGAATAACAGAGAGTCCTAAAACACATATAATTCTATCAAAATTGGGGTCTTTGTTTATTTGCTCTTTAACAAAAGAAGGTGTTAATTCTCTGGCATCTGCCTGAAACAATGTAGTATTCTTCCAATTATTGTTGTCAATATTAGCTTGCCCTTTTCTTAGCATGCCTTCAGAAAAATCTGTACCAAATACTTCTAAATCGGTATTTGTAGCCTTAATATGCTTAAAATTGGCTCCTGTTCCGCAGGCAATGTCAATCAGGGTTTGTCCAGATTTTAAATCTAATAATTCTATAGCTCTCTTTCTGCTTTCAGAATATAATTTCTCTAATGAGGAGTCGTAAAAATTTGAAAATATATCATACCATTTCATAGGTCCTATTTTTATCTTTAATTACCGCTAATATTGCTAATAGTGAGCAAAGTCTTTACTCTTTTACTGGTCAATTGACGGATTTTACCTCTAAAATAAAGAATCAAAAGGACTTTGCATATTTTGAATGCTCTTGAATGAAGTATGCGGATAAATTTCAGATGTTTTACTTGGTGATTTTTGAATTGTGCATAATTCACAGCAAAATTCTTACCATAAAAATGAATTTCAATCAACTTGTTTTTAAGTTTGTCTAAAAAAGCGGAATTTTCTCACCTGAGAATTAAGAAACAAGAGAATAAATTGGACGATAAAACAAAAAAAGAAACCAGAAAACGGCAAATCATCAATTCAGTATTGTTGATTTTTACGCTAGCATTAATCTATGAGATTGTTAGAGATTCGCTGCGACCATCAGATTTTGACGGTTATGTGCGCGCTGGAAATGCTGTGCTGAATCAAACAGATATTTATGCGGATCATTTAAATACATGGCCGCCCTTATTTTCCGTATTTAGCGTAATACTAGCCTGGTTTGATGGGGTAAGTGTTTTTATGACGCGCTTTTTATGGAATTTAGGCAGTTTATTGGCTATGCTTGGCAGCATTCAATTGACTGTGAGTATTTGTACCAACGAAACCATTCAGTTGATGCGTAAGCGAACTGCGTCGCTTTTGAGAAACCCAATTGTATTAGTACCACTGGTAATTATGCTGCGCTATATTTTAGACAATATGGCAAACGTGCAAATAAACATATACATGCTTTTTTGCTCACTATTCACCATTTACTTATTTATACATAAAAAGTATGCCTGGGCTGGATTATTATTGGGATTAACAATATCGCTCAAGGTCTATACGGTGTTTTTTCTGTTCTACTTTATTTTCAAGCGAGAATATCGAATAGTTACTTGGACTTTCTTGGCGCTGGTAGGACTAAATTTGATCTCATTTGGCGTGTATGGTTATGAGGGGGCGATTGCCAATTATCACCACTGGCTTAGTATTGGGACCGAGCAAGCTTACACAGCGATTCATAGAAATCAATCAATTTTCGCTATGTTCTTTAGGTACTTAACCACAGAAGATCCTGAGCAAGGTTTATATGTGAATTTCATGAGTCTTGATCCTTTAAAGGTTAGGTCAATGGTTTATGGAGTGATTGTTATGATTGGATTGTTACCTGTGGTTTTGTTTCGAAAGAAGCTGAAGAATCCTTCTAGTTTCCAAGCCATAATGGAGTATTCTATTGTGTTTACCGTCGTTCCAATTTTAACGCCCATCTCCTGGAAGGCCTATTTCATCTTTTTATGGGTTCCTTATTTTCTGATGTTTTTGGTCTTGTTCAAGAATAAGCCAACAGTTAAGCCAGGCGCATTGGTTAGAATGAAAGTTTTATTTTTTGGCTCAATTTTACTAACTGTTTTTTCAACGGAATTGGTCGTTGGGAATTACTTTTCAGATGTGCTTGAAGCCTATTCTGTGATAACAATAGGAACAATTATGTTGCTCATTCTTCAATTTATGGTTTTAATCAAGCAGGATGCTTTTTCTATGAAAATTGAATGAATGCTGATCTTCTGTATTAAAAGATGCTGAATTTCGAATTTAAGCAGAGCAGAACCTTTAATTTTGCGATAATTCCTTTTTAGCCGTCAAATTTAAAATTTGACGAACAAAATTAATCTATACGAACTTTCGTTTGAGATAAATCCCTTATTACTTCTAAACCTCATCCGCCTTAATCATTCGGCAATCATATCAATCCACTTAATTGTGCGAACTTCTTATAGTCAAATTTTCTTCATCACGAAGTGTATTTTCGCTAAGCCCTTGTCCAGTAATTGTCTGGTGCTCCTCAAGGTTCGTCCATTGATGCATATCAATATCTGGATTAGGAATGTTACGCAAATTGCGACCTCTTTGGTTATGCACAGCATGAACAAGCTCATGTCCAAAGATGATATGGCTCGGGTTGGCTGTAGTACGCCCTGCATTATTCATTTCGTGCTGACTATCACGCATACCGGCCTCTACTCGAATTACACTGCCACTTCCAGTTCCCAATGTTACATGGTCGGCGTGATTAGTAGCCCTTGCGTTAACTTCATCAACTGCAGCAGCAGAAGCTCCACCTTCGGGCATCATACCCATGTCATCAGAACGATATTGTGGTAGAACATCAACATTATGGCCTCCTTGAAGAACCGAATGGATAAGATTGCGGCCAGTATTATTCCCCAATAATCTAGCGTGCATTGCTAGCGCTTCGTTTCGGAAATTTGCAGGTCTATATTCATCTCCTGTTCCGCGTTGCTCGATAGCTGAGTCATGAATTGTCACGTTACCTGTTCCATTCCGTATCGTATTCCAATCATTTTGGGCTTGTGTGCGCTCAGCATGGCTGAGGTGTTCTTGGTCGGGCATATGGAGTCTCAAATTTTGTTGATCTACGTTAGTAATTTGCTCTCTATGTTCTGTCTGAACTTCATCTAGAAGTTCATTCACGCCAGCTCGATATTTGTTGTCTGGTTCGTCCCTTTTTAAATTAAGCCAAGTGTGCAGATGCTGTTGAATGCCATGAAGGCTTGCTAGTCTTCTATCTGAAAACATCTGATGTGCATGAACGGGGGCAACCGCGCTTGGTTCATTTTGCAGAAGCTCGGCGTGGGCAGTTAGCAGATTATCTACAGTATGAAGATTTCCGTCAGAACCTCTAAGACCGAACATATTGGTTGTATTCTGTCTAAATTCTGTTCGACTGCGTAAGAATTGAATAGGTGTGGAAGTCGAACTAATCACCTCTTTCAGTTTCCTTTGCACAACTGCCTCTGGTCGATTATCTACCAACCGTATTGAAGACCTTCCATTATTGCGTTTCAAATTGGTGCCAGTTGAAACGGATTGATTTTCTTTTTTCTCTAAGTACGAAGCCATACTATATATTGGGTTAAGGGTGAAATCCGATTTCAATTGGGTATTAATAGGATAAAACCAGCGCTTTTTCAATATACGTTAGATCGTAAAAGTAAGATGTCAAGGATGTATAAAATTTAAAGGTTGTCTATAAAATGTCTACGATTTATTGGGATTAAAGCAGACAATCACAAGAGAACGATCGTTTTGTTGTAATCTTTTAAATTTGTTTTAAGCCGAGATGTTGTTTTTAAAATGCCTACAACATTGAAATATGAACAGATCTTGGTAAAGGATTTTATTCAACTAAAATCATTTTAATAACGACTTCAACATCCTCTTTTTCACCCCAACCCAGCATACTTTAGCCCCCTATAAGCTCGGAGTGATATTTTAAATTTCAAATAATACCTTTGAGATATGAAATATAAGAAATGGAGTCTAGCGGAAAAGTTAACCATCTTGGCTAGTTCTGAGGAAATAGGAATCG
>WTCE01000033.1 GCA_013138735.1 Crocinitomix sp. | reverse complement strand
GGCTCCCGAAAGGAGCTGCGCTACGCGAACGATTAGAAAGCTTTCTAAAGAAAGCTCAAAAGAAAGCTGGATACGAAATGGTGATTACTCCTCATATTGGTCAAAAGGAACTCTATGTTACTTCTGGTCATTATGAAAAATATGGAGAAGATAGTTTTCAACCTATTAAAACTCCTAAAATGGATGAGGAGTATTTATTAAAACCAATGAACTGTCCACATCACTGTGAAATCTACAATCATAAACCATATTCATATAAAGAATTACCTAAACGCTTTGCTGAATTTGGTACCGTATATAGATATGAACAAAGTGGAGAATTACACGGTTTAACTCGTGTACGCGCTTTCACACAGGATGATGCGCATTTATTTTGTACACCTGAGCAAGTAAAAGAAGAATTTAAAAATGTAATTGATCTCGTACTTTATATTTTCAAAACATTAAAATTTGAAAATTTTAGAGCACAGGTTTCATTGCGTGATCCAAACGATCCAGACAAATACATTGGAACTGATGAGAACTGGGAAAAAGCCGAACGCGCAATTATAGAAGCAACTACAGAAAAAGGTCTTGACTCTGTTATAGAATATGGCGAAGCTGCATTCTATGGTCCAAAGCTTGACTTTATGGTGCGTGACGCCTTAAATAGGGAGTGGCAATTGGGAACAATCCAAGTGGATTATAATTTACCTGAGCGATTTGAATTGGAATATACAGGAGCGGATAATGAAAAACACCGCCCCGTTATGATTCACCGTGCACCATTCGGTTCTATGGAAAGATTCGTAGCTGTATTGATTGAACATTGTGGTGGAAAGTTTCCGCTTTGGTTAACGACTGAGCAGGTAGCGATACTCCCAATAAGCGAAAAACACAACGATTACGCGAAAAAAGTATTGAATTCATTAAATAATTCCGATATTCGCGGATTCGTTGATGACAGAAACGAGAAAGTCGGTAAAAAAATAAGGGACAATGAATTAAACAAAATCCCTTTTATGCTTATCGTAGGATCTGAAGAAGAAGCCAACAACATAGTTGCTGTGCGGAAACAAGGAGACGGAGATACTGGAACAATGTCATTAAGCGATTTTGTATCGTTTATAAACGACGAAATAGACAAAGAATTAAATTAAGTATTAACAAAACTAACGGGAGGACATAGCCATAGCAATTAAAAGAAGAAATAACAACCGAAGAAATTTTAGAAGGCGCGAAGAGCCATATAAAATTAATGAGAAAATCACAGCAAGAGAAGTACGACTTGTTAGTGAAGAGGGAGCAGAATTATTGTCTGTTCGCGACGCAATTGCGAGAGCTCAGGCGGCCGACTTAGATTTAGTGGAAATTTCACCAAATGCTAATCCCCCGGTTGCTAAAATAATTGACTACAAAAAATTCCTATTTGAACAGAAAAAACGTTCAAAAGAATTAAAATCGAAACAAACCAAAGTTGTGGTTAAAGAAATTCGTATGGGTCCTAATACTGAGGAACACGATTTTAACTTTAAATTAAACCACGCGAAGACGTTTTTAAAAGAAGGTGCTAAAGTGAAAGCTTATGTATTTTTTAAAGGACGTACGATTGTCTTTAAAGACAGAGGGGAAATTTTGTTATTGAAATTCGCACAGGAATTGGAAGAATATGGTTCGTTAGAGCAAATGCCGAAACTTGAAGGAAAGAAGATGATCATGATGATCAATCCGAAGAAAAAATAATACAATAAATAGGAGTACCCATCCGCCTGAGGCGGATGATAAAAAAAGAAGAAGATGCCTAAAATGAAAACAAAGGCTAGTGCCAAGAAACGATTTAAAGTTACTGGTACTGGGAAGATTAAAAGAAAGCACGCTTTCAAAAGTCACATTTTGACTAAAAAGTCAAAGAAAAGAAAAGCAAGATTGACTAAAGCTGGATTAGTCCACAAGTCTGATGTTGCAAATATTAAAACACAATTATGTATCTAATTCACCTTGTGTGAATAGATGGTTAAATTATTTACCCGGTGTTTAGTCACTAAGAGCCCATTAAGTTGAGACACTAAACACTAAAAAATTTTAAAATTATGCCTAGAGCTAAAAATGCGGTAGCCGCAAGGACCCGAAGAAAAAAAACAATGAAACTTGCCAAAGGATACTTTGGTAGAAGAAAAAACGTTTGGACAGTTGCAAAAAATGCAGTTGAAAAAGGGTTATCTTACGCTTACGAAGGTCGTAAACAAAAGAAAAGAACATTTAGAGCACTTTGGATTGCAAGAATTAACGCAGGTGCACGTTTACACGGAATGAGTTACTCTCAATTCATGGGACAAGTACATGCGAAAGGTCTTCAATTGAACAGAAAAGTTTTAGCTGATTTAGCAATGAATCATCCTGAAGCGTTTAAAGCTGTTGTTGAAGCCGTAAAATAATTTAAAAATCTTCCTATTTATTGTACGAACCGTCAGCCTAAGGCTGACGGTTTTTTTATGCATTTAGAATTGATTTATTATAAAAAAAATTAAATTGGTTTACAGAAATCCAATACAAAAACTTTAATCCAATCTTGATTAATTCGTTTTTTATTACTATTTTACTAAAAATATTAGCAATAACCAAAATCACATATGAATCAAAGTAGACAAGAGCATTTAAAACGCGCAGCCGAACAAATTAAAAAAGCAAAAGAATTTGAGGCTGTTAAAGAACAGGAGTATTTTAAAAAAATTACTTCAGGAACACGGTGGAAGATTTTTACCTTCTTCACCTTTTTCTGCGTTCTATTAGCTTTGCTGACTACTATCGATACATTTGTAGATGGAAAAACTGTTAAACTGCGGGAAGGAGAGTTTAGATTTGATCGTTCACTTGGTGCAATGGACTATCAATCTGTTTGGGTTAATGAAAATGACTTATTCATGGTTCATTTTCAAAATTTACAGGGAAAGCTACTAAACACATTTGAAGTCACTGAATCTTTTATTTTTAGAGATTACAAATACTTAAGCTTCATTAGAGAATATGAAGATACAGTTACGCCGTTGGAACGCACACGCATGTACGCATCAAAACGAATCTCAATTTACGATTGGTTTCCGCTCACGCAGGTATTGCTATTTATCCCACTTTTAGTTTTATTATTTAAAAGACAGAAACCTTGGTTCAACTTTGCCCAAATGGCATGCTTCATATTAATTTTTCCGGGGAGCTTAGTATTACTTTATTCGCTGATCTTTTAAGATCTTGGAATTTCATTTTTGGATTTAGTAGCAAGTCAACCTGTTACTATTTCTAGTTTTTGTATTTTTACTTTAGCCGATCAAAATCACTAATAAAACTGGTACTAAGACCAATTTCTGCCTTTAGCGGAGTAATTTCAATATTAATAGAACCGATTGGCGCTTATGTAGCATAAATTTGAGCCAACTCAATAGATATTACCGCATTTTAGGCATTGCTCCAACAAAGGATAAAGCCACGATAAAAAAAGCCTATCGCAAACAGGCTATGCAATATCATCCGGACAAAAATCCGTCAGAAGATGCCCAAAGTAAGTTTATTAAAATTACAGAAGCTTATGAAATTTTAACGGGACAACAAAGCAAAGCAGGACCGAAAGTAACAGGCAAATCAGCTGAGCAAGCACGGCAAGATAAAATTCGTCAGGCAAAAGATCGGTATCAAAAAATGCAGAATTCTGAAAAGGAGAAGGATGCTAAATATTATAAAAAAATAACAACTGGTTGGCGCTGGAATACTTTTAGAGGACTGGCATTTTATGCACTTATTTTTAGCGCCTTACTAACAGTCGATTATTATATTACAGGAAAAAAAAGAGCCGTTTCAGATTTTGCCACATATAGTTTCTTACCTAAAACAATTGAATTTGAAGGTGAACTTTTTCAAGTTTTAGACTCAGAATATTGGAGCGACGACTTCCCGCCCGTTCAAATGAATTATGGTTTGTTTTTTAAAGATCTAAAATCCGTAAGCGTACTTGATGAAGCAATAGACGTTAATAATAATTCCTGGCCTTCAAATCGTACGGTTCGTTCTCAACTTTTCGCTAATTATAATTCAAGTGAGTTTTATGCCTATGGATCGGTCTATTATATCTTTCCTTTCTTTCAAATTTTCCTGCTCCTGCCTATACTTCTTTTAAAATTTAAACGCCCAACAATTAATTTTGCCGTTGGCCGACTAATTGCAGTTTGGATTATTTTTCCAACTGTTATTTACCTGTCCTTTTCGAATGGTAGAATTTTACACCTCTTAGGACTACTTTGAAGCTCCATTTGATTTAAAAGTGCTAATTTTACAAAACAAGCAAACTTATTGAACAACTAACGCTTTTCAGCACTAAATAAATGATTATGAAAACAATTCTAATTCTTATACTCTCTTTTCTTTCTGTTTCAGTCACTGCCTATAGTGGCGATACGAAAGCTTTTCAAATTTACACCAAGAATGGCAACGCTGTTGATTTTAAAAAAGTTGTGAAACAAGGCGCAACAAAAAAGTATATATTTTTTGGAGAATACCATAATAACCCCATCAGCCATTGGTTGCAATTTGAACTAACAAAAGAAATGCATGCAGTGCATAAAAAGAGGTTGGTTTTGGGTGCTGAAATGTTTGAATCAGACAATCAGTTTATTTTGGATGAATATTTAAATGGTCTAATTTCATCAAAGAATTTTCAAAATGAAGTACGTTTGTGGCCGAATTATAATACCGATTATAAGCCGCTTGTTGAATATGCCAAAGAACATAGCCTAACGTTCATTGCTACAAATATTCCACGACGCTATGCAAACATGGTTTATAAAAAAGGCGTTCAATCTTTAAATGATTTGTCAGATTTAGCAAAATCGTATATCGTTCCTTTAGATAAATTCACGTTTGATTCTACTGTAACCTGCTATAAGGAATTAATGAGCAGCATGGATGGACACGGTGGCATAAACATGGCCACATCTCAAGCAATTAAAGATGCTACTATGGCTTATTTCATTCAGCAAAACACCGATAACAAATCTGTTTTCTTGCATTATAACGGGGCTTACCATTCAGACAATTATCAAGGAATTGTCCATTATCTGAAAAAGCAAGTGGACCAATCTGAAATTTTAACCTTATCTACTGTTGAACAAAAAGACATCAACAAACTAGAGAGTGGCAATAAAGGGATTGCAGATTTCATTATTTGCATACCTGAGACCATGACAAAAACACATTAGTCCAAAAATGGGGAACGAAATACAAGATCCTGGAACTGGAACCGAATTCAAACGTCCAACTAAACGTGTCATTAATCGAGATGGTTCGTATAATGTTATAAAAAAGGGTGGAAAAAGAGGATTTCGTGACATTTTCAAGTTCATGATCGAAATTTCTTGGTTTCAGTTTTTCGGACTATTATTCGCTGGTTATATCGGAATGAATTTGGTATTCACACTCTTATACTTCATGATAGGGTGCGAAAACATTATGGGCATCAGACCAGACGGACCCCCAGCATTTGTGCAAACCTTTTTCTTTTCCATTCAAACATTTACAACTGTTGGCTATGGAACCCTGGCACCTAGAGGAATTCCAACACAGACTGTTGCAACGGTTGAAGCTTTTATTGGATTCTTGTCCTTTTCATTGGCCACAGGTTTAGCTTATGGAAGATTTTCAAGACCGAACTCCAAAATCATGTTCAGTGACCATGTCCTCTTCTCGAACTATCTTGACGGAAAAAGTATTAAGATTAAATTGGCGAATGAACGCGATAATGTGCTATTAGAAGTCACCGCTAAAATGATTTTAACAATGGACAAGGCCTTGCCGAATGGGGTAATTGAAAAGCGCTATTTCCAATTGCCTTTAGAAATTGATCGCATTGAATTATTGCCTTTTACGTGGACATTGGTCCATAAAATTGATGAAGAAAGTCCTTTTTGGGGAAAAGATAAAGCAGAAATTTGCAAAGCCAATCCTGAATTTTTGGTATTAATCAAAGGTTTTGATGAAACGTTTAGTCAACATGTGCATACCAAGCGATCATTTATTACATCAGACATGAAATGGAATCATCAATTCACTAAAATTTTTGCACCGAATGACGACGGTGTCATTGAATTTGATATTAACGATCTCAATAATATAAAAGCAGAAGATGAACAGTAAAATTCCTTTAATGGAAGCATTTTATACCATTCAAGGAGAAGGGTATCATTCCGGACGTGCTGCCTATTTTATTCGTACAGCAGGATGTGATGTAGGTTGCGTTTGGTGTGATGTAAAAGAGAGTTGGGACGAAAATGCCCATCCAAAAACAACCATTTCTGATATTGTTGCCAACGTAAAAGCTAGTAAAACAGATTTTGTAGTTATCACTGGTGGTGAGCCAACAATGTATGATTTAACAGATCTTACAGGCGCATTAAAGGAAATTGGAATGGAAATTGCCATAGAAACGTCAGGAGCTTATCCAATTACCGGTGATATTGACTGGATTTGTTTGTCTCCAAAGAAATTTAAATTTCCGCTAGAAGAAAATTATAGCAAAGCGGATGAATTAAAAATGATTATTTTCAACAAAAGCGACTTTATATGGGCCGCCGAGTTAAAAGAAAAAGTCAAAGCAGATTGTAAACTCTACTTACAAACCGAATGGGACAAAAGTGAGCAGATGTTACCTTTGATAATAGATTACGTTAAACTGAACACAGACTGGAATATTTCTTTACAAACACACAAGTTTTTAAATATTCCTTAAAATAAAACTAGCATGAAAAATTATTCCCTTTTAGTACTCTTACTGCTTTTTACTGCATGCACGCTTGCGCAACCTGGGCAATGGAGCACCAAAAGTAAAAAAGCAATCAAACTAGTTGAACAAGGAATTGAAGTTGGCCGTGGTTACGATCATGAAACGGGCAGATTTTTTTACAAAGAGGCTATTTACTATTTTGATAAGGCCATTGCTAAAGATCCCAATTTTGTAGATGCTTACATGATAAAAGGAGATTATGCCGCTAAAGCAGGAATGAATGATGTGGCCTTAGATGCTTATCGCAAAGCAATTGCGATTAACCCCAGCATGACCGCAAGTGGCTATGAATATTATGATTTGGCATTATTAGAATGGAGTGTTGGCGAATATGCTGCTGCTTTGGAACATGGAAAAAAATTCATGACCTATAAAAAAGCCAATCCAGATTTACTTGTCGAAACAGAGTGGTTGATTATGAATTGCGAATTTGCAATCAAAGCAATTGAAAATCCACTTCCATTTAATCCCAAAAATGTTGGTGCCGGTGTAAATTCAGAAGACCCTGAATATTTCCCCACTTTAACAGTAGATCAAAAACAACTTTTATATACGCGCAGAGTGACCAACCCTAACAATGGTTACCAACAAGAAGACTTTTTTATTAGTACGGACAAAGACGGTTATTGGACTACTGGTCAACCTATGCCACCAAATATTAACACCTATAATAATGAAGGGGCGCCAACTTTTGCACCTGACGGTAGAACATTAATTTTTGTGGGTTGTAGCGATCCGCGCTACGGTTATGGTGAAGGAAGACGTGGATACGGGAGTTGTGATTTATTTGTCACTGAAAAAATTGGGGATAAATGGTTAGACCCAATTAATTTACCTGGGGCGGTTAATTCTAAAAACTGGGAAACACAACCTTCATTATCTTCTGATGGAATGACTTTGTATTTTATTCGTGGAAGTATAAAAGCCACAGGGAAAAAGAACCAAAGAAATGGAGATATCTATGTTTCAAAAAGACAATCAGATGACACTTGGGGATTACCTGAGAAATTGCCAGCAAATATTAATACGCCCTATTCTGAATCATCTGTTTTAATTCATCCAGATGGCAGAACATTGTATTTTGCATCAAACGGTCACGTGGGGATGGGTGGAACTGATTTATACATGACCAGCCTTCAACCAGACGGTTCTTGGAGTGATCCTAAAAACTTAGGTTATCCAATAAACACGGCTGACAACGAACATTCTTTATTAGTTTATTCAAATGGAGAAGTTGCTGTTTTCGCTTCTGATAGAGATGGCGGATTAGGTCAATTGGATCTCTATTCTTTTGATATGCCAGAAAATATTCGCCCAACCCGAACTATTTATATGACGGGAACTGTTTTTGATGAAAAAACAAACAAAAAACTAGAAGCTGAGTTCATATTAATGGACATGGAAACCAATACGGAGGTTATTCGCTCTTATTCTGACCGCCAAAACGGATCCTTTTTGGTGACATTACCAATTGACAAACGCTATGCGTTATTGGTCAACAAAGATCAATACCTCCCCTATTCAATTGAGTTTAACTTAACTGTACCAGAAAATTCAACTGATCCTTATCACCAAGATGTGCCATTAAAACCAATTCATACAACTGATCCGGTTACCTTGGATAATGTCTTCTTTGATTTGGACTCTTATACGATACGAAAAGAATCATACCCAGTACTGGATGATTTTGCCGCTTTCATGGCTAATAATCCTACACTTAAAATTGAATTACAAGGACATACAGATGCACAGGGTGATGATAAACGCAACTTAACATTGTCAGACAATCGTGCCAAGTCTGTAATGAAATATTTAGTAAACAAGGGCATTAGTGCAGATCGATTAACGGCAATAGGTTACGGTGAAACAAAACCAAACACCGTTGATGTAAATGGCACCGCTACTGAATTAACTGAGGCGTATATCAATGGCCTTCCGTCAGGCGAACAACGCGCCATGCATCAGTTGAATCGTAGAACTATGTATGAGATTAAACGTTAGTTTTTTTTAGTACCTAGACCGCTTCGCTATTTGTACATAGATCGCTCTCCGACTGAATCGGATCGCTGTTAGATTAGCCTATAGTCTTATTACTTCGCTAAATGCACAATTTTCAATATGATTTGACATGAAATGAATCGCTATAATTCAAAAGTATTATTTGAACAACGGAATCTGATAATTGATAATTGCACATTGAACATTACTCATTGACAATTGAACCATTGTCCCCTAAGTAACAAAGCCGTCAATTTCACGTATATTTGTGTAAACAAACGTAAAACCGCCCATGCAAATCATTTATCAATTCTTTCGCTTGATTCGCTTATCGAATTTGTTGGTGATTGTTTTGACCATGTGTTTGTTTTATGGATTACTTTCAAACTATCATTTAAATCGGCAATACACGTTTGTAGAATTCGGAACACCCGCCGATTTGCTGAACTTTTCATTTTTAGATCGTATTGGATTAGGAGATTTTAACTTTGTCCTCTTAATTATATCTGTAGTTTTAATTGCTGCCTCCGGTAATATTATTAATGATTATTTTGATCAAAAGGCAGATCGCGTTAACAAACCTGACCGCGTGATTATCGACAAATACATCAAGCGTCGTTGGGCCATTTTCTTAAACTGGACTTTCAATGGAATTGGTTTTATGATCGCTTTCCTCTTGTCATATCGCTTAGAAAATTGGTGGATTTTAGGCATCTCATTCATTTCAATAAACCTCCTCTATTTTTACTCCGCTATTTATAAACGTAAGTTTTTATCCGGTAATTTAATCATTGCATTTTTAACTGCAATTGTGCCATTTTACGTTTTTATATATGGAGCGAATTCGAACTTCGGCAATGATTCCCCATTTGGTTTAAACGATCAAATATTTATTGCGGATAATGTATTGGCAATTATTGCTTATTGTGCTTTTGCATTTTTCATCAACTTAATTCGAGAAATAATCAAAGACATGGCAGATGTTAAGGGAGACCTTTTATTACAAAGCCAAACATTTCCGATTCGTTTTGGTTTTGCGAAAACGAAAACATTTATTGGTGCCTTATATCTTTTAGTATTGGTTCCGCTCATCTACTATGTTATTGACGGAATGTTCATCAGCACGGGCCAAACGGAGGTCACCAAATCACTGTTTTTATACCTACTCTTGTTTGTAATCATTATGCTTATAATTTCACTCGTCATTACATTTACAAAAAATCGTCCAAAATCATATTTACTCTCTTCCAACTTCATTAAAGCAGCTATGTTGTTTGGAGTCATTTCAGCTTTGTTTTATGCTCAATAATTTAGACAAATACCGAATCATTCTTGCTTCTCAATCACCGAGAAGACATGAATTGCTTTCAGGCTTAAACGTTGAGTTTGAAGTTAGAACCAAAGACGTGGATGAAACCTATCCGCAAGACTTAAAAGCTGAGGATGTCCCTACCTATTTGGCAGAGAAAAAAGCGGATGCTTTTCATGACTTGCTGGACAAAGAGACCATTATAATTACGGCAGATACAATTGTAATTCAAAACGGAGAAATCCTTGAAAAACCATTATCTGTGAATGATGCCAAAAGCATGATTTCAAAACTGTCGGGTAATACGCACACCGTTGTTACTGGCGTTTGCATTCAATCTAGAAAAAAGAAAATGCTTTTTAGCGACGTTACTGAAGTTCAATTTGAAGAGCTGTCAGCAGATGAAATTCAATATTATGTGCACCGCTATCAACCGTTTGACAAAGCTGGTTCTTACGGTGTTCAAGAATGGATTGGGTATGTTGGAATTAAGCATTTAGCTGGATCTTATTATAACGTAATGGGTTTGCCGGTGCATAAAGTTTACGCGGCGTTAAAGGAATATTAGAAATCCGTAAAATAATTCAGCGTCATTTTCGTTCATAATTTGTATTCCTTAATCCAAAACGTATGCGCTATTTATTTTTCACGTCACTCTGTCTATTGGCATTTTTTACTTCTGCTCAAGACTATCAAACATTCCGATCAGACGACGTACATTACTTTCGAGAGAACTCTATCGGTTATATGCTCGCCTCCCAAATTGTTTCCTTTGAGGTGATTGATGGAGACACAATTATGTATCCATTTCGCTCGACTAGAACATCTGATTTCGGATATATTCGCAATTACCCAAGTTGGATGGGAGAAAAAATCATTATGCAAGAAGACGGGATAAACCTATTCTTTAATTCAGCCTTGGACACTATAACCATTGACACAAGAGCAGATTTGGGTGACTCCTTCACATTCTATATATTTGAAAGTGGAAACACGGTTGAAGCCACGGTAATCTCACTTACAGAAGAAACCATATTGGGCAGTTTAGACAGTGTTAAAACCTATGAAATTAATAGTGATGAACCTGGTTTTATTTTTAATATGCAAGAGTTTAAGCTGGGCAAGGCTTCAGGATTAATTGAGCTCTATCCGTTCTATTCTTTTCCATACGGATACGGCCCTTTTGAGGCTGAAGAATACCATTTGGTTGGACAACTTTATCCCAGGTTAGGAATTACCAAACCAACACACGCTGATGTAAACGATATCGAAATTGGTGATGTGGTGAATCATATATCTAGAAGGTTTTTCAATGGATACGGGTTTACAAATACACGCCGTAATACAATCCTTGCTAAAGCATATTTTGAACCAGATTCAGTTAAATACTCACTTGAGGTATATTTGAAACATAATTATTCAGGAACATCAGAAGAAGATCCTGGTTATACAACCTATAGTCTAGATACGATATCGTCTAAGACTTACTCCGTATCTGATAATTTTATTCTACCACTTCTTATTCCAGAAAAAGACTATGGTGGCGGAGAAACTGATATGATATTCACCTTAACCTATAATGAAAGTTGCGGATATAAAGAGTTTCGCGACACGAGAGGGACAAGTCCATTAATTGAGGATGAAGAAGTTTTAGGTTATTTTGAATTGCCTAAAAAGACATGGACGAACCTAAGTTATAGTTTGGATGAAAACTACTATTCATATATCGAAGACCTAGGCATAGCTAATTACGACAGTAGTAGGTTTCGCAATACGCTTATGCACAATGGTGTCATTTGTGGAAATTCTGCGTTTTTAAATATCGAATCGGTAATTGAGCCAGTCGAATTTCTCATTTATCCAAATCCGACCTCTGACAACCTTCATATTCAAAGCTATGAATTTTTCACTTATGCTATTTATAACATAGAAGGTAAAATGATTTTAACAGGCGATAATGTGCAAGGAGAATTAACAATTGATACAACACCTTTTCAAAACGGACTTTATATCATTCAACTAACAACTAATAATGCCATTACAACAAGAAAGTTTATTAAAAATTAAATCAATCGCGAATATTATTGTAATCGTTTCGATCTAACTATCCGAAATAACTCCTAATTTTGCATCATTAATAGGCGTAGATATGAAATATAACTTAAGCGAAATAAGTGATTTAATCAAGGACAGGCGTACGATTTATCCTGAGCAGTTTTCAGACCGAAAAATCCACAGAGAACAAGTTGAAGTTTTATTAAACAATGCCATTTGGGCACCGAATCATGGATTAACCCAACCGTGGACTTTTAAAGTGTTTATTGATGAAGGACGCAATCGCCTTTCTGAATTTCTTTCCAATTACTATACGGAGAATACGCCAACAGACGAATTCAAGGAATTAAAGTTTAATAAAATGAAAAACCGCCCATTGATGGCGGGTGCTATAATCGCAGTTTCACTTAAACGTGATCCTGAAAGCCGAATTATGGAATTAGAAGAGGTTGAAGCAGTGGCTTGTGCCATTCAAAACATGTCTTTAACCTGTACAGCTTGGGGCTTAGGCGCTTTTTGGTCAACACCAAAAGTGATTTACAAACCAGCCATGAACACCTTTTTAGGATTGAATGAAGCGGATAAATGCTTAGCTTTGTTTTATGTTGGTTATCCAAAAGTAGATTTTGAATGGCCAAAAGGACACCGTAAACCAATAGAATATTTTACAGAATGGGTAAGCGAATAGGGAAACTAAATTTGGTAAATTATATCGACCATCCTACCAATAAGGATTATCGCCTTTTTAATTTTAACACAAAACATGAGGCCGATTTATTTGAAAAAAAACTAAGCGAAAAAAGCATTTGGTTTGAGCGGAACGAAGAAGATCATGAAGACGCAATCCTCTATTTATTTGCAGTTCGGGAACGTGAATTCGGAAAAGCACAGGACGCTAACTTTATGGTTTCTGCTGAAACCCGTAAAAACATAATTCCTAATGGGATTATACGTTACTTGTTTCTCTTTATTGTTTTTGCTATTATAGCATTCGCCATTGTTGGTTATATTAAAAGTCAGGGTTAAGATTTGCAGCACCCGTAGAGATGTAAAATAATTAAGATTTAAGTCATTTCTTCTCTGTTCGAAGGGAAACAATTAGATTATATTTGAGTAAAACAATTCGTTATGATCAAAGTAAAAAATATCTTACAACTCATTCTAATCCTGTGTTTAACCAGTTCTGCATTTGGTCAAAAAGGTGTTACTACGTTTGGTATTCAATACAAACCTATTATTCCTAACACGTTTATTGGTTCATTTGAGCAAGATTTTAATCAAAATCAACTCACTTCAACAGTTAAACAAAAAGTAGGTCATGCCTTTAGTTTTGTTGTACGCCAAGGTTTAACGAAAAACATCTCATTTGAAACGGGCTTAGGTTTTACACAGCGCAATTTTAATCTTGATTTTGCTGTTGAAGATTCTAATTATTTTAAACAAGGTGAAGTAGGATTCATTGGTTACGAAATACCAGTTAAGGCGCTTGTATTTATTCGTTTAGGCGAATCTTTATTTATGAATACGGCATTGGGCGCAAGTTTTAATTATTTCCCTTCGGATGTAAAAGTTGATATTCCAATTACCGTTGGCGAATACTTTTCGCAAGAAGGAGCTTATCGGCAAAAAATTCAAGGAGCATTATTAGCAGATATTGGCTTTGAATTTCGAACTCGTAAATCTGGTTATTTTTACCTGGGAAGTTCTTATAACTTACCTTTTACACCGATCGTTACATTTGCCATGGCATACGAATACCAAGGAGGAGATCAAGTTGCTATTGAGAATATTAGAGGTAGTTATCTAACAATAGACTTCCGCTATTATTTCCACGAAAAGCCACGTAGTGAGCAGCGTAATTAATTTCTTGTAAACTTAGCTTTACTCTAATCATGCTTTTTTTTATCGATTTATTTGGGGGAAATCACCTTGTTTATTGTAAATTTAAACAACAAGTAAATCTCAAAAAACATGAAATTATCCAATATTGCCTTATTGGCAGCAATGTTAGGCACCTCGTTTAGCTTTGCTCAAGAATTTTCACTGGTCTCATCATCTGAAGAATTAATCACCGTCAACCATGAATTGACCGAATCAACTTTAGATGTATCACCCAGCGTTTATACAGCCATTGAATCTGAAAATTATCGCGACTTTAGCAAATCACATGAAATTGTGACTTTAACTGCAGGCGAACCTGCTATACCGTTCTTTACCGAATCTGTAATTGTTTCGCATTATGGTCAAGTTAATTTGCTTGTTTCCCATGAAGGATATACGGAATATACAGATGTATTAGTTGCTCCTTCTAAAGGAAATCTAAAACGAAACGTCAACCCTTCTGACATTGCCTATACATTTGGAACCGTCTATAGTACGGATGCTTTTTTCCCTGGAGAATTAGCAACAATTACAGAACCATTTGTATTAAGAAATACAAGAGGAGTAACGATTATTGTTAATCCTTATCAATATAATCCTGTCACAAAAACATTACGGATTTATAAAAATATTCAGGCAAAATTGGAAACAGATTTATCTGAAACGGGAATAAATGAAATTGAATTAAGAGCCGAGAATTCTTCAACCTTTGCGCAAGTATATGAAAACATGTACTTAAATACAAATAGTGCTTTAGGTAGATATACACCGAGAGACGAAGAAGGAGAAATGTTAATTATTTCTGCCAATTCTTATATGGATGAAATGGAGCCATTCGCAGTTTGGAAAACGCAAAAAGGCATTAAAACAACCTTAGTTTCTAAAGCAGATGTTGGGACAAGTGATACTGATATTAAGGAATATATTTCAGATTTTTATGATGACAATCCAGACTTAGTATTTGTGATACTAGTTGGCGACCATGGTCAAATGCCATGTCATACTTATGGAGAAAGTGGCTGGGAAGAACTGTGGAGCGATTCGTATTATGGACAAATGACTGGTGATTATTATCCCGAGCTTTTTGTAGGTAGATTTTCAGGCAACAGTTCTGAAATTGAAACTATGGTTGAAAGAACGCTCGAATATGAAAAAACGCCAGCGGATGGTGATTGGATGACACGCGCTATTGGATTGGCATCTGACGAAGGAGATGGATATGGTGATGATGGAGAACCGGATTGGGAACATGCTCGAAATAATCGTGAAAAATTAATGGATTATGGCTATACCGTAGTGCATGAATTCTATGACGGAAGTCACGGTGGTGAAGATGCTGCTGGAAACCCTTCTCCAGCAATTATTAATCCAGTAGTTGATGAAGGTATTGGACTTTTCAATTATACTGGTCATGGTGCTGAAGATATTTGTATCACAGGAAATTACTCTTCAACTGAAATTAACAATGCTAAAAACAACGGGAAATATCCCTTTGTAATTTCAGTAGCATGTAATAACGGAACTTTTACATCAGGAACATGTATTTCTGAAGTATGGCTTCGTGCAAAAGATGGCGGAACGCCTACAGGTGCAATTGCAGCTTGTGGGTCAACTATTTTGATGGCTTGGGCTGCACCAATGCAAACTCAGGATGAAATGTCTGACATCATTGCAGAATCTTATGTAAGTAACAGAAAAGCAACCTTAGGTGGCATCTTTTACAATGGACAAATGAGTATGTTAGAGGATTATGGTGGATCAAGCACAGCACGTGAGGTAATGCAAACGTGGGTGATGTTTGGTGACCCTTCTACCCTATTTAGAAATCAAGAAACAATGAATATGACAGTGAGCCATTTTTATAATGTGCCATTGGGAACAGCTTCAGTTAATGTTAACTGTGATGTTGAGGATGCAACCGTCGCAATTGTTCAAGATGGCGTTTTAATAGGAACCGCCAAAGCAATGGGTGGTGTTGCTACTGTTTCTTTTCCAGCTTTAACAAGCGATCAACCTTTACTTGTAACTGCAACCAAGCAAAACTATAAACCTTATCAAGGGGTAATAACAGTTGCGGATGGCCCGGCAGGAATCAATAATGATGCAGCTGCATTTATTAGTGTTTATCCAAACCCAGCTAATGAAAACTTTACTGTTAATTGGGAAGGAATTACAACTCCAACGGCAATCGAATTAAGAGATTTATCCGGTCAATTAGTTTATGCTTCGAACCAACCAAACGGAACAAGTGAAACTATTTTGACAGGTGATTTAGCACCAGGCGTTTATTTATTAAATGTAACAATAGACGGGGCAAATAACATTACAAAATTAGTCGTTCAATAGTCAAAAAAATTAAGAAGAAAAGTCCTGACATTTATCGTCCGGGCTTTTCTTTGTTTTAAATCGTTTAGAAATGAAAAATATAATCGTATTGAGTGTGTTATTTTTAGCTGCAGCATGTGGAAATCAAAAAGAAACTATGCAAGAAAAAGAGGCCACGGAACAAGAAATTGAAACGGTGACTGAAGAGACGACTGAAAATTATAGAGTTGTGGGTATTGTGCATGTTTCAGAAACAGATTGCCTCCTTTATATTGAAACAAAGCTCAAGGATAGTACGGTAAATATGTATCCAATGAACTTGGACGAAAAATATATGCGTGACGGTATGAAATTAAAATTTGCCTATACCTTGAGCAGAGGTGCACAACCAGAGAATTGTGATATAGACATGGTTGTTGCAATGAGTGACGTTACGCTGATGCGATAAACGCTATCACTCAATTTCGAATTAGCTATACTGATAGTTTTCTGCGTCAACATTGACTTACGTCATTTGCAATTATACAGATATACTATACATTTGTAAAAACTATACTATGAAAACGTTCTTAACCCTTTTAATCATTTCATTGAGCACATTCGCTCAATCACAGTCCATTAAAGAAGCGTGGCAACCCTTATTAGATCAGGAACAAATCGCAGTCTACTTCACAGGTATGTGGGAATCACTGGGGATAAATATCGAGGAGACAAAAGAAGCCATTACAGTAATACATAAAGGCGACCATTTTGAACTGAAAGATGGCGTTGACCCCTTGGCTGTGGATTATAATGTTTTCTTGACGGAAGCGCATATTGGACGGATGTTGAACCACGGAAAAGATGGTGAAATTGACGCTTATGAATCATTTAAAATAATGGGCGCATTATTCACTCCATTTACACGTTCTTCGCTGACCCACCCAATGATGAACAAATCATTTCAAATGAAATTGGCCAAAATTGAAAATCACGTACATGTTTATTTAAATAGCCCAACTAACGACGAGTATGTAGCGCATACGCTTTTGTTCATGAATAAAAAATGGATGGTAGTTGATGGCATTCAAGGTGATGCTAAACGTGTTTTTACCATTACGCCAGAACAGGCCATTGAATATCAAAGAGCAGCTTTTACGGCTCAAAAAGGTGATAGCAAAAAAAGCTGGAGGGCTTTTAAAAAATTCTACCTCAATTGGCGAGCCACAGTTTCTGAAGTGCTTGATTAAGCTCTTTCCAAATTAATATTTTAAATGCTGACGCTGTGCTGGATTTGTAATCCTGCACAAGTCTTTCCCGATAAGAACTCCGGTGAATTGGAATTACTTAAATCAATCCATGTTAAATCCTCAACCCGTTAACAAAAGTTAAAATGTTATTTTTTTCTTGTGTAATAAAAGAATTAAATTAACTTTGTTTTTCAAAGCACTTTTAATATGACTGATAAAAATCCGATAGAAGACCTTCGAGAGATTCGTAAAATGATGGAGAGCTCCTCTAAGTTTCTTTCTTTAAGTGGACTTTCAGGAATCTTTGCAGGCCTCACAGCTTTAGTGGGAGCCTATTTTGCTTATCAGCAAATCATGACTTTCGAAAAGAAAATTCCATTCTATATTGCCCAAGGTCGATTTGAAGAAGGAGTTAATGAATTCTATTTTCAATTATTGCTGCTAGCGATACTTATTTTGGTTACGGCAATTTCGTTTGGAATTCTATTCACTTGGTTAAAAGCCAAACGGCAAAATAAAAAGCTATGGACTCCTCTGTCTTTAAGACTTATCATTAGTTTAATGGTTCCACTTGGGTTTGGAGGATTATTTATTGCTGGACTCTTTTATAACGGCTTCTATATACTCATAGCTCCAACTACCCTAATAATTTACGGCCTAGCCTTATTGAACGGCTCAAAATATGTGCATGTCGATATTAAATATTTAGCTTTGTGCCAAATGGCACTGGGCGTTGCTTCGGTTTTCTTTTTAGATCACGCATTCCTGGCATGGGTTATTGGATTTGGTGTATTGCATATTTTGTATGGCACCATTATGTACTTTAAATATGATAGAAAACAAAAGTTTTGGGTAGAATCGACCAACTAAATAAAGCCTTTGAAAGTCGCGTGCGCCTTGGTATCATGTCCATTTTAATGGTCAATGATTGGATGGACTATAAAGCTTTTAAGGAGCAATTAGACCTAACGGATGGCAATTTGGCCAGCCACATTAGCGGACTTGAAAAACTCGAATATATCACCGTTAGAAAACGATTTATCGGTAAAAAAACAAATACCAGCTATAAGATTACAGCATTAGGTAAGCGTGAATTTCAATCGCATATTAATGCCTTAGAAAAATTATTAAACTCTTTTTAATTATTATGAAACGACTTGATTACCTCCCCTTTCTTACAAAATCTTGCCGGTATTATTCGAGCCAAGTTGTAAAGACTATCTCTGTCCTTTTTTTTGACCTATTCACTTTGTTTTTCAAAGTGCTTTTAAAACTCAAACTCTATTCTCATGCCTAAAAAAATGCTCTTTTACACCACGTTGGTCCTAATTATTGCCAACCTTACTTTCCAAGAATACTTTGGGTTAAATGCCCTGATTATTTCCTTGATCTATGTTTCAATAACTGCCTTTGTTCAATACAGAGAAAACTCTGCAACCTTTTTAGGTTCTTCAAAATGGTGGTTAGCCAGCCTAATTTATATTGGAAATGGCTTTGCTGTATTCTATATGAACAGCGAACTCTCAGTTTGGTTATACGTGATTAGTTTCTTTTTTTACACGGCTGTGCATCATCAAATACAATTATCACTGCCAGTAAGCATGCTGCAAACGGCGCAATCTTTCTTCAGTGGTTTTTATCAGTTTTTTGAATCCATTGGGAATCTATTTGATAAAAAGAAGGCTGCCAATAAGAATAAAAACGTTGTCCGCTTTCTTATTTATACCATTCCTTTAATCATTGCTATTGTTTTTCTAAAGCTCTATCAAAGCGCTGATGAGACTTTTTATGAATGGACAAAATTCATTAATTTGGATTGGATTTCATGGACCTTCATTGTCTTTTATTGCATTTTGTTCATAGCACTTTTTGGTTTTTTCTTTTATCTCGAAAGCAAAGACCTCACAGAATTCGACAAATCATTAAAGAATAACATTCCTAATGACTACACAGACAAAGTGGAAAGTTTTATGGGAGTGGGCAATGAAAAGAAAATCGCCATGAGCTTGTTGATTACGCTCAACGTAATGTTATTGCTTTACAACTTCATTGACCTTAAATTTGTTTTAATCGATCTTCCCAACCCTGCTGCTGATTTACGTTACTCTGACTTGTTGCACGGCGGCGTTAATTCGCTGATCACGTCCATTGTTTTAGTGATTTTTATCCTCACATTTATTTATCGAGGGCAATTGAATTTTAGTGGTAATAAATTCATAAAAGGGCTAGCAGTGCTGTGGCTATGTCTCAACCTATTGATGATTGCAACTACTGTTGTTAAAAATTACGAATACATCTCGCATTGGGGATTAACCTACAAAAGAATTGGGGTTTACATCTATTTGCTTTTAGCCGCATTGGGATTGGTCTTAACAATTGTAAAAATCATCCGAATCAAATCATTATGGTTCCTTATTCGCAATACATCTGTTGGTTTTTTAATTTGTTTTTCTTCAATGGGTTTTGTCAATTGGGATAAAATGATTGTAGCCTATAATTTGACTGAATTAACCGCAGAACAAATTGATTTTGACTACTTACTTTCATTAGATGATGAAGCATATCCCCATTTAATGGCCTATTATGACACGCACAGAAACGAACCTCAAATTATCCAAAAACGTCCTTTTTGGCACATTGTTTTTGAACGATTCGATTCAACAAAAAAACACCTCAAAAACAAACAGCTCTTGTCTTCCTGGCGATCAATTAATATTCGAGAAGCACAATTATTGGCGCAATTAAACCAATACAATTTGATTTTTATATCCAACAAAACCCGTTAAACATGCGTTGGAAAATTGTTACATGGATCACAATATTCGCTACGAATCTGTCGCATATATTGGTACGAAAAAGACCGCAATACTATGCTTTTAAAGAATACGGACAAATGGCTGAGGGAAGTTTAGGTAAAACCTATTATCAATACCTCAACTTGCAAAACATTCCGTTTAAGGCCAACCTTATTCGGCATGACCTAAAACATGTCATATTAGGATACAAAATGAATATGCCAGACGAGTTGAGAATCCATGCCTTTTTATTAGGTAACAGATCATACAACCTAATGGCAATTGCTTACCTCATGCTTTGCGTTACAATTGTCCCTGAAACAATAGCTATGCTCAAAAAAGATTTTAAAAGAGGTCGTGCAACGCAATGTTTGAAGCGCATCAATTTTCAAGGGTACGTAAATGACAATCTTGAATATTGCCGCACAAAATTTAATATTTCACCGCTTAATTAATGCCACTATGAACATTCTTTTAATCAACCCCGCACATAAATCTATTGGAAGTCGCATGGCCAAAGAACATTTGCCACCATTGGGATTATTTAGTATTGGTGGGCCTTTAATTGATGCAGGATATAATGTTGAATTATTGGATGCCGACTATAGTAATATGCCAATTGAAAAGGTCATTACTAAGGCCCTACAAAAAAGTCCAGATTTTGTTTTAATGGGACACTCAGGTTCAACATCTGCCCAACCCATAATTAATGACATTGCCGCAGGATTAAAATTGAAAAACCCAAATGTAAAAATCATTATTGGCGGAGTTTTCCCCACTTATCATTGGAAAGAAGTATTGGAGGATAATAAGGCAATCGATTTTGTGGTGCGCGGTGAGGGAGAAGAAATTGCACTCAATCTTGTCAATGCACTTGCGAATAAAATTCCCGTAATTAATGTTGACGGAATCGCCTATTGCGAAAACGGATTGGTGGTAGCTACTAAAACCGCCAAAATGATTCAAAATCTAGATGATTATCGCATAGGTTGGGAATTGATGGGGGATTATAATTATACCTATTGGGGCAAAAAGAAAGCAGTAGTTATTCAGTTCTCTAGAGGTTGTCCTTACCCTTGCAGTTATTGCGGGCAAAGTTTTTTCTGGAAAAAATGGCGGAATCGTGATCCTCAAATCTTGGCTGATGAAATTGAAATGCTGCACAAAACATACGGAATAGAAGTTATTAATTTTGCTGATGAAAATCCATCCACCAATAAAAGAGAATGGAAATTATTCCTTGAAGCCTTAATCAAAAAGAACCTCAATCTTATTTTAGTTGGTTCCATTCGTGCAGACAATATTGTGAGAGACGAAAAACACCTTCACCTGTACAAAAAAGCCGGATTCGAACGCTTTTTATTGGGAATAGAAAACTATGACGAAGTCATTCTGGCAAAAATAAAAAAGGCAGGATCGACAGTTAAGGATAAAAAAGCGATTGAATTATTGCGCCAACATGACATTCTATCCATGGCAACTTATGTGGTTGGATTTGGAGAAGAACGCACACGCGATTTTTATAATAGTCTCCGCCAATTATTAGCTTATGATCCCGATCAAGTGCAACTATTATTCGTAACCCCGCATAAATGGACGCCTTATTTTGATGAAGTCAAGGACAAAAACATCATTCAAAAAGACCAACGTTATTGGGACTATAAGCATCAAATTATGGAAACCTCCAATGTAAGACCTTGGCAAGTTATCCTTTATGTTAAACTCATTGAAGTGATAATGCAAATGCGCCCAAAAGCAATTAAACGCTGGCTATTTCACAGAGACAAACGTTTGAGAAAAGCCATGTTTTGGTACAATAATATTGGAAAAAGAGTCTGGTTTTTTGAGCTCTTTCAATTCTTCTTTGTCAATAAACGGGCGCGAAAGCCTTTTCCTATCAAGGACTTCTGGAGGTAATATGCATAGAATAAACAATTTACGCTACAATATTTCATCACTTAATACATTCAAATGGCATTCTTACTATCTGACACTTTCGCCGTATTTCATTATATCATAATCCTATTTCTAATGGCCTACATACCCTTCCTATTTATGCAATTTTATCGATCGCGAAAGAATTTTGCTAGAAGTATTGTTGCTGTAGAAATTTTTGCCTTCCTCTTACTTGGGCAGTGTTTTATGATGTATGAAATATCTAGTTTTCAAGACGAAAAATACTTTTCTGTTTTCGCCATAATAACACTCCTCTCGGTCCTTGGGTATGGCTTAAATAAAATAATCCCGCATAAAGCAAAAGTAGCAAAGCTGATTTCCTTAACCTTTTTAGGAACCTTATTTTGGTTGTGCTTACTAACCGCCATTAAGTTTGGCCCGTACTTGCCGTTCGTTTGGTTTCCAATTTACGGGCTCTACGCATTAGCACCAATAATAATTGGAATAATAACCTTAGCAGAAATACGTTATCAAGGTGGATTGTCCTCAAAATTGAATGCGTTAAAAATAATTGGCTTGGGACTTATTCCAATAATACTACTGCAAATTTTAATGAATTTTTTCACGCCATACATGTGGGAATTTATTAAAATTTTTGAACCATCAAACCAATCTTTTTAGATCCTATGCCATTTACTTTTTGTCACCCCGCCTTTACAATAGCATCCCATGTTATTGCTAACACAAGTCAATTACAAAATTCATGAATATCTTTGAAGTTTTTATCGTTATAATTCTCTTCTTCCTTCATCTTGGACTGATCATTTATATTCCTGCTCAATTAATTACATCCTTTTCATTACATAAACGTCAAGAGCAAAGATTTAAATTAATACACCGCATTATTGAATTATCACTCATGCTTTTGCTTGTCTTTTGTTTCATATATGTAGATATGTCTAGCTTTGGACACGAAAATCATTTCTTGGAGTTTGCAGTCATTTTATTGATTTCTGTGGTGTTTTATTGGCTAAATAAATTCGATTTTGGTTCCTTCAATAACCTAAAAAAATTCACTTTACCGTTTTTGGGTACGTTGTTTTGGATAAGCCTCTTCACCAGCCTGAAGTTTGCGAGTTACCTGCCGTTCTGTTGGTTTCCATTATTGGGATTGATGGCATTAGCCCCCCTCTTCTTTCTGCTGCTCAGCATTTCTGAAATTCATTATCAAACACAATTAGATCCTAAGACTTCCGTTTATAGGATCATTGGATTCGGTTTAGTTCCATTGATTGTTTTACAGCTGCTGATGAATTTATATACACTTGAACCTTGGGAATTGATCAAGATATTCAACACTACAAATACAAACCTATTCTAGTTATGCCTTTTACGTTTTGCCATCCCGCCATTATATTACCGCTCACAAAACTTTCCAAATCGCGCATTTCAGCAACGGGATTAATAATTGGGAGCATGGCGCCAGATTTCGAATACTTTTTAAAAATGCGCATGGAAAAAGTCCATGGACATTCAATCTCAGGTCTATTTTACTTTGATTTGCCTTTGACTATATTACTCGCATTCGCTTTTCATTTATTTGTGCGAGATGCCCTAATTATGAATCTCCCCGAGCTATTAAAAAAACGACTCGTACAATTTGTCGGTCTTGATTGGATTTCCTGGGTCAAAAAAAAATGGTATGTCTTAGTTTATTCCGCACTTATTGGTGTTTTTTCACACATATTTTGGGATGCCTTTACTCACACAAATGGCTATTTTGTGCGACATATCCCATTCTTGCAAGGTTCAACCGAAGTGTTTGGTGTATGGATCAAAATTGCAGATTTAGCACAAATGCTGAGTACTATCTTCGGCGGAATCTTCATCCTATTGGTTTTAGTTTGGCCAATGAAACAAGAAGTCTCTAATAATGTACTCCGTCGTAAAATCACTTATTGGATTTTGGTAGGAACAATTATGTTTGTCATATTGCTGATTAGAAACGGTACCGGCCTTGGAGATTTTGTAGCAACTTCTATTTCAGGAGCGCTAATTGGATTGCTTCTAACACCTAGTTTAATGAAATTGGTTAAATTGAAGAATAATGATGAACGTATTCAATAAAACGATTGCAAGTTTTGCTTGTGCTTTCAAAGGATTAGCAACTTTGATTAAAGAGGAGCGCAATGCACGTATTCATTTAATTGCAACGGTAGTTGTTATTATAGCTGGAGTTTATTTCAAGCTCAATTTAATAGAATGGTGCTTTATTGTTTTTGCAATCGGTTTAGTATTTATAGTCGAAACCATCAATACAGTAATCGAAAATATGATGGATTATCAATCCGTAAAGAAAGATCCTAAAATTGCAAAGATTAAAGACTTGGCTGCCGCGGCTGTGCTAATTGCGGCAATAGTTGCAGTTGCAATTGCATGTTTTGTGTTTTTGCCTAAAATTTGGGTGATTTAAATAAAACAAGATCCTTTTTAATAAAGAAAACCTAACCGAAGGTTATCAACCCCTCAAAACTTAACACTTCTCAATAACCGAAACCTTGGTAAGGTTATCACACTCAATCCTGTTAAATTTGCCACAGCAAACTTAACTCCTACTTCTCTCCAACCCTAATCCGCTCTGCCGGATGCAATGCCTTCTTAATTTTAAATAAAGTCTCTTCAACCGACTTATACTCTCCATTTGGCGAAGGCGCTAACGCCGGAGCCGAAAATATAAATCCATCTTGATCAATCAAATAATAATTAGGAATGCTAGTGATCTTAAACGAACGCATTAACGTTTCGTCCTCGCCGACATAAAAGATGTCCCAATCATATTCAGGAAACTTTTTTTGAAAGGCTGCAAAGGTTGAACTGTCTTTATCCGCACAAACAGACACGAAAGCGATATCTTCATCATATTTAGGCACAAGGCGCGAAATAATCTCCATGTCATTCATAGATTCCTCATTCCAAGTGGCAAAAAAGTTGAAGTAAACAAATTTACCGCGGTAGTCAATCCAAGATACCTTCTCCTCTGCAGATCTGTTCAACTGAATGGCTGGCGCAGGATAACCTGGCTCCAAATTGGTGATGTACTTTTTAACGTTTCGTGCTACTGCAGCATTTACTTCTGAGTTGGCTTGATTGCTTACTGAGTCTAAAATAGCTATAATATTTGGACGATATTCAATTTCACGATAGAATGCACGCCCTAATTTATCTACCATTACCAATTCACGCAAGGCAGGATCAGTCAAGAAAATGTCACTTTTTAGTGTTTGCATTAATAACGTTGGACTTTTTCTATAAATGGCATTCATAATGGCCGCTTCTGTGACGGGCAAATACTCTCTAAATTCCTTATCATAAAAAGCCAGTATAAATTTCATATACCGATCGTTCTCATAGTATACTGGAAAAGGCTCTATATAATTTAAAAAAGTCTCTAAACGTTGCTCACTATTTCTATTGCCCCCATAGGTTTGTTCCATTTCGGCAATATCATATCTAACATAAGTAATAAAAAATGGATCTTCTACCTCCTTATAAGCATCAGCAGCATATAATTTAAAAGTGTCTAAATAGGCTAAAAAACCTCCGCTTGACATTTGTTTTTCGTTGTATGATACAAAAGCGTCAAACCAGCGGTGATACTGCAAAACCATATAATTAATATCTGTCGTATCTAGATCTGAAAAATAAATGTTTGTTTCTGAATTTTGATAACTCGAAGGCTCTGCCGATCCAGGAAAATAAATGTTATAATTGGTATTTGGCGCAATGTATAAGTCCCCTTCCACTCTACCTATTTCAACTACTCCTTTAATGGTTGAATTGGCTTGAAAGTTAATTGTAAACGAGCTATCACTAGCACGAACAGTTCCCTCGCCAATTGCCACTCGGTTCATTGTTACATAATCTTGATAAGTGTATAACGTCACTTCTTGACCAATAAATTCTGGCGCATAACCAACAATTTCATTTTGACTAAAACCAGCTAAACTCAGCCCAAAAAATAATATGACACTTAAACTCTTTTTCATTTATGTATTTATAATTAACAGCTCCTCATTCGTTACAAACTGAGCTATGTTTCCGTTGTTCTTTTTAATCTCTCGCACAATTGACGAACTAATTGCTGACAAATTTTTATCTGTCATTAAAAACAATGTTTCAACCACATTGCCTTCTCCCTTCGAAATGTCGGCATTCATTTGCGCAATAGCTTTTTCAAATTCAAAATCAGCACTGCTCCTTAAACCACGTAGCAAATACCCTGCCTTTTTTCTTTGACAGAAGTCAACCGTTAATCCTTCATAGGCTTCAACGCTCACTGTTGGACAGGCTTTAAACAAGGATTCAATGTGTTCGATCCGACTATCGGTATCAAACATATATTTCTTTTTTGAATTGACACCGAGTGCAATTATAACCCTGTCAAACTGTGGCAAAAAACGCCGAACAATGTCTTCATGACCTTTGGTAAACGGATCAAATGATCCTGGGAAAATTCCAATTCGTTCCATAATCTATATTTATTGCTGCATGTTTATATCGCACAACACACATTTAGATACGCAAAAATGGTTATTAATGTTCGAAAAAACTAAAGCTAACGCCGCCGTAATCTCTTGTTTGTCTATAATGAGGGAGTCCAGCCATTGAAGTACGGCTGCTATGTTCAACGATTAGCATGCCGTCATCCACCAACACGTTTTTTTCAAAAACCATTGCGGGGATCTTGTCTAAGTCCTCAAAACCATAAGGAGGATCGGCAAAAATAATATCAAATTTTTGAATTGTTTTTTCAAGGTAAACAAAGGCATCTTGCTTTAAAGCTTGCCAATTTTTATCATTCAAAGATTCGGCGGTTTTCAATTGGAATCTCCACGAAACGAAATGACTATCAACACTTACTACTTTTCCCACTCCACGTGAAAGAAATTCCAAACTAATATTTCCTGTTCCGGAAAAAAGATCCAGAATATCTAACTTTTCAAAATAGACCTTGGATTCTAGAATATTAAACAAAGCCTCCTTGGCCATGTCAGTTGTTGGGCGAGAAGGAAATTTTTTGGGTGGGACAAATCGCTTCCCTTTATATTTCCCGTTGATTACACGCATAGTAATTGTTTAGCCAAAACAAAATGGTTTCCCTTTTCGTTTTGATCAGAAATTTTAACTTTTGATGAAAAGAAATCTTGAATTTTTTCTTTCTCAGCCCACTCAACAGGTAAACCATAAAATAAGATCTCAAATTTAGATTGATCGTATTCCTTTTGTTCTAATACAAACAAAACATAGTAAACTAAGTCTGCAACTTCTTTATAATCGAAACGATTAAAATAAGTGAGCTTCGATTTTTCAGTGATTTGCATGTAAAACTGCTCCTTTTCTACAAATAAATGAATTTTAGGGCTGTAGGTTGGTTGATCAAAAATCCCTCTCAATAGAACGGTTGATCGGTGGACAATTTTTACCCTCGGAAAACCAATCACAAAAAGTGATTTTATCCACATGGGAAATTCATAAATATTTACAATTCCTAATTCTGAAATGCGATTATAATCCAAGTTCCCTATGGGCTCAGGATAATTGAGCTTAAAAATTTCACTCGGTTTAGAATAGGAAAATAAATCAGATGGAATTAACGTATTTCTATTCTCTCCTGACGACAATGAATAGCTTGCAAAGTCATGTTTCAAATAAGGATTGTCCAAGAACGGTTTTACCCCTTCTTTTGTGAATTCTGAAATTGCATGAATTTCGTGATGCAAGATCTTCTTAAGCTTGGAATCTATTATTGCGAATTGAAAATGATCAGGAGTCAAATCCATGCACAAAGCATTCTGATAGGCTTCTTCCTGTTTAAACATGTTTTATGTCTTAGAACTAATTAATCCTTCCAACTCTCACGTAAGTGATTCTCAGTCAATGAGCCAATTGAATAAAAGAGTGTATCATCCTTTTCTCCAATCATTGGATGATACATTTCAATTAATACTGTTGAAACCTTCAAAGACTCACCTTTTATAATAGAACCAACACTCAATGTTACTGGAATTTTTGAATGCGGTACATAACGTAATGAATCTACATGAAAATCAAGCGAAGCTCCAATTTTATCTCTTGTTGCAATTCTCTTCTCATCTAAGAATATCGCCTCCATAACAGGAACATATAGCGTATCTCTAATAAATCCGTCAAGCCCAGTTGTATCTGTCTTTGCAAATGGCGATTTAGCCAATGCAGCTGCTTCAATCTCTGTCATGAATTTATCCAATGGACGATCATCCTGGTATAAATATTCACGTTCCTCAATGCTAATCTTTCTTTCAGGAATACTACCTTCCTTCAGGATTTTCATTTTTTTACCGGTCTTAACAAAGGCAATCAAATCATCCATAGAGGCGGTATAAATACCATTCATTTCCTTATAGGCGATCTCAGCTTGCTTTAAATCATCCATTCTTGCCCGAATATCCAAATCTCTAATCTCGTGCGACACATCATAATCAACCTTGGTCTTAATTGTTGAAAAATCAGTCACAATAAGGTAGATACTGCAAATTACTAATACACCCATAATGGCGTATCCAACTGTTGTTTGAACAATTTCTAATAAGTAGAGGAACCAAACAATACTTGCCAACAAGAAAAATAAACTGGCATAAAGGAAGCCACTACTTTGCTCAACAGGGTATATACGCCCATCAGCTAGTACCTCTTCAACAGGTATTACTGCCATTTTTAAAAGATACAATCCAATAACCAAGAAAATTGTTGGTAATAAATACCTTTTTCCGTAGTATCCAACCTTCTCTAATATTTCAAAAATGTCCATTCTATAATTTTAAGTTGTGTATTCAATGTACCTTGACAAAACTACAATTTTTTTTGAACGTTAATCTGTCAGTCAATATATTTTTTACATATTTAACTCAATGGAATGGGCATATCTCATCTTTTCATAGGCAGAAGACGTTTTTTGATGCAATTTCTTGTTGATATTTGCACAAGAGATAAATTGACCAGACTTTGGATTAATTTTATATTCACACTTTGAAAAACACTGTCCAAAAATCGAATTTCAAGCAATATTTTGAAGAAAACCTAGGATTTAAACCTACGCAAGATCAAAATAATGCAATTGAAGGCTTAACAGACTTTCTTTGGTCATTCGGTGCGCAACATTCTGACGGACTTGAATTATATATATTAACGGGATACGCCGGAACAGGAAAAACAAGCCTAATTGGTGGATTTGTGAATACCCTTTATCAAGTTAAAATCAAATCAGTCTTATTAGCCCCAACAGGAAGGGCGGCAAAAGTGCTTTCAAATTATAGCCGTTCAAAAGCCTCAACCATCCACCGTAAAATTTATTTTAAAAACGAAGCTGAAGGAAGTGATGGTTTTACCTTGGGGCAAAATAAACATACCAACACAATTTTTGTTGTGGATGAAGCATCCATGATTTCAACCAATGCCAATATCCAAGGAAAAGATAATTATGGCCAGCGTAATTTACTGGATGATTTGATAGAATACGTTTATTCAGGACAAAACTGTAAATTAATTTTTGTAGGCGACAAAGGACAGCTCCCCCCAATTGGTATGGCAAAAAGCCCAGCATTGGAGAAAAGCCATTTAAATGCAGAATATTCATTGGATATTTTCACGGGTGAATTGAACGAAATTGTGCGGCAAGAAGAAACCTCTGGTATTTTAGATTTGGCAGGCGCACTAAGAACTTTTACCGAAGAAATTCCAATGTTACCTGTCAATACTAAAGATGCACGTGCCATAACAGGAATGGAATTGCAAGAAGAATTGGAAAATGCCATTCATAATTTTGGGCGTGATGAAGTAATGGTTGTCACGCGCTCGAATAAACGGGCCAATTTATTTAATGAACAAATTAGGCGCAGAATCTTGTGGCAAGAGGAAGATTTAAATGCTGGAGATGTTTTAATGGCAACTCGCAACAACTATTTTTGGTTGGATGCAAAGTCAGAAGCAGGTTTTATTGCCAATGGCGAGCTCATGGAGATTTTAAAGATTGTGCGGCGAGAAGAAATTTTCGGTTGCGAATTTGCAGATATCATTGTACGATTAATTGATTATCCAGACATGAAGGACGTTGAATTGAAAATTTTACTCAATTCCATTCGTCATGAAGGACCTTCATTGCCAAGAGATGACATGAAAATGTTGTTTCACCGCATTGCAACGGAAGAATATCCTTATTTAAGAAACAAGCGTGAACGGAATAGAAAGGTAATGCAAAACCCATATTTCCAAGCCGTGCAAGTAAAATTTGGTTATGCGGTAACTTGTCACAAGGCGCAAGGAGGACAATGGAGCGCTGTTTTTGTTGATCATGGTTATTTTTTAGAGGACATGTGGGACGTTGAATATATGCGCTGGCTTTATACTGCTATTACTAGAGCAAGTAAGCAGCTATATTTAGTGAATTTTGCTCCTAATTTTGTGGGAGAAACAGAAGATTGAACAAAACCAGTATTCAACTAAATTTTGATTAGCTTCTGTAAGCGGAAGTTACCGAGAAGCCGCTAATCCATCCCCAATTTCTTTACAAAGAGGCAACCCAACTCCATTGAGAAACGTTTAGGTTCTAGAACCTACAAATCCTAACACTATGAATAAGATTTTACTTGCACTAACTCTCTTTTCTCTACTCCCTAATCTTGGATTCGCTCAATTCTCAGAAGCGAATAACTTTAGTTGGCAGGGTGAAAACATCAACCAATTGCATATAGGAGATACCGAAGGAGACGGTGATTTAGATTATATCATTTCAAACATCACAACGGGCCCAAGGTTTATTGAAAATAACGGTTCCAATTTATACGAATATCCTGTTTTTATAACTACCGAAGAATTTGACCATACCGAAAGTGAAATGGCAGATTTTGACAGTGATGGGGATTTAGACTTCATTTCTTTACGTCCAACATTAGGAACAATTACCTTATTCACCAATGCTGGAGACAATACATTTACCCAAACTATTGTATACGATTCAGACGGGGAAACCCTCCGACACTTAGCTTCAGAGGATATAGATGCGGATGGCTTGCCTGATTTAACAATGAGACAAACGTTTAACACACTCGTTAATTTGAAAAATAATGGTGACGGCACTTTTACACCCGAAATAATTGTGGATGATGCCACTAACATTGAAATGCATCACCAGTTTGATGGAGACGGAGATGGCGATTTAGACATTGCATATTTTGAAAACATGGGTAATATTTATTATTGTGAGAATCTTGGAATCGACTATTCGGACGCAGTATACATTACAGCAGCATCAAGCCTTACCGCTATGCAGTCAATGGATTATGACGAAGATGGCGATATTGATCTAATCTATTCAACACCCGCAGGATCTGCGGTGAAGATGGTTGAAAATTTAGGAGACGGAACCTTCGCTACGCCGGTTATAATTGCTGGTTTTGTTGCTCCTGTTGTTGAAAAATCGGTTGATTTAGATAATGATGGTAAACTGGACATTTTGGTGAACGATTATATAGGCGGTACTGACATGAATTGGATGCGTAATTTAGGAGGTGGGGCATTCGCTGATTTAGAACCAATTTCTTCATTAGAGGGGGCTGGATCGGGCGAATTTTTAGATTATGATCTTGATGGCGATTTAGACTTGATTCAAATTATGCATACTGGAACAATTGCCTATTTTGAAAATACTGGAGGAGTTGAATTTGCTAAAATGGATTACATATCTGAAACAACAATTGCTCCTATTTATTCTTTCACCATGGATGTTGATAATGACGGGGATGAAGAAATTTTTTGTTGTTCTGCAAACGACCATAAAATATCTTGGGTTGATAACCAAGGCGAAGGACATTATAGTCGACTGAAGGTTGCAATCAGTACACCCTTATTTTCGCCAACGCATGCCACCGCGGCAGACATTGATGGGGATGGCTTCATGGATATAATTGCGACATCTCATTCTGAAAGCATAGTTTCTTGGTATAAAAACATGGGAGATGGCACGTTTGATGAAGGTATTTTATTTACGGCTTCACAACTCCATCCTAATTTTGTTCTTTCTGAAGATTGGGATGCTGACGGAGATAATGACATTATTGTGGCCTCAAAAAGTGATTTAGAAATTATGCTTTTCGAAAATATTGACGGAAGCATTTCACCATTAGGAAGTTTAATTCTGGATGGTGTAGCATTGCAATCTATGAACTCTGCCGATATGGATAATGATGGTGATTTAGACATACTTTACTCAACCGATTATAGCGATAATATAGCATGGTTAGAGAATACAGGCGATTTGGCATTTACAAATTATATTATAGCAGAAGATATCACTGGCACCGAAGCTACAAGTGTCACTGACATGGATGAAGACGGTGATTTAGATGTACTTTTCCCCTCACCTTTGACAGGCGAAATTTTATGGATTGAAAATTTAGGGCTAGGTATATTTGGAGACATATTGGGCTTGATTTCTGGATGTGAAGAACCAGTAATCGCCTTATACGAAGACATAAATAATGACGGACAAAAAGATATATTTGTCGCAAGTAAAGAAGACGAGACTATTGGATTTTATGAGAATATAGGCGATTTAGAATTTGATGATTTAACGGTAATTTCTGATGAACAGGCATGGGTGAAAAATATTCTTGCCGAAGATCTTGATCAAGATGGTGATAAAGATATTGTATCCATTTCAGCTGTAGACTGGCAGTTTGCATGGTTTGAAAACATGCACTTTACAGAACATTCAACCAAAGGCACCATATTTATTGATTTTAATGAAAACGGAATTCAAGATGTAGAAGATGAAGGTGTAAATTTTGCTGTGGCTGGAGCTTCTCCAGAATCTTATTTTGCTTTTACAAGTGCTAGTGGTAATTATACTATTGCTTATGACGAAACCGAATTCGGTGATTATACAATCTACCCACAAATTTTAGAATTTTGGGGAATTTCTACCGTCCCGTCTTATGACGTAACCATTGATGGTGCTTTTACCTTATACGAAGATCTTGATTTTGGTATTTATCCATCAGAATTAGTTGATCACGTTGAACCTACGCTAACAGGTGGTTTTCCAAGAATTAATAATGAAGTGACCTATTCACTCAATTATTCAAATATAGGGACGACTACCCCTTCAGGCACTTTGCATCTACAATTAGACGAAGCAATAGCTTTTGTTGGTGCCAATGCTCCGCCAGCACTCGTTGATGGTCAAGACATTTATTGGTCATACGAAGATTTATATTATTTCGAAGATGCCGAAATTCAAGTGACTGTATTGATGCCAAATTTCGAAAGTATTGGGCTAGACATTAAAAGTTACTTCACCCTAGAAGTTGAAGATTTAGGAGAAGTGGTCTTCACTTCAATGGACAGTTTAGATCAAGTCATTCAAGGTGCTTATGATCCAAACGACAAATCTGCACGTCCGGCCGGAACAACAGAATATGGATATATTGCTCCTGAGACAGAAACGTTGGAGTATTTAGTGCGTTTTCAAAACACAGGAACAGATACTGCCTTTTTAGTTATTATTGAAGATCAACTCGATCCCAACTTAGATTGGTCAAGTTTAAGACCATTGGCTTGGAGTCATGATATGGAAATTGAAGCGAATCATGATGGCCTAATCTCTTTTGTATTCAACGATATTATGCTGCCCGACAGCAATGCCAACCAATTAGCCAGTAATGGTTTTGTTAAATATGAAATTGACTTATTACCTGGTTTACCATTGGAAACAAGTATTTACAATACGGCGCACATCTTTTTTGATGCCAACCCTGCTGTAATTACCAACACAACGGTTAATACCTTACATGTTGATGATGATAGTGGTGTTTCCGAGAATAATGATAGTCATATCACGGTTTATCCCAATCCATTTTCAGATTTTACAACCGTTAAATTTAGCGAAGAATTTACAGGTGAGCATACCATTATCATTTATGATATACTAGGAACAGAGGTTTACCGCCTTGCAAACATTTCGGGCCAACAAGTTCAAATTGGTAAAAATGATATTGGGTCGGGACTCTATTTCTTGTCTGTTGTTAACCCTGACGGAAGAGCTATCTTAACAACAAAGCTTTTTGCTGAGTAACAGAGCATGCAGAAACATTTCGTTCTGACTTCAGATCGCTAGTGAGATCATTTATAAACTGACACTTATCATGAAATTTGCTGCACTTATCAAAAAATCTCTAGATTTCATGAAATTTACCAACGTTTCGAACTACAAGCGCGTAAATGTCTATAGAAATATCACCACTATGAATTTAAAATTTATTATTTTTTTTTGCTTCGCCCTTTTTTTGACAACAAGTATCGCTCAATTCGAACATCATCAGTCTTTCGGTTGGGATCCGGTTTTTAATAATGCATTAATATCTGTAGATACTGACGGAGATGGTGATATTGACTTTATCGCGTCTAGCACTTTCTCTGGCCCTAGATTAATTGAAAACATAGGTGACAATCTCTTCGAACGTCCCGTTTATTTGACGGATGAAGAACCCTCTTATACGGAACAAAAACTGATAGACTTGGAAGGAGATGGAAACCCAGATTTCATAGGAATGAGAGGTGAAGTAGGCCAAATTGTAGCCTTCAAAAATATTGGTGATAATGAATTTACAAAAACCCCCATTTATGACCCAGGAGGAGTACTTCTCTTTGACCTTAAGGTGACTGACATGGATGGTGATGGAGACCAAGATATTACTTTTAGAGCGAGTTCGTCTGCAATATATTGGCTTGAAAATGACGGAACTGGTGATTTTAGCTTAAATACAATTTATACTGACGGATTCTCATTAGACAATTACGCCAATTTTGATGGAGACGGTGATGGTGATATAGACCTGTGTATCCATGCATTTGGATCAAACGCATTAAGTTATGTTGAGAATCTAGGTGGAACTTTTGCTACCCCCATCCTATTAACTGACGAAGCTATGTCTTTAGCAACGATCATTTCTTTTGATTATGATGAAGATGGAGATAATGACCTTTTTTACTCGTATGGTAGTGATGTCAAATTGCTTGAAAATTTGGGTGAAGCCACATTTTCTACTCCAACCACGTTCGCAGCTTTGGCTGGTGGCTTTCAATTTCCATTTACAGATATTGATGGAGATGGACTGCTAGATTTTGTTTCCCATGGTGTGGGAACTTCTCTGATATCTTGGAAACGAAATTTGGGGGCTGGTATTTATGAAGCGGTTGAATCAATAATGCAAATTGCAGGCCCGGGTTTGGTCGCCGAATTTAAAGACTTTGATTTGGATGGAAAAGAAGACCTTCTTTTTCTTGCTTATGGTGGTTCGGCTATACTCTATTATCAAAATTTGGATGATGGTGATTTTGCAGAGGCCTTTTATTTGTCAGAAACAACGGTTCATCCAAATTGGGTCCATGCCTTTGATGCGGATAATGATGGTGATCAAGACCTCTTTTGTGTTTCGCAGTGGGATAGACGAATTAGTTGGGTTGAAAACCTTGGTGAAGGAAATTTTAGTGAGATTAAAACTGCCTTCGCCCTGCATGATCTGAAACCTGTCCATGTCAATTCAAGTGATATTGATGGAGATGGACTTGAAGATTTACTAGGCGTATCTTATACAGATCGTAGTTTTTGGGTTAAAAATATGGGGGACGGTACCTTCGCTAATCTTGAAATTATTGCAGACGAACCCTGCTCCCCCGCTGGTATTATTGGTGATGATTGGGATGGAGACGGCGACAATGATATAATCGTTAATGTGGCAACTGGTTATTTTATGAAGATTTATGAAAATATTGATGGCATTATCAGCCCAACAGGCGTAACATTTGCTAGTGACTATGCAAATATTCCTATTTCTTCAGAAGACCTAGATGGTGATGGTGATCCTGATATTTTATACGCTTCAAATTCTGATTATACCATGAAATGGTTAGAAAATACCGGCGACTTATCATTTGTACCACACGATATTGGCGACGAAATCGTAAATATTCTACAAAGCAGTGCTTCTGATATGGATGGTGACGGTGATCTTGATGTTATTTTCGTGTCTACAACGGATAATACCGCAGCTTGGATCGAAAATTTAGGTGATGGACTATTTGGGGGAACAGAAGTATTAACCACAGAATGTCTTTACCCTGTTACAATTAATCATGAGGACATTAATGACGACGGAATCGGAGACCTTGTCATAGGCAGTTTAATTGATGACGTCATTTCATGGTTTCCTGGAATGGCAGAAGATGATGCCCTTTTTGGCACACGAACTATTCTATTTGACAGTATCATTGATATCAGCTCCCTACTTATAGAAGATCTTGATCTGGATGGGGATAATGACCTTGTTTATGTTGCAAGTCCTGAATGGGTCTGGTCTTGGATTGAGAACTTACATATCATTTATGAAAGTGGAATTGACGATTTCAGCACGTTGCAACTCACGGTTTATCCCAATCCGTTTTCAGATGTGACTACAATTACTTTTGCTGATGAATTAACAGAAGATCACACCATCATAATCTATGATATTTTAGGAACTGAAGTTTACCGCCGCGCAAATATTACGGGCCAACAAATTAAAATTAATAAAGCTGATATTGGCGCTGGTTTATATTTCTTAGCTGTTTTTGATGGCAGTAATGAACAGGTGTTTACTGCTAAACTTATTGCTGAATAAAATGAAGAAAACATGTGCCAAATGCCATCAATCCTTTGAATGTTTAATGGAAGACATTAAAAACTGCCATTGTTCAAATATTGTACTTTCAAAAACTGCATTAGAAGCAATTGCGGAAAACTATGACAATTGTTTATGCAACGAATGTTTGCAAGCTATTGCTTCGGTTGAAACGGAATAAACTGTTTGTTTTCAAGGATTAGAATCTTAAAGCCTTCGGCTGCGAGATCGGTCATTTTTTCATCCGTCGGAATTTTTCTATACGCGGCGTAAACATCCGTGTGAAACATTATTTCAACATAATCGTCTGTTCCAAAAACGATTGTTTTATCATCTAAAATCGCCAACTTCTCAGGACTGTAAGTATAGAATTCAGCAATTCGTTGATCGCCTCCAAATATTTTAGAACGCTCAATCATATATCTTACAGGCAGTCCAATCATTGCCACTAATAAAATACCATTGATAATTTTATAACGCGCATTCAAAAAGAAATCGCGGATATAAAACCAAAACCAACTCACGACTAGAAAAAAGGCAGGAGCAGAAATCAATAAATATGTTTGTCGCTTTGTTTCTGCCATTGAAAAAATAAACATTGGCACCAAAATCCATACCAGCAATCCAAGATAAGCTGTTCGTTTTTCAGTTTTAAATAAACGGTAAATAAAGAAGCCGAATGCCAAATAAAACAACTCATTAAAAATGACCAAAACTTTGTGGAAATAATAGTAAAATGGCGCCACATGCCCTCCTTCCGTTTCCGAATAAGCGGAAAGTGCATTGAATAATATTGCATTCATCTCTTCAGGAAATGCCGAGAGCATATACAAAACCCAAGGCAATGCAGTAATTGAAAACCCCGCAATTATTAGCGCTCCCTGTTTAAAAAACACCCCCCAATTGAACTTACCGTAAGTTAGCAAAAAGGAAAGCCAAACCGGCAACACTATAAGCGCAGGATACCATTTAGACAAAAAGGCCAAGCCCATAAAAACACCTGCAAAAAATGACAGTTTTAAAGAAGGTTTTGGTTTCAAGTTGAGTACAATTAAATAGATGGAAATCTCAACCATCACAATAAAACAAACCTCTACATGATCTGAAGAAACACGACCACCAATCAGTTCAATTACCAATCCATTGATCGCATGAAAATAAGCGGCTAATAAAGCTATACGTTCATCAAATAATTTGCGTCCTATTAAAAAGGTGAGCCAAACAGCCAATAAACCCAATAATATTGAAGGTAAACGCACCGCAATTAGATTATTACCAAAAATGGCCATAGAGCCCGACATTATCCATAAGGGTAAAGAAGGTTTGCCGACCCAAATATTACTACCAACCCAATTATCATTGTCAAATTCTAATACCGGATGTTCGTGCAATGTTGGCGTTAATGGATGTTGCATTAAGTTTTTTGCCACTAGCGCATGATAACGCTCATCCCATGCATGTAAGTGTGAATCAGTTGAACCAATAATGCGGAGTATTGCAGCAATAATTATGACAAATAGTAAGGCTTTTTTAAAATCTTGGCGGCGCATGAAACGCCATGCAATATAAGACAAGCATCCAAGGCTAATTAAAAAACATATACCAGGCCAAAGCTGATTCATAAGAGGGAATTTCTCAATGTGCAATTTTTCAATGTGCAATTTTTCAATGTGCAATGTACAATTTTCAATTTTCAATTTTTCACTTTGGCTCAGTGATTTCTTGATTTCTTGAAATTGATGGGTGAAGGGAGACTGGATTAATGACTCTAGAAGTTGCAGCCAATAAATCGTCCACAGGTCAAATCGTATTGATCATTGACCTTACTTAGAAGCTTTTCTTCTTTTCTTTTCCTTAACAATTAACGCCAACTCACGTCCCATTTGTCCTGCAACTGAAGTGTTTTCTTCGGCACGTCTTAGTAAGTATGGCATTACTTCTTTTACAGGGCCGTATGGCACATATTTAGCAACATTATATCCAGCATGTGCAATATTGAAAGAGATATGATCGCTCATTCCTAATAATTGCGCAAAATAAACACGCTTATCATCCTTTGCAATTCCTTTTTCATCCATTAATTCAACCAAGTGCAATGAACTTTGCTCGTTATGTGTGCCTGCGCACAATGCAAAACGATCTATATGTTCTATGATATATTCCAATCCTAAATTATAATCTCTATCCGTTGAAGCTTTATCGGGTTGAATGGGAGATGGATATCCTTCCTTCTCAGCCATGTCACGCTCTTTTTCCATATAAGCGCCGCGTACCATTTTAATACCGGGGTAATAATTTCCTGCCACTGCTTCTTGATGCGTTTTTTTCAAAAAGGCCAAACGATCATGCCGATACATTTGAAGCGTATTATAAACGATTGCTTTTTCTTTATTGTACTTGGCCATCATTGCATTTACCATGCGATCAACCACATCTTGGTACCAACTATCTTCAGCGTCAATGAATAAAGGCACGTCTGATTCGTATGCCGCTTTGCAAATAGCATCTACGCGTGCCATTACCTCTGCGAAGTCCTTCTTTTCTTGTTCCGTTAATGTTGTATTTAGATCATTGGCTTTGTCCAATAAATCAGTTCGAGCAATTCCAGTTACTTTAAAAACCGCGAATGGAATGTGTTCATTTCCTTTTCCGGTCGCAATTGATTCAATAATCTCGTCTCTTGTTCGATTTAAATCTGCATCCTCACTTTTACCTTCTACTGAATAATCTAAAATTGTTCCAATTCCAAATTCACCCAACCCATTAATTCTGCCAGTACAATCTTCAATAGTTTCTCCTCCGCAAAAATGTTTGAAAATGGTTTTTTTAATCATTCCTTTTATCGGTAAACGAATTGCGAAAGCCAGATTGGTTGCAAATTTCCCGAACTTAACCAACCAAGGTTTACCAATCATATTAAATAAACGATACGTCCATTGCAAATCATTGTCTGTTTTCCCTGCAAAGGCAATCTCCGTATTATCGAAAGAAATCATGCACAAATATAAACGGAATTTACTACATTGTTAGCGCAGTTATTTTAAAAAATTTAATCCCATTATTGTGATCTTAAAAGGAAACATTGTAGATATTGAAAATCAGCGCATTTACAAAGGTAAAGTTGTTGTTGAAAACGGAAGGATCCAATCCATTACAGAACACGGTTCTGATTCGGAAGTTTATATTTTACCTGGATTTATTGATGCCCATATTCACATTGAAAGTTCTATGTTAGTTCCGTCTGAATTTGCACGTCTAGCCGTCATTCACGGGACAGTTGCTACCGTATCTGATCCACATGAAATTGCAAATGTTTTGGGCAAGGACGGCGTATACTACATGATTGACAATGGTAAAAAAGTGCCTTTTAAATTCAATTTCGGCGCGCCTTCTTGCGTTCCTGCTACCAGTTTTGAATCTGCCGGAGCTGTAATTGATGCTGAAGGAATAAAGGAACTCATGGCCAATGACGACATAAAATATTTAGCAGAAATGATGAATTACCCTGGCGTTTTATTTGAAGACGCTGAGGTGATGAAAAAAATAGAATGGGCAAAACATTTCAATAAACCTGTTGATGGACATGCGCCAGGTTTAAGAGGAAAGGATGTTAAAAAATACATTGCCGCCGGTATTTCAACGGATCATGAAAGCTTCTCATATGACGAGGGATTGGAGAAATTGCAAAACGGAATGAAAATTCTTATTCGCGAAGGGAGTGCGGCAAAAAACTTCAATGCTTTAATTGATTTGGTGCCCGAACATTATGAAAACATGATGTTTTGCTCTGACGACAAACATCCAGATGATTTAATTCTAAGCCACATTAATGCCTTAGTCAAAAGAGGACTCACGCATGGCATTGATATTTTTAAATTACTAAAAATGGCTTGCATTAATCCTGTCAACCATTATAATTTAGATGTTGGTTTATTAAAGGAGGGCGATCCAGCAGATTTTATTGTTGTCAACAATATGACAGATTTAGAAGTCTTAAAAACCTTCATCAATGGGGAATGCGTTGCAGAAAATGGGCAGTCTAATATTTTGCCAATTCCTTTTGACTGTCCTAATAATTTTAATACCGATTTTAAAGTTGCGGCCGATTTTAAAATTGCCTCTACCAGTAAAAAAATAAATGTGATTGAGGCGCTAGATGGTGAATTGATTACAAATCCAATTATAGCAACAGCAAAAATTGAGGCAGGACAAATTGTTTCAGACCTTGACAATGATATTTTAAAAATAGTGGTAGTAAATCGCTATTCGAATACTAAGCCAGCTATTGCTTTTATTAAAAACGTTGGATTAAAAGAGGGCGCCATTGCCTCATCCGTAGCGCACGATTCGCATAACATAATTTGTGTTGGTGTAAATGATGCTATGATTTGCAAAGCTGTGAATGCTATCATCAAAGAAAAAGGCGGCGTTTGTGCGGTCTCAGAAAAAGATGAACATGTATTGGGTTTACCAGTTGCTGGAATTATGAGCAATAATGACGGCATTACAACGGGCGGATTGTATCAAAAAATTGATCTCCGCGCAAAGGAAATGGGAGCAACATTGCATGCGCCTTATATGACTTTGTCCTTTATGGCCTTATTAGTAATTCCAGCTTTAAAATTGAGTGATTTTGGTTTGTTTGATGGTTCTAAATTTGAATTTACGCCCGTTAATATTCCTGAATAATTATTAAATTGAGGGTATGAATTCAAATTTTGATACGTTTCACCCCGAAGAGTTTACGAGTTTAAATAGTTGTTTTTTCGTTGAAGATCCACAAGGGTTAATTGACTATTTAATAAAAAGTTTTAATGCGGAGCAACTCAATCGTATTGTCTAAAAACGAAGCGATCTAACATCTAAAAAAATATGGCATTTGACGAATATCAAACTGAGCGTGTAACACAAATTCTGGAAGCTAAAAAAGCAAACTTTTTCACTAAAAAAATGATAGGCGGTTTATGTTTTATGGTGAATGACAAAATGCTTTGCGGCATGCATATTGACAAAAAAACGCAATCCAATCTATTGATGGCACGAATTGGCGAAGAAGCTTCTTTAGCTGCTTTTGAAATGGAAGGCGTATTGCCAATGGATTTTACAGGAAGACCAATGAAAGGTTATATTTTTGTAACACCTGAAGCATACGATAGAGCCGAAGATTTAGAGTTTTGGATTCAAAAATGTTTAGATTTCAATCCATTAGCTAAAGCCAGCAAAAAGAAAGCGAAGAAAAAAACGTAATCACATAGCCACTGCAACAAGTAAGAGAGGAATTTCTTACTACTGCTTTATGATTGAATGAACTTCAGTCTGATCTTCCTTAATTATTTCAATAAAATAGTTTCCTCTTGGAAAAACAGACATGTCAATGTCGATTTCGAAAGCCGCTACTTTATCAAGCTGAAAATGTACTTTTCCTTTACTATCAATCACTCTAATTGAGGTTACCGTAGTGTCTGGAAATTCAATTGTCATGATTTTCGAGACAGGATTTGGAAAAACACGAGTGATTTCACTTCTATTAATTTCTGCAACAGGAGGCATAAAATTAAACGTTAATTCATTCGTCATACTCGTGTATTCCCTAAATTCGACCTCAGCTCTATACTTGCCAGATTGTTTGGGAACCCAATAATTTTCGCTAGTAGTTTCAATAAAATTATCATTCCTATACCAACTATAGCTAAGCCCCTTAGGTACAAACAAGGTGTCATTTATGCTTATTAATGGAGGTGTGGGTTTATCATAAATTTGCTGCAGGTTCATAGTTCCCTCCCAAGGTTGATCGAATATTTCAATGACTTCATTTGCATAGACATCAATTACCGCAATTTGATTTGGATGGCCAGGATGAACAGATCGAAAAGGGACTATATAATAATTAGTTTTATGATTAAATACAGATAGTTGATAATTCAAATTAGAGTGATAACCGGAAATTGATGCAAGTTTAGAGATTGTCCCAGCACATGGATCTATAAATCCAAAACGACCATTTCTTCGACCTATTACATCTCCAGTTTGATGATTGGTCACTATAAATCCAGGAGAATACATAACCCCATCAACGTACTCTACTATTTCTGAACACGTTATTTCGCCAGTGCCAACGTCTATTGAAAGGTAATAGGTTTCACTCTCTGGATCATGAATAGATTCCATATAAAAAAATTGATTGGTTTGTGGAATATAGGTTCGCTTATCCCCAAAAATACTCGCACCAGCATTGGGGATCTCAGTGAGTATTGTTGAATTCATTGTTTCCAAATCTATCGCTTTAATTGTACCAGACTTTTCATAGATTATTCGATCCCCAATGCAATCATATGTCATAGTTTCAGGATAATCAGAAAAAGACGAAACAGTAAAATCCACCAAATCAATAATATGAAATCTACCTGAATGACCAGGAAGCGTACCCCCATAAAAGTAGCGACCATTATAACGGTCAATCGCTACTCTTGTAAAACCGTCCCACGTTAATTCACTCGGCATTACAAAAAGCGTATCGACAGAATGATCTGCCAAATCTAATGAGCCAAAAGCTACTCCTGAAAAGCCATATATTTTTTGAGCTTGCGCCACATTTACCGCAAAAAATAATGCAACTAACAATACTAATGCTTTCATGCTTTATAGATTTAATATTTACTCAAATTAAACTTTGCTTAATTGCTCAAACAATGATGAATTTCAGTCTTAGTTTTCCCAGAAGTTAAGTTCGGTAAAAAAAGTTAATTCTGCAAGGCCAGCAAAAAGAAAGCGAAGAAAAATAAATAACCTATTTGAAGCAACTATTTACGATTCAGAGTTGTAATTACTTTAAATAAACCTAATTTAGACCAATATGAATCTCATCAAAAACATTTTAAGCCGCACTTTTTTAATCGTAGCTCTCATTTTTACGAATCAGCAACTTTTGGCTCAAAGCGAAGCGCACTTATATTTTGATGGTGTAAATGATTTTTTAGAAACACAAGATCCTTTATTAAATACGGTTTCGAGTGATTTCACTTTTGAAGCAATTATAAAAGGAAATTCGGAAGAGCAAGGCGAAAATCCAACTATTTTATCTAATCGCTGGTCACCAATTAAAGGAAATTCATTCTTTTTTCAAGAGAATGGAGATGCACCGCGAGAACTTTGTTTTTCACATGGAAATGACCTTTATTATATTCCTGACAATGGACCTTTTGATGGTGATTTTCTAGACGGCTTTTGCCACCATATTGCAATTGTAAAAAAAGATGGCGATATCTTTTTTTATGCAGATGGCAACTTATATGGAGTAATAATCAATCCTTATTATTATTGTGATGTTTTAGATTCACCTGCGGATATTTGGATTGGAACTGATCACCATTATGACAGACCCTTTAAAGGCGTGATTGGTCAAGTTCGAATTTGGAATGACGCTAGAACAAGCGAAGAAGTTATTTTAAACATGCATGCTAGTTTAGAAGGCACTGAATCAGACCTATTTGGGTATTGGGAATTGGATGAAGGTAGTGGGCAGATTGTATTCGAAAAAACGAGTTTAGAATGGTCTGGTTATTTGGGTGAATCGACTGGTACAGATGGATTTGACCCTGATTGGTTTGAAGGAGATTATTGCATTAATGATGGTGACTATGGCGACGGAGAAGATGATGAAGTGGAAGATGAGCAAGAAGACGATTCAACTGCAAGTGTTGAAAATAGTACAATTGCAGAAATAGCACTCTACCCTAACCCGGTAAATGATAATGAATTAACGATTGACTTTGGTTCGGATTTAAAACCTGTAACAATCACGATTATATCTATTAGTGGAAAAGAAGTATTACAGCGACAAGTTACACAAACTGCGGCAAAGGTTAAACTTGATGTGAGTGAATTGACTAAAGGGATTTACTTCGTGAAAATTGAAGCTGTAAATCAAACAATCACTAAAAAAGTAATTGTGAATTAATGTTCTTTAGGCACGCCCTTTTATTACTCTTAATCAGTTGCTTTAATCAGAGCAAGGCGCAGCATGTCCTCACTATTCATATTGAAGACTGTCGTAAGGAAACCGGTGATATGACATTGAAGTTCATCCAACTTTATCAAAGAGATTCAAGCGGTATGAAAGATTTGGGGCTTTTCTATCCGAGCGGAACTGATTGTTTTTCAATTCCAGAATTGACTGAAGGACATTATTATTTTACCTATCCAAATAAATACAATAAGGAAATAAGCTTTAATTTAATTATTGAAGCAGATACAGACACGACCGAATTAACTATTTGTCCAGACCGTCATAATCATGGAGAGCCAAATCATATTCCGATAATTATGCAATTGAAACAGGGAGAATCATATACGCTCCATTTCGGAAGGTACGGATGTTTTACGCATTGGGAAGACTCTATTAAAGTCGAGCGAATGAATAACAAATACTTTCTCACGCACAAGAATGATAAAAAAGAATTATCTACCAAACAATACGAATTCATTCAGCGATTCGAAACAGATTTAAATCATTTTGAGCGCGGCGGTGGTTGCACAACCAAAGCCATCTATAAGTTAGTCTATAATGGACAAACCTATGCCTTTAGTGACGAAAGCTGTGAATGGGGTGGCGGATACACTTTAATGAAAAATCTCAAGCTAAAAACGAAGTGATTTCATACAAAAGTTAAAAACGAGACCCATTAAAATAATGAATCTCGTCTTCTGTCAAAACACAGCCAGCAAAGGCTATAGTCTTATTTGTGGAACTTTCAGATTCAATTTCTTCTTCTTTTTTTTCTGCTCTCCTTCTACTTCATCCTCATTCTTCTTTTCATCAGCACCTGGTAATTTAATATCATGATAAGAGATCCAGGTTTCAATATTTCGAGCAGGAATATCAACTAAATATTTTTCATCTTCATAACTCACTTTTTTAATTACGCCGTCATACCAAATATTTGTGTAAAGCGCTGAAACTGCCGTTCCATTTTCATAGTATACGAATTCATCTACTTCTTCATTCACAGCATCTGAGTTCGAACGAACGTCATTCACATATTTCCAAATCGTTAATCCAGAAACACCATACTTAACAGAATATCCTCCCATGCTCATGTCTGCTTTTAAAACCTCAGCATCATACCAATTACCGCGTTCAAAGATTTGGACTTTGTCGCCAACATTGTAAACGGGCTTTTCATCAATAAAAATTACTGAACCTTCACAATTCCCCTCACCGTTCGATTCATACGCGCTAAAGTCATCTCTGCGAATTGTATAACCTATATCGGTGATATACCAACGTTGATTTTCATAAGCGACATTTATTCTATTGTGTCGCTTTTTACTACGATCATAAAAATTAACATAGCTTGGCCCAATGTCTTTTATCACTGGATGCTGACAGAACGCTTTGCTATAGTTCAACAAATCCTCAGTAGCTTTGCCCAACATACGCTCTCCATTTTGATTGAGTACAATATCACTCCAATCTTGAAAATAATTACGCGGGAACATCTGATACATATAAGCTATTATTATTGCTTCGTCCCCTTCTAATAATAATTCATGCGTAAATTGTAAAACGTGGTTCGCGCTTTTAAATTCAGGTAGTTGAACTATGGCCAAGGATTTTTTAAATTCCTCAGCGTGTCGCACTGCATTTTTCTGTGCTAATGTTTTTGTAGTATCTAACTCTTCAGCCGAAAGAAAAAAGGTCTTAATTTTTTCCGAACTCACTTTACTTCCCTTAGGAACTGGCAACCATTTACCTTTATAGAGTAATTTAGCATCTGGACTATAAGTTATCCCGTCAGCTGAGCGTTGCAGCATTATTTGAAATATCCCCTTCTGCTGCTGCACTTCACCTATGTCATTCGTTTTCAAGGTATAGGTTGCAGTAACATTACAACGCACTTCGTTTAAATCAATCCACCTCCATTTAGGATCCTCTGCGAGCTCAATTGTAGTTGGAGCTTCGATCAAATAATTCATTAAATAACCAGAATAAAAGGTTAAGGGATCGAATGAGTTTTTTAAATGGGCATTCATTTCTTCTCTACTTGGATTAGGAATACCTTCATAACCATCAAAGCCGCCAGTCAAAATTCGATCATAAGAATAACTGCTACCGTTTTTAACGTATTGCACACCGCCATATTGCTTTTTAAAAACACCTGGATATTCAGTTTTTACTTTGTAGTTATAACCCTTGCTCCAATAATAAGTCCAACCACCATTTTCCCACCGTTTTTCTGATTGCGCATGTCTAAATGTTAGATTTGAGACGCTCTTGAAGTTGGCTACTACTTTTGCCTTTAAGGCTTCATCTGAAGGTTGAGCCCAGCTCGTAGAAACACTAAATACGAGGAATATACTCGCTATTAAAATTTTGATTTTCATAATTTGAAATGTTTTTGTTTTGACACTTCAAACTTCATAAAACGCAAGTATACCACTATCACCCAAAAGGGTGATTTTAACTTTTTATTAAAAAAACTTTACTTATTTAAGGATTTTCATGGAGTTTGCTTTCGCCGCCGCCTCTGTTCTATTTTTGACATCTAATTTCTCATAAATATGTAAAACATGTGTTTTCACAGTATTCACTGATATGAAAAGTTGATCAGCAATATCTTTATTCTTCTTTCCTTCGGCAATCAAATAAAGCACTTCAATTTCTCGATCAGATAATGGATTTAATAAATAAAGATTCAATTGATCCTGACTAATACCTAACTCAATCCTTTCTGATGTTTCATTATTTTCTGGACGCAACAATGAATTTCTTAAATTATCCAGTTCTCGCTGATGTTGAACATGCAATTTTTCAGCTCTTTGTTCCGCGGCTTCTTTTCTAGATCGATAATACAAAACAAAAAACAACCCTGTAATTGCAACTAGGCCAATACCAATGATTAAAAACAATTGATAATTCTGGTTCTTAGAAATCACTAAATCCTTTTGTTTATTCTCTGCCTCGCTTATTTGTTGATCCTTTTTCAGTAAAGCAATTGCATTTTCCTTTTTCTCGGTTTCATACATTACTGCTTGCTGATTAATTTTATTGGCTATTGCCACATCATTAATGGAATCTTTGAGTGTAATATATGCTGACAAATAGGCCAATGATTTTTTAGGATTCGTTTTTGAATTGATTTGCGAAAGCAGATGTAATGCACTCATATTAACCTCCGGTACTTTTATTTCATCACTGATCTTAAGCACTTCTAAAGCGGCTTGCTCTGCCTGACCATAATCGCCTTGATCTAAGTATAAATTTGCCAAATTAAACTGTGCTGTTGCTTTACCATAAAAATCACCTATCTGCTGATACAAGGACATTGATTCTAAAAAGAATTGCTCCGCCGCAGATGAATTTGGACTCTTATTTTTTAACAATCCGATATTATTTAAAATCATTGCTTTAGAAACAAAATCGCCGATTGAATCTGTTAGAAAAAGTGCTTGCTCAAACTCCTTTTCTGCTTTCACCAAGGAATCCTGTTCCATATACAACGCTCCTAAATTAGAATGCGTAACGATTAGGCTGCCAATATCCTCAAGCTCCTTTTTAATTGTTAATGATTTTTGATAATATGAAATAGCGCCCGAATAATTCTTTTGCCTTTTTAGTAAAAGCGCAATATTATTATAGGACTGCGCTATGTTTTTGAGTGATTTAGGAATTGACGGATCACGTTTACTTTCACGAATCGTCAATGATTTCAAATAAAAATCCATAGATTCTTCATAGCGGCCTGTATAATAATAGACACTGGCCAAATTGTTTAAGAGTCCATCAGTAGCATCTTCCCCTTCGAAGGTTAATTGGATGTCATAGGCTCTTTTATAATTTTTCTCTGCCAAATCAAAATTCCCGGCGTAATCATGTACCAAGCCAATCCGATTATAACTTGTTGCAATTAGAGAAGAATCTCCCAAATCCAAGGACAAGTTTAAAGCGCGTTGCGCAGGTTCTACTGATTCTTGAGGATTGTAATAAGACATTTCCCAAACCAATTGGTGCAATAAACTTGCAAGTTCTGCGGGGTTTGTCGTTTCTGAAATAGTTTTTTTTAAACTATCAATATCGTCATTCTGTGCCTGAACTGAATTGTTTGCAACAAGGCATAAAAAACTGCATAGCACGACTAGACGAAGCGGGATATGTAGGAACAATAATTTTTGCACAGAATTAGTTTTACGCTAAAATAATAATTCTTAAGCAACTTATTTAAGTCATTTTCAAGTCTGATGATTAAATAAAAAGTAGTCGATACAAATATTTATAGCGGAGCACAATTGACGGGTAATTCATTACTTTTGCGGATATATTATGGATACGCTCACTTATAATCAATGTGAAATTCGATTTGGAAATTTAAAAGACAGTGGATTTAACGACCTACTGGCCTCACCGCGTTATGCGCAATCCAAAAAAATCATCATTACAGATTCGAATGTTTTTGATTTGTGGATGGAAGATTTTATCACGTCTTTTCCAGCCGTTAGCGAAGCCGAAATTATTCAGCTTCCGCCAGGTGAGGAGAATAAAGTCTTAGACATTTGCCAACACGTTTGGGAGGCTTTGAGTGAATATGAAATTGGCCGTGGTGATTTGATCATCAATTTTGGTGGTGGCGTTATTACGGACATGGGCGGATTTATTGCGGCTACATTTAAACGAGGCCTTTCTTTCATCAATATCCCAACAACCTTACTTTCGCAAGTGGACGCTTCGGTTGGTGGCAAAACAGGTATTGATTTGGGACCTTTTAAAAACCAAATTGGTGTTTTTGCTGACCCTGATTTTGTCTTTATTGATTCGCGTTATTTAACAACATTACCTGACGTTGAATTGGATTCGGGCTTTGCAGAAATGTTAAAGCATGGTTTAATTGCTGATGCGGAATATTGGAACGACTTGCAAGCTATTAACCCCAAACTTATTCCTGCTGGATTAATCAAAACAATTTATCGTTCGGTTGAAATTAAACGCCAAATTGTTACAGAAGATCATTTGGAAAAGGGCTTACGGAAAAATTTGAATTTTGGACATACCATAGGTCACGCAATAGAAGGATTTTGTTTATCGAAAGATGCTGCAATTCCACATGGTTTTGCAGTGGCTTGGGGAATGTTAGCTGAAAGTTTTATTTCACTTCAAAAAGGTTTGATCATTCAAACAATGTTTGATGAGATTAATAAAACGATCCGTAAAAGATATACGAAGCTAAATCTTACTGAAAACGATCTTGAAGAAATTAAACCGCTTTTATTGAACGATAAGAAGAATGTGGGCGGCGTAATTTCATTTACACTACTTACAGAGATTGGTAAAGCGGTGCATAATCAAGAAGTAACTGCTGAACAAATTGATGCTGGGCTTTGTTTTATTTTAAGTTAGATGTAATTTGCAATTATTACCAATTTTTTCGCAACTTCATATAAATATTACCGAATATGCGTAAAAACACATCCTTTTCCCTAGGAAATTATTTTGATGAATTTGTTCGCGAGCAAATCAATGAAGGTCGTTATAAGAATGTTAGCGAAGTGATACGAGCTGCATTAAGACTTCTTGAAAATGAAGAAATTAAGGCAATTGCGTTGAAAAATACCATTCAGGAAGGAATTTATAGCGGTATTGCGCACAATTTTGACCCTAAAAAACATCTTGAGTATTTAAAGGCTAACAATTAACATTCAAAACAATTTGAAAAAAATAATTCTAATAATTCTAACATTTTTATATGCAGGACATGCTGATGCTTGTTCATGTGGATGGGGTGGCTCATTCCTTGAATTATGTCCAAGCGCTGATGTAGTAGCCAAAATAAAAATATTGGGGTATGAAGATTACTATGAACATCCTTTTGCTGAAGATGCGACCCCTTTAACTTTAGTTGCTGAAGCAATTGCTGTATATAAAGGTAAAATTGAATCATCAGAAATAAGATTTCGAGGTGATGGAGGAATGAGTTGCCTAAAGTATGTTGAACAATTCATAATTGGAAAAGATTATTTTATACTATATCATTACGAAAAAATTGGAGAATACCCTGGATTAGGTGTTTGTGGAGAGTTTGATGTAGAAATCAATAACGAAAGAACTGTAGAAAGAGAATATTTATCATTCTGGGAAAGTCATACTTCAGTAACATACGTAGATGATTTTGAAGATGATATCCTATATACACTTAATCAATGTGCTAATGAGAGTGTTTTGCCTGAAGATAATCTAGCGCTTAATCCGCAAACACAGTCATGCGAACCGGAAGTAAGAATCTTAAAATTCGTATTATTATGTCTTGGAGCAATTATCATATTTATTTTTATATACTCTCGATATAAGAAGAAAAAAAACTGTCAACATTCGAATAAAATTTAGTTTCAGCAAAACTTTCAGCAACCAAGGTAAATCGCTAAATTTATTACACAGTGGTATGCCAATTGAAAAAACACCACGCAACGAAATATGCTTATGCCTTCTGACAAAGATTATAAATCAACAAAGAAAATAAAAGAAAATGTCTCAAAAATAAAAGAAGAATTTGAGCTACTTGCCCATTGGATTGACCAAAAATATGCCGTCAAAACTTATAATATTCTCTTCGATTATATGGACAAAAGCAAATCTCGTCCAAGGCTTCAAATCTGTCTTGAATTTGCAAGGGATAAAGGCAAGTTTATGGAGAGAATGGGGAATTTTGACAAAAACAAACAAAAAGAGATTGCAGAAAAGTTCAGAGAAATCACGTCAACTATTAAAACAGCGTATAAACCTAGTCACTTTAAAAAACTTTTTGGACTGAGATACAGAAATGACAACCTGCATATATATTTTACTGAATTTGAATCCATTGCGAAAACTGAAGCAAATAATAGTATCCCAAAAAAGGAAATAGAAAAACTACAAAAGGCCTTGAATAATCCCGAATTATGGAAGATCTCCAGAGCATTTTATGGCGTAACATATTTCTTGCACACAAACGAACAATTAAAGAAATATGAGGATTCTGAAATACACAAAAAATGGTCTGAACAGTATTTTGAATTACTAAAAAAACATGATGAATTTGGGTATTTCAAAAAGGCCGCTTTCCGCGTTCATTTAGATAGCAAAGAGAATTTTGACAATAATTATGAAAGTAATTGGTATTATTATTATAAATAAAAACGACTTGCAAGCAATGCGTGTAGATTCATTGAAACGCATTTCAAACAAATCCCAACCTACTTCAAATCGCGCAACTTAAACTGGTACTTGGTCCCCGCATCATAGCTACGATCAACATGACCGTCTAGCTGTTCGGTTAATGTGGCAATTAATTCTAATCCAAATGAATTTCCTTTTGGAGTCGACTTCCACTCTCCTCCATCTCTATAGGTAAAATCAAAAAAGTCAGTGTCATCAACTCTTCTAATTTCAATATGAATGAATCCTTCTGTCCGATCTGCAAAAGCATGTTTTAAAGAATTGGTTATTAATTCATTTAAGATCAATGCTAGAGGCACTAACGTATCATTTCCTAGTTCTTGGATATCTGAAAACACTTCCAATTTAACATCAATATGATTGGCATGTGTCCGCACTAAATCTTGCGATAAAGACTCAATATAATTTTCAAGATTAATTTGCGACAAATTTTCATTTTGATACATTTTTTGATGTATCAACGCCATTGCCGAAACGCGATAAATTGCATCTTGAAAATGCATCCGAGAAGCTTCTTCCTCAATTTCGTATGATTGTAAACGCAGCAAGCTAGAAATCACTTGAAGGTTATTTTTAACCCGGTGATGAATCTCTTTGAGCATTACAGTTTTCTCTTGATACTGCATATTTACCAAATGATTAACCTCCGTTAAATCTTGATTAATCAATACATATTTATTTTCCGCGTTACGTCTTAATTTTAAGAACTCTATGATTAAAAAACCAAATAAGGCTATGGCAACAATAAGTACCAAAAACAAGGCTATTTTATCACCCATTGGGAAATTTACCACGGGCTCTAAATCTCTAAAGAGGTAAATCGCAAACCAAATAAGTTGTGCGCATAAAGCTATTATGCCAGCCTTACGTCCTAACGTAATAAAAGCGTAAAAACACGCAATCATCATAAAGATTACTTCCGCAACATGAATGGGAACAAAATTCAAATTCAGTACAATACCCGTAACTGTTGCACCCACTACTACTTGAGCATAAGCAACTGCCTCGTATTTGCGCAAACGCTTCATAACAATAAGTGAAGCAAATGGCGTTCCCCAGCATAAGATTCCCAGAAAAAAAGCGTTTAGCCCAACTACAGCACCAGCAATTATTAAGACGGTGTATGCTAACATCATAAACATATTATAACGCCAACTTAAATCAAAGGCACCTTGCTTATAATAGGTAGTATATTCGGATGTAGGAGGCGTAAAAAAATTCATCTAAAGCTTAATCTTCAATTGCAGTTTAATTGTTGTTTTTTCGTTTCCTTGAATTTCTTCAAGGCCAGAAGAAATACTCTCCTGATTGGCATATGAAAACACATCCCAACGGAACCAAAGATCAATCTTTCTTCCAAGGTCATATTTCAACATTAAATAGGTACGAATTCCTTTGTTATAATAGGATGGAATGCTGAATAAGCCCAGCAAATCATTTTCGTAGGCATAAATTCTTGAATCATAATTGTCGGTGTCAAAAATGGCATACCTTCCATAAACGGTTAATGGAAATTTACGGAAACGAAACTTTATATCTTGAAAAAACATGATGCCTTTACTTTTTTGATCTCCATAAAAATGGTTCACCCATTCAAATCGCGTTTTTAATGACCATTGCCAATTAATGCGCTGATCATAATTTACTCGAATGGTGTTTTTACGAATATATTCTTGTCCTTTAATTCCTTCAACGTCATCTTTGGTATTGCGTTGTGTTACTTTGTTCCGCATCCTAACATAAAAATTAGTATTACGTGATGCTTTATAATTGATTTGCCCAAAATATTCTCTTCCATGACTCAAATCATTGGTCAACCATTTATTATAGGTGAATTTAAACTGATCATAATAGGCATTGATGCTCACTTTTTTACTGATGCGTGCTTGTGCTCCAATGTATAAACCGCGTTCCCCCGTATTGTCTGAAGATTCTCCAAAACCCGTAGAGTAAAGGGATTGAAATGCTTTGTCGTAATTGCGATAAATGAGCAATAAATCTAACCTTGGATCAACATGCCAAGACAAACCATTAACGGTTCCCATTCTTAAATTATCACTGATAGCGGTTTCTCCAAAAACGGTCAATTTTCGCACATAAAAACGATAGTTCAAACCAGTTGTCAACAATTGATCTCCAAAAAATTTAAACTTTTTATACCCTGATGTATCAATAATTAAAGGTTGGTCATAACTAGTATAAACAGATGAAATACCAATCCGATAACTATCTCCCTTCAATGCAAATTCACCTCCTACAATACTTTCACGCAAGGTGTTCTTTTTCTCTAATTCACTAGGCGTCCGGTGAAAACCTGAAATTTGAAAAGAGCTAAAGCTATTGTCAAATCCATTTAAGGTATCTTCTTGGTTGATGTTCGCGTCTAATTTCTTTCGAGATCCAAATATAGTGAGGTCTATTTTTTCATTTTGAAAATTGGCAGCACCACCTCGTAAATAACGAGACTCGTTTACAGAAGTATACGGTCGCAGTCCGGTAGCAAATCGTTTTCCATTCATCACGTCTGCTGATTTGCCTATTCCAAATCCAGACCACATGGTTAAGCCTTGTCCAAAATTGACTTGATAATCTCCTAAAGCCACAGCATTCAACTTCCATATTTTTCGAACAAATAAATGCCCTGAGTAAAAATCAAATCCTTGTTTTTGTGTGCCCTTAAAAAATTGCTCACCCGCATCTTTTTCCGCAGTAAACCCCCAACTTAACCGATCTTTATAGCGGTTTCTATAACGTAAATATAATTTATCTGAACTTCCTAAATATTGACTGTTTGGAGATTCTGCCAAAACACTATCCGGCTTAATGATATAGCCATCTTTCTCTTCAAATGTGTTTTGATAACGGACTAAAATCTCATGTCTTGAATAACGAATAGCATTCTTCCATTTAAAATCATCCTTATCCACCTTCTCCACTCTTACAAAAGGCAAAATCATTTCAATGGAATTCATATCCAATTCATCAATGGCTGCTAACTCGTAAATGCTTATAAAATCGCCATATAATTTGCGATAATTTAAAAGAGAAATAACCTGAACATCTGATAGTAAATGCAAACGAATTAATTGCTCTTCGGTAGCGTTATTTAGGTTGAGCGGATTGTCGTAAAAATTAAAAAGATCATCAAAATAGGTGGTCAAGTCAATCTCAGAATCCTCTAAGCTTTCACCAATAAATTCAATTCTTTGCTCAATAATTTGTTGCTTTTGAGGATCTTGTGACAACACAGAATCTGCCCATAAGACCACGATAAACAAAAGCAATAAGCGCATTAATTGAATCGGTATTTTAGACCTGCAGAGGGGCTCAAGCCAAGGTTACTATGCCACATGGTTGACATATCGAATTGTAAATTGCCCAAAGCCAATCCAAAACCAAATGCGGATTGAAATGGATATGAATTAACACCTAGCCGTAAGTACAAAATTTCATGTGGATGAATTTCTAAACCAGATTTAACATTAACAGGATGAATGATTGTTTTTTCAGCTTCAATATTCCACAATACTTTTTCACTAAAAATATAAGTGGCACCAATGGCAAAACGTGTTGGTAATCGTTCGTCTTCAAACTCTGATAATACCGTTCTAGAAAGATTTTGAACACGTACACCAAAATTTAAGGCATCAGTTGCGGCGTAAAAAATTCCTAAAGTAGCCGAAGCTGTATTTTTTGATCCGTAGATATCACCCAATTGAATGCGGTGAAGATTAATGGCAAAACCACCATAGAATTTACTAAACAATTGTCTGCCATAAACAAGACTAGCTTGCATTTCACGATAGAGTGAAAATCCGTGTTGTTGAAATTGAACGCCAAAGTTTCCGCTTTTTTCTGTATGATAACCAAAGGCCAAAGCTTGCGAAGAAAGTTCCTTCAATAAGAAACGGTTTTCATAATTCAAACCAATAGCCGTTTTATCAAGTGCACCAAATGCGCCTGGATTATTATAAACGGAATAAACATCATTGAACGTAAGTCCTGTGCCGCCTAGTGCTGCTGAACGTGATCCTATTTGTGGATACACTTGTGCCGAACCAAAAATTGTAGTGAATAAGGCAAGAAAAAAAAGTATGTTTTTCATTCTGTAGGAAAGTTAGTAATAATGAATTAATTCTCGCCGCTTTGCTTTCAAATTTTGTAATTTTATTGATGAATAATATATAAGCTCCATTTGATTAAAGAATCTAAATTGAAAAAACCACTTAAAATATTTAATGCTTCGGCAGGCAGCGGCAAAACCTATACGCTTGTGCAAGAGTATTTGCGCATTGTTTTGCACAGTGATAACCCCATGAAGTTTCGTTCCATCTTAGCCATGACTTTTACAAATAAAGCGGCCAATGAAATGAAGGAACGTGTATTGGACGGCTTAATTCAATTAGCCAAACCTACGCACGATAAAACAGAGAAAGAATTGGGTTTTTTAGTGGACACCTCTAAAAACTTGGGTATTTCACCCAAATTGGTTGAAGCGCGTTCGGCTAAAATATTGAATCGGATTTTGCATAATTACAGTTCCTTTTCTGTAATGACAATTGATAAGTTTACGCACAAAGTGATTCGTACTTTTGCCAAAGACTTAAATATTTCGGTTGATTTTGACGTGGAATTGGACATGCAAAAATTGCGGAAAAATGTCACGGACATGCTTTTTGATCAAATTGGGAGGGATGAGGAATTAACGCGGTTGATGCTACGTTATGCTAATTCTAATTTATCGGAAGATAAGAAATGGGATTTCTCGCAGCAACTTTATGACTTTAGCAATGAGATTTTTAAAGAAGAGGCGATTAAAGCCATTGATTTATTAAAAAAGATCTCGCCAGGTGACTTTTTAAAGATTCAAGATGATTTAAAAAAAGAGAATAAAATCATTGCCGATAAATTGATTAGAAATGCGCAAGAAGCTGTCGATCTTATTCGTTCAAGAGGGCTTGATCAGGATGATTTCCAAGGTAAATCAACCTCTATTGTAGCCTATTTTAAAGGAAAACTGAAGGGAGATTATGCCAAACAGCCAAGTAAACGAGTTTCAGATTTTGTTGCTGATGATCGCTGGGGACATGATAAAAGTCCTAATAAACATGTGGCAGATGAGATTGGCCCTTTACTAAAACAGTATTTTGACCAAATACAGAATATTCTTGACGGCGAATTCAAGACTTACCTCATCAATAAAGAAATTCTTAAAAACCTCAACAACCTTTCTTTATTAAATCATTTAATAAAATTGGTTGAGCAAGTAAAATCGGAAGAAAACATTTTATTGATTTCTGATTTTTATAGAAAAATTGCAGAAATAATTACGGAAGAACCCGTTCCGTTTATATATGAACGCTTAGGAGTTAGATACGCTCACTTTCTATTAGACGAGTTTCAAGACACTTCACATTTGCAATGGATTAATATGATTCCATTGGTGCATAATTCACTGGCTTCTGGCAACAGTAACTTAATTGTTGGTGATGGAAAGCAAGCCATTTATCGTTGGCGAAACGGGGAAGTTGAACAGTTTACGGGTTTGCCAGATAAAATTCTAAATCCTGATAATATTGCTTCATTAAACGAGGCAGAACCTTTGTTTAAAGCTTTGGGAGAGAAATATCCCTTGACTAAGAATTTCCGTTCTGCACCAGAAATTGTACAATTTAATAATGATCTTTTCCCACAATTAATAGGCGATTTACCCGAAAATTTGCAGTTAATTTATGATGATATTATTCAAGAACCTACCAAAGATTTTCAAGGATATGTTGAAAGCAAAATTAGCAAGGACTTAACGGCACAAGATCAATTGGATTATGTGCTCGACACAATAAATAGAGCTTTGGCAAATAATTATTCGCTGAAGGACATTTGCATCTTGGTAAGAAATAATAACAAGGGGGCAGATATTTCAAGGCATTTAACGGAAAACGGAATCAAAGTTATTTCGCCAGATAGTTTGTTTATAGGGAAGGATATTAGTGTAAAGTTCGTGGTAAATTTAATGGCGGCTATGATTAATCCAACTGCGAAAAATTACAAGATTAAAACCTTGGAACATTTTTCAACGTTGATTTTGAAAGAAGGTGCCAGAACGACAATTGAAAAACACGCAGACGATATTCTAAATGCAGATATCGTTGATATTTTTAAACCTTATGGCTATCGCTTAATTCAGCCAGCACGGTTCCATAATTTATTTGAATTTGTTGAATCGATTATTGGAATTTTCCACTTAAACATTGCTGCCAATCCATTTTTGCAGTTTTTATTGGAGCAGGTTCACTTGTTTGAAAAACGCAACAATTCAAATGTGCGCGATTTTATTGAATGGTTTAACGACAAAGGAAAAAAGACTTCCATTACGAGTCCTGATGGTGCAGAAGCGGCACAAGTAATGACAATACATAAATCAAAAGGATTGCAATTCCCTATTGTTATTTGTCCGTTTTTTGATTGGAAAATGGATATTAATCGGGAAATTTCTTGGGTGGAAAGCCCGGATAATTCACTCCCCTCCTATTTTGTGAAGATGTCTAAAGTTTTGTTAGAAACTGAATTGGCAGAGACCTATACAATTGAGTATGGTAAGTTTTTATTGGATCATTTAAATTTGCTCTATGTTGCTTTTACCAGACCAGAAGTTGCACTCTTTATTAGTGGAGCAGTCAAAACTTCATCTCCAATAAAATTATGGCTGGACACTTATTTTAGCGAAAGCACTTTAGCCACACGCACGGATGATTTATTTCAATTTGGCGAGTTTGTTCCGAACCGGAAAACAACACTAACTACGATCAATAATTACCCGGTTAGATTCCACGGAAAAAAAATGGACAAACCCATTTTAAGCTTTAAAAGTGCGGAAAATTGGGATATTGATGAATTGGATGAAAAACGTCTTTTTGGAACGAAAGTTCATTATGTTTTATCCGAAATTCAACACTTAAATGAATTGGAAAAAGCATTGCAAAAATCTACCCGAAAAGGAAGAGTAACAGCCGAAGAACGTGATGAGATTCGAACCATAATTACAGAACTTTTTAACGACAGGCATTTTGCTGCCTATTTTGAGTCTAAGGAACAGTTAAACGAAAAGGAATTCATTAATTCCAAAGGCCGAAAATTGATTCCTGATAAAATTATTGTGACTGCCGATCAAACTTTGGTAGTTGATTTTAAAACAGGGCAAGAAACGCCGAAACATAAAGAACAGGTTCAAGAATATTTAGCGATTTTGAAGGAAGTTGGTTTTGAAAATTTGGTGGGGGAAATTTATTATACGGAGGAAGGGAGAGCTGTCCCTGTAGTCCATTAATCAACTACTCTTTTTTTTGGATCTTCAAAACGAATTGGTATTACGAATCGGGTTCTAACGATATTCCCTGACTGTTCACCAGGAATCCAATGCTGCATGCTTTTAACGAGACGTAGCGCTTCTTCATCAACCAGATCAGTAATTCCTTTTAATATTTTCAGCTGTTCTAATGTACCATTCTTATTTACAACGAAACCAACATAAACTGTCCCCTCAAGTCTGTAATTAGAATCTAAATCAGGATATCGAATATTATCTTTTATGAACTGCATCATGGCTTCCGGTCCTCCAGGGAATTCGGGGTCTTTATCTGGAATGACATAAAAATCAATTTCAGGCTCCACATCAATCCAGTAATCAGGGTCAGGGTATGTAATAGGCCATGGATCATATCGGGGTTCTCTAATTTTACTTAATTGCGCCAATTGTTGAACTTGATTTAAAAGTTCAATGGGCTGTGTTAGCACTTCCGGCTTCACTTTTCTGCCATTGACATACAATTCCCTTAACTGCTTAAAGTATTTAAAATCGGTAACGCTTTCAATCCATTTTCCTTGTATTTCCAATTTTCTCAAATTTTCAATTTCTGATCTTGTGATGTAACCATTGTGATCTCTATCTACTTTAGACTTTCTGCTCAATAACTCATTTTCAAATGCAGGGTCATCAAAAATTAAAATTCGATCACCATTGACTTTCCCGTCAACAACGCGAACTGTCTTTAATAATTCATTTTGCTCGTTTTTATGCGTAATCTTTCCATTGTAGAGGTACCCTTTTTTGAAAGACCCAGTCGCTAAAGTATATTGATCGCGATTTTTTTCAGGTAAGGATGCTGCATTATCTACATAGCGAACTGGACTTTGTCTTGAAAGAATTCTGCCATTATTATAAACAAATTCATAGCCATTTATATTGATACTGCTTAATGTCGTATTTGGAGTATCGTCATATTTTTCAATTTTGTAAAACCTATATTTATTGGCTTGATAATAGGAATACGTTTTACCAGATATATTACCACTTTCATAGTAACTTATGGTGGATGGACTTTTAATGTTGAATGTTTTTATCGAAATCCCTTTGAGTTTCCCGCCTGGATAATAGTAAAAAACAGTATCTCGTTGCACACCATTTTCATAATGCCCTTTGACCAATATTTCAGTACTAAAACTGTTTCTCCAATCCGCCCATTCTGACTGGTTAGAAATCCACATGCCTTGTTTTCTACCAGCAGCATTCGTGACGTTATATTTAACTCCATCTAGCCATATTGCTTTGGTTGGTCGTTTACTTTTAATTTCCTCTGTAAAGCTCAATTCTCCTGCATGGTTATACTGTTCAACGCGTCCATTGATTAATTTTTCATTTTGAAACTCACCTTTTGAAATGGAATACGGTTTCTTTCCTGTACCATCAATATTATTAATACTTGAGGTGGTAATTGCCGCTAGTTCGCAATTCTCATAATCTAAAACTCTTTGAAAAGGGCCTTCTTCGCCATCTACAAGTTGAATGACACATCCCGCAACTTGTTCTGAATAATGAAATTGTTTCCCATTGGCATAAGTTTGCTTTTCGATATTTCCATTTGGATAAGAACTTTCTTCTAACAACATTTGATACTCCTTTAGCGCCTTTGATAAATGTTGTTTTCGCGACTTGATTTGGTTTCCTTCTTCATTATAACTAAATACGTTTCTATCTGTCTCTATCGATTTGACCACACCAGATTTGAAATAATCGATACGAGAATCAGGTCTCATTTCAAACTCTATTTCACCCGTTTCAAGATAATATGTGTCCAAATGATTGAGCAAGTCCATCTTCAATCGAATTTTACCCGTCGGAAAATAGAAGTATCGCACATTTTTATGTAATTCGCCATTCTCATACACATATAATTGTTTCAAATAGCCTTCCGCATTTATATCTAACCATTTACCCTGTTTTTTCCCATCCGTATTGAATCCATTTATATTCCCTTCTGCAAATCCAAACGTGTGAAATGTTAAGAGATGCTTCTTTCCTAAATGCTTAAACTTTATATTAAAATTGGATTGAAAATCTCCATGCTTAAAATTATGGCTAACGTTTACTTCGAAAACCCCATTGGGTGGAATACTCATTTTTTCGTTCGAAACTCCCCATACAACAACTTCTTCCGCGCTGGAGAACTTTTTTATTTCAATTGGTGTATTCGTGTGATTGTGAAATTTCAGAACCACTTTATTCAATTGAGAATTTTGATAAATTGTATCCCAATTTAAGGTGCGCTCAAGGCCAAAAAAATCAATATTGTGTACAGAAGTACCCTCCTCATAATGAAGCGTATCATTCGTGAAATCATTTTGTGCAAATAGCTGTGTAGCTCCAGCAGAAAGAAATAAGAATAGGGCTATGAGATATTTCATCAACGCTAATTTAAATAATTAGTTATTAGCCGCCTGTTATAGAATTGTTAAGCGCTGTTATAATTCTGTTAAACAAATCCTACCTTACAATCGATCAGATTGACCAGAAGTTGATTCTTTGATTTGGGCGTCTGTCTTCAACCGTCCAAATTTATAGAATAAACCGAGTTTGAAAGTTGTGAATTGATTTTGAAAAACACTGCTATACTGAAAATTACCAGAATAGACAGTTCGTTTTCTTTTAGGCGGAATTATATTTCCAACATCCACGAAAATTTTAAATTTATTCCCGTTGTATTTCTTCGTGAAACGCATGCCCCAATTGAAGTTCGCGTTCATTTCAGAATCGGCACCACCCCATTTATTGATGTGCACCCGATTCATAATATTAAAATCTCTTGGTAAAATAAATGTGAGATAAGAGTACACGCCATATGTCAAATTAAAAAAATCTTCTCGTCCAAAAATTGGAGAGAAACTATATTTGCTATAATCCACCCAAATGGAATTCCAACCCTGTAACCAATCCGTTTTTAATGGGATACTAAAACTAGCACTCAAACCTTGCTCTGACTCAGCATTCCAAGGGGTGCTTTCAGTTAAAAAAGATGCATCATCCACAAAGGATATTGAACTAATTGGTGCATCATTATAAGAATAACTCACGGAAATATTATAGGCATAGAACAAGTCAAAATCAAGACCTACAGAATGTTCCTTTGAAGGACGTAAATAAGGATTTCCGTACTCAATTGACAAGCTATCCTGCTTTCTTATAAAGGGGTCATAACTTGAGAATTGTGGACGATTAATGCCTGCATCATAAAATACAGTAATTCCTAATTTTTCATTGGGTTCAAATAAAATACTTGCTGATGGAAAAGGCAAAATATAGGAGGAATCAATGAACTGCTGCTCTAATGAATTACTATAACCATTTAACGAAGTATACTCAGCACGAAGCCCAGCTCTAATTCCAATTTTATCCCATTTTTTAGATACTTCAAAAAACGCAGCTCCGTTGTTTTCTTTATAGTCATAGGAGTTTGAGAATACCTCATCAATTATCCATTCTCCATCCGCGTTATTGAAACGGTCAAAGCGCTTACCATTTATCAATAAACTGTACGAACCTCCGCCACTCAATTTCCAGCCCGTAGTATCAAAAACGTGTTCATAAACTATTCTTAATTCTCCAATTTGAGGAATATCTCTTGACTCATTTCTAATATCGAAAACAGATTCGGCACCTGACTCTAAATATTCGAATTGGCTATTTGTTTCATCATCATTAGCACTGACTTTGTTTACATAATTCAAGTTAATTTCAAGATTACTATTATTTGTATCTGTTTCAATTGTGTAGTTTAAAAAGCTGGTGTTATTTAACCATTTCCAAGATCTTTCAGAGAAAGCGGTACTTCTAGTAGTTACTTCATTATTCGTTAAATATTCTGTTGTGGCATTATCGCTTGAAACTCCGCCACCACCATAGCCATTTAATCCCAAGGATATTTTTTGCTTGTCATTAATTTTATAGGCTGTTTTGATGCTATAATACTGCCATAAATTCGTATTAAAATTATCCGAAAATGATGAGAGTCCACGATTCGAATCATCTGTTGTAAAACCAGTTGCTTCACTTAAGCCATAAGTTTGCCGATAACTTCCACCTAAATAGCCATTCATTGAGAATTTCTTCTTTTTCAAACTAAGCCCTAAATGCATACCGGCTGACGGTTGAAGCTGTGTGTTTATTCCGCCCTCAGCCCGCGCTGTAATATTATATCCTTCTAAATGAAAATCTTTTGTAAACACCTCGATTACGCCATTGCTGCTGCCTTGCGCTTTATATTTCGCGGAAGGGTTTGTAATAATCTCTATCCGTTCAATTTGACTTGCTGGAATTGCTTTTAATTCGTCATTGGATATGATTGCTTGTCTATCTATCAAGATCAAAGGACTACCTCGCCCAATAATTTCAATGCTCTCATCATCTGGAGACACCAATTTTGGAGAAGCCTTCAACACTTCAAACAAATTAGCTAAAGTTTGCAAGTTTGTACCATCCACATTGACAGAGATTCCGTCCATGGTACGTTTAAACATTTCCTTTCTAAACACCACATCCACTGTTTCTAAATCCAAGTTTTTTGCCAAAGTAATTGCGCCCAAATCAACTACAGAATCCGTGATTTGAAAAGAAATTAAGGTATCTAAATAAGTTGGGACGGAAATTTTTAAATAAAAATCCTTTTCCTTATTTGCATTCAATGGCAATGTAAAGTAAGTGCTATCTAAATAGCTTCCCTTTCTAAGTGTTGAATCTGCTGTAGAAAACAACGTTATTTGCCCCAATGCTATCGATTCTTGCTCGGCTACAATGGTTCCAGTGATTCTGGTAGATTGCGAAAAAAGAAGGCTTGTCTGCAAACAAAGTAAAAGTAAAATAATTCGAATCATCTAATAAAGGTCCATGGGTTGGATTAAATCTAAAACGCTTAAGTAATACGTTAATATTACAAAAGTAGCTATTCGTTACACCACGACTTCATTATTTAGGTCTTTTAACTTTTTTTTAACGCCCAACGCAGTTTGAATTGCTAATCTAATGGCTCGTCGAAGTGTGCAATTATCAATGCGTCGCTGAACTCGTCGAAGTGTGCTATGAGTAATGCGATTTGACCAGTTCTAATGGCTTTACTCTATTCCTTTTACCAATTGACTATTCCTTATTGACCAATTCCTAATAACCCTTGCCTATTGCCTAACTTCTAAATAACAGGACTTTCATCATCTGAGTTTCGATTCAAGGATTTAAAAACGGCTAATCCAATAAATCCAGCTAGGAGTGGAATTACTAATTCGGCCATATAAACTGTGTCTCTTGGGAGTAAATATAAAAGCGTTACACCAGTAATTGCGGCAGCTGCTATTAAACCAGATAAAGCCGCTATTATGTTTTTTTTAGGCGCAAATAAAACACCACATACTAGGCCAATAATGCCGTTTACAATCCATAAGTTTTGATGAGATAAAAAGGGCGTAGTTTGATAAGTAGCGTCTTCCTCTATGAAACCTAAGTGCAAAAAAGCGAATACTCCAGTTGTCACAAAACCACCAATAGCCATAACATATCGGAACTTTTTCCATCCGGTGAGTGCCTTAAATTTTTTATCAAAACTTAATATTTTATTCTCATTCATTTGTTTCAGTTTTAGACTTCAACTTTTCAATCTTTTGCAATGTAACGATTTTATCATGCTCATTTTTTGCTAAGCCGAGCGCTTTTTGCAATTGTTCTAATTGTTTTATTGGATCTATTTTAACATACAATTCCGCAAGCAATGAATGATAAAGATGATTGTCTGCCAAATTAATTTTCAAAGCCTCTTTCAATGCCACGGCATTCCCTTCTGATTTTGACAGCGCATAGGTTCTGTTCAATGCAATAATTGGTGAATATTCAATTTGCAAAAGACGATTATAAAGCTGTAAAATTTGATGCCACTTTTCTTTTTCATCAATTTCAATTCTGGTATGCCAAAAAGCAATAGATGCTTCTATATGATATTTAGACAAAATTGGCCCCTGCGCTGCCTCGTTTAAATAATACTCTCCGCGTTGTATCAACTCCGGTTCCCATTTCGACTGATCCTGATCTTCGTACAATATTGTCGCTCCGCTAGCATCTATTCTAGCATCAAAACGCGAAGAATGAAAGCAGAACAAGGCTAACAAGGCATTTGCTATTGGATCATTTGTTTGTAGGTTATTAATTAACACTAAAAGCAAACGCATTGCCTCAAAACATAAATCTTTTCGCATGGCTTTATCCGAAGAGGCGGAATAATAGCCTTCATTATACAATAAATAGATCACGGAGAGAACAGAACTTAGCCGCTCATTAATCTCTTCATCAGCTGGCATAACCAATTCAATTTTTGCTTCACGAAACTTTTCTTTGGCTCGGTAAAGACGCTTATTAATCGTGGCTTTGGTGGTCAATAAAGCACTCGCAATTTCATCTACTCCAAATCCGCAAAGAATCCGCAAGGCAAGTCCAATTTGAGCTTCATTAGAAAGTAACGGATTACAAACAGCAAATAACATTTGCAATTGACTGTCTTCAATATTCGTTTCAGACCAATCAATTTCTAGATTATCAGAACTCGTGTGAACCGCATTGGATTTAAGATCAGGGCGGACCTTTGTATTAAAAACAGCTGTGTGTTTAAAATGGTCTTTTGTTTTATTCTTGGCCACCGTATATAACCATGCGGTTGGATTCTCAGGCAATCCTTTTAATCCCCACGTCTCTGTTGCTTTTAAGAAAGTTTCGCTCACCAAATCCTCTGCCAATTGAATGTTTGCAAAGCCATAAGTTTTGCACAACACAGCCACAATTTTTGTGAATTCTGTTCTAAAAAGGTGCGGTATGAGTTCGGAGTTCGGCATTAATTTTCGCCACAAATTTCGCAATAAATTTCTCGAATCTCAGGATCATCCATAATTTGGAAATTAATATAAGGCGAATTAAAGTAGGTACAAAATTCATCCCCTTTCATTCGCGCAATTCGCTTAAAATGCTTGATCACTGTTTTGTCAGATAAGGATTCGTTTAAGTAATAAATGAGCTTTAGAAAAAAGACCGTTTCATCAGCCGTTCCTCCTCGATACACTTTCTTTTTAGTTAATTGGTAAGAATACTGATAATCTCTGAAATAGGCGTAATAAGTGCCCAGTTCAAAGGTTTCACGAATATCCAATTTAGCTGGTTTAATTGTAGGTTTGATACTATTATATAGATACTTTTTGGGGAACACCAGATTATGCGCCAATCGCCAATCTAATGTGCTTGCATAATTCAAAATCATGCGCGATTTTAGTACTTTATCGACATATTGAGTGCTCAATAAAGTATCATAATACTTGCGTGATTTACGATAGGGCAATTCAATCCAATCCTCATAATTAAGGATCGCTAGATTGGTGCATATTTTTTGATTTTTATAATCTAACGCACGAAGTGAGGCCAAGGAATCCTTAAACTCTGACAACCTATTTGGATTCAGGGTATCATTTTCATAAATCATTAAATAACGATCGCAAAGCAGTTCCACATAATCCTTTTTAATTGGAAAATTGAAGGACCTTAAATCATCCAAAGAAACAATTTGATCACCTAATAAACCATATTCAATTGCTTGTATCTTTTTACAATTCGCACGATCATCTTTTGCTACATATTGATTTAATAATTTATAGACCGTGTCTTTGTCAAAGGATCTTTTCTCAAAGCGCTCGGTATAGATCGACACTTCTGCATAACGGTGCTCAGCCAATAAGTTTTCCAGTTCATCCGCATATTTCTGATTCACCTCTACCTTTATTTCAGTGTTTGTCTTCTCATTTAAAAAGGCATAATCCGTATCGACAATGTCTTTTCTAAAGGCTTCAAAGTTCTCTTGGCTTGAAATAGCGATTCGGGCTGAATCTATTCCTACTCCAATTAGTTGCTCAGTAAGCACTTGTGCCCTATTCTTATACAGCAATTCATTCGACTCTGTATTTCCTTCAATACTTGCTTTCCCTACGACACTAATCGACTTCAACTCCGCCAAATGATCAAATACATAGCTCCTAATTGGTCGCAATAACGAATCTTGTGCGGTAATTTCAGACTTCCCAAATTTTATTCGATAAACCACAGAATCTTTAATTGGTACCAGATAATATTTCCCTAAACTGTCTAAGTATAGGTTGGTATTAACATCCACATGAAACTCAGTAGGCAAGATATTGTAGATGATGGGTAAGCAGGTTCGATTATTGTTTATTACGGTTAGATTGACCTCATAATCTTGATCAATCCACTCGGGCACTACACCCAATTCAATCGAGATGAATTTCCAGAAAAAAATATTGCTTCCTTTTTTGAAATCTTTCTTAAAAACTGGTTCAAGCGGAATTCCACGAACGGCAGTTTTTCCATTGAATACAATATTAGAATCGCAACTATACTGCTCTTTTAAAACAATATCAGCAGCAATACCATACTCATAACGGTTTGGTCTTGGTCGGCGGCGCTCATATTTTGGGAAGAACATTGGTGCTGCTCCCTGATACATGATTAAACTATCATCAATCACATAAACAGCTCCTCGTAACAGTTTAGAATCACATCTGCGACAACGTCTTTCGTTAGCTGGTTTATAATCGTAGGTTAAGATACTGTCTCGGTAACTATTTTTATACGCATCAGATCCAAACAATTGACAGGCATATATTTTTCCCTTTTCATTAATCTTGACCGCAGTATATGTTGTTGAATAATCCTCACTGATCATATTGGCGTAATGGGGCGGTGAGTTTCTCCAACTCGTGACCAATACCTTTGCTAATTCCTCACAATTCTTAATATCTTGTTTGCGGCCCATCTTTAGCCAATTTTGCAAACAGTTCTCTCCTACTACCGCGAATTGTTCCCCATAAAAGTCAACCCGATTTTTTGGTGTTTTTTTTTCTTTATTTCTTTGATAATGGGTGAGCTTATCTTTGCGAGACATATATCCGGCATGATCATTTGCTGCGGGCAATAATAAGGGATCGTTATAAAGTGGATGAACTTTTGCCTTTTTGCGGTGCTTATTTACTTCTTTCAATACATATTCATTGAGCGATTCTGGATTGTTGGTATCACAATTCAATCCACCTTGTTCGAACGACACGGTATGAATTAGCATAACCAAAAAGCAGAGAAATAATTTTAGATTCATAATTTACTAAGCACACTAAATATAATGGTTTTTACCTGTGTATCCATAAGCAGAAAAGGCAAGGCATTTCCCCGTATCATTCCAACGGGTTCACTGTCCTTGCCTTAATGTCTTTTTTTTCAAAAAGTAATGATTTTAAGTATCAAAGACCATTACATCTCTAACCTCAACCTTACCGCCAATAGCCAAAGTTGGACAACCTTCAGATAATTTAACGGCTTCATCCAAATTTTCGGCTTTTACAATGATATAACCGCCAACAATTTCTTTCACCTCAGCATAAGGTCCGTCAGAAATAACGCCAGTGCCTTGAACTGTTTTACCTTCAAAACCTAGTGCATTTGTTGCTACAAATTTCCCTTGCGCTGCAATGCCTCCAATCCAATCTTGCCAAGTAGTTACCATGGCTTGCATTTGCTCGGGTGATGGTGGCGGATTGTCATTTAGCTCTGTTCTGAACAACATCATAAATTCTTTCATAATTGTATTTTTTTTTAATGTTTATACCCTTATTACGATTGAGTCGTTATAAATGAGACAATGTGCAATTTTTCAATGCGCCGCGCTGAGCTTGTCGAGGTGTGCAATGTGCAATTATCAATGCGATTTGATGGGGACTTTTCAATGTTCAATACGATTTTACTGGATTTTCAATATACAAGTTGCTATACATTATTGATATGAGTAATTGTACATTGATAATTGCACATTGGCTTTTGGCTTTTGCCTAATGACTTTTACCTAATGACTAGTCAAAACACCATTCTCCAAAATCGACATTTTCGTCCTCCAAAACATCATAAAAACTAATGCGATAATTTTCAGTAGGTTCAACTATAAAAGTCCAGTAATTCACAAATCTCAGATCGTTATTTTCGCCAAAATCAAGATAGATATGATCCTCTCCATCTATTTGCATCATTGACAAACCCATTTCACCGTTTGAAGATTCTTGCCAGTCTCCATTCTTATTTGCAACCTTTTGACAATTCCAAATTGAATCAATGCAGACTTGTAATCTGTCTTGATCATATTCTACAGGAATAATATCTTCTAACTGTGGCGAAACAGCTTCATTCGCCAATGAATCTTGATCTATATTCTGATCATCCTCTATTTTATTCGAATCGTTTCCACAAGAAAAAATCATGCTTATAATAAGCAGTTGAGCAAGGATAATGTGTATTCTTTTCATTTTGTTATGTTTTAGTTATTCGCCAATAGATGTTTTCTGGAGTTGCATCCACTTGTTCAAAATTATTGTTGGTTAAAACTTTTTGTGAAGCTAAGTTTTTTGGATCAGTTTCCGCCCAAACACAGCTCACATTTTCTTGTTCTAATGCCCAATGAACTAATCCGCCTACAGCTTCGGTCATTAATCCTTTGTTTTGAAATTCGGCGTGCGTGCCATAGCCAATTTCAACTTCTCCCAATTCATTGGGATTCCCTTTAAAACAAAGATCGCCCACCATACATTTAGACGTCCTATCAATAATTGTCCAAAAAGTTGAAAATAAAGGATCGTTCGCCGGATCTTTCACCGCCGAAATTGTTTTTAGACGGATCACCTCTTGCACTTTTTTAGGAATACTCACAGAATTATTATTCAGTCCTAAATTGCTAATTAGGCTGTCATCCGAACGTGCATACAAGTCCAATTGAAATGCCGTTAATGGAATAATTTGAAGTCGCTTAGTTTTTAAAATGGTGGTTTAGTATTTGACAGATTAGTAAATGCATTCTCAAACAAAAACTTTTACAAGATATTAAATTAAAAATTAATCATGACGCTCCTCTAAATCCCCGTTGCTGTAAGGCACGAAACAGTTATGAAATTCAGCCTTTGTGATGTGCCTGTTTCCAGCCTAGTACTTCTTACTTTTTGCGACAACTTGATGTTCATCTTCATAAATAATCATTCCAGGTTTTTCAGTTTTGAGTATTCTTACATGTATATTATTTTCACGCAGTATAGCAACTAAATCCAACATTCTATCTATATATTCAGTGGTAGAATCCTTAAACCATGCTACGGCTTCTTTGGACATTTTTTTCCTTTTGTAGGGAGGGACTGGCAAGTTGTCGTTAAAACATTTGAAGGTATCCTCTACTAATTTGTTTTGGTAATCCATCAGTAAATCATCATTCTTAAGACGGTTTATTTCCGTGAATAACCCATCTTGCCTATGGGCAGATTCATTATCTATACCTACAACAAATCGTAAATACATCATACTTTATTTTACTGTAATATGTTTTTTATTGACAACCTCTTGGTCAATCCATTCGTGTTTTACGTTGAATCCTGCAATCCAGATAAACCCAGCTGGCTCGTCGAAAAGTGAATTAGCATAATTCTTCGTATTGAATTTAAGTGATAGAGAATTTTCGCGCTTTTTGGATTTTAAATTTTTAAAGTAAGATTGACTCTTCTCCTCTTCAGCTTTTTTCAGAAATTCATCATACTTCAAATCGTACTCTTGTGATATTATTCCAAAAGTATCTTCCATGAGATTAGGAGCATTCATTTGAAGATTAACACAATGGTTAATTGTTAAAAGCAGTGTCTTTGTAGTCCAGTCTTCGCCATCTTCAGAGTTCCCCTCCCAATTATAATAGTCAATAGTTATTGTAAGCTTACGATCAAAGTAATCTTCAATTTTTATTGATTCAATGTTACTGTCATGAAAGTCTAGGTTTTCAATATATGTTTTATAGTTAATAATATTCTGGACTTCATTACACATAACTTATATGTTTAGTTAATCGAGTTCTTGCTAGGAATTAATGCATCAATTCCTTTTTCAATCATAAATGCTACAATACTATCCAAATCATCTTTTATGCATTCGAGACTTGGCATTTTAAATTTGATTTCCCGCACCTTTCCAATTTTACCCGGTTGGACTGGAGTTAATTCTAATTTATTGTTTTTTAGAACATCCTTCATGCGGTTATATTCATCCGTTGAATCCTCAAAATCAGCCTGATGTAATACTTCATAAACTAGCATTCGCTGAAAAGAATGGTCGTAGATTAAGAAAAAGCAAAATCCTTTATATTCTCCAGAAAAATATTTATCATCAACGTTGACAAGTCCGAGTGTCGACAGATCTTTTAAAGGAGATTGATTGAAGTATTTTTTGCGCCGTTTTGGTGTCCAAACATTTTCTGCAAAATCCAAAACCCTTCCCATTATAGCAGCTGCTAGTAAAACTGTTCCACAAGCCAAAAAGAATCCAGCCATGCTAAAATCACTCCATGATGGAATCGACGCGATTAAAACTACTGCTCCAAAGAGAATGAACATGGGTAGATAATATCTTCTAAATTTTATCATGCAAAAAACCAGTAATCTAACACAGGTGTTTTTCCCCAATCATCCAAATCTTGTTGAATTTCTATTTTCCCATCTGGGGAGGAAACGACAATCATGATTTGTGGATTTACTAAATTTTGAATGGCTGAATAATGTTCAAGCACTACCCCATAAATGTCCTTCCCAATTTTTCGTTCATTATCACATACCCAGTGAAAGGAATCATTATTGGATTGAATTAACTTGGCCATGTCTTTGCCATTTCTTCCCGCTCCCCACAAGACTAGTGGACGACTTTTATCACGATCTAATTCGTAAAAAAAGCGCAATTTCATGTTAAAATAGCGGTTGTCTTTATATTCTTCCCAAGTGCGTGAAATACGATTGGAACGATCGCGCCAATGGTGCAATATTTTGTCGATTCCAATGATTTTTAGACCTTTTTTATACATTCGAAAACACAAATCATAATCCTCAGGATAGATAATTGGATCAAAAGCTTCAACGGAATCAAAATCATCCTTATGCATTAACCAACAGTGGGAAGGGATGACGCATTCTTTATAAATTTGCTGATAATGTGTCCCTGTTCGTGCCACTTCGTTCAGCCATCTTTCATATTTTAAAAAGCCATCTCCTACCTCTCCCTCATCAACAAAATGTTCTGTTCCTCCTGCAATCACATGACCTTTTCCATACTTCATCCATTCATCAACCAACACCTGAATTTTATATAAAGGCATATGATCATCAGAATCCATTCGGTTGATCAATTCTCCTTTTACAGCCGCATAACCTACTTGCAGGGTTGGAATCAATTTAGGCTTGTCGCTATTTAAAAACCGGATGCGCGCATCTTTAGCCGCATAGGCTTTTAAGATCTCAGGCGTTTCATCTGATGAATGGTCATTTACGGCCAATAATTCCCAGTTTTGATAGGTTTGATTTACAATAGAATCCAAACATTCATGCAAATATGGGGCAGTATCTTTTACCGCCATTACGATTGAAACTAGCGGTTGTTTTTCCATGAATTTGGTAAGTTTTTTTCTATTTCTATGTCTGGGATTTGTGTTCCCTGATTCTTGAATTTACTCTTTGTTACGCGTTTCGGTGCTTGGAGCCAAGCCTTCACCCAAGTTGCCATTTGCAACAAACCTTCTTCTAAACTTGTTTCCTTTTCTGGTTTGAAAACTTTGTTGAATTTTTCATGACTTGAATAAGCATGCACCACTTCATTTCGTTCTTCTAAATGCGTAATCTCAACCTTGGCATCCATAGCTTTCATAACAGCTGACGTCAATTGATTCACCGTAGATGGAATGCCACCTCCAATATTAAAAACCTCATTTTCTGCGGTTTTTAAATGAACCGATTCAGCAATATAAGGCGCCACGTCATTTATAAAGGAAAAAGCACGACTTTGTTCGCCATCTCCAAAAACCGTGAGCGGGGCATTATTTGCAATTTGCTTCATGAATATACCGACCACATTGCGGTATTTATCATTAATATTTTGATTGGAACCATAAACATTATGCGGGCGAAAAATGGTATAGTTTAAACCGAACATTTCATGCGCATTCCGTAAATCCATTTCCACCGCATATTTTGCAATTCCATAGGGATCTTCAGGATGCGGATATTGCGTTTCTGTCAAGGGCAACTCATTGGTTCCGTAAACGGCAATGGACGAAGTAAAAACAAACCGTTTAACCTTAAAATTAACCGCAGCGTTAATCAAATTAACACTTCCAATCAAGTTGTTTTGATAATTGAATCTTCGAATAAAGTGACTCAAACCCTCGGCGGCATACGCAGCTAAATGGTAAACATAATCGAATTGATAGGCCTCAAATAAACCGTTCACCAAAAAAACATCTGTTATGCTGCCTTTACAAAACTCGGCGTTTGGGTGGATATTTTCAACAAATCCACCGGACAAATCATCCAAGACAATTACGCGGTGTTCCATTTCAATTAAATGGTTGACAACGTGTGACCCTATGAAGCCAGCACCGCCAGTAACTAATGAGGTAATTTGCATGGCGTAAAGCTAATCATTAGTATTTAGTCATTAATCGTTAGTCACTAGTATTTAGATGTTATTGTCTAAAATGATAAGCCACAAATGCTTTTGCTGATCTTTTAAGCTATAGCTACAGGGATTGATTTGAGAATTATGCTTGATTTAAAAGGTAAAAGGCCAATCCATTCGCGGCTTTTTGATAGCTATATTTTGGAGTGACGGAATTCGTGTTCTTTTTGAAGTAGGCATTTAATGTTGCTGGTGATATAAATTCAACCTCACAAGCCGGGTATAATTGAATTAACCCCTCAATTTTAAAGGTAATTGATGATGCAGCAAAACGTCCCTTTGTTCCGCGCTTAATGATTCCAATGCGATCAAATTGACCTTTTTCAAATAGAATATGCAAATTGCCACAAAGTATTTTAACTTCCTCCGAATTTAAATGGTCTTTTAACTCCATCTTCTTAAAATCAGCCGATAAATCAATAATGGTTTCTCCTTGCTTTTCTAAAGCGCTAAAAATAGCAGTGCTTCCTTCTAAAGATACTCCTAAAACTTTCATTTTTTTTCAATGGTTTAATGTTGGAATGATTTAATGGTTTAATACGATTTGACTCAGGACTCAGGACTAAATACTAGTGACTATAAACTAATCTTACCACCGTTCTTTTTTCCACAAATGCTGCTCTTCTTTTGGAAGAAACGTCCACGCTAAAATACGACTCGTTTTATTTCCTTGTCCCATAGAAATTGTCTCAACCCTAAAGGCTCCAACTTCATCTAAAATATTGTAAAAGGATTTCAAATTACTTTGTTTGGAGACTAAACTGGTAAACCAAAACGAGTTTTCTGCAAATTTTTTGCTTTCGCGAATCATGTTTCCTACAAAGCGTTTTTCACCGCCTTCGTACCACAATTCATTATTTTTTCCACCAAAATTAAGTACTCCCTTTTTTTGATTCAAGTTTTTCAATTTCCTTGCCGTTCCTTTTTCTGCTTCATTGGCCGAAGCATGAAAAGGTGGATTACAGATCGTAACATCAACTAGTTCATCTTTCTTCAAAATCCCATAAAAAAAGTCTTTTTGGTTTTGTTGAAAACGACAATCCACTTTGCCTTTTAAATTTGAATTTTTAGAAACGATTTGATTAGCAGCTGTTATTGCTTTTTGATCTATATCTGAACCAATGAAAGACCAACCATATTCAGTGACACCAATTAAGGGATAAATACAATTTGCTCCTACGCCAATGTCCAAACATTTTATTTTTTCTCCTCTTGGAATTTTACCAAAATTTGTAGTAGCTAAAAGGTCCGCTACATAATGAATATAATCTGCCCTTCCAGGAATTGGTGGCGACAAAAAGTCCTCAGGGATCTCCCAAAAATCAATCCGATAATGATATTTTAATATGGCTTGATTTAAGGCTTTTACAGCATCAGGATCAGCAAAATCAATGGATAAATCATCATAAGCATTTAAGCGTACAAATGGTTTTAATGCTGCACAGTGTTCTTGCAGTTTTTTAAAATCATAGCGCGTTTTATTCTTGTTACGCGGATGTAAGCGTGATTTCTCTTTTGGATGTGTTTTTTTCTCTGACATGCAATTGCTTGTATAATTCGTACAAACATACGCTTTTGTGCGCTCCTAATCGCGAATTATTAGTGTTATGTATTAAGTGTTATGTGTACAGCTTAATTTCAGCAATACTAATAATCAATCACACATGGATGACGCTGCCCTGTATTGAGATAGGAGATGAAGAATATGATTGAAACACGAGAAGGACTATTCATTCAAATTCCAGTTGTAATCCAAATCATTTCTTTTTGTCTTTTTGGTGATTTTAACGTCTGAATATTTATTAATAAAATCTACAACTGACCCTCCATTTGCTGTAAAGTCACCTTTAAACCATTTGAATATCTTAGATAGATTAGCACATTTTTTTGTGATGTCATTCTTTACTTTGTTATTAATAAAATAGCGCGCTTGATCATCTAATTGCTCATCTATTCTGCTTCCAACAAAAGCCTCACTTCTTAAGCGCGGACAAGATATTGAGGCACAGTTCACGGCAAAATGAATGCGCGGCTCATCAAAATTTTTCCGAATAATACTGTGTTCTATATTGTTTAGGTCATATACCTCATCTCCAATTTTAATGAATTTAATGTCCCAAGGCGTATTGACTTTATAAATTGACCCGCCCAATTCTTTAATGGATTTGATCGGATAACTTTTGACAATTAGTTTTACTGTAAAAGCGTTATATGCATTAATCCAAAAAGCCAAAACATCACCCTTATCCCACGTATCATTCGGGTGATTTGCACTCAATACTGCGAGGTAATCATCTAAGGCTGCTTCGTCTGTTTTAAAACCTGCATAATTCACATGACCTTCAACATCAACATATTTCGTTAATAAGGCCGTCCAAGTTTCATGTTTTAAATGTTCTTGGGCAGTTGAAGTCAAAAAAATCCCTATAAAAAGAATTGTCGTAAGTATGTTTAAAGGCTTAAGCATTTTCGCTAATTTTAATGTCTACTAAAGTGAATATAACTATAATTATACCAACTCTTAATGAGTCGCAAGTCCTTGGACGATTGCTTGAGCGATTACTTACGCAGGAAAATCACAAGCTTGAAATAATTGTGGTTGATGGCGGCAGTAATGACATCACCTTGGAATTGGCTAAAAGCTATGGTGTAAAAGCAATCGCATGCGAATCTTCGCGCGCAAAACAGATGAATGAAGGCGCAAAAATCGCGCAGCATGACATCCTCTATTTCGTTCATGCCGACACCTTGCCTCCTTTGGAATTTTATGAAGATGGCAAAGCCTATTTAGAAAAAGGATATGATGCCGTTTGCTATAAAAGCGAATTTGAAAATGGCCCATTTATGTTACGGCTCAACCAGTTTTTCTCACAATTTTACTGGCTCGTTTCACGCGGCGGAGATCAATCACTTTTCATTCGTAAAAGCGTTTTTGAAGCATTGGGCAGATATAATGAGGAAATGGTAGTGATGGAAGAATATCCGATCATTGAAAAATTGATGAAAACCAAAAAATTGGCGGTCATTAACAAACCCATTTTAATTAGCACTCGGAAGTATATTGGGCGTTCATGGCTGAGAGTGAGTCGGGCTAATTACGCGGCTTTTAAATTGTATCAAAAAGGGGCAGATTCTGAAGTGATTCGAGCAAGGTATGCTGAGTTATTAGGATAAGTTTGGAATATGTAATAGCGGCAGAGACATTGTAAGATGGAAGAACTGAAAATGTGTTATATCACCATAGTTTATATTGCAAAAAATGAAATTTAGGAATCTATACTGGATTATAGTTTGCGGTTTATCACTTCTCCTGATAAAATCGCTATTGACGGAAGATGTAAATAAAAATAACCTTACGTATTATTTTGGAACTTTTAATAGTCTTAATCGGCACGACTCAAGGGGACGATCTACCTCGTATAACCTCTATCTGAACGAGCACGAAAAAAGCTTTAAGATTAGCGCTAGCTTCTGGGAATGTTTTGACTATGGAAACTTTGATCTAAGAGTTGAACCGGGAGATAGTTTAACTGTTGGTGTCAGCAGCAATGATGGACCTATCAGACGTGGTTCTGTTTCAACTTTGGACTCACGCTGGCATAGTTTCTATGATTTTGAATGTAAGAACACACCAGTCAATCTAGGTAAAAAAAACATATCCATAACTTGCGTGTTGATTATCCTGATATTAACTATCATTTTTATAAAAATGAAAAAAACGCCAAATGTACTCTAAGATATTGAATGGTTCCGTGTTCATATTAATGGACAAATCAGCTGCATTTATAGCAGAAATCAACGCTTACGTTCCAGAAAAAAATATGGGAATCATATAAAATTCATGGCAGCTACTTATCTATTTTTCATATATTTAGGTTCCTAACTGATTAAGCCTATAAACTGAAGAAAATAGTCCTCATCCTGCTTTGTGCGCCTCTTTATTTACAAGCGCAAATAAATGTTGATAGCCTTTTAAATGTTTGGGAGGATGTAAGCGGAGCAGATTCAGTAAGAATGGAAGCTATTCGTAAAGTAACCTACAACGGTTTCTTATTCACTCAACCCGATTCAGGCTTTTATTATGCTAGTCTCATGCATGATTTTGCGCTTGAGATAGAAGACCTACGTAAACAGGCACTTGCAAGAAATATGCAGGGGATATCCTTTGGTGTTCAGGGAATGAGTTTAAAAGCCAGTGAATATTTCGAACTTTCTCTTGAATTGAGTGAGCAAGCGGGTGATCAAAAATTGATTGGAGATGCCCTGAATAACCTTGGAGTTTGTTATGGCAACCTTGGTAAAAGTGATGAGGCCATTGAAGTTAACCTTAAAGTTATCGCCCTTAAAAAAGAATTAAACGATTATGTAGGTGTGGCGGATGCACTTAGAAACATGAGTGACCCATATATCTGGAAGACAGATTATGCGAAAGCCCTTGAATTGAATTTCATGAGCCTAAATATTTATAATAATTTAGGGCTTAAAGAAGGACAGGAACGTTCATTACATCTGATAGGGCGTATCTATGAGATGACGGATCAAACAGACATGGCAAAGCGCTATTATCGTAAATCAATTGCGCTGACTGAGAAGAATGGAAATAACAGCGTACTTGCATCATCTTTAAATAATTTGGGCAAGATTGTTAGTGATGAAGGTGATCTTGATGGCGCTTTAGTTTATTACGAACGTAGTCTTGAGATAAAGCGAGAATTGTCAAGGTTACTTGGAATAGCAAATACCTTGAATAATATAGGCAAAATCTACGTGACAAAAAAAGATTACGAGAAAGGTCTTTTATACTATAAAGAAGGGTTGGAATTTGGAGAGCAAATTAATGATTCGGGAGTTTTATCAAGTCTAAACTGTAATATCAGTATCGTATATAGAGAACAAGGGGATTTAAATAAAGCTCTGAGTTATGGAGAGAGAGGATTGGATTTTGCTATCCAATCACAGAAATTGGAAAAAATAACGCATGCGACATACGTTATGCATAGTACGTTTAAGGAAGCTGGGCAAGATGAGAAAGCTTTGGAAACTTACGAATTGTACATTGAAACCGCGGATAGCCTCTCAGTTGGATCATTCTCAGAAGAATTGACCGAATTACAGAGTAAACTCGATTTTGAACAGGATGAGCGGCTCCTAGCAAAGGAACAGGAACAGAATGTCGCCTTGGAAGACAAGGCCAACGAGCATGAGAAAATGGTTTCGCTTGTTTCAATTTTGGGTGGTGTATTATTGGCCGTTTTACTTTTAATTGTGGTGTTTAAACTAAGACAAACAAGAATTTTAAATCGCAAAATTGCTGAGCAAAAAGAAGACATTGAGGACACACACCAAATCCTTTTCGAACAGCATAAAGAAATAACAGATTCCATTAATTATGCGCTAAGAATTCAGGAATCCATGCTTCCTTCGTCAGAATCTATTGACCAGACTTTTAATGATTCATTTATACTGTTTTTGCCGAAGGATATCGTTTCGGGTGATTTTTATTGGATGGAAACAACAGTCAAAAGAAAAGGATATGTTTATTTCGCTGCTGCAGATTGTACTGGACATGGAGTGCCGGGCGCAATGATAAGTGTTATCTGTTCCACAGCCTTGAGTAAAGCGTTGCTAGAAGATCATCAGCTTGCAACAGGGGCACTACTCGACAGGACGCGAGAAATAGTGATTCAAAAATTGAATAAAGGAGATCATGGAATAAATAATGGCATGGATATATCGCTTTGTGCTCTTGATACAGAATCAGGAATGGTTGAATGGAGTGGCGCAAACAATCCCCTCTGGATATTACGCAAGGAATCGGATCAAATTGAAGTGATTAAGGGCGATCGGCAACCAATTGGGAAAGTTGCAGATATAAAACCTTTCAAAACACACCACGCGCAACTTATGAAGGGTGATCAGATTTTTCTGCTTACGGATGGATATCAGGATCAGTTTGGTGGTGATAAAGAAAGTGGAGTCCATAATAAAAAATTAAAAGCAAAACGCCTCAAAGATTTCATCAAAAAAAATTATGATAGATCTGGAGCTGACATGCAAGTCGATTTAGAAAGAGAATTTAGGAAATGGCAGGGAGATATGGAACAAGTGGATGACGTCTGCCTAATTGGAGTTACACTATGAATATGAAGTCCCTCATATTAACCTTGGCACATTTGCTATCAGTTGCTTACGTAAGCATTGGTCAAGACTTTAGTTCTGAAGATGTAAAGACGCTAGACAGTTTGCGGAGCTTAGTCGATAACCCGAGTACAGCAGATACTATTCAATGGCGAGCGCAATTGTCAGCTATTGAAATCCTTCAAGGTTATGATATTGACCAAGCTTTAAATGAACTGAATCCTCTGATCACAGAACTTGCTGATTTGCGAAAAGCAAAGACTGAATTAACTGAAAGCGACCCTTTGTTTCGTGTCTCCTTGAGAGCTGTAACATTAGCGAGAGAAGTTCATAGTCAGCATCAGAATGACTTTGAAGGTCTACAAATTCTTGAACAATTTTTGCTAGAAATAGAAGACAGAGGAATTAGGGCACCCGCCACGCTAACGAATCGTATTGCGAGAAGTCATAAAAGTCTTCGTAATTACAATGAGGCTATTGCTTTTTTCAAGATGAGCTACTCAAAATTTATTGAAGAAAAAGATACGATAGGGAGTTCCGCCATACTTATTAATATTGGCATGGTTTATTCTACAATGGGCCAAAAAGATAAGGCACTTGAGTATTTATACCGAAGTCTAGAAATTAAAGAACAGCTCAATCACATACGAGGCATTGTCAACTGTCATAATTTTATTGGAATCCAATATAGTGCTTTAGGCGAAGATTCCTTGGCTCTTACTCATTATTTAGAAGCTTATCATATAAACGATCAATTGATAAAGAACTCTCCTTCTTCACAAAATGAGAGTCGTTCTCAATTCTATATTTATCAACATCTGGGAGATGGGTATTTAGCCCTCGACTCACTCAAAAAAGCTTCACAATTTTATAATCTAGCACTTGACGAATCCAATCGATTTAATTTTCCGGACATCAAAGTAGGAGCGTTAATTTCTAAAATAAAATTCTTAGCACAAACTGATCAATCAAAGGAACTTAAAACGTATTTCGAAAGTGCAAATGAACTCCTAGAAAATGAACGAATTAGCTTGGGATCGCGAAACAATATGCACTATGCACTTTACGTGGGTTATAAATCCCTAGCTGATCCAGTTAATGCTTATGACCATTACAAAACTCACATTAGATTAAGAGATAGTATTAACGGATTTGCTGATCGAAGAGAATTTCTTTACAGAGAAATGTCAAAGAAAAATGAAACAGAATTACTCGTTCAAGAAGCTGATAATAACCGAATAATAGATCTAAAAAAAGAAGAAGGCCGCAAAGAAAAACTTCTTGGATATTTTATAATTGGATCAGCTTGCTTATTGCTACTCTTTTTAGTTTTTACATTTAACCGACTACGTGTTGTAAGAAAACAAAAAATTGAGATTGAAAATCAAAAAATAGAAATCTCTAAAGTGCATTCACAGCTAGAAAATCACCATCAAGATATCCAAGATTCTATTCGTTATGCCAAGCACATACAAAATGCCGTATTACCACCATTAGATGAAATATCGGCGAATCTTGGTGAAAGTTTCGTTTACTACCAACCTAAAGATATTGTAGCTGGTGACTTCTTTTGGATGGAGGTTGCCAACTTTGATCCAGACTGGGTTTATTACAGTGTTGCCGATTGCACAGGTCACGGTGTGCCAGGTGCGCTCGTATCACTAGTTTGTTCAAATGCACTTACTAAGGCACTCAAGGAAGAGAACATTCGAGACACAGGGTTATTACTAGATCGGACAAGAGAACTTGTCATATCCCAATTAGGAAAAAGAGGTGAAACGGTGAAAGATGGAATGGATATCTCTATCTGCGCCTTGAATAAGAAAACCAAAGAATTGCAATGGAGTGGCGCGAATAACCCAATTTGGATAATTAGAGGTTCAAGTGAAGGTTTTGATGTTCAACCAGAAATTGAAGCCACAGATAAAATAAGAACCAGTTTTAACGAAGAGCAGAACTTCATAGAAATAAAAGGAGATCGACAACCCATTGGTGTATTTCATCAATCAACTCCATTCAAAACGTATATACTGAAATTAAACGCTGGTGATCAAATTTACATTTTCTCAGACGGGTTTGCAGATCAGTTTGGTGGTGAAAAGGGCAAAAAATTCAAAGCAAACAATCTAAAAAAATTGCTTCTTTCTATCACCTCAAAATCTATGGAAAAACAGAAAGAAGTTTTAAAGGAAGTATTTGAAAACTGGCATCAAGATTATGATCAATTAGATGATGTATGCGTTCTAGGTGTCAAAATTTAAGTCTTATAAGACAAAAGATAAAAGTCCTTTTGATTCAGTAAATTAGTACCCATAACATATAAACTATGGAACAGTTTACAGAATTTTTGGATAAGTATTTTATCTACATTTGGCTAGTTTTGGCAGTAAGCATGGTGTCCATTTTCTTTATTCGGGGAAAAGCAGCAATAAAAATGTTTGAAAATCTTGATTTAAGCAATGTCGCTTATTCTGAAAAATCTGCTTCAGGTTATTCGACAAAGTCATTTGGATCAAAATTTGGTGGAGCCAGTAAAGTATTACATATCATAATTACAGATAAAGAACTTGTTCTCAAAACTTACTTATTCTTGGCATTTATAGCAAAGAAAAATGATTTACTACATATAATTCCATTGACTACTTTAACTAATACAGAACTAAAGGATGGACGCATATTTTCAAAGCTACATGTTAGATTTACAGGAATAAAAGGAGAAGAGAAAGAAGTTGTATTAATGTCGAAAAGAAATCTAGAAATAAAAGCAATCCTTGATAAATACGTTTGACAAAACCTGAGTTGCTTTAAAACGCAGTTTAGCCAAGATAAAATTATGAGTATGAAGAATCGGAAAATTAACCTAATAGTCGTTATTATGCTATTTGTAACTGTTGATTTTAGTTATTCTCAAAATATCCCGGAAGTAAGACTGAATTTTGGTGGTATTGATGTTCCCCATGAAAGAACAATCAGTTGGAATGATAAATCAGAATTTTATGACTCTATCGTTGATGTCTGGGCTCAAAAAACGGTGGATTATGGTAAAAATGGGGGGAAGGTTAATAATCCTCGTATTTTATTAGCACGACTTCATTCAGAAACAGACGTCCAAGAAACCAATCAAATCATTATGGGCATGACACCATGGGGTGTTTCAGGTTCATCTTGGTTTCTTAATCCAAATGGAGACTATGACTTCACATTTACAGTACTCACTACTATTTTATGGCAATTTGGAGATAAGCCTGAACTGTTATATGAGAAAACCGTGGAACACTTACTAAACGTATTATTAACTGAAGAAGGCAATAAATTCAGACGCTCTGCCCCTAGAACTCTCGGATTGATTCATGAGACTGAAAATCATTTACTAATGACTGAGGGCTCCCGCTATTTAAAAAATAGGTGGTTAACACTTCATGGTAATGACGATCCTAAATATGATAACATCAGTAATGAGATGGAATCAAAAATATTCGAATTATTACATGAAATAAAGACAAATGGTCTGTATGAATTTAATTCAATGCCTTATGTTGGATATACAATCACGGCCTTACTAAACTTGGAGGCTTATGCTTCGGGAAACATCAGAAAGGAAGCGCGAGATGTATTGGATTACATGAATTTTTGTTTTGCTATTGGAAGTTATAATTATAAGTATTTCCCTCCTATGAGAAGAAGATACGAAAGGGCCGACTGGCATAAATTGACGACAGGATATCACGCTGTCTTTATGAAAGCTTGGATAAGCTTTTTGCCAGAGGCAAAAACTAACTTTGAGATTGGACAAGGACAGGCTCATGCTTTAATGGGAGCTTGTATGCCATATCGTCCGGCAGATTATATTACCGAACTTTTATTTGAAAAAGGGAGTGGTTATTTTGTGAAAATGGGGCATGGCAAAAATGCTTGCCCAGAAATATATTCTGCGGGTAAAAATTATTTACTTTCTGCTGGTGGAGCTAACCGCGGAAAAAAATCACTCATTGTTACCAGACCAATAACACTTTTCCTTAATGATAATGCTAAAAACTTAGAAGAGACTTTTCATATATCTGGACCAGGAGCAAATTTTATGAGATGGAATAATACTGGGGTTTATAAAAATTTTGCTTGTGCTGCAGGTCCAGTATCTGTCCCAAAAAAGTATCAGCCCATTGTTCAAAGTAATACATGGTCTGTTTTTGCTGGAAGTGAAAATTTGTGTATTGCAGTTTTTTCATCCGAAAACCTTGGTATAATAGCCATATTCGAAAATCAAGAACCTGAAAAAATACTTCAAAATTTGAAAAAAGAAAATCAAGATGTCGAAAGATTGAAAACACATTTCCAGTTTCCCGGAGGTTCATTAATTCAATATGACGTTAAGGCTCCTAAAGACAAATGGGTCATCACACATGTAGATGAAACAAATCTTGACAGAGCGTATGACAATTGGCCTTTGCTAAATTGAGAATTGGAACCGTGCTTTTAAACACCTAATAATTAAAGGTAAAATCGAACTGCGTTAACTGCAGTAGCTCACAACAATTGTAATATAGTGCTGATGCAGTTCGGCTTTCGGTAAACGAAGAAAATGCCTATTTTTACTCAAGAGTTATGCATTGGCAAATGAAAGTAAATTTAATAGTATTACTGGTTTTAGGAATTGCTCTTGTTTCATGTGATCCTGCACAAACAATTGAAATAGAGAATAAGGCTGATTCTAAGTCATCCATTAAATTCTTTTTCAATGGAGACGAATACCATAAGTTTGAAGGATTCTTAACAAAAGATTCTTTGATTTTGGATTTAGATTCTAGCGAAAAAAAGATTTTTCATTTTGGAATTGGAACATGGGAAATGAACAATTCATTGGACTCTTTAATCGCCAGAGTTAAGAAAGTAGAAATCGAAACTGCAAAATCAACTGAGACATTTGACACTGAAGCGCGTGTTAAATCATTCTTTTGGGACAGATTGATTGATTGATTGATGATAGATACAAAGCAAGAATTATTATTGAAATAAAATAAAACGCATTATAACAATCGTTATTGAAAATAATAGATGAAATTAAAATTTGAACCCTTCCGTTTAGAAACCAGCACTTTAGAGCATTTAGCAAGTTTCATAGTTAAAAAAGAAAATGGGACAGATTTAGATAGTAATATTGAACCCGAGGAAGATGATAGATTATGTGATTGGTTCACTTGTTATAATATATCTAGTAAGGAAAGCATAAGTCTTACTTGGCACGACTCCTACTACACATTAGAATTAGTAACAACTAATCCGAAATTAGAAGCACAAGTCATCAATTATATGCTGAATTCAAGTTACAAATGCAACTTCTTGGTTAAACAATAATTTTTCCATCATAAATATAGGGTTTTCATACCCAAATCGTTTTCTAGGTCTAGAATTTAATTTAGTTTGAATCTCATTTATTCT
>WTCE01000088.1 GCA_013138735.1 Crocinitomix sp. | reverse complement strand
CTGAAAGGCTAATTGCAAAATACGTAAAGGAGCAAGGAATTGAACAAGAGTATAAAAAGCTAAAAGAAAATCATCAATTGAAGCTATTTTAATGCCTCGCGGGCTTGCCCCGAGGATTATTTACTCGTTTAAATATTTATTTGCTTGATATGTAACTTACAAGACTTTTGCGCTTATTAGAATATGTTTAATTCAATTCAACCCCTAACGCAGCGCATTTTCAGAACGCGTACCGTTTATATCGGTCTCATTTTATTCTTAATTTCCGCTTGTTACAATCGTGAACGATCAAGTACAACAGGTTGGGCTTATAATGGGGGAAGTGGCGGGAAATTGCAAAATGTACCTCCAAGGTCGGCAAATTATGTTTCGTATGGATTTAACGGAACAAAAGGTACCGCAGTTGATGGAAATGTTTCAAGAAGGGCTGGCGAAGAATTTAGCAGTGACATTCAATTGCGATCGGACTTAGGAACTATAGAAGAGGTTGACATAATACAACAGACCAAACAAGATAGCATACAAGCTGTACGTCTTTTAAATTATGAAGATTATCATATTGAATTTAGAAAAAGAGATCTTCCAGAGGTTGCTGCATTGTATGAGCAATACACAGCTTATGAAGAAAACCTATGGATTAAATCCTTTGAAGAACACAAAAGCACTTTTAGTATAGATGTTGATAATGCCTCTTATACCAATTTTAGACGCTATATAAATGAAGGACAATTACCACCCAAAGATGCCATTCGAGTGGAAGAATGGTTGAATTTTTTCAACTATGATTTAGAATTTCTAGATGAAACAGATGAGCATCCGCTAAAAATAACCTCAGAAATAGCACCTTGTCCTTGGAATGAAGAAGATGACTTATTGATGATTAAGCTCCAAGCTAAATTGCCACCACCTGCGGTTGATTTACCACCTTCAAATTTAGTTTTTTTACTAGATGTAAGCGGTTCAATGAATGATGAAAATAAGTTGCCATTGGTGCAAGAGTGCATGATTAAATTGGTGGATAAATTAAGAGCAGAGGATAATGTAAGTATTGTGACTTATGCTGGGGCATCTCAAATTGTGTTAGAACCAACTTCTGGAGCCGAAAAAGCAAGCATAATTAAAGCAATTAACGGATTGTCATCTGGTGGAGGAACGGCAGGTTCTAAAGGAATTGAAACCGCTTATGATTTAGCCAGTGAAAATTATGATCCAAAAGCAAATAACCGCATTATAATTGCAAGTGATGGCGATTGGAATGTAGGAATAACCAACAAAGATGAACTCGTTAAAATGATTGAAGAAAAGCGAGAAACGGGTGTTTTTTTAAGCGTTTTAGGCTTTGGAATGTATAATTTGAATGACGCCATGATGGAGCAATTGGCAGATAATGGAAACGGAAACTATGGTTATATCGATTCTAAAAAAGAAGCAGAACGAATGTTTGATGATGAGTTTGCAGGAACCATGCATGTCATAGCGAAGGATGTGAAATTACAGGTTGAATTTGATTCAACGGTTGTAGAATCGTATCGTTTATTGGGTTACGAAAATCGTGTATTAGAAAATTGGCAATTTGAGGCTGATTCAATTGATGCGGGCGATTTAGGGATGGGTCAAAATGTGATTGCCTTTTATCAAATTAAACGCAAACAAAAAGGCGACGAATCAATTGGAAAATTGGACTTTAGATATAAGCCTTTGGATTCAGAGATCAGTAAATTAGCAAGTCATGAATTTGGAGAAAGGACAACACCTTCCACTGATTTTAATTTTGCTAGTTGCGTGGTTGAGTTTGCGCTAAGCTTAAAAGAAAGTGCTTATCGTGGTGATGCAAATATGCCCCGTGCAATTTTAAGAGGTCGTCAAAACTTAGGAGACGAAGCAAAAAAACTCAGTTATGAAAAACGGGTTGAATTTGTTGGCTTAATGGAATCTGCCGCAGAAAAATGGACAGGCTATGTGCTTGAACAAGCGCCAGACACTATAGTAGACAATGCGCCAAAATTAAAACTCTATCCAAATCCTGCAACTGATTTTACTACCGTTGAAGTGCCAATTGGTTTAAGCAAATCATGGACTGTGCAGTTATTTTCAACAACAGGTAAATTAGAGTTGGTGCAGCATTTTCAAGACCAAACTTCAGGTCGTCTTGCCGTTGATCAACTCATTCCAGGAACTTATATCGCCAAAATATATGGGCAAGGTTATAATTATGGCTATCTAAGATTGGTTATTCAATAAGATTGGGCAAAAATCAATGCGATTGACTTTCAGAATATACCTTAAAAAATAATATCTTTAAGGTATATCTTTGATCGATTTTTATGAAAATTATACTCTTTTTTTTATTCAGCCTTTCCTGTTCCTTATTCGCGCAAGACGTGCAATGCGGAGATGTAGTCAGTTCATTTGAGGGCGCTTTTGCTAATTCATCTAGTCGTACTCCAATTGTGAATCAAACCAATGGGGTTTTACCGCAAGTGGGCGCCCTTGGCGAAGTATCCGTCTATTTTGAAACACAATTTTTAGGTGCATTAATGACTGGTAATTTAGTGGTTGCCACAGCCGAAGTAACAGCTGTTAGTGGAACGAAAGTCACATTTAAAGTACTAGAAGAGCATTCAAGTATTGAAATTAATGGAAAGAAAAAGAACCATTTCGTCAAAGGGAAAGAAGTGCTTTTTAAGCAATACGAATATGATACACCTACACTAACTGTTTTAAATAATAATCAAGGAATCATCAATTCATCAGGACAAATGGTTTGTGGTGAAAAGTTAGGGGTATGGCAATATTTCGATTCAAACGGAAATTTGAGTGAGACCTATGAAATGAACGATAAAGGTGAGGTAGATGGTCCATATAAACGGTTTTATACAAATGGTGAAGTGTCATTTGAGTGCACTTATGACGACGGTGATAAAGAGGGACCTTATAAAGGATGGTATTCTACCGGAGAATTAAAATCAAAAGGCCAGTATGATTACAGCGGTCAAAAGGACGGCATTTGTGAGGAGTATTTTAAAGATGGTAAAACACATTCTCATTATGACGGAGATACGCGGAAATATCAAGAATGGTTTTCGAATGGGCAATTAGCAATGGAAGGAGAATATGATTATCAAGGAGAAAAAGATGGGGTTTGGAAAATTTATTATCAAAATGGAAATCCAGCATCTGCAATTGAATATGACGGAGGTGAGAATGAGGGAGATTATAAGACTTGGTTTGAAGACGGTACCTTACAAGAACAAAAAGAATACAATTGGGATGGTCAAAAAACAGGTAAATGGATCACCTATTATTCCAATGGTAAACCAATGGAAGAAGTAGAATATGATCGAGACAAAGCAGATGGAATCTATAATAAATATTTTGAGGATGGGAAGCCAAATATTGAAGCAAAGTTTGTCGACGGTGAACCAACTGGAATTTACAAGGAGTTCTATCCCAACGGAAATCTAAAAATGAAAGGAAAATACGATTCTAATGGAAAAGGAGATACTTGGGAATTCTATTTTGAAGAAGGCAGTCTGCAATACAAACAGGTTTATTTTGAGGATGAACCCGCTGGCGCTTTTATAATTTATTCAAGCCCAGGAATAATGAAAGAGAAAGGGACAAAACGCGGCACATTATTTATCAAAGCGTATGAAGTTTATTATGATTCAGGAGCAATTCAAGCTAAAGGGAATTTTACTAATGATGGCGTAAAAGAAGGGGAGTGGATTACTTATTTTGAAGACGGTAAGGTAGAAAGCAAAGGAAACTATACCAATGGCAAAAAAACCGGTAAATGGTTGGAGCATAACGCTGCTGGTAAAAAAAGCAAGAAAAAATATTAAGAATAGAGTAGGGTTTAAGCCTAGCTTCAGCGATAATAGAATAAAGCGCAACACATTATGAAGAGATTAGCATGGATTTTACCACTCGTTTTAATTGTATTCGCGTCATGTAAAAAAGATGTTCCGCCACCTGTGGAAGAAACGTTAGAACGTTATACGATAGCGCCTTCCGCTACGGACAATGCATATAACTCTGGTGAAAAAAGACATTTGATTTTTTATAATAATGAAACAAATGTGAACAAGCTTTTATTGTTTTTTGGAGGAACATACAGTAATCCAGAAACTTATGAAACATTTTGCGAGCACGCAGCCGAGTTAGGTTGCCATGTCATTAGTCTTTCATATCCTAATAATGTTGCCGCGGCTTCTTTCAAAGAATCGGATAATATTGATGCCTTTGACAATTTTAGAGATGAGATGTGTTTTGGCAATCCTGTAAGTGACGCTGTTAATGTTAACGAATTGAATAGTGTGGTCACGCGATCCACTAAATTATTACAGCATTTAGCCGCCCAATATCCAACTCAAAATTGGGGACAATATTTAATTGACGGTAATGCGCCTGATTGGAGTAAAATTATGCTTGGGGGACATTCGCAAGGTTCTGGTCACGCCTGCTATATTGCAAAAACCATTGTGGTTAACCGTGTCTTAATGTTTTCTGGCCCCAATGATTATAGTACACATTTTGAGGCGCCTGCAACTTGGCTTTCATTGTCTGGAGTAACTCCTGTAGCTTCACAATATGCCTTTTTACATGCCAATGATGAAGTCGTTCCTTATGAATATCAACTCGCAAATATTAGAGCAATTGGTGTAATTGGTGCTGCGGACACAACTACTTTAATGGATGATTTAAGTGGGGCTTACAATAATAAAAACGCTTACCATACCAGCATTTCGGCATTGACCGAGCATGGGTCAACACTAGGCGGTAATTGGCGTTTGCCTAACTTCTGGACTTATTTATTGGGCGAAAATTAATCTCTGATTCCAAGATTTTAATTCCTTTATTTCCAACTCTTTTTCAATCCCCACCCAACCATCTTTAAACTTCAAACGTGTTTATAGTTGAATTTAAGTTTGAAATTCTCAGAATAGAATAAACCCCAAAAATATTTTACGCTTATAGTTAGTGTCTGGTCATAAATAGACGAACTTTTACAAGTCAATTAAATTTTGAGAAATAGTTTTCGTTTTTTCTTTAGGAGATTCCTAAGCATCAGACGACAAGAAAAAACGGAAAATAGACTCAAAAGAGTTGACTTTAATTTCGCTGTATTTCCGACCGGAGACTAGAGAAGACTAGCAGTGAATTTTGGCGATAACTGTTAGCTTCATTTGAGCAATTTACGGACATATTAAACAAAGTTAAATTCAAATCCCAATGAAATTTTTAAAAGTAATTACGCTTACAGTTACTGTCTTATTTCTAGTTCCTAATTTCGCACAACAGGTTGATGCTGGCAATGGCCACTCAATTGTCCTTGAAAAAGATAATACGGTTTGGACAGCAGGTAGAAATGATCATGGTCAACTAGGTACTGGCGATTATGTGAATAAAGATGAACGGCAAAATACAGGTTTATCAAATATAGAGGTAATAGCAAGAGGCTATGATCATTCCATGGCAATTGATGAAGCAGGAGCATTATGGGTTTGGGGAAATAACCGATTTGGACAATTGGGAGTTGGACATAAGTCAGATGTTTTAAAGCCCCTTAAATCCACAGTTCCGCAAAAGTTTGCACAATGCGAAGGCGGGTATGATCACAGTGTTTTTTTGGATAGAAAAGGATGTGTTTGGGCAAGCGGTTTAAACGAGCATGGCGAATTAGGGAACTTAAATTTCCAAAATTCAAACGTGATGGTTGCTGTTCGGCTTGAAAAAGGAGAACAATTGCAAAATATTGCGCAAATAGTTTCAGTTGGATACCATACAATGGCTTTAGATTCTAATGGAACAATTTTTAGTTGGGGAGCAAATTATTACGGTGAATTGGGACATTTTAAAGTTAATCTACAGCCTTTTGCGGCCAAAGTCGAAGGTCTGAAAAATATTCATTCAATTGCGGTAGGTTGGAGTCATTCTGTTGCTTTAAACAAAAATGGAGAAGTGTATACATGGGGTGCTAATGCAGCTACTTATCCCGCTGAATCTGGGTACAAGACAGAATTCTATGATCATATTATTCAGGTTAAGGATTTGCCGAAAATTTCACAAATAGCCTGTGGTAGTTGGCATTCGCTTGCATTAGATTATAAGGGGAAGGTTTGGTCTTGGGGTAAAAATACGTACGGAATGCTAGGCAACGGAACAACAACAAATGAAGAATTTCCAATTCAAATGGTAGGAATCGAAAAAGCCGAGTCAATTGGGGGTGGTTGTTTTCAATCAATGGTGGTAGACAGTTCTGGTAACATATTTACGTGTGGCGATAATGGTTTTGGACAATTGGGGCTCGCAAATGATGACAGAAAATTAGCGCCAGTTCAAATGGCGTCTGTGTTGAATAAGAGTTCTTTTGGTACACCAATTATTGCCGCCTTGGTCTTGTTTTTCTTGTCAGTACTCTTTTTATTGGTTTGGAGAAAACAAGGAGGTAAACAAAATTTACATTAACCTGGCACAAATTGTAAAAACGAACCAACCCTTTAATTGAAATCAACGTGTTTAAGAGTAGTCACTAAGCTAATTCAGCAAACTTAACCCAGCATAAATAAGAAATGGTTCGATCGCAATCGAACTGCACTAAATTGATAGATTAATTTATGGGAAACGTATTAATTTTAGAATATCATAAAATTATTGATGATGAAGGGGAAGAGCGAGCTAATTCAATCTTAAGGGATAAACGTACCATAACCAAAAGAACTTTAATAAAACAGCTTGATTTAATACAGGCATCCGGCATTCCTATTGTGAGTTTAAAAGAATGGAATAATGGGGATTTACAGCATCAATTTGCAGTTGTCTTAACGTTTAGTGGCGGATTTAAATCGGCTATTGATATTGCATCACCATTGTTGAAATCGAGAGGGCTTACTGCGACTTTTTTTTCAACACTTTCCGTTGTCAATGGACAGAGTGGGTTGTCATGGGGCGACTTAAAACATCTTCTTGACAATGGCATGGATATAGGATCGCAAGGCGTTTCGGGTCAAAATCTTCGCAGAATGTCCAAAAGCGCCTGCCAACTTGAATTAGAATTATCAAAACGCATTTTCGAAAATAAAACGGGTAAAAAGTTAGTGTTTTTTGCACCACCATCTGGAGCTTATAACCGCAGATTGTTGCAATTAGCCTATAATGCTGGTTACGAAAAAGTGATTGCCAATCGCGCAAAAATTAATACCAATACAAGTTCACTCTTAATGCACGGCTTTACAGTAAAGTCAAACACGAATATTTCTGCCTTGGAAAAATTAATCGTGAAGGGTTTGCTCTCTCATTCTAAAACACCATTTTTCGCTAAACTTTCGTCACAACTATCTGCCGAATTCGGGATTGGTTTGCTCAATAAAAAAATCATAAAAGGTTAAATCCACTGGTAAAAAAAAACTTACGCTTAATAAATACATTCAATGACCACAATAAAAACCATTCTAGTAACTACACTTCTTATTTGCTGCCTTCCTTTAGTCGTATTGCTATTGTTTCCAATCATGCGCCGATTAATCCATGGCTTTGATGCTTGAATTGGTAATGTACAATTATCAATTTTTCAATGCGCTGGCCTGAGTTTGAAGTAGCGCCAGAATAAACCATCCCCCCTTAAATCATTAAAACATTCAACCATTAAATCATTCCCCTTTAAATCATTCAACCATTAGAACTTAACACAGCTTAGAACGTCAGTTCGAGTGATCCTCAAGGCACTTGAGGATCGTATCGAGAACAAGTGGCAACCATTAAACTTTTTCTTCTATCTTTATTCCATAACACTTAAAACATAACACGTAACACTAAAAATGAAACACTTAATTCTCCTTACATTCACCCTTTTCACTCTCTCAAGCTTTGCACATCCTTCAAAATCTCTTGCTTCGCCATTGGCAAAAACCAAAATTAGTACTGATTTAAACGAGTTTTTAAAAGGGTTTGAAAATCAAGTTAAGTTACACGAGTCTCTCGGAATTATGGAATTTATGGATACTGAATATCTTGATTTGCAATTGAAGGATATGTTAGAAGGCAACGTTGACCAATTTTTGAATGAATTTTTTTGTGGAGATAATGTGAAAACTAATGAATTTGAATGTCCCGGTTATCAATCAATTAAAAAGCTAAAACGCCAAATGGTTGTAGGCTCTGGCAGTAACGAATTTGAAGTGAGATATATCATTATCGGTAAAGGATTCAAAGTGGAAGCAGAATGGCTTGTAACAAGCAAGAAAGTGGGCACGCAAACTATTTATGGATTATTAGGAGCAATGGGCTAGGCAATTATACAATGTGCAATTATCAATTTTTCAATGCTCTGTATTAAACCATTCAACCAATAACTCATCTCAATAGGTCAATTCATATCAAATCTTCAAAACCAGGGTCAAATTGTAATAAAATTTTTCAATCTAAAAACAGATCAGAAGGTCAGTTCGAGTGATTTTAATTACTGACGGAGCAAGTAACTAAAATAGTATCGAGATTCTGTGTTAATATCCTAATAAAAATATGATTATTTTTAAACTTCTAAAGGAAGATTTATTCTATCCTGCGTAGGGCTCGGATTTTTCTGGGCTCTACTTTTTTCAAAATC
>WTCE01000071.1 GCA_013138735.1 Crocinitomix sp. | reverse complement strand
AGGATATTTAGTCCTAACGAATACCTTATATAAGGTCTGATAAAAAAGCATCAAAGTTAGAGATTTGGTGTGGGATAATAAATTGAACCTTGCCGTTTGAAACATTTATCCCACGGCTCTCTTTTTTAAATGATCCCGTATTCTTATTAACGCTTTTCTTATTTCCTAGAGTGTTAATCTCCGATATTTCTAAGTCAGATAAAATGAACCTAGTCCCAGTAATTCTTTCTTCTTCGCGGTTAATTTTTTTAAAAAAAATAGAGATTACTATGGTAATAAAGAGAGTGTAAATTAGAATGAAAAGTATCCATACATTTCCTGGTAACGACAGTTTGCTCATGCTAATTTGAAAAATGGCGAGCGCAGAACTTATTATAATGGATACTACAACCAAAAGTTTACGTCTCCTAAACAGTTCTTTTGCAATGTCTTGAGTCAGAATTTCATCAAGCATAATTATTTTGTTGTCATATCTAATGCATTGCTCGAGTTTGAATCGCCCCTACTGAGTGAAATGTAATTCGAAGAAGTCAATCTTTCGCGTTGCAAAGTCAAATCGGATCAAGATCAATTGTTGGGAACCATATGTAAAAGTTATGAGTTTCTATCATATTCAAATTTAATGATGAATTAATACTTATTCTATTAATGAAACTATTTACTACCCATAAAAAGAGGGTATTTGCAGCTTTGGTATGACGCTTATTAAGTTACATCCTTAGAAGTTCGACTGAAATTATATTGGCTAAATCAACAATATGGACACATGGTACATGCTGTTAATCGAAGAATCAAGATAATCGGTTTCAAGCTCAGTACAAGCTGCATCATACTCGCTCATATCTTCACCCCAATAACGCAAATATCATCCACCTGGTCAATATCTCCACGCCACTCAATAATTGTTTCTTCCAAAATTTTTGACTGCTCGTCTAGAGGTTTTTGATGAATATTTAGCAGTAGTTCTCTAAACTGTTTTGGTTTAAACTTTTTGCCTTTTACTCCTCCAAATTGATCAACATAACCATCTGAAAAGATATAAATAAGATCGCCCGACTCTAAATCATACCCTTGATTGGTGAACGGTTTCGCCATTTCAAAATTGCCGACAGGTTGTTTATCTCCTTTGAATTCAAGGATTTCGTTATTTCTAATGATCCATAGCGGATTATGAGCTCCTGCAAATTCTAATTTCATATCAACAATAGAACAGAGCGCCAAATCCATACCGTCTTTCACGTCTTCTTCGCTTTTATCAAACTCCTGAATAACAATCTCTCTTGCTTGATCTAGAATAGTTGCTGGTGTTCGCCTATCAAATTCGTTGACTGCTCGATTTAAGGCATTATTGCAAATAACAGAAACCATTGCGCCAGGCACTCCGTGACCCGTGCAATCTGCTGCCGCAAAAAACACCTTATTGTCACTTTTTTGCATCCAATAAAAATCTCCCGCAACAACATCTTTGGGCAAATACAGCACAAAAGAATTGGGTAATAATGCTTTTACCATTTTTTCTGGCGGTAGAATAGCTGTTTGAATTCGTTTCGCATAAGCTATTGAGTCCAAAATTTCATCATTCTTTTCTTTTAATTCTTGATGTACCTCTATCAAGTTTTCCTCAGCTGTTTTTCTAAAGACCAACTGCTGACCCAAAACTCTGTTCCAAACAATGATAGTAATCGGCAACAAACTTACTCCGACTAGCATCATGAATTCAGCAGCAGGCCAATGCATCATTTTAAAGAGCAGCCCAACAAAAATCATGACGACAATTATAAAATCTGTTATTGATAATAAAAAGGCTAAACGAGAAGAGCCGATAAACTGCGACCATTTTTCATATCTGAACTTGGTCATTAAGGGCGCAAAACCAAAGCAAAAAATAAAAACTCCAACGATCACCTCAAGATTAGAACCATGCCAATTATACACATATTTCGAAAGCGCCCCTATCGCTATCAGCCCCAATGAAATAGCCAGTAATACAATTGCCGGCTTCTTTCTTTGCTCTTTCGGCGACTGAATAAATTGCATTGAAATTCCTGTGAACAGAAGTGGCGCCCCCACTATTATGTAGATAATTTGGGACCCCTGGCCGAGAAAACCATTGGCCATTCCGAAAGCTGCAAATACTGCTAACAAGAATCCAATCACTATAAAAACAAGACCTAATTTTTTCAATTTCAATCAATTTGAAATCCAAGATACCAAATGATTTATAGTGGACGATTTTTTTCACTATGTTTATTGCTTGTAAAAAGCTTAAAAATGGAAAGAAAACGAATTAATTCAGGATCAACCTTCGAACAAGAAGTCGCCTATTCTAGAGCTGTAGTGGATGGCGATTGGATTTTTGTCTCCGGCACAACTGGCTTTGATTATACCGACATGACTATTGATCCTTCAATTGAAAAACAGACCGAGCAATGCCTTAAAAATATAATTTCGGCCTTAAAAGAAGCCAATGCAGCGTTAAGCGATACCGTTCGAGTACTTTATATTTTACCCGTCGCAGCCGAATTTAAAAAAACGTGGCCAGTTCTACGAAAATATTTTGGCGAGATCCGACCAGCAGCAACCATGTTTTCTGCAGGTTTGGCAGATTCAAGAATGAAAATTGAAATTCAGGTTACGGCGCGCAAAGGGAGTGGAGTTTAGTATGGAATTGGCTGTAGCGCAAATTCAAAACAAAGGAATATCAAAATTGAATTCAGAATCAGAAGGAATATTGGTTTTGAATGCAGAAACTGATTCGACGAAGGCTTTTTATTTATAAGTGTTAAATAATTTTCAAAACCGCCAGTAAACATACTTTATACGGATGCATTAATCCAATTCATAAGTATAAAAACCCACGTATTTTTCATTTAAATTTCGGAATTTTGTAGAATAATTCATAAATAGGTAAATTAATTCACTTGGAATCAATATTGATATGAGTGTTTGATTATCTTTAAGAGCACAAAACTTAGTTCATGAAAAATCCTAACAATTCAGATAGCTATGATATAACGGCTAATATCCGCGAAGGAGACCCCTTGCTCGCAGAAATTTTGAGGGATTGTTATGAAACGATCGCAAGCCGCGAACAAGATGGAAATCTGACGATTTTTGAAAATGGTTTAAAGGGGGTGATTGAACTTGCCACATTAGATAAAGAACAGGTTGTTGAACGACAATCTGAAGGGATTTTAAATGCCTTCAATAGACTATTAGCAAAAAAGAAGGAGAATAGTCTTGTTCAGTCTGAACAAGAAATTTTCGATAGAATCCAAGGGTTATTTTATATTAAAATATTTAGTGAGGAAGGTGATATTTCGCAACAAATAGGAGATTATGCCGAGTCGATTATGCGACTTGACTATTCTCAAAAGCTTCCTAATTTTTCTGTAGAAGGCGTAGGTAAAAACTTATTCAACTATTTTGGCTTTGCTTTAGAATCGATTTCCGAATCTATGAGTTTTGCGACGTTCTCAAAAAAGTCTGTAAACGCCTATTTTGAAACGGAGTCGAATGTCGCTATGGTAGTTACGGATAGCAATTATAATATTCGCTCAATTAATAATACTGGAGAACTTTTATTTGAAACAGAACATTTCGAAATTGAAGGAAAATCTTTGAAAACACTAATTCCTGAACTAGATCCCGAACAAATTTTGGCATTTGGAAATAAAAATTGCTTAAAAGAACCCTTACTATTAAACACAGAAAAATACGGACTGCAAAAAGTTGAATTATCATATCTAGCTTGTGACAGTGAAGATGAACTTCCTGAATTTGTTTTTATTCTAAACTTTAATAATTCAAGTTTCAATGCAATTGCCAACGCGCATGAAAATTATAGCATTGTATCTAATGTAATTGGTGGCCTAAAGAATTTAAGAGCTACTTCACAGGATGAAAATTGCGCCCAAAGCACAAGCATAATGCTTGAAAACTTGCACAAGTTAAAAGAGAGCTTAGGCGCCGAACTACTCAATGAAAATCAACTGAAAAATCTTTCAGAGGTAATCGATTTCAATTTAATGGTTAAGCAGTTGATTGATGAGGTTCAATATTTGATAGATTTAGATCAAGTTAATTTGACGATTACAAATAAAACCGTCATCCCTTTTTCGGCTAACTATTCGACTTTATTTTCGATAATAAAAAATTTGGTATTGAATGCAATCTATTTTCAAGATCGAAACAAAAATAATGCAACTGTATCTATTGAAATTGAAGACAAGAATGAATTCATCTCAATTAACGTTACTGACAACGGCATAGGAATAGACAATAACCTATTCGAAACCATTTTCGAAAAAGGCTTTACAACATCCCAATCTAGCAACAATTTTGGTTTAGGCTTGTATTTTACAAAGCAAAAATTGGCTTATTTGAATGGAGATATTCATGTTGAGTCAACTCCTTTAAAGGGAACTACATTCAATATTCTTTTACCGAGGAAACATATGCTCTCCGCTTTTTAAGTTCAGTAGTAAAACCATTTTCTGAAGTCATTTGCATAATAACAGTTGCGTTAAAATTGTCTTTTAACTGAACGTATGACGAAGTTTTAATTTCTGTAGCACCAAATTTACGTTTGTTTTGCCCCGTAGTCATTCCGAAATTAATTCTGATACATCTTTTAACTTTAGCGCGTTTAACAATTTGCCATAAAAGTTGGGTATAAACATCATAGTCTTTGACATAATCATAATCTAATCCGGCAATTAAAAAATGATAATTATTATCATTCACATAACTTACCGCCATAGCAATTAAATCTTTTGACTTGCCTTTTATTCTTAATCCTATTACATCCCAATTAGGGCTACTCACAGCCTGTTCAATAATTTTAGATGGGAATTCAAACAGATTTAACTCGAAGCTTCTCTTTTGGACATTTTTATATAAAACATTCAATTGATTTAGGGTATGACGATTGAATTGACTTATTTCTACTAAATCAAAATTACACTCTTTTTTCAAGGCACGCAATTTAACAAAACGCCTTTGACTACTCTTTAATTCAGAGAGGTAGTCGTCCACCGTTGGAACAAACTCTTCATTTGTTAACACATAATTTGTTGGCATCTCTACCTTGATAAATCCTTGATCTAAAAAATAATTGGAAATCACCTCATTATCTGATGCAAAATCTCTTAAATTCAATACTGTTGTGTCCAATTTTTCCTGCAAGACATCTAAATATTTGAAGAAAAAATTCAACAGCGATTTACACTCTACTGTGCTAGACATATAGTAATGCTTCCCTGTAGAAATTGGACAACCCATCATCAATGTTTTTGAACAGAGATAGTACTTATCTTTAATTCTTCTTTGCTCAATTTCTAAAGATATCGACGAAGCTGCCAAGGCATCATCCTTTGTGAGACACACGGTCATATACGTTGCAAAAACAAGGTTGTCCTGCTTATCAAATAACATAAAATAATGAAAATCCCAATTATTGTGGGCGACATTATTCTTGAAAACGGCTTCCAAATCAGACATGGCGTTCCAATCGAAAAGAGAACGTTTACCAATTTTGGAATTCCATAGCTGTTCCGATATATTTGCAATTGAGGTTTCATGTTGTATACGAAACTGCTCCGTGTCATTCAAGACAACTTCTGCTTTTGATTCTATCTTAAATGTTTTCACCTTCCTAAAGGCTTTGTAAATATCACCCATGGATCGATCCTCTTCGATTAAAGCAAGCTTAAAAGAAACACTCAAGTCTTCTACCATTTTTTCAATTTGCTCAAAACTGTGCGATTTAGTTAATGTAAATCGCACACCCGTGCAAGTTTCTGCAACAGCTGGAAAAACTGCAAGATTCAAATAATGACCACGATCCATTAACTTTTTAACTAAGTTATACCCTACTTTTGGTAAGCCTACTCCTACAAAAAAGATCGGCGTCTCACCTTCAGAAATCACAGGTAATCCTTCTGCCAACAATAGCTCATGACAATAATGTATTTTTTCCAAGAGCTCATTTTGCATCTCAGTAATCTCTTCTGAAAGATGAATTTTCGCACATGCTAATGCCGCGCCAAGAGAGGACATTTGATGTTGTCCAGCGAAAATCAATGGTCCTCCGCAAGTTTTAATCTTATTCGCCATTTTACTATCCGAAAGCACAATGACTGATCCGCCAGCTGCGAATGCTTTATTTAAAGAAGTAACAACCACCATCCGGTCGTGCAACTTACATTTACTAAAGACATATCCAGCCCCATTTTCACCAGCCCAAGACATGCCATGGGCATCATCTACGTATAAATTAAATTTGGAATATTTATCTAGCAATGCATTAAGATCCTGAATTGGCGCGGTGTCACCGTACATTGAATATACACCGTCACACATATACCAAACACGTTTATAACTTTTAGACAATTCTTGAATTTTTTTCTCAAGTTGTTCCATATTATTATGTCTTACCACGAAAAATGGTACTCCATGTTGCTTAATATGATTAATCATAAATTGTACGCTCGAGTGAACTTGTTGATCCATAATAATTACATCTCCCTCTTCAACCAAAATAGGCATTGCTGCCATATGCGCCAAGGTAGTTGTAGTCGCCAAAACAATTGGGTTTTCAAAAATCTGCTCCATTAAACATTCCAATTCATTGTATAAAGTGGTTGACACATAAGTTCTTGAACTTGGATATTGGATTCCAAAACGTTGAATCGCGTCGATTGCAGCGTCTTTCAAGCGCATGTCATGCTCTAAACTTAAATAACTATAAGAACCGAAATTAACATGCTTCTTATTGCCAAACGTAATCGTCGTGCTGTCATAAAATTGATCTTCTGTGTATAATTGTCCAATGCCGTTTTCGGTGCCTTTTGTAATTATATCGTAAATATTGTTGATGATTTTTCCGTGCATAATTCTGTGGTCATATTTGAGTTCAAACTCTAAATTAGTCTAATTACACCAATGTTTCATACTAAATTTATTCTTTGTATCTTTCCCCACCCCCTTACTCATTATGACTAGAAAAGAATCATATTATCAAAACGACTACTGCGAATATTGGATAGAAGACGGAATTGTATACGAAATTTTCAAACCAACTTTTGACGTACTGACCCTAGAGATTGCTAAAGTAATTACACAAGATAGATTAACGATTTCTAATGGCGTAGCACGTCCTCTCTATGTAGAACTTGGTTCGGCACTTAAAATGGAAAGAGCCGCAAATAAATACCTATCATCAGGTGAAGCAATGGTACATTTAACATCCACAGGCATTCTGGTCAATGACCAAATTCAAAGATTTGGAGCCTCATTATACACCAAGTTTTTTAAACCTAAAATTCCTACGAAATTTTTCACCAATAAAGAATCCTGCATCTTTTGGTTGACGCAGTTTAAAACTGAAGCAATGAATTAAGCTAATGTTGAAGAAATACTGAAACTAAAGACCAAATTATTTCACGAATATTTATCTATCAATTTATAGTTGATCGTATCTAACTTTGTAATGAAATTGAAATTGGGATTAAAGAAAAAAAAACAGGCAGATTTTCGAAGAAATATCATTCATTAACCCAAAACTTATGAAAAAGTAAAATATTACTCTTCTTCTACTCTGTCTGCCTGAGGTACAAAGATAGGTGTTTATACTTAGTAAATCAAACTTTTTTTCATTTTTTTATTAAAAAAATTTCACTAATCACAGCCGACACTTAAAATAACTGGCGTTAAGATTATTGTTTTCAACTATTTAACGGCGCCATTTGCTTTTAAATAATCCTTCACTTTTTTTCCTTTAGCCACCTTTAAAACAGTTTTTCCTTTTTTATTGACAGCATTCACGTTCGCTCCACCCTCAACTAGCATTGTACAAATCTCTAAACCTTTTCTATTGCTCGTTACAACTAATAATAATGGGGTTAATCCATCACTATCCTTTTGCTCTAATGCCGTTCCTTTTTCTACCAAAATCTTAATCATTGGTGCATTTTCATTGTTGATAGCAATGTGCAAAAAGTTTTCGCCGTTAGCTGCCGTGTAAGTTACAGGCGCTCCTGCGTCAATCATATGCTTGAACATATTGAAATTATTTTTGCGAACCGCAGCTTCCAAATAAACCATACTCGTAGCGTCTGCTCCTTTAGCCATTAAATAATTGAAGACATTTTCATGGCCACTATTGATTGATTCTAAGGCGCCATCATCAGGAGCAGCTCCTCTTTCAACTAAGGCCGTTACTATTGCCAAGCTACCATTGCTTGATGCGGATTTAATTAGTTTTGGGTTCTTTGCATCTGCTCCGGCCTCTAATAACATGAGCGCAATGTCTGCATAACTTTTATCAACTGCGGCTTGCATTCCTGCATCTGGATCAGCTCCGTAGTTCAATAGTTCCTTTACAATTCCTTTGCTTTTATTATTTACTGCAGTTTTAATTAAAGCCTTTTCTCCGGCAGGTGCGCCATTTTCTAATAATAGTTTTGAAATTTCAAGGTTTTTATTTCCAACGGCCGCTTTGATCAAGTTAGGATTGGCAGCTGAAGCGCCACTCGCTATTAACATTCGTGTAATTTCAATGTTTGAATTATCTACAGCAGTTTGCATCAATTTTGGACTGTTAACAGGTGCACCATTATTAATCAATAATTGTGTCATTCCAGTGTTTGACTTTGAAACGGCTGATTGAATCAAATTTGGATCAGCAGCTGAAGCACCATTTTCAAGCAGTAATGTTGTTATTTCAACGTTAGATTGATCAACTGAACTTTGAATTAATTTTGGACCAGTTGTTGGCGCCCCGTTTGTAATTAAAAGGCGTGTCATTTCGGTATTAGATTGGTCAACTGCAGTTTTAATTACTGTTGGATCATCCGTTGGCGCTCCTCTTGTAATTAGCATGCTTGTCATTTCTATATTGGATTGCTTAACGGATGTTTGAATTAAACTCCGATCACCAGCAGAAGCACCATTATCAAGCAGCATTCTAGTAATTTCAATATTGTCGTTCGTTACCGAAGACTTTATTAAGCGACTATCGCCAGTATTTCCGCCACGATCAACAAATAAACGGGTCATTTCAACATTACTACTTTCAACAGATTTTAAAAATAACCCTCCGTTATTATTGGCCTGTGCTCCATTATCAAAAGCATGAGAAGCATAGCGCGTATTGTTTGCATTTACCGATTCTTCTAATAATTTTTTAGGACTTCCGCCATTCACTAATAAAACATCCGCTAATTGCATATTATTACTCGAAATGGAATAAGCGAAATAAGGATCAGCCGACGCACCATTTTGCAAAGCGACTTTGGCCATATTTAAATTTACTGTTCCAGCAGCTCCTGATTTACCGGGCACTGCTTTATCCATAATTGTGGTTGGATTTATGCTATGTGTTACAATCAAATCCGTTATTAAATTCACATCATTTTGCTTAAACCCATAGTCAATAACTGGGTCAGCTGGTGAACCATTGTTTAAGCACAAAGTGATTAGTTCTTTATTTCCTTTTCCTACGGCATATTCCACAGCCACTTTTTTATCTGTCCCGTTTTTCAGCAAAATCTCTGCTATGTCATAAGCTTTTAAGTCAACGGCATGTGCAAAATTACCATTCCCTGTTATTGTTGCTCCATTATTTAATAAAGCCGTGACCAGGTTAGCGTCTCTATATCCAATTGCAGGTTTTAGTCCAGGGCTTAAGTCAACTTTTTGAGCCCCTAAAAACACAACCATATCGATATTTCTGTTTTCAGCTGCAATAAACGCGATATTTTTTTCTGTGTTGGGATCTACTTTTCCATTGCTAAACAACGCCTTAGCTACATCAACTCGATTATATTGCACCGCATAATACAATGCCGTATGTCCTGATTTGTCTTTTACATTAGGATCAGCCTTGTTGAGCATCATCATGTTAACAACACTTACATCTTGATTTTTTACGGCTAAATGAATAGGATAGTCACCTGCACGATTTGCAAGGTTCACATTTGTACCGCTGGTAATAGCCGCTTGTGCCTTAGAACTGCTTCCAGAAGCCAAAGCGGATGTCAAAGGTGTATTACCATTACCATCTAATTTATTAGGGTTTTCTACTGATATTTTAGACCATGACCCGTTTTTCATGGATTGGACTTCGCCGTTTACGTTGCCAATGACACCTCCATTACTTCCAACCCCCCATGAGGTAGCGCTTAAACGGCAATCAGTCCAAGTTCCGTTACCATTTTTTTTAAATATTTTACCGCCACGCTCCATCATGTACAAATTTTTATCTTCTCCAATTAAGATATCAACGATAAATCGATTGTCAGTTGGCATGACTATAATTTGTTGCGCTGAATTCTTCAGAATTAAACGCCCTGCACTGGTTACCCCGTAAATGTTTCCACTAATGTCATTAGTTGCTTTGATTAACGAAGTGCCATAACCATCAACCCAAGCAGGTTGCCAACTAGCAGCATTGCTAGATATGTTCGGCACCATCCACAAACCGTATTTTCCGCCAACTGAACCTAATACATATTTATTATTACCATTCTTGTTGCTCACAAAAATATCCTTTGCGCCTGTAATTCCGGGATAGGTAAACCAACGATTATTATTGCTGTTCCATTCTTTTACCTCTCCTTTATTATTAATTATGTGAATTTCACCATAAGTGCTATGCGCGGCTTTGACTCCTTCTGCAATATTATATGCTATGAAATTCCAACCATTAAACTGATAGTATAATCCTTTGCCGTGAGATCCACCTTCGCCAAAAGCCCAAACAGATCCGGATCCATTAACGGTAATATAGTTTACAGAAAATGGCGCGGAAGCTTGGCTGAAACCAGCTGTTGAAATAATAAGTAATAGCGCCAATAATAATGCTGGGAATAATTGTCTCATAGTTAGTACGTTAAGATCTCCGTTAGGTAAAGATTGATCCAAAATAGATAAAAATTTTGAAGACAGATCCTTTATCGCACTTTATACCTAAAGATTACGTATTAATACGTATGCCTAGCCAATCTATGAAATAAAAAAAGCGCCTTGACATTAAATGTCAAGGCGCTTTAAATAATGTTTTAAGCTATTTTGCTTACTTAGTTACCATAACGTTAACTGAACCAGTAGTTCCGTCAGCGAATGCTAAGTTGATTACGTACATTCCAGCAGCAAATGCTGTAACGTCTACGTCTAATCTGTTATTTGTCATTGTTACGTTTTGCGTATCAATTACTTTTCCAGTTACATCAACAATTGTCATTGCAATGTTTCCATCAACAATGTTCATTGGTACATGAACAATACTGTTAGCTGGATTAGGGAATGCAATTAAATCAGTATTGGTTAATTCAACCAAACTAACTTCACTCGCATCAAACATTTTAATAGATAAAGATGGATTTCTATCCGTTCCATATCCAATTGCGAACCATGATCCACTCACATATACAGGAGATGTTGGCATAGCGTATGTTTCTAAATTCCAGTTATAATCAGTTTTTGTATCATATCCAGGATAGATGTCAGTTCCGTACATTTGTACACAGAAAAGGTATTTTTGATCATCTTCTAATAACATTGGCTCTTCGAAAGGAACATAAACGTTCTCGCTTTGCAAGTTATCAGTATAAATATACTCAGCATCTGCAACATCATTTAATGTAGCTAAAGCGAATCCAGGATCATTTAAATCAACCCATTCGTCCATCCACTCATAAATATAAATCTCAAATAATTGACCATCTAAAGAAGTTGGATCAGGATTTTGAGAAGTACCAGCTGAGAAGTTCATCCCTTGAACACCAACTCTACTCGCGTTAGGATCTTGGAAAAATAAACAGCTATATAAGTTATCTGTTGTTCCGTTAAACTGGTTTGTATTGTTTACAGGAATTGAAGTTGCCTCATCTAAAGCAGACATTGAAAATACGTCATCTCCCATTACGAAATCAGCAGTTCCAGTATTGTCATAATCAGACTCATCAGTAGCATCAGCTTCAACTTCATAGTCCACATGGTAGTACCCATCTGCATATGAAGCTTGAGAGAATAATGGTAAACTAACAAATACACTATCTCCACTAGGTATAATTCCAACTGGATCAGAAGTTTCATTATAAATTTCAGAACCCTCAACACCGACAGTCACATTTAACGTAACGTTTGTTTGATCGTTTGAACCATAATTTCTTATCCAAGTTCCAACTTCCATTTCAAATTCAGAAGCATCTTGTGAAAGTTGAGATAAGTTACCAAAACTTTGAGCTCTAAAATGATCAGCAGCAGTAAATCCTATATCGTTAGCATATAGTCCATTTTTACTTCCAATAAATACTTCAGTTGCTCCGCCGTCAATTTCATCACGTAATAAAGCTCCGTCAATATTTGTAATCATTACAACCGGAATTGTAACAGTAGCACCATCAGCACCACCGCCCATAGCTACAGGAGATCCGCCTAGGTTGTTAATGATAATACATCCGATAGCACCCGCGTTTTGACAAGCCAAAGCTTTAGATCCAAACTCGCAAGATCCTCTGTATACAACAGCAATTTTACCAGTTAAATCATTTATAGCTGGAGCACACGCAGTTGGATTATCGAGATCCGTTCCGTCGTCAATCAAAACCATTTCCGATAAAACGCTGTTTATTGGATCATTCATATCTGGCACAGACCAATCAGCTGCTAAGTAATCAGCAAAAGAGAAGTCGTAATTCCCCTCATTCGGCGAAGGTGCCTGAACGTAGAAAATAACTTGAGCGCTACCCACAGTGGCCAAAAGGCATAGGCTCATAAAGAGTACAATTTTTTTCATGTCTTAAATTTTAAATTTTGTTTAGAGCCAAAAGTACGAAAATTAAATGACTATTGAAATCCGTTGATTGAAGTGTAGTAAATCAAATGTTAACTGTGTAGAAGTTAAGAAATTCGATAGTTAACACCCCTAGAATTCAATATATTCGCGATACATGGCTTCCAACACAGCTCTGCATTTTTTCAAAGCCGCATCAATCTCCTTTTGATCCGAATAAGGAGAGTGAACCAATCGGTCGTCAACCATATGATAAACCGTGTATCCGTCAGCGTCTTTCCAACCGTAAGAAAGCGTTGATGTGCAAAGCGCCCACGCTTGTGTTGATGGATCTAATAAATCTTTACTCCAATGATACGCATCAGAATTCATATCTAACTGGTTCAATAAGGTTTTCGCAAGATCTGCCTGTGAACCAACTTTATCAATTGTTTGTCCAGCATATTCGCCTTTTAAAGCACCACCCCATATAAGCAATGGAATGTGAAAATACCTCTCATTGTATCTGTTCATATTATAAAGGTTTAATCGGCCATGATCTGAAATAAACACAACTACCGTATTGTCGAAATCTGGTAAATTGCGAATTCCTGCCACAAATTTTGCTAAATGCTCGTCGGCATAATGCATACTTGTAATGTAACCATCATTATCATAGCCAGGGAAATGTTCCACAGGCATATCATAGGGTGCATGGGTGCTTTGGGTAAACAAACCATAAAAATAAGGTCGTTTTGCTTTTTGAATTTCACTTAAAAAATAGGGAAACATTGCTTCGTCATGAATTCCTAATTTACCTGTTGGTGTCAAATCTAAATCATCCTCATCTATAATTCGATCAAATCCAACTTCTGTCAAATATGCCCCAATATTGCCATAAGATAAGGAGCCTCCAAAGGTGTAAAGTGAATTATATCCTAAGGCTTCAAAAGACTTATTTAAGGATGGTAATTGCCGGCTTTTGGATGATTGTGTAGTTATGGAGATCCCAGAGATTGTAGGATAACCACTAATAATTGAAGAGGTTCCCGTTTCAGAGGTCCCTCCGGTTGAATAGATTTTGGTAAAAAGTAAACCTTCTTCACACAATTGATTAAAATGAGGGGTAATTCCTGGTTCGCCGCCCAAAGGTTCTATCATTTGACCTGACCATCCTTCTAATTGGACTAAAACAATATTTGGATGCTTTTGATTAAATATTTTAACCGTATCTATTCCTTCATTGGCATATAAAGCGGCCGTCAAAGCATCAGATTCTTTTGGATCTAGATTATGGAAATATATGGATAGGTCAACCTTAAGATGACCAAAAGTCATATTAATGAAATTCCAAACGGGATTCACAGTCACGTCGTTTACGATAGGTTTTTGAGAAAAATACCCATCTGTTGCACTTACTGGAATTTGTTGTAATCCACCACGAATCATCAAAACAAGGATGAATGCACCGACTAAAAGATAGCTTAAACTATAAATAACTCGTTTTAAAAGTACTTGGATGCTAGCTTGAATCTTATTTTTTTTAAACCAACGGTTATACAAGAAGTATGCAAACACCAATTGAAGCACGAAATAGAAAAAATACCAAAAGGTGTAAGCTGCCGTGGCAGTTCTAAACATTTCGGATGGTGTGGCTAAATGTAAAAATATTTTGTTTGTCAATTTAGTTCTCCACTCAATATAGGTCACAATTTCTGCGCTCATCAATATTGAAACAGCAATCAATATGATCCAGAAATAAATGAGAATGATTCGGTTAATAATTTTTAATGCCCGTTCACCCGTCAAGAAAAAAGTTGGGACACTGAGTAAAAATGCGACCCCAGAAATATAACCAAAGGCAGATAAATCTAATTTCAACCCATGGAAGGGAATTAAAAATAATTCGCCATAATTCCCACTAAAATCTCCAAAAAAATGAAAGATAAACAGCAAGCGTTGAAAAAGAAAAACAATTAGCCAAGTGGCCAATAGTTTTCCGAAAAATTTGAGCTGTCCTTTCACAAATACAAAACTATCAATTTCTTGACAACAAGCTTACCGTGAAAGTGACGAAAATCAGCAGGACTTTATTCGTTCGATATTATCTTTGTGACAAATTAAATAGACATGTTCCCAAATCTTAAAGGTAAGCGACTCTATAGTATTCTGAATTCTAAATGCCCTAGATGTCATGAGGGAGATTTTCATCTTACAAAAAAAACCTACGACTTAAAGAATTTTGGTAAAAATCATGAAAGATGCTCGGAATGTGACTATCGATTTGAAAAAGAACCTGGATTCTTTTATGGTGCCATGTATGTAAGTTACGGATTGTCCATTGCCGTTTCTGTTGCAGTAGGCGTAGCTATTTTAGTATTATACCCAAGTGCCTCTTACAAAGTTTATCTTGCTGCAATTTTAGGTGGAATAGTCGGCTTAATGCCAGTAACATTTCGTTTAAGTCGTGTCATATGGATGAATCTGTTTCAACATTTTGATGCTAATGCGCTGCAAAACAAATCAGACAAAACAATATAACAGTTCACTAAGCGGACAAGTCAATTGCTCAAACTTATTCATGGTTTAAAGCCAAGGTTATTTTTATTCCTGTAATTTTACGATAGATCGACTTTTTGTGAAACTGCGAACCAAAGAAATATTAAAAACCACTACTTTCAAACGAATGTGGAATTTGGCTTTGCTCAAAACTTCATTCCAGTTAGCCGCTTTATTAAAAAAACCGATTCATTGGGGCAAACCCATGGCAATTTCAATAGAGCCTACCACTACTTGTAATTTAAAATGTCCGCAATGCCCAAGTGGCTTGAGACAGTTTACACGTGCAACGGGAAATTTGGATGTTGCTTTAAATAAAAAAATACTCGATCAAGTTGGCAAACAATTACAGCACATCAATTACTATTTTCAAGGCGAGCCATTTATTCATCCTGAATTTTTAGACTTGGTTAAGGACGCACGTGATCGCAATATTTATGTCGTTACCTCAACCAATGCGCATTTTATAGATCCAAAAACGGCTGAAAAAATTGTGTTATCTGGCCTGAGTGAAATCATTATTTCAATTGATGGTTTGACGCAAGAAACCTACGAACAATACCGCATCAATGGAAAGTTGGACAAGGTAATCACAGGCACAAAAAACCTGATGGCGGCCAAACAAAAGCTAAATCGCCCAAATCCTGTTGTTACTTTTCAATTTTTAGTAACCAAACACAATGAACATGAAATTGAGCAATTACATGAATTGGGTAAAGAGCTTAGTGTAGATGAAGTCCGTTTGAAGTCTGTCCAGGTTTATGATTATGAAACTGGCAATGATCTCATTCCAGAAAACGAAGCCTATTCGCGCTATAAAAAAACGGGAAAAGGCAAATATGAACTCAAGAACAAGTTTAAAAATAAATGCTGGCGCATGTGGAGTTCTTGTGTTTTTACATGGGATGGAAAAATAGTGCCTTGTTGTTTTGACAAAGACGCCGAACATCAGTTGGGCGATTTGCAAGCTACCGATTTTAAAGCCACATGGAAGTCTGGCATTTATAAAGAGTTTCGTTCAAAGGTATTTAAGGATCGGAAGCAAATTGAAATATGTAAGAACTGTTCAGAAGGTTCGAAGGTTTGGGTGTGAGGTTAATGGTCAATGTGCAATACGGTTTGACGGGGTTTTGATGGTTTGATGGTTTGATGATCTCATGATTTGATAGGTTTGATAGGTTTGATAGGTTTGATAGGTTTGATAGTCGAAAAAATGACAATTGAACATTACAGATTGCACATTGATAATTGAAATGACTCACTCAATTCACCCGTTCACCTTCCATTTAACCACGAAAACTAATTCTTCCTCCTTTAATTCCAAACTGCTTTGTAACTTTAGCGCTCGTCCGTTGTTTAAGATGATGAGAAGTAAATGATCTTTAATATGCAAATCAATCCAATGAAATATATCCTCCTTTCCCTTTTATTTTCTGCCAACTTCATCAGTTTTGCGCAAGAAATTAAAACTTCAAAAATTAGTAGCGACATTGAAGCGGTAACAGTTTTTTTAACGGGTGGTGAAGTGCACCGCAAAGCGTCTGTTAATTTGAAAAAGGGCCGAAACAAACTCATTTTTACCCAAATTAGTACTGTGGCTGATAATAAAAGCATTCAGTTTTCTAGCGAGACTGCTTTAAATTTGGTTTCGGTCAGTTCGGAGATTGATTATTTAAGTGTGACGGAAAGCAATCCGCGGATTAGAGCGATTAAAGATTCCATTCAATTATTGAATGACGAAGTGGTGGATTTGCAAAATGAAAAATCTGCTTACCAAGTTGAACGCCAATTATTGGAGCAAAATAAATCCATTAAAGGAGATTCACAAAACCTTACGGTGGAAGAATTGAGTGCAATGGCAGTTTATTATCGCAAGCATATCATGGAAATCAATAAAACCATGACCTCTTATGATTTGCGGATTCGTAAAAAGAATAACTTAAAATATCGCTACCAAAATCAATTGACTGAATTGAATTATAAGGAAACGATAAAAAGCAATCAAATTGTTGTTATTGTTGATGCTGAGTCAGCGCATACCGCTGCGATAGATCTCAAATACATGGTCTCAAATTGTGGATGGCAAGCGAATTATGATTTACGTGCCGATAATATAAAGGATAAAATATCATTAAAATATAAAGCAAAGGTTTACAACAATACAGGGAATGATTGGGCAGATGTGAACTTGTCTTTATCAACATCTGATCCGAATCTTTCAGCTTCTGCTCCAGAATTATCACCTTGGTATTTGAATTATAGCTCATTGATGAATCAAACTGATGATTCGTTTAAAGGAAATGAATATGTTGTGCCAAGCAATCGTGCCTATACTAAGTACTATCAAAACTGGAACTCAGCTCCACAAATAAACCAGAATTTAGACGGTCTCTACGCGACTGATACTTTTAACTATGAACAAAGTCAAAGTTCAGCTGCCAATCCTGAGGATAATATTAAATTCACAAATATTGAAGTTTCACAATTATCCACCACATTTGAAATTGAAAAAAAATACTACATTCCAAGTGATGCAAAACCTTATTTGGTAGATATAACTGAACATAGCTTAGACGCCACATTCTCGCATAAGGCCGTTCCAAAATTGGATAAAGATGCCTTTTTATTGGCTAATATCGTTGGTTGGGAAAGTTTAGATTTAGTTCCTGGACCAACTCAGGTTTATTTTTCTGAAGCTTTTGTGGGGCAATCATATATTAACACGAGCAATGTTGCAGATACGCTTCGCTTGTCATTTGGACGAGATACAAAGATTCCTGTTTCTAGAAAATTAGTGCAAGAATTCAGTGATAAAAAAGTAATTGGAAGCAATAGAAAAGACAATTATACTTATAAGATTATTGCCAAAAACAATCGTGATATTCCAGTAAGGTTGAGTTTGTATGATCAAATTCCAATTTCGCAAGACAGTGACATTTCCATCACGATTAATGAAACATCTGCTGCGACTTATAACGAAACGACCGGTAAATTAACGTGGTTATTAAATTTGAAACCGGGTGAATCTAAATCGTATCAAATTTCATTTACGATTAAGTATCCAAAGAATAAAACGATTCGTGTGAAGAAGTATCGAACGATTTCTGCTCCTAGTTTTTAGCTGAATTAAGTAGATGGCACCGCTTGGCTGGATTGCAAATCACATGTGTTCGGAACCTTCTAAACTGTAAAATAAAAGCTAGTCAACGGAACGCAGATGACGCTGATTTGGCAGATTACCGCAGATTTTTTTTTGGATCCAACAAGGATTACATACAGTTTCGCTGGATTTGCAATCCTGCGATAAATACACTCGTGTTTAAGAGTAAACTTAGTGTAATTCGAATCGTTATCATGCAATTTTCTTGGTGCATTCTTGCAGTCGTAGGATTGCATCCCCGATCGCTATCAGGACCTGTGAAGGTCTATTAACTAAGCATTGAACTTCAGTTAACGGAACACAGACGACGCTGACTTGGCAGATTCTCTGCTGATTTTTTTTGCTTAAAAAGGACCGGAAACCTTAGCCCATTTGCTCCAATTCCAACTCAACCTTTTTTCTAAAGTTGCGCACATTCTGTTCAATTTCTGAAAAGAAACGATTGCGATCTTTCGCATTCACTTCTGAAATGAGGTTGGAATTTTGCAGTAAATTATCCAATACAAATTCTGATTCTTTGATATAATAAGGATCAGTAGTATTCAAATAATTCATGATATTATGTGAGAAGAAGACCGCTGAACCTGAATTCGACTTAACGAGATAGGTATTGTCTGAAATAAACGTCTCGTTAAAATACATGTGCAATTCGTTTCCGGCAGAAGGCGGTTCATTGCGGAAGGCAAACTTTCTACCAATCTCGGCTTGGGCTTTTAAATGGCCCATTAATTCCATTAAATTGTCAATTAATTCAAGCGTATAAGCTGGATCTTCGAATAAACGTGCTTCAAAGTAATATTGAATCTGACGTAAAGTCCCACGCAATGTTTCTAATGAATATATTTCAGTACTCGGAATTGAATTGTAAATATTGTGTGCTTCAATTCCTATCATCAACACTTTCTTATCAATCTTTTCGCGTTTGAATAATTCATGTTCGTAAGCGGGAATTTTCAAATAGGTTTTTGCCCAAAAGAAAAACTTAAAGCGTGTTAAATGTGGCAGGTTAAAAAGCTGGAAAATGGGCGTATCATTCACACTCATAACCATACTTGTATCCTCCATCTCTTTGATTTGCTTTAAAGCATCTCTTAAGCCCGTAATCCAAGTTTCAAAATTCCAACCAATACGATCCAACGGCATGTACGAAAAGTTAACCGATCCTTTTTTATAGGCATCAATTTCATCAAATGAAATATTATAAGCCTCGCACAAAGTTTTGGTTTCGTAAATACTGAGTGGAACATCTCCGCGCAATCGTCTATACACCGCATCTTGACTCAAAAAAAGTGTATTCATTAAAACGACTGCGATTTTTTCATCTTTGGGCAATTGTTGCTTAATCGATTCAAAAATACGTTGTTGAATATCCTGGTTTACGTCCATATCCGTAATTTAATAATAATTACGGTCTGTTAGGTAATTTTTAACGTAATCACTCACGCCTTCTTCTAATGTATAAAACGGTTTCGTATATCCAGCGGACTTTAGTTTTGTAATATCTGCCTCGGTAAAATATTGATATTTATCTCGAATATCTTCTGGGGTAGGAACAAATGAAATGTTTTCTGAAACACCCATTGCATTGAACGTTGCTTTTGTTAAATCTAAAAATGTCCTGGCCGTTCCTGTTCCTAAATTATAGAGTCCACTTGTTGGTTTTTCTTGCATTAAAAAGGTACAAACGCTCACCACATCTTTCACATAAACAAAATCGCGGAGTTGTTCCCCGTCTTTGTAATCTGGATTATGCGAGGCAAATAATTTCATTGCACCAGAAGCAGTGATTTGATTAAACGCATGCATAATTACGGACGCCATTCTGCCTTTATGATACTCGTTTGGTCCATAAACATTAAAGAACTTTAATCCTGCCCAAAATGGAGGAGTTTTTTCCTGTTTTATCGCCCACTTGTCAAATTCATTTTTAGAATCGCCATATGGATTTAAGGGTTTTAATTGATCCAAAATATCATGACTATCAGAGTAGCCATTTTCTCCTATTCCATAAGTAGCTCCGCTACTGGCATAAACGAGAGGAATGTTGTGATCTGCACAAAAATTCCACATATCCTGCGAATAAGCCACGTTTAATTCGTCAAAAATAGTCTTATCAAACTCTGTTGTATCTGTACGTGCACCTAGGTGAAAAATAAAATCTATTTCACCTGCAAAATCATTTGCCCATGCAAAAAAGTCAGTTCGTGGTATTTTTGCAAGGATTGATTTCCCTACTAAGTTATTGACTTTATCTTCTCTCGAAAAGTCATCCACCACCACAATATCTTGCCGTCCAAGTTCGTTCAGTTCTGCAACCAAACATGACGAAATGAAACCTGCTGCACCTGTTACTACTATCATAGTTGTTTTTTTTAAGCCAAAATGTCAGTAAAACCCCAATGGTAGGGTTATTGTTCTCAAATAAATAACAAAATTAGAACTATATTTTTATTAAATTTGATATATAAAATAAATTAAAATGGAATACAACAATTACGAAGTCCTTGATAGCGAATCAAAAATTGGAGAATTATCTCGTACTTTTTTCGCCAATGTCTATAAATATATGTTTTTGGCCTTAGCAGTTTCAGGATTTATTTCTTGGTACGCTTCAGGACAAGGTTGGTATATAGAAATGATGTTTACGGAAACTGGATTATCTCCACTTTTCTATATTACTATGTTCGCGCCAGTTGGATTGGTTTTATTAATTCAGTTTAGAATACAGAAACTATCCTATTCAACAACGCTCGGACTCTTTTTACTTTACTCCGTTTTGATTGGGATAAGTTTGGCGTTCATATTTATGATCTATACCTCTGCTTCAATTTTCCTTACGTTTTTTGTTACTGCGGGTGCTTTTGGATCAATGGCCCTACTGGGTTATTATACCAAAACAGATTTAAGTAAAATGGGAAGTTTATTGTATATGGTTTTTATAGGAATGTTCATTGCCGGTATTGCAAACATGTTAATGGGGAGTGAAATGATTAGTTATATCATCTCTTTCTTAGGTCTAATTGTATTTACTGGACTAACGGCCTATAAAATGCAAGAGATGAAAAAAATTGCTGGTGATCCTGGAATGGTTGGAGAAGATCGCAAAAAGCAAGAATTATTGGGAGGATTAATTCTCTATATCTTATTCATTAACTTATTCATGTCTATTCTTCGCTTTGTAGGAAACAGAGGATAAACCACTATATAAAGAAAGACAATTATGCAGGGAGAAGGAATGATGACTTACTATTTGGGGCCAATGATTATTGGTGGGGTTTTTATGCTCATCAGTTGGTTAGTTGGAACTATGCTCAAGCGGAAATTTGCCAAGTATTCAAAAGTTCACATGGCCAATGGCATGACCGGAAGAGAAGTTGCGGAACGCATGCTAAAGGACAATGGCATTTATGATGTAAAAGTAATTGCCGTAAAAGGTCAATTGACAGATCATTACCACCCGATTCATAAAACGGTAAATTTGAGTGAGGCAGTTTATAATAAAGCCAATGCTGCAGCAGTTGCCGTTGCGGCACACGAATGCGGCCATGCCGTGCAACATGCACAGGCTTATAAACCTTTAAATCTTCGTTCAAAACTGGTACCAATCCAAAATGCAAGTGGCAAGGTTTTGAATATTGTGGTAATTGGAATGATATTTTTGGGTGGTATACTCGGTGGAATTGCACCGTATATGATTTATATAATTATTGCTGCACAAGGCGCAATTACTTTATTCGCATTGGTTACACTCCCAGTTGAATTTGACGCTAGTAAACGCGCCTTGGCGTGGATAAACAATAATGGTATTGTCACCACAGATGAATATGATGGCGCCAAGGACGCGCTTAAATGGGCCGCTATGACTTATGTGGTTGCCGCATTAGCAGCAGTTGCAACACTTGTTTATTATATCATTATTTTACTGAATAGAAGGTAGATAGAGAAATACATTACAGTAAAGCGCCTTAATTATGTTAAGGCGCTTTTTTTGTGCTGTTTTTAAAAATGAACTCGCATTCCTATCAAAATAGTGATAAAATATAAAAGCCGAACTTATTTCTAAGATCGGCTTTTATTAAAATAATTAAACATTTTTTATTCAACGTTCACTGTTTTTCCACAAGCCGTTTTCCCATCAGCAATTAATGCTCCTTTAACATTATAAGTGTTGTGAGCGTCCATTGAACAATGGTACATTTTGTTACCACACGGATAAGTTGAAGAACCACCAGCTGAAATCCAACTGCTGCTTCCCATTTCAGTCATAACATAAATCCTTTCACTCGAATTATTTTTTATTGTAAACTTAGTATCTCCACCATCTTTTTGAGCATTCAATTTATCTGCATACTCTCTAGAATCCTTTTGTCTATCCTTTAAAAATGCATCTTGTTCCATTTTTATATCTGCTTTTATAGCTGCTTCTTTTGCCTTATCTCCTGCAAGATGTTTGTCATTCATTGTTTTGAGATAATTTTTTATCAACTCATCCATATTCGTATTCACAACTTTCTCATAACGAACATTACCTTTAATTCCATTTTTAACAACGTTTTTTGCAGCTGCCACTTTCTCTTTCATTGTCATTTTCGCCTTTGCTGCTTCCTTTGCTTCTGCATCTGCTGCAATCTCGGCTTCGGTTAGCTTAACCCAATAAATTCGCCCAATATTTTTGTACGATAAACCATCTCTAGTAACCCCTTCTAAAGTGATCAACATGCTATCTATAAAAACATACCCTTTACCAGTGTATTTATGAACAACAACACCCGGGTAAGCATAACTAAATGTGTTATAATCTGTTATTTGATCTGTAATCACAAACCCTCTAGAATCTCCATCTTTCTCAAATGCTGAAACAGCACAAAAATTTCCTTTTTTTGTTTTTTTAACTTTAAAAGTAACTGTACGACCGAGACTTCCTGGTCTATAATACCCTTCCTTATCTACAACGTTTTCTAGGGTATAAATTTCTTGAAATTCAACTCCATCAAATTTTAAAACTCCTTCATAAAAAGAATCTTGTGCCTTTACGCTTGTTGAAACTGATAACAACGCAATTGCTACTAATAATAATTTTCTCATTTTGTCTATTTATTTGTTTGTGTTAAAACTTTGATACAAATAAAGCGGATGTTTGCAATGAGAGAATAAAAACCTTATGAACAGCCCAGTTTTATTTATTAATGGATGATTTGCCAATTTCGTAAATCATAAATGGTCTGATATTATTCAATTTATTAACCCGCTATTATTGCTGCGACTTTACACCAACAAAACAATATTATGGAAAAATCAATCACAAAAGCACCTTAGCTGCATGGCTGAAATTTGAACCTACTTTTAGTGTAAAAGATGATCAGATACTGAGTGGACGTTTCGGAATGAAAAGCTTCCCATACAATTCAGAAGTCCTTTTTATCGGTAAATTCTAATAAGAGTTAAAAGGTTTAGGGATATCGCCCAATCGATAATATTGCAAGGCTTTATTTACGGATTCATTTTCATGAATTACTTCTAACGAAAAATAAAAGGTATCCAACCATTCGTGAAACTCTATAAACTTCAAATCATAATCTCCTTCAGGTGCCTGATAGTTAATCACCGCACCATGGTTATCAAACTTTTTAGCGCTAAGTGTAGCACTCGTAAATTTAGACGGAGGTGTAAACTCATCAAATTCCACCGCTTCAAAACCTGGTAATTGGCGCACATTAAAAAACTCCCAATCTTCCTGAAAAACAATGCTCCAATTGACGTGGCTTTGCTTTAGAATGTTTAATTCATCTCCAGCTTGGAAGGGGACAAAGTAAATGTAATTTGTAATTGGTCCTTGCGTGTTTGTAAACTTTATGGTATCACCAAATTGTTCAAAAACGTTCACCACTTCAACCGGCGCATCATTCGTTTGTTTAAAGGAAACCGTGTTATCCTTACAACTATATGGCCCATGTGCAGTTTCGAATTGGGGATACTCAAATATTTGAATACTATCTTTGCTAAATGACCAAATTACCTGATTTTCAAAATCAACGTTGGCTACCTCAGTACCATTAAACGGAGATGAAAACTCCATTTTTACCTGAATCCAATCTCCTACCAAATTAGGAACACTAGTTGCTGCAGTTGGCACCGAATTATTTTGCGAATTTCCTAAATCTTCAATCCAATCTTTTTTTTCTTTTTTCCCTCCACAACTACTTAATACAAGTAGTAAGGTGAATAAAAAGGGGGACAAATTTCGAAACAAAGTTGTTGTGAACATAATTGATTTTTAAATGTTGCATTCAAATATATAAAACATTGGCAGGAAAGTAAATAAATTATCCAAGTCTTGCATTCTAAAAAATGCCTTATAATGTTTAAATTCGCATTCAAATCAGACGGTATGACAGTTGAAGAAATAAAAGCAGCAATTCAAGCGGGAATTCCCAAAACGCTTCCTAGTAAAAAGGAATATGATCCAACAATTAATCATGCACCAAAACGTAAGGACATTCTTTCGAAGGATGAGAAAATATTGGCTTTGAAAAATGCGCTGCGTTATTTCCCAAACACACAACATGCCGAATTGGCGGCAGAGTTTGCTGAAGAATTAGAAACTTACGGTAGAATTTATATGTATCGCTACCGTCCTAACTATAAAATGTATGCACGCCCTATAAACGAATACCCGGGCAAAACGGAGCAAGCAAAATCTATCATGGCTATGATTCAAAATAATTTGGATTATGCCATAGCACAGCATCCGCACGAATTAATAACTTACGGCGGCAATGGTGCTGTTTTTCAAAATTGGGCGCAATATTTATTGTGCATGCAATACTTGTCAGAAATGACAGAAGAACAAACCTTAACTATGTATTCAGGTCATCCAATGGGTTTATTTCCGTCACATAAAGATGCGCCAAGGGTTGTTGTTACCAATGGAATGGTGATTCCAAACTATTCGAAACCGGATGATTGGGAGAAAATGAATGCATTAGGCGTAAGTCAATATGGACAAATGACTGCGGGCTCTTATATGTACATTGGGCCACAAGGGATTGTGCATGGAACAACAATTACCGTTTTGAATGCCTGCCGTAAATTACCTGGAGATGGAACAACAGCAGGTAAATTATTTTTAACAGCAGGACTAGGTGGCATGAGTGGCGCACAGCCCAAAGCAGGAAATATTGCAGGCGTAGTTTCAGTTACTGCAGAGGTGAATCCAAAAGCTACCGAAACGCGACATTCGCAGGGTTGGGTAGATGAAGTAATTCATGATTTAGATAAACTTTGTACGCGGGTAAGAACCGCTAAAGCAAATAAAGAAGTGGTTTCTATTGCCTATCAAGGAAATGTGGTAGACGTTTGGGAAAAATTTGATCAAGAGGACATTTTTATTGAATTAGGATCGGATCAAACTTCACTTCACAATCCATGGGCGGGTGGTTATTATCCTGTTGGAATGTCGGTTGAGGAATCAAATGAAATGATGGCCAACAATCCTGATTTGTTCAAAGAAAAGATTCAAAGCACCTTGCGAAAGCATGCAGCTGCTATTGATAAACACACGGCAAAAGGAACGTATTTCTTTGATTATGGAAATGCCTTTTTATTAGAAGCAAGTCGCGCAGGTGCCGATATCATGGCTGAAAATGGAATCGACTTTAAATACCCATCATACGTTCAAGATATCATGGGACCCATGTGTTTTGATTATGGATTTGGACCATTTAGATGGGTTTGCGCATCTGAAAAACCAGAAGATTTGGCAATTACGGATCAAATTGCTTGTGAAGTTTTAGAGGAAATCAAACAACATTCGCCTCCTGAAATTCAGCAACAAATGGCTGATAATATTCAGTGGATTAAGGGCGCCCAAGAGAATAAATTAGTGGTAGGTTCTCAAGCCCGCATTCTATATGCAGATGCAGAGGGTCGCATAAAAATTGCAGAAGCATTCAACAATGCTATTAAGGCAGGTAAAATTGGCCCTGTGGTTTTAGGTCGCGATCATCATGACGTTTCTGGAACGGATTCACCGTATCGTGAAACTTCGAATATTTATGACGGTTCTAAGTTTACAGCCGACATGGCAATTCACAACGTAATTGGAGATGGCTTCCGCGGAGCAACTTGGATTTCTATTCACAATGGTGGTGGCGTTGGTTGGGGCGAAGTAATTAATGGCGGTTTTGGAATGTTATTGGATGGCAGTGACGATTCAGATCGGCGCTTAAAAATGATGCTGCATTGGGATGTCAATAATGGAATTGCTCGCCGAAGCTGGGCAAGGAATGAGGGCGCTATTTTTGCCATTAAACGTGAAATGGAACGTACGCCTAATTTAAAAGTGACTGTACCTAATTTGGTGGATGTTGATTTGAGTGGTTTGGTTTAAGATTGCGATTTGACTGGGGTTTGACTGGGTTTTGATGGTTTGATGGTTTGATGCGATTTGACTGGACTTTGATGGTTTGATGAACTGATGATTTGATGGTTTGATGTTGCGATTTGACGGGGTTTTGATGGTTTGATGAACTGATGGTTTGATAATTAATTTCAAAAACATACTAAATTGAAATCTAATAGTGAAGAATGGACAAAAATTGCGGATGGATTCTATTGGGAACATTATGACAGTGGTTTCAATTGTGACATAGCAAACTGGTACGATTATTGAAAAGCACAACTCGTTAAATAAACAGAACCACAACGCGATTCTAAATTTAATTGTCGCGTCTAGGTATAAATTACTATTTTAGAACTAACTAACAAATTAAACTATGAACATTAAATCAATTTTCACCCTACTATTATTGACATTTTTTGGGATGCAAGCCAGTTTTGCCTTGAACCCTTCTCGCACATATAAGCAATTGCCAGACAAATTCAATATGAAATATACCGCCCATGATGTGAAAACAGCAGATGGCGCGATATTAAAAGCATGGTATTTTCCAGCCAATGTAAAAACGACAAATCTTATTTTAATTAGCCACAATGGTGAAGGCAATATGGCAGACTATTTAAGACGTGTTGATCAATTCACATCAATTGGCTATAATGTTGTTACTTATGATTATCGTGGATATGGAGAAAGCTCAGAATTCGAAATTGACAATAACATGTACGTCTATCCGCATTTTATTGATGATACTAAAGCAATGATTGATTTTTGCAGAAAAGAACACGTACAAACATTCCACATGTATGGTTGGGGTGTTGGTGCTGGGTTATCATTAGGTATTGGATACAATCGATCAGAAATAATAAGCATTATTGCTGATACGCCTTTCCTTTCAATGGAAGATTTAGAAGAAAGGTTTTCGAGTTGGGACGAACCAATAGAGGTTCCTTTTGCTGGATATGACAAAAGATATGAACCAGTTTACGCATTAGACAGTGCACCAGCAACCTTAAAAGGTAATGTCAAAAAAATTAAGTTGATTGTTGGAAGCAACGATAAGCTTTATAAAAAGGCAGATTATGCTCAACTTCAAGGAAAACAAAAAATGGTTGTGGCTAAGGCAATTCACGTAGTTGAAAACCCTGACCGTAAAGATAATTTCCATATTGATAAAGCTGCGTATATGAATGTGGTTAAGGCTTTTTTGGGAGTTGAATAGGCAGAATTACATCCTATGGGAAAAGAACAAAAGGGTAGACCTAAAAATGAACTAGTTACATTATTAACAATTCTAGCTGGGATAATTGGTTTTATAGTCACCTTTTTGATCCTTATTCATAATATAAACTTGGAAGAGCAATCTTACAAAACCTTCGTTGGTTTTGAAACTAAATTTCAAGAAACAAACCCCAAAGGTATTGATACACTAATTCTTGGTGCTCCACAGCGGTATCATGAATATATTGATAAAGTAGTAAATGATCCAAACGTGGATACTGTGAACGGTGGCGACGCAATCAACCCATGGCATTCGAAGGAATCTACCATCCTCTATAAGCGCACATTTTACGGACAAAATGAAAGGTTACTAAACGATTCGATAACAAGCTTTGACAACATATTGAAAGCGCATGTCGATACACTCCGGCCATATAAAAAACACTTCACTACCCGCTATCCAGAAGCACTACAGTGGATACTTTTTATTTCTATTGCCATTGGTTTTTCCATGAGTCTGATTCCAGTTTTTTTAGGACGTATAAGTCATTATTGGTCAGATATTAGCGAGCGGGTTAGAAAGTGGAATGTGATTATTGCCTTGCTAATTCTATTGTCCCTAATTCTTCTTCAAACGATTCCAGGCTTATTGAATCCTGAAATTTTGATGCGTCCAGTGGAAATTGAACCCGTTTTCGGGGTTGGGTTTAGTTATAACTCACTTATATACACAGCAGTAGCACCATTTATCGGCCCGTTTTTCTTCTTGATATTAATCCTAACGATTAATTCATACATATCTATATTATTAAGGGATAATCCAACAAAGCTTCTTCGAGAATTGGATGACATACGACTTGACTTTGAAAAATATTTTAAAATAATAGCAGCGTTTATTGCCTTTAGCATTATTTCTACGAGCATTTTGCTAAGTGTTTGCAATAAATTTGCCAATGCTTCGGGTGATGCAGTTCTTTTTGCATCAAACTCATCCTATATTAACGGCTTCGTTCAAACGTTCTTTCTACTACTTATCTATTTTTCAGTAAGTGGCAATATTTCTTATGCCCGCAAAAAATTGTCTGCTAAGGTTTCTGTAGAAGCTTTAGAGGAAAACCATATCCCAGATAACCAAGGATTTTTAGATTATTTAAAGATTATAGCTGCCATTCTTGCTCCTCTTTTAGGAACTGCAGCACAAGATATATTATCTTTGATCCTTAAAGTATGAGAATATTCGAACGCCATTTCTTTTTGATTTTACTTCTATTTTTATTTGCGTGTACTGCGCAAAAAACAGAAGTCAATGAAGTGCCTGTTGTCACAGTTGCAGATACAGTGGTAACTGAATTGGAACCATCAACAGAAAAAGAATACCTTGATCGGGAAGAATTATACAACTTTACAAAAGAGAGTCCAATTCTTGCATTTATAAAAAACTACCCTCCCCCATTCGATACCTTAGATTTTAACAAAGTAATTGCCTATGATTTTGACGGACTAGACGAACATTACTCAACAGTATATGATCCGAATAAACTTGGTTACGCCCCTGTTATTATAGAACAGCGCAGTTTAACGATTGAATCTGTTGATGAACTCATTTCTCTTTTGACAGATAATTCAACTTATGGCGGAAGAAGAGCCGCATGTTACGAACCTCACTTAAGTTTTATATTTTATAAGGAACAAGCCGTTAGAGGGGTTGTTGATATTTGCCTCGATTGTAATTTTCTAAAATCAACATTGCCCTTTTCGAATGAAGGTCTTAAAACCATAACATTTGACTCTGGTGGATCGCTTCCATTGGATGGTTTTAGCGAGAAAGGGGTTGATAGAATTATTGCATTAAGCACCCGATTAAATTTAGACTACAGCACGTTTGAAAAATAATGGGAATGGAAAAAGCACATGGAATTTTTATTAGTTTACTGAAGGTTGAACTGCCTACAGGTGATGCCTTGCAAAGACAAATTTGGGCTAAAAAGATTGTGAATGAAGAAATTCCGATTTTGCGGCTGAGCGAACTATTACTTGGCGAAAAAACAATAGCTCTACGCTTTTCATGGTTATTGAGTGATGTTGGAATGGAAAACTCAGAAGTTTTATATAATGCTTTGCCTTCTCTTTTTGAAAGTAGAAGCGCTGTTGAATCTTTTGATTTTGAACCATCTTTCGCAACCTATTGGAGCCTTGTTGGTGTTCCATATGAGAACGAAACTGCAGCGATTGATCTTTTATTGCGTTGGTTGCAGTCACCATTCGTCAATGTCACCACAAAATCAAGAGCACTTATTCCTATTGAACAATTGGCGCTAAAATATCCTGAACTTAAAATGGAAATAAGTATTGTTTTGCAGGGAGAAGTCTATAGCTCAACAGCACAATTTCAAAAAAGAGTGGAGGATTTATTGGGAAGGTTGGAGTAACCGAACTCAGGTTAATATTTCGTAGATTTAGATCCATGAATATTGAAGCGCTTAAATTTCCGATTGGCGAATATGTTGCTCCAAACAACATTGACCAAAAGCAGATAAATGAATGGATATCTGAAATTGAGTCCTTCCCTAAACGCCTTGCAATATTAACGAATGATCTTTCTAAAGCAGAACTCAATTTAGTTTACCGACCCGAAGGTTGGAACATCAAACAAGTTGTGCACCATTGCGCAGACAGTCATATGAATGCTATGATTCGGTTTAAATTAACGTTGACAGAAGATTCGCCAACTATTCGTCCATATTTTGAAGACCGTTGGGCGATTCTGCCAGATTCATTAGATGATGACCTCTCTGCATCCATTCAAATTTTGACGGGGCTACATAAAAAATGGGGAAATGTAATGCGCAATCTGTCTACGGAAGAATTGAAGCGAGAATTTATTCATCCAGAACATGGTCAACGTTTTAGTTTGGCCGAAACTGTTGGAACTTATGCATGGCATAGCAATCATCATTTGGCTCATATTGAGCAGGCGCTATCTTACAAGGGGCAGTTTTAAGTTCCATAACAACTATCGCCGCCGACCGTGGCATTAGGCTAAGAACTTTGTGACTGCTCCCTTAAAGCCCTGCTAGCAGGTTCTCAAAATCTTCTAAATCCTTAATCTTTCGATAATCTGTGAACTTAAATTCATAATCAGGATTCTTTTTTGCCTTGTTAAATTCGGATTGACCACAGAGCGCAATTTCATTTTTAGGCAAGATAAACAAGAGCGTGTTTTCTTCATCAGCTTTGAATGTCATTTGCGGCCAGTTGGTGTCGTGTCTAGAGACCATTGTTTTTTCATTGCCACTTAGTAGAATAATTTTTCCAGCTTCATTGATCGTTTGATTTTTGATATTAAAATTCGCATTAGTCGCGAACAACTCTTCTGATTCAAGTAATCTTCTGATGGTATCTATATTGCAAATTCCAAAACTTGAAACGCTAAATTTGCGAACCATATTTGCTTGCATTCTCAGCGACAATTCTTCGTCCTTTCTAGTTTCCACGGCTTCGTTCAATGCTAGGATGCCATCATTTAACGCAGCCAAGTAAGTGGCTTCATCTCCTTCAATATAGGGTGAGACGGTGAGATCTAAGGTTTTGCTCTTGCTTTTTAGGTGCATATTATATAAACCTTGATCTGCGTCAATTGCTGAGAGTTGAATGTCACGCCATTTTTCTTCAAAAATCCAAGGGTTTTTAGTGGGATCTTCTTCGGTATCATCACCGCTATAAATCCAACTCATTTTGTCAAAAATTTTCAATTCAGGATTCGCTCGATAATCAATATCTAACTCAATGATAAAATCATCACGAAAATCTTGAATTTGTTCTATTTTTCTTTCATTTTCAACAGCTGTGCTTGGTTCTACGAAGGACCAATCTCCAGTTGTTTCGTCAAGTGTGTAAAAATTAAATCCATCATTTCCATTAAATGCAGCAAACTCCATATCAATTGTCTTTCCTTCTTTTACGTTAACTGATTGACCGTTTACTTCTGCAGTCAATTCAAACATACCAGCAGAAACGAAGTCATAATTTTGACCCAACGAATCGTAGCCCATTGGAATTCCGCTAGCAATTATTTCAGCCGAACTATGAAATGGTCGGTAATTTATGTCCACTTCTTCCGTGATTAAGACTCCGTTTTCGTCCACTATAGCATTGGCCGGAATTTTAATTACGGTTCCTCTCTCCGTTTGAATTGTACTTTCGGTCGTGGGATCAATTTGATACGTATTAAACGGCACATCAATTCCTTCAAATGGAGGATTAATGACTGAAAGATCTGCGGCATTTTCAAGGTTACCCGCGCAGCCAAAAAGCACGAGCATTAAAAGGGTTATTAAGACAATTTTATTCATAGTATATGGTGTTAATTCAATTCGTAAGTATGCAGATAGATTCGCTTTTTTTCGTCGATATTGAACCAGTGAAAAGCTTCCAGTTGCTCATTATAAACGAGATTGAATCCTTCTGATATCAGCTTATTATTTATCCAAATGAAATTCCCGTTCCTCAATCCCTCAGCGTAATTTTTTGCATCATTCGAAACAGCTATCTCACTACCCGAACTCACGGGTCCAATTAGTCGATTTGAATTTTTTGTTTTTATAAATTCCTCTCCGTTTTGCTTCACAAGTACATAAGATTTATTGGGGGTGCGATATCCGTCGAATTTTTCAGGTAATTTATTCCCGCTATACTTTTTACCGTTCTTGTAAGGTTGATCATAATAACCTTCCCTTTTCAACATCCACCAATCTGATGCTGGGTCCGTGAAATGCGTTGCGACTACTTGTTCATAAAATCGACCATCTTGAAATTTTAGCGTTGAATCGGAGTATGAATGAAGCGCTGAAGTTTCTCCAATGAAATAAATTCGATTTATACGCTCATCTTTAAAAGGTCCTACCCATCCTTTGGTCGGACTAAAAAAGTAGAGCCTTTCAGCTATTGAATCACTTTGTCCCAGACTATCACATTTCACTAATCCTTGATAAAAAAAATCGCTTTGATTTTCTGGTGACCCGCCTAAACTTGTACTTATTCCTTTAGAAAAAACGCCCAAAAGGCTGTCTTGGTATCGAACTTCATATTGTTGTGGATAAACACTTTCATTGATCCAATTAAATTCTAAATCATCTAACAATCTATTTTGAGAGAAGAAATGCTCACGGGTATAGGGCAGGATCTCACCATTCGGAAAAATTTGACATTTTTCATTCTCCTTTTCCCTGATATACGCTGTATAAAAATTAACTGAATATTGCGGTCTGGCATTCAACGAATATTCTTGCAAATCTGGATGACTAGCGTACCAAATGTTATTCGTTTTATAGAAAAATAAAGAACTGCTTCCCCGCGGACTAACTTGATCTGGATTTCCTTTGGCATAAACTACTTCATCATAGGGTCCATGAATCTTTCCATTTTCATTTAAATAGACACTATCTCCAATTGAGTATTTATACACTAAATCTTGTGCCGTTCCCATACAAATTTCGGCACTTTCATAGGGTCCAATAGATTTTTCTCCTGGAACAACAATATAATATTCGCGCCCCTCCGGTTGCCCTGTGAAGGCCGAATCCGAAACAAGAATTTTCGAATAGCAAAAGGCGTGTAAATCACTCGCAGTCGTATAATTCGTACTTGTGCGGTTTTGTTTTAAATTTTTGTCAAACAAGAATCTACTATATTTGAATGGCCCATACGACCTCCCTGATTTCAGATGTTTAACAGTGAACTTATTGTCTTTGCGCGTAACCCTGCAATTTTTATAGCGATTTGGATAATACCATCTTTGCACTCCAAAACTTAATCTTTTTTTTGCCTTACCTCTTTCATGCAAATAAAAACTTCCTTTTAAAGCTGTTCTAAAACTATAATTAACCCCATCTGTTTGAAAAAACAATTTAGATTCGCTGTGATAAAATCGCTCTCCTTCTTTTAATGTATAAATATGTTCTTTTTGATGTTGTGGCCGAATACGAATCACATTTTGCGCCATTGCTGAAATGGAGACAAAGGACAATAACCCAAGTAAAATTCTAGTTTTCATATCCCGCAATTTTCAAGTAATAATCTGATGCAATTTGCGAGTAGGGCGCTTTGCCTCCATATTCATCTGTTGGAAACTTTGATTGTAATTGCCATGCCTCAATCTCTGTTTCAGAACTTAAAAAACCATAATTATAAGCTGCGGCATAATAAGCAACCCGTGCTGCGCGACTTTGCCAAACCCTATGCTCCATTCGTTTGTCCATGACTTTATAAAAAAGACAGAGGTAATGAATTTGCCATGTGGTTTCGGTTAATCTTGAAACCCGTTCAGATCGAATTTTTTTATCTTCTGATGATTCAAAATCAAATCGCTTTTTTTGCACTTCACTTAGCTCAAGCGAAGGAATTTCCTTTTCTAACTGCTCAATAAAACTGGGTTTCATTTGAAAACGTCCAATAGAAAAATTGGCGCCTTCTGATCCATATTTTACATAGAAATATTCTAAGGCCGTAGTTTCCATTTGGTCAGAAAACTGACTAAAACGGGTACATTCTGGAAAAACAATTGGAAGAACTTCTTTGTAATCAAGTTCGTAGGTTATTGCAATTTTTTCAAAATCAACTTGAATGGATTGACAATAAATCTCTGCTTCGTCATACCTTTCAGTTTGAGTGGACGAAACATTTACGAACGAGAGAATACTTACGGCCAAAGCCGTTACAAATATGATTTTCATAGGATATTCGTTTTTTTGAGGGGGTGTTGTTCTTATAATAATCGCACCGCGAATTGGTTACGAATAATTCCCATCTGAATGAAATTAGAAGAAATTATTGCAGCACTCAAATTCAAATTTCACTTTGTTAACAATGCATAAAATTTGAACCAAAATTCAAAACCGCCGCAATAAACTGTGATCTTAAGCGTAAGTTTGTTTGAACCTTATACAATCGAAGCATGCAACGCCCCAAACTCAAGAAAAATGCGATCTAATTTTTGGAAGAACATGTAGCAATTGAAGTAAATAAATGTAATACTTTAAACGTTTTACTATGCTAAAAAAGATAATTGTCTTAGCGGCCATAATTGCTGCCATTTTCCAAAGCAAAGGCCAAGACATTCATATCGATTCTGTCTATCAACATAATTTTTTCAGTCTTACCTTGCGTTGTGGATTAAATAAAACCCAATTTATTCCTTCAAGTGGACCTATAATTTTTAATTCTCAAATGGGAATTGTTCCCTCTCTTAATTTTGATTATCAGTGGAATGTGCATCCTTCAGTCGGTATATCAATGTCTGCCGGGTTTGGCTTTTTCCCTTTTCGATTCACACTAGAAAACAATGATCCGTTTAATAACCCTACTGGACAATTTCGCCCAAGGCTGGATCAGAATTTTCAAATTTACGCACGCGTTTTACCGGGTGTTAATTATCATAAATCCATCTCGGAAAACCTAATGTACAATGCAACCTTAAAAGGAGGAGTTGCTTCTGTAGCTGGATCAACAAGTACATGGGGTTTTGGTGATTCAACAGAGCTCACGTATAATTACATTGACAATATAAGGGGCGTGCTTTCATTGGAAACGGGCGTGACGTACTGTTTAAGCAATAAAGATTTGCTTGGAGTCAACCTGAGTTATGAGCATTTTCTGCAGCCAATTGCAAGAGGAGGGTATTCTCAGCCTCCAACAAATGCATTCGGTACTATTCTTAATAACGGAAATAATTTTGGATTAAGTGTCACCTACACATTTACGCAACTCAATAACAAATATCGGATCAACGAAATAAAGGAAAGGGGTAAACTTTCTGAAAAAGCATCTAAGAAAGAATTCAAAAAAGAGAAACGCTTTATTGCCCCGTACAGCACTTTTATAGGTGCTGGAACAACAACTTTTGGCTTAAGGTCTGCTGTGACTGATCCTAGTAATTATTTTATTTCGAACTGGGGTTTAAGCGGCGGCTTTTATGTTGAAACAGAACGCGGTATGGGTAAAGACTATTTTCTTGAAATGCGCGGTGAAGCACTTCAATTTAATCAAAACATTAGTACTGCTGATATGGGCAACAATTTTGGCTACAGCCTTTTTTGGGTAGGACGTGTGTCATTTGGAGGAGGTAAAAGATTCATTTTGAAGGCATCAAATCGCAATATTTTCAATTTACACGCTGGATTTTCTTTGAATTACACCACACGAGAAGTTGGAGAAAATATAGGCTTTGCAATTCAATCAGCACCTAGTTCCACCAATTATTTTGAAGTGAATACCACGGAGCTTCAAAGAAAACAAATATACCCAACACTATATACGACAATAGAAAAAGATTTTCGTCTTGCTAAAATGCTTTATTTCTCTGTGAAATATCGATTTGATTTAGGTTTTATGGATGTCCATGAACTTCAACTTGAATATAAAACGGACGAAAATGCTCCAGAATTTAACCAAGCCACATCTTTAACCAATGGCACAACTCATGGCGCTTCCTTTGGTTTTAAACTTAAATTATAAGAACTGATTGGTAGGAAACACAATAAAAATAATCCGCCAAATGCGAATGCGCCTCTTTTCACGTTTTCTTGTTGTTTGATACTTAGGCATCTCTTAAAAAAGAAAACAAAAATAGTTTACATAAATTCTCAACTTCAAAACTTCGTCTATCGCCGATCAATCACTACGATTATTTTGCCAGATCAAAAACGCCTTGCAATTCGTAAACCGCATAGTCTTCAACTTGTTCCTTTGATGCATTTATCATAGCCTTAGCCACAGTCACATCTTTAATTGGGCGATATTTCCGAATGCCAGGAATCCACGAAAAGGCATACATAATTGGCGTGAAAATTTTCTCTGCCCAACGGAATTCTTCGCGTTTACCTGCTAACATAGAGGGTCGAATAATGCTTATTTGTTCAAAGTTTAATTTTTGTACCGCTTCATCTAACTCGCCTTTCATACGGGAATAAAAGATTTTTGATTTGGCAGTAGCACCTGCAGAAGATAATAACACGAGCTTCTGTGTTCCTGCATTGCTAGCCAATTGGGCGGTATTGATCTGCATATCAAAATCAATCGTCCACTGTTTCTCCTTTGTTCCAGCGGTTTTCATTGTCGTCCCGAGCGTAGAAAATAATACATCAGATTTTAGTACAAGCCCACTAGATTTAATTTGATCAAAGTCAACTATTTCTTCAATTAGCTTATCGTGCGTTGCTCCTGTTGCGCGGCGTGTCAATACGCGAACTTCTGTAAATGAATCATCTGATAGGAGCGCATTTAATAATGCTTTTCCAATTAATCCAGTTGCGCCTATTAGTATTGCTTTCATTTTTTTTAGATGTTAGATAAAAGATTAAAGAACAAAGATGTGATTTTAATCTTTTTCATTTAATCCACACTTTGTAACCAATCGCTCATATAATCGACATACTTTTGTTGTTCCTCCTCTGGGTAATCATAAAAAAACGACACTCTAAAATTCATTCTACCTAAATCGTATGTCTTCGTGTTTGCAATATGTAAATCACGTGAATGAAAAACTCCTTTCAACTCACCAGCTTTAAACAATAAATTTATTCTATATCCAGGAGATGGATCTGTAATCCAATTCTCATAAATATAAACGCCATCATAGTCTAGATGACTTTTTTCACTCCGCATTTTATATTTTTGAATAAATGATTTAAATACATCCTGTTCTCTTCCTTTTTCAGTAACAAAACGGACCAAATCGTTTTCAATTAAACTTTCCTGACGGATGTTGTCTTGATGTGTATATCCCTCTATATAAGCATAACCCTCCGTCTCGCTTTTTTGAGTTAGATAGATCATGCATTCTACGAGCACTTTGCCAAAAGCATTTTTATTTTGGTCGTATAAAATTGTATTTGCCTTTATTACTTCCGACTGATAGTCCTCTCCCTCTAACCAGTAATGTGTGCTAATACGAACCCAATCTCCTTTGTCATCCGCAATTTGAACAACGGCATTATCATACAATTCAAAAATCAATTCTCCTCCTTCTTCATCCCTCACATTTGCAGGGCCATCAATATGTTCACCTATTGGAATTACATCCGATTCATAAGAAAAATATTCCTCCGAAACAACCATAATCGGAAGATCTTCCGCGACATTCAAATCAAATTCTCCGGTTTCACTCCCAGCGCAGGCACAAAAAGTCAAACAAAGTAATATCGTTAGCACTCTCATTTATTCAACTTACTATAAAGATCCCAAAGAACAACACCAGTACATACCGAAATATTTAAAGAATGTTTTGTCCCAATTTGCGGAATTTCAATGACACCTTTGCAAGCGTATATCACTTCTTGTTGCACTCCTTCTACTTCATTTCCCATCACAATTGCCGTTTTATTTCCTGTTGTTGGAATAAAATCATTGAGCATAATACTGTCCTTGGCTTGTTCAATAGCATAAGTGTCCACCCCATCTTCGTTTAAGCGCAAAACTAAATCGCATGTGTCTTCAACATATTCCCATTCTACAGAATCCGTTGCGCCTAAGGCTGTTTTATGAATGTCGCGGTGCGGGGGACATGCAGTAATTCCACAGAGGTATATTTTTTCAATGCGAAAGGCATCTGAAGTTCTAAAAACCGAACCAATATTATTCAAACTGCGAATATTATCGAGCACAATAATTAAAGGAGTTTTCTCGGCTTCTTTATAGGCTTCAATAGAAATTCTGCCCAATTCATCCAACTTCAACTTTTTGCGCAATTCGGTCATAAACACAAAGATAGTTTTGTTTTAGGACATAAAAAATCATTTATTTTTATCCGTCACAACACTCTATACTACAGCTTTTTAATCCCTCACTTAAGCGTTTCTACAAAAAATCAATGTATACTATATTTGACATTGTGTAAAACTTGTTTAACTTTGTATCAAATATTATTTACAACAAGTATAAAATAACGTACAATTAAACAACATTATGTCTATACAAGAGAAAAAAGCCATTTTCAATATACTGACCTCAGTACTGATTATGGGCGGCTATGTTTATTACACCTTCGTAATGCACGCCGCAGAGAATATGCCGCGAATAGATGATATCCAATTTTGGGGGGAGTTTACCTTGACTATGATGATCGTCACGATAATTCTAAAAATTATTAGTCTCATAGTATTCGCAATTATAAACGCCATCATCACGAAAAAGAAAGATGAGGATTTCATGGATGAATATGACAAGAAAATAGAAATGAAATCAGATAGAAACGGACATTTCTTTTTTATTGCCGGGTTTATTTGCTCAATGATTCCAATAGCTATGGGTGAACCTGTTTATTACATGTTTATAATAATGTTGTCGTCAGGTTTTATTGGAGGAACTTTAGGCGATCTTTGGAAAATCTATTATTATAGAAGGGGTATTTAAAATGGGGCAAACACACATTAACAATAACATCCGAACGCTTCGTTTTCACAAAGGCGAAATGACCCAGCAAACTTTGGCTGATGAAGTGGGCGTAACACGACAAACTATTGTCGCCATAGAAAAGGGGAAATACTCACCTACTCTAGAACTCGCATTTCGAATCGCAGGTATTTTTGAAGTGCCCTTGACAGAAATTTTCACTTATAATAGCGCAGAAGATAAATTTAAAAAGCGCAATCAAAACCTTCGCTAAGATCTTCACCATAGGCTTCGACCGTCGGTGAAAGCTACGGCAACCCGAACAGAAATAGAACTAATTATGCCTTTCTTAATTTTAAAAACTGATCTTGATTCGATCCAAGGAATAGATATAATCCGCCCAATTCTAAACTTGCATCCTTCAATAATTGATTGGAATGTAGATACTGAAGACATTGACAACGTCTTAAGAATAGAGGCACAAAAACCCATTTCTGAATCGGACATCATTACACTCTTGACGCAATATGGTATAGCCATTGAACCTTTAAATAATTAAAGTGATGCTGTTCAATGCAAGTTGACGCGGGGTTTTGATGATTTGATGGTTTGATCGTTTGATCGCGTTTTGACAGGGGTAATGTTCAATACGAGTTGACTCGGGGTTTTGATGATTTGATGATTTGATGGTTTGATGGTTTGATGGTTTGATGATTTGATGATTTAATGGTTTGATGATTTAATGGTTTAATGGTTTGATGATTTAATGGTTTAATGGTTTAATGGTTTAATGGTTTAATGGTTTAATGGTTTAATGGTTTAATGGTTTAATGTGGATGGTAACAAGAATTAGATCGATTACACTATTTCCTAATGACCAATGACTAGATTTAAAATCTAATAACGCAGCGATCTATTTTCTTTTGCCTCTTGCCCAATTGCCTAACTACTTTTTCTCAAAACGTGCTTCTCTTTAACAAATCAGGAATGGCTTCATCAATGCGATCAGCTAATTCGGGTAATTTGATTGTTGGAACTGCGGGAAAAAGGTGATGCTCTAAATGATAAAACATATTAAAAGAGATTTTATTTTTCCATTTTGTGCGTTGCGTTCTTGGGAGATGAGGATGTTCCTCTGTATCATGATGTACTGTCCAAACGGCAAAGAATGCTGATAAAAGTTCACCAATAAACATTATAATGATATGATAAATGGCAACGTCAATTTGAAAATAGAAAGCAGTAAAAACAAATGCAGCAACAGAGCCCAATTCTAGTGCAACATGAAAACGATCATTCGCTGTTCCTTTTTCAAGCGTGACTTTATGAATTTTATAAATGTGAATTGGACCGTATAAAATTGCGCCTATTGCAGACATTCGACCTGGTTTTGCTTCATAGTCTTCCGCTCCCATTTCATATTTATGGTGACGTAAATGGTTAAACTTAATGGCACGCATGGAGACAATCATTAGGATGCTATTCAAATAAAGACTCAATCCAGTTAAAAATTTTGATGTCCCCAATGATTTATGAAATCCATTGTGGACTTGACGCAAAGCTGTCAAAAAAAAGAAAAATGAAAAGGGTAAAGCCAACAAATAATATTCGTAATAGGCCAAAATGATTGCCGCGACAAACCAAGGAATAGTAATATTATTCTCTATCAACATTTCTTTAATTGACAGGCTTTTTAGATCTTTCCAATCTACATTTTTTCTTATTTCATTTTTTTTCATCACAGTTTTTTTCACTTCTTAGCTAGGTTTCCCAAACACTCCTCCACTGTTTCAAATTGAAATTTGAATCCTTTTTCTAGCAGCCTTTCGGGAATAACATTGCGGCTTTTTAATAATAACTCGGATTCTGTGCCAATCATTCTTGCGCCGAGTTCTAACAACCATTTTGGTTGTCCTAAGCCGAACGGGCGATTAACAGTTTTGCGCAATACAGTCATAAAATCTTTATTGCGCATTGGTTTAGGTCCAGCCACATTTACTGGGCCAACAAATTCTGGATGGTCGATAATAAAATGTACTGCAGCACAAAAATCAACGATATGAATCCAACTGATGAATTGATTGCCACTAGCTTGTTTCCCACCGAAAAATAGTTTTGCTATCTGTCGCAATTTTGGATAAGCCCCGCCATCTTTCCCCATAACGATTGTAGCTCGTAAAGCAACTCGTCTAGTACTGAGTAAATCGTGTTTAAAAAACTCAGTTTCCCATTTTTTACAAACGTTCATTGAAAAATCATCCCCAATGATTCCATCATCCTCGGTCATTTGTTGTGTTTCAGAATGTACATAGATTGTTGCGCTAGCTGCATTCAGCCAAACTGTTGGAGGATTCTCGGTTTTTTGAACGGCCAGTGCTAAAACTTGGGTGCTGTCAATCCGTGAGGATAAAATTTCAAGTTTATTTTTTTCTGTATAACGGCAATCAACACTCTTTCCTGTCATATTGATTAGCACATCTGCCCATTCAACTTCTGCCACCCAATCGCCCAAGTTTTTCGCGTTCCAATAAATTTCATTTTTTGCCTTTGGACTACGTGTTAAAAGGTGAACCTGGCAACCTGCTGCTTGGAAATAAGTTTCTAGACTTCTTCCTAAAAAACCTGATCCACCAGCTATTAATATATTGTTAGTTTTCATTAGTTTAAATAGATTAAAGTTAACACTATAATTAGTACAATTGTACGAAACATAACCCAAGACGCTGAAACAATAAACGGTAAGCCTAATCGCTTGCAACGCTTGACATGGAGATAAAACATTGTGCCGACTACAAGCGCAAATCCAATCATTAATTGCATCCAACAAAAGTCTAAAAAATAGTCTGCAATGAATAAAGGAATCAGCAATAAAGCGCCAATAATTGATACAGTGGACATATTTCCTAAATAATCCAATCTTTTAGCGGGGTCAATTAAACTGAGAGCCGCAAATTGCCAAGCAATCTGACCAAAACATACAGCATATTCTCGCCATCCAACATGTGCCACACCCAATTCAGCATCAAGTAATGTTGTGAATCCATTCACCATCAACCCTGTAAACAAAGCAACTAATATAAGATAGATAATTCGATAGGGAATATGAATGGGTGGTGTGCAAACACGTCCGTCTGACGAATCAGTGCTGCCTGCGATTACCTTCCTATTAAATGAAATAAGTCGATAGAGTTTCTCCAATAAAAAATAAAGCCATTTTACTTGAAAAAGTCGTTTTAAAACCGAGCGCTCATTCGATAATATTTTCAAAAAAGCATCTAATCCATAGACAGTTTTACCCGATCTTGGATGAACCAAAGCGACTTCAGATTTAGCTCGTTTCTCATCAATCTGATCAAATACTTTGCGATTGACATTTTGATAAAAAACAACTGTGTTTTGATCTATTAAACCTAATCTTGTAAAGCAGTTCCCATATAAACTGCACATAGGACAGGTTTTATCGATAATTAATTTGTGATTGCTTAGCATGGCCTTAACTTTTTAAAGTGTATTCAACATCCAAATTCTTCATTCTATCCTCTTTTTTATCCTGACTAAGAATAAGCGCTAAATTATACGTCCGTTCTTTATGAATCAACCATTGGTAACGCAAGGTATTCCCAATCATACCAAGCACAAGAATTCCAGGGAAAAGGACCAATGAAAGCGCCGCAGCCACAATTGTTTCAATAATGAAAACCTTTTTAAGCTTCTTCTTATCTATTGTTGCTCTCAGCATTCGCCATTCCACGATCAGGCAAACGATAACACTTGAACCCCAAAAGACTGATGTGCCAAAAAGGAATGTGAAAAATCCATTTAGAATTGAATCCCACTTGGGTTCAGCAGCTATTAACATGATTAAAACAATAATAAAAACTAGTGAGAAAGGAATGACCATACTCAGTGCTACATTTCGTCTATTGATATTCATTTTGTGATTTTAAAAGGGTTAAAGACTTATTTAACAAAGTTATACATACGATTTTCGCGTTTTAAATATCTCCAACGCACCCACTGCGTAATCAAAGTTCCGCTTGACATGAAGACCATAGAAAAATTCAATCGATCATTCAATACCGATACAAGAAGAAGGATAAGAGGGAGAATCATTTCGATTAGGAACAAAATTCCAACAGTTTTGGTAGTTGATCGTTTACCTAATGTAAAACGCTCGATTAAATAAAAAACAAATAATAGCAAACCCCAAGCTGGCCAGCCCAAAAATATCAATTGCATTATCGCGTAAAGAACTATCAAGCCATTGAATCCACCCTCATCTGCGCCAAAAGTGAAGCCGATAGTAAAAAGTGCGAAAACCAAACTTCCAATGAGCAATACCCAAAGACTTTTTACAACCCTATCATCATTAATCTCTGATATCTCGATATTTTTAAACATACTAAAGTTTTAGAAAAAATTGAAAGTTCGGTTTAAAAAAATATTAACTCATTGTTTTTATCATCTTCTTGAAGAAGAAATTATCTTTTAATTTCAACCAAATTTCCGAAAGTTGATCCAGTTGTTTAATAAAGTCATCTAATTCTTGCATTAACTGTTTGAAGTGTGCTACGCCATCCTCTTTGCCTTCTAATTCCTCATTTTTCAGTTTAGACAAGAGTGCCAATACCGGTTGCAATTCTCTTCTTTTACGTTCTTCCACAATATTTTGCGCCATGGACATAATATCTGTCTGCGCCGTGAAAAACTCTCTCCGCTCCCCTATCTTATTCTGCTTACTAACCAATCTCCAATTGATTAACTCGCGCATATTAATATTGACATTTCCGCGTGACAATTGAATAGTTTCCATTACATCCTCCGTACTCAAAGCCTCGTTACTTGCTAAAAGTAAAGCATGAATTTGTGCCATTGAACGCGGAATTCCCCAGGCGCTGCCTATCGAGCCCCAAGTTTGTACGAAATCCATTTTTGCATCTTTCAATAACATGGTTCAAATATAATACTTTTTTTCGAACTTTCAATAAATATTGAAAGTTTATTGTTTCATCCCATTTAATACGGATAAAAAGCCACAGTAAAATGCCTACCTTTGTAAAGTTTTCTATAAAGAAACGTCAACACATAAAAACTAAAATCATACAAAATGAAAAGTATATTATTCGCATTCTTATTACTAGGAGCGTCCGCAACAGTGACTGCCCAAGTAAAATCACCGCAGCCAAGCCCTGCTGCTGAATTAGAACAAACCATTGGTTTAACCGAAGTTAAAATCGAGTATTCTCGTCCAGGCGTTAAAGGAAGAACCATTTTTGGAGAATTAGTTCCATTTGGAAAAGTTTGGCGCACAGGTGCTAATAAAGCCGTTCAATTTTCAACGTCTACCGACATCAAGTTTGGTGGTACAGATATTAAAGCTGGAAACTACGCTTTATATACTGTTCCCGGTAAAGACAAATGGGACGTAATTTTATACACAGAAACTGAAATTTGGGGAACGCCTGAAACATGGAATGATTCTTTAGAAGCTGCACGTGTAACAGTCAATACATCAACATTAAATGACAATGTTGAGTCATTCACTATTTCAATTAACAATATTATAAATGGAACAGATGCTGACTTAAACATTTCATGGGCAAAGACCAAAGTAACTGTAAAAATTGTAGCTCCGACTATTCAAATAGCACAAGCTAGCATTGACAAAACTATGGCCGGACCAACTGCAGGTGATTATTATTCGGCAGCAAGTTTTTATTTAGAATCTAGTACAGACACTGAGCAAGCATACACATGGATCAAGAAAGCAATTGAACTACGCGGTGGTGAAGCGCCATTTTGGATGCTAAGAAAACAGTCGCTTATTGAAGCTAAATTGGGCAAGAAAAAAGAAGCAATTGCAACAGCAAAATTATCAATGGCTGCTGCTGAAAAAGCTGGAAACGCTGATTATGTTAAGATGAATGTAGATTCAATTGCTGAGTGGAGCAAATAGTGTTTGCCTATAACGTCCCCGAAGCGCATTTCGAGAACCTCAATGTGCTTCAGGGATATTCTGTGTGAAAATTTGATCATTTCGACGGGCTCAATACGACGCATTTACCAAGGTAAACTCACAACTTGTAGACTTCACAAGCCTTGAACTCGAACGTCCTAGTTCAAACAGTTGAATCCCTGAAGCGCATTTCGAGAGCCTCAATGTGCTTCAGGGGTTTTTTTTTGGGCTTATTTGACATCCTTTTAGGTTCTATTTCTTATATTGATGAATTGAAAATCATATCAATATGGCGCGCTTATTCAGCTTAACTCTTCTATTAATCATAAGTGTTATCCCTTATCAATCCTTTGCGACGGTTTGGAACGTTGGTCCTTCGTACGACTATACGACGCCCAATGCTTTTTATTTAGCTGATGCAGTAGGTGATATTGATATAGCTGACTTTGATACTATTTACATTGAAATTGCGGATTATTCAGGAACGGATGCGCTTGCAGCATGGCAACAAAACAACCTATATATTTCTGGAGAAAATGAAGTTGGTGGGCGACCACATATGATTGCAGACGGTGCATATATTTTGGGTAAAGGAACATGGGTTTGTGTCGGTGATAATATTACCGTTTCAAATATTGAATTCTCAGGTGCAGCTGTACCAGATGAGAATGGCGCAGGAATTCGGCTAGATGGCATTGGTTTGACCTTGTTAAAATGTTATTTCCATCACAATGAAAATGGTTTGCTTACCAGTAATCCGTATGATGGCGACATCTTCATTCAATTTTGCGAATTTGGCTATAATGGATTCGGAGATGGGTTTACGCACAATATGTATATCGGCCATGTGAATAACTTTACGCTTTCGCATTGTTATTCGCATCACACTAATGTAGGACATAATGTAAAATCAAGAGCCAATAATACTTATATTCTGTACAACCGAATTATGGATGAGGAAGACGGGAATTCGAGTCGTTTGATTGATATCCCGAATGGAGGATATGCATTGGTAAAAGGAAATGATTTAATGCAAGGACCAGAAGCTTTAAACAATAATGCAGTTGGTTATGGTTTAGAAGGTTTATCAAACCCAGCGCCTCATGAATTTTACTTTGTGCATAATTCAATTGTAAACAAAAGGGAAGCATCTTGCCGCTTTTTACAAATTGCAGACGGAACAGAAGAAGCCTATATTGTCAATAATATATTTGGTGGTATTGGAGAGTTAGTTGACGGCGAAACAACCACTTTTTCTCATAACTATGCCGCCGAAGATGTTACGATTTTTGAATTTGAAGGGGAAGAGGTTTATTCATACCAAATTGGGCCTTCATCAGTTGCTAGAGATTCAGGAATGGTATTGACGGGCGATTTAGAAGCGATATCTCAGTATTTTCATGAGTATTATGAAGTTGGACCAAGAGAGATGCACGGTACTCGGCCAGATGTTGGTTCACATGAATATCACGACCCTATTGGCTTTCCTGAATTTGAACAAGAAAACTTCGTGATCTATCCAAATCCGTCGAATGGATCCTTCCAAATCCAGCTGAACCAAAATATTAGCAGCCCCTTTTTAGTGCAAATTTTTGATCTATCAGGACAACTACTATACACCAACAACATCACCGCTGATAATCAGATGATTAATATGGACAATTGCGCAAAAAACTGCGTTATCGTAAAAGTAACAACCCAAAACTACACGTATAATGAAAAGCTTTTTTTAAACTAAATCAATCAATTTCATATGAGCGATAAATTGAAGAAACAAATTGCCGTTTTGGAACAAAAAATTAAGGAACTCGAAATTGAGAATAATTCATTGCGCGAAAATTACCCTTTCAAAGGAGAAAAAAAGTCAGTCGTGACTACCCCAATTGCTTATAAACCAATTTTTGATCAAGCCGAAGAATTAGTATCAGGCTACTTTAAGAAGCTGAAGTTTGATCCTGTTAAAGCTTCTATTTTAATTGACGACGAGCGTTATGTACTCATGCGTGCCTCTTCCCTATCCATTGATTTTCTTGAAGAGATCAAGAGACTTTATTCACATAAAGGCAATGATGAAGCCATTCGTATCGGGCAGAATTTTCTTTTCGATATTTCCCATGTGATTGGATTAGAAGATGCGAGAGCTTTTCATAAAAAAATGAAATTAACAAGTCCTATTGAGAAGCTTTCAGCAGGCCCTGTTCACTTTGCGTATAGCGGTTGGGCTAGTGTAGAGATAATAGATGGCACGCCTACACCTGATGAAAATTTTTACTTAGAATATCATCACCCACATTCATTTGAAGCTGAATCTTGGATTAGTAACAATAAAATATCCGATCGACCAGTTTGCATCATGAATGCTGGTTATTCGTCCGGATGGTGTGAGGAGAGTTTCGGGATCCCATTAACATCTATTGAAGTCACCTGTCGTGCAAAAGGAGATGAAAAGTGTACTTTTATTATGGCGCATCCAAATAAAATTGAGGCGCATTTAAAAAAAGAATCTATCAAAGCCAACCTAGACGATAACTACGAAATTCCCCTGTTTTTTGAAAGGAAGGTCGTTGAGCAAAAAATACTCAAATCACTGGAGGAAAAATCGATTCTTTTAAAAGAGGTACATCACCGAGTAAAAAACAATTTACAACTTATATCTAGCTTACTGAACCTACAGTCACACCATTTATCGGATCAAGATTCGATCGATATGTTTAGTGAAACTCGAAACAGGATTAAAGCCATTGCTCTTGTACATGAAAAACTACATCAAAACGCTAATGTTGAGTTTGTGAACCTGAATGACTATCTCCAGTCTATAATTGATTTATTATCAGATTCTATTGGGGCAAATAATAATATAAAGCTTGATGGTAGTACGGTGCGAAACAATAAAATTTCGCTTGACTTAGCCTTATCATGTGGTCTCATTTTGAATGAACTCATTTCTAATTCAATTAAGTATGCTTTTCCAAAAAATCACCCGCAGAATGACACACTTATCCAAGCAATCATTTCTGAGTCGAATGACAGTTACACAATGACCGTATCAGATAACGGGGTTGGTTTGCCGAAAGATTTTTCACTCTCTGAGCAAAACTCAATTGGCTTCGAGATAATTTTAGCCCTAGTCGATCAAATAGATGGAACGATTGATCTTAAAACTGAAGTAGGAAAGGGAACTTCAATTAGTATTAAATTTCAATATGCAGCTCCAAACAGTTAACAACGATCTTTCGCAATCACATTAAAATCGACTCCATAATAACCAATTATGAAATTTTCTTTGAGTATTGTTATTTTCATTTTGAGTACTTCGCTTGTTGCGCAAACTTCGCCATGCGATCTCACTTATGGATCTCCGGAAAATGCAGAGGACATCACTCTCCAAATGTATGATGGAACAATTGATGCTGCTATTGCAGCAATTACTGCAGGTAAAAACACACGTGGAAACAGTGTTGGATGTCCAGAAATAGAAATCACTTATACGCTCGGAGATTATACCACGCCTACGTTGGAAGAAATTGCAAGCGTTTGGAATACAGCCATAAAACCTGAAATTGAATCCTACACAATTGATTGCCCAAGAATAGGACGTTATGAGAATAATTTGGCTCTTGGTGCTTATTATGCCATGCAGGCCGACTATTTTGATGATTTAACGTCGACCGCAGCTATTGGAAACATGATGGAAGGTCAGCAATTTACAGCCAATAATTTTAGCGGAACTATTGCAAGCGAAAATGAAGGTGTTTTTGGATATTTGCACGTAGGAATGCTCAACCCATGTTACCCAGGCGGAGTGGTTGGCGCTTCTGTTGATGCAGTTTGTGACGCCATTCCTGAATATTGCGTGAATTATAATTTGGGACTCTACGCAGGTGAGGATTTTCTAATTGCAGATCAAAATCCAGCCTATGATTTTTATGATGGTGGAATTGCTTATGACCATGGATGGGCTGGAGTTACAATGATTGAAGCGGCCATCCAGCAAACTGATCTCATCCTAAAATCAAAATTTAAAAATGCGGCCATTTTAGCGGCTCAATGGGCGACTAATGAACCGCCTGTGCGCAACCATAATTACACGGCAAAACTCATTTGGTTGTTATCTGAGCTCTATGCTTGGTCAGGTCAAGAGGTATACAAGTCAGCTTTGAATGAGCGGCTTGAAAAAAATCTTATACCTGGTATTTTAATGGACTTAAACGAAGATGACGCAGTAGATGGAATGACACCGACAGTTCTATTCAGCGAACTTTCTCCAATCGCTCAAAAACCGGGAAGAATGTGGGATGGCCATAACTCCTTGCCCTGGTACAATGCCATGAATGCTTGGGCTATGACAGAAGCTTACGTTGCTTTTAGAGATCAAGGAGACCTTGCACGTGCAGAAGATTTAAAACCGTATGCCATTGCTATGTTAGACAATTTGGCTTGGGAAGTAAATAACTTGGGTGTCATACCCGATCAATTGGGAGTTCGAGATCTTGCTTATGGATTACTTATTGGAATTTGGAAAATTGCACAATATGAAGGTGAGCCGCATCCCGAATGGGAAAGTGCTGCATGGGCTTTATGGAATAGTGGTTATTTTAATGACCTTTCAACGCATTCTGTTTGTGTTGGTTTGTATTTGAATGTTCGTGCGGAGGTTCCATATCAACCCCTGAATGAACGCAGTGATTTTAATTCAATTCCGACTTATGATAATTCGCCTGAGATTAGTTTATATCCTAATCCTTCGAATGGGGTATTTAGCATTAAACATAAAGGTGATATTGACTTTGTGAAAATCTTCGATCTTCAAGGGAAAGTCATCTACCAAGACAATAATCCAGATAAAACGATCCAACTTTCAGCACCCGCAGGCACCTATATTATTGAGTTGAACATTGGAGATGGACGAATCAGAGAATTATTGGTGATTCAATAACTCCTCAAAACTGTTAACAAGTATTGATAAGTCCGATTGCTCAAATTTTTGAAAGGGGAAAGGATAGCTTAAATTCGTTTTTCCAAAATTCAATAAAGCGTGGCAAAGAAAAAAGCAAGTGCAAAGAAAGCAACGGTAACGCCGTTGATGAAGCAATACAATGCGATCAAGATTAAATATCCTGATGCCATGTTGCTCTTTCGTGTAGGGGATTTTTATGAGACCTTTGGAGCGGATGCTGTAAAGGCTTCCAATATTCTCAATATCATCTTAACAAAAAGAGGAAAAAACAGTCCTTCAGAAATTGAATTGGCTGGATTTCCGCACCACTCGTTGGACACTTATTTGCCAAAATTAGTTCGTGCTGGAATGCGTGTTGCCATTTGTGATCAATTGGAAGATCCTAAAATGACGAAGACGATTGTTAAGCGCGGTGTTACTGAATTGGTAACTCCTGGGGTTTCTTATAATGATAAAGTTTTAGACGGAAGTGAGAATAATTTCTTGGCCGCGATTCATTTTGAAGGAAAACGCGCAGGCGTTTCTTTTATTGATGTTTCTACAGGAGAATTTTTAGTAGCTGAAGGGAATTTTGAATATATCGATAAACTCATCCAAAGTTTTAGCCCGAAAGAAATTCTATTTCAAAAAGGAAAACAGAAACTTTATTTTGAACATTTCAGTGATAAATTCTACACCTATAAATTGGAAGATTGGGTGTTTACAATGGATTTTGCACAGGAAAATTTAGAAAAACATTTTGAAGTAAAGTCTTTAAAAGGATTTGGGATTGATAAAATGGAGTTGGCTATTATTGCGGGCAGTGCGGTATTGCATTACCTATCGCAAACGCAGCACAATAAACTCGGCCATATTTCTACCATTTCTCGTTTAGAAGAGGATAAATATGTATGGTTGGATCGTTTTACGATTCGGAATTTAGAGTTGTTGTATTCGCAAAATGAAGGCGCGGTAACGTTGATTGATATTATTGATAAAACCTTAACGCCGCCAGGAAGCAGAATGATGCGCCGTTGGACGGTTTTACCGCTGAAAGATCTTTCGCCAATTCGCGAACGCCATGAAATTGTGCAGTTCTTTTTAGATGAAAGCGAATTTCAAACGACCATTGAAACGCAACTGAAAGAGGTTGGCGATTTAGAACGTATTATTTCCAAAGTAGCAACGACACGGATTAATCCAAAGGAGATTGTTCAACTCAAACGAGCCTTAACGGCAATTGACCCGATTAAGGAAGCGTGTAGCAAAGCAAAGTCAAAAGCATTGCCATTGATTGCCGATTTGTTAAATCCTTGTAAGGCATTGCGTGAACGAATAGAAAAAGAAATTGATGAAGAGCCTGCAATTGCAGTTGGTAAAGGACCCGTAATTGCGGATGGCTTAAATGCCGAGCTAGATGATTTGCGTGCGGTGTTGAATACTGGAAAATCGTATTTGGAAGCCATGAAAGTACGTGAAGTTGAGCGCACCGGAATTTCAAGTATTAAAATAGCCTTTAATAATGTGTTTGGCTATTATATTGAGGTTAGAAATTCACATAAAGACAAAGTGCCGGAAGATTGGATTCGAAAGCAGACTTTAGTCAACGCGGAAAGATATATAACAGAGGAATTAAAAGAATACGAGTCAAAAATTTTAGGCGCAGAAGAAAAAATACACCAGTTAGAAAGTAGATTACTGAATGACTTAGTATTATCAATGGCGGACTATATCACTCCAATACAGCATAATGCACAACAATTAGCTAAGCTCGATTGTTTGCATTCATTTGCCATGGTCGCTCGCGAAAATAAGTACACTTGCCCTAAAATGGACGAGACGTTTGTGATTGACATTAAGGAAGGAAGACACCCCGTAATTGAGAAACAATTGCCCATGGGTGAGCCTTATATTTCAAACAATGTGTATTTGGATAATGACACCCAACAAATCATCATGATCACGGGGCCAAATATGTCTGGTAAGTCAGCATTGCTGCGCCAAACGGCCTTAATTTCATTAATGGCACAAATGGGAAGTTTTGTTCCTGCAGATGAGGCTATATTAGGTATTGTAGACAAAGTATTTACAAGAGTTGGTGCTTCTGATAATATTTCATCAGGCGAATCAACTTTTATGGTTGAAATGAACGAAACGGCCAGTATTCTGAACAATTTATCGGAACGCAGTTTAATTATTCTAGATGAAATTGGACGTGGAACAAGTACTTATGATGGAATTTCGATTGCATGGTCGATTACAGAATATTTGCATGAAAATAAAATGGCGAAACCCAAGACGCTTTTTGCTACTCACTATCATGAACTGAATGAAATGAGTGGCACGTTTAAACGGATCAAAAATTACAATGTTTCGGTTAAAGAATTGGGCAATAAAATCATCTTCATGCGGAAATTAGTTCCAGGTGGAAGTGCACACAGTTTTGGAATTCATGTGGCAAAAATGGCAGGAATGCCAAAAGCCGTTTTGAATCGTGCTGATCAAATATTACTGCAATTGGAAAAAAGCCATTCGGGTGATTTAAAAGCGGAGGCCAAAGCCATTGCTGCAGACGCGAATATGCAATTGAGCTTTTTTCAGTTAGACGATCCTGTTCTCATGCAAATCAAAGATGAAATTGAGAAAATTGACATCAATACGTTAACTCCTGTTGAGGCGCTCATGAAATTGAATGAGATTAAGAAGTATGTTGGAGGGTAGTGATTATTAGGATTGAATTTGTAAAAGTCGAGATAGACAATACAGTATTTGGATTATGTTAAAGTTATTTAAGCGGAAAAAAGAACAACCGATATCCAAGATATTATTCAATAATTTTGGATGGCATCTTCAGGACAATAAACCTACTTTTGAAAGCTGGGTGAATGACGACGATTCAAGCTTTGTTTCAGTTGAATATTTCGATACCTTATTCTTTAATGGAAAACCAAAAATCGATCTCGTCATCAATAAGATCAGAAACAAGGTCGTGCAAGATTTTGAGGGCGGTATTATTGAATGCGAAGCTGTTCAATTAAAGAAATACAAGGTAATTCAAATCATCACTAAAGAACCTCAGAAACCCTCTGGAATGAGTTATATAGGAAGGTTAATTATCCCAACCTTTAGAGGTCATTATATGATCATGATAAAGCTATTCGAAATCGGTACAACCGGCATGAGAGAAGCCGCCATCTTTCCTCTGTGGATGAAAGAAAACCCCGATTTTAAATCGGATGAAAATGGAAAAATTATTGATTGGCTAAAAGATCCCTTTGATCCTGAATTTAGAGCCGGCGCTCTTATGAATTATTCGGAACAGGAAGTGTTTGACAAGGATTTTCCGGAACACCCCTTATCGGACTTGCGTCAAAAATTGATTTTGATTCAAAATTCTTTGGAGATCACAATATAAAAGTGGAAGGTGATGTCACAAGCCAAAATCAAAGCCCTTATCATTCACACGCACCCTTCGCGCAATGGCGTCTTTATGGCGGTAGTTATCAGGACTAATTTTTAAAAATAAATGTGTGACTGGAAATATACGCGCTTTTTTATTCATTATTATATTCTTTTTTCATACGAAATTGATTGCTGGTGGATTGGATGGAATCGGTATGCGGGATGATTTCATAACGGGATTATTTTGGTTTTCTCTATCGATAGTTGTATTCTTCATAGCGCGTAAGCAGTTTAGAAAAAATCAGGATCATTCTTCTTTACAACTGATGCTTGTATCGCTAATTTCATTGATTGGATTCTTTATTTATGGGATAGTTGGGATGTATTTAGGACATGGGTCGCGAGTGGTTCCAGGAATGATGGGATTTAGAGCAGATATTTCTTCAATGAGTTTTATCGTAAGATGTATCCTCGTAATTATTACAATAGCTATTACATATCAGATCTACAATAAAAACAAAAGGGGTAAATAATGTTATCGACTACTCCCTAAAACAACCTGCCTAAAATCTAATATCGCAGCGGCCTAACCTGTCATCATGAGCTTGACAAAGGGTTCAATTATCAATGCGATTTGACTTGTGTTTGATGGTTTGGTTACCATGGTTTGAATCGATATAAAAATTCAAAAAACTATTGACTAATAACTAATCTACAAACTTTAGAAGAAACTCGATCTTTGGACTTGAATCAAATTCAACTGTCCCGTCTGTCCTAAATATAGCCTTTACTCCATCTTTTAAGCCAGTAACTTGGTTGTTAGAACTTATGGATGTATAACTCCATTGCAACGCAATACTTACGCCATAATCCGAATCGATCGCCTCATGAAAACTATCAGTTGCCCCAACTATTTCCAAACTATAGTTCCGAATATCATCCGTTTGCAATACTTTTTTTTCCCATTCCCAATTGCCCGATTTAAGGGTGTCTATGGTATAATCACCAGTACTATTTATATATCCAACCATTAACCCAATGTTGGGTAACCCACTGCTAAATGCTAGTCTATACGTCAACGAATCCTGTTGAAATGGAACAGACGATTTCTGCAGTATTATGTCAGTCTGATTGGACGATTCAAACCTGCTAAGTATGAGGTTTCCATTACGTCGGTTTAGCTTCAAATTCTGAAAAAGATCTGGAAGACTGTCCTCAAGGGATAAATTATTTATTGATCTGTGGTTCCAACTTAGTTCAATTACTTCATCACCATGAAACAATTTTCCGTAATAAAACCTGGTCTTGGAATTGGACGGGTCACCTATATGGGGCAAACCAGAATCCGTCAATGTCAAAAGTAACTCGGGTGTTTTATAGACCTCTATAGAATCTTTTCTCCACCACTTTTCATAATACTCAGTTGAAGTCAATTTCCAATCTCCTTGATATGGTGACAAATTCACATAACCCCAAGGGGTTGGTTCCTCCACAATAATACTTTCTTTTTTGCAAGAGAAGATTGCAAGTACCATTGTGAATAAAAAGAATATGAGTATGCGCATACTCTATATACGTTTAAAATTAGAAATACGTTGGGCTTGATTAGCCTTTTGCCTAAAAACTAATACCGTTGCCGCTTAAAAAGCGCATAATCAAAATTAGTATAGACTAAGGAAAATTCGATTCCACCGCCGCGGCTAACTTGGCCTAGTGTAGAGAGTGTAATGTCATAAGACAAGCCAAAATCGAATCCTTTATAGTTTAGGCGAACCATTGGTGCAATAGCGTCTTTATGCCGATAGTACATGCCAAATGCTATATATGATGGCTGTGTTAAACCTGTAATTTTCGATCCTTTTGAAAGATAGTGGCGCAATAAAGCACCAATGTTAGTTTCGGTGTGAGGGCCTTGAATTGTTTGATTTAGATTGAACTCAAATCCTTGATTTGATCCCTTAAAGTTTTTCGCATAACTACCATGCAGCACCCACTTTGCATACAATCGTTCTGAACCACCTAATCTAAATCTTAATATTGGACGATTGGCGTGATAATAGGCTAAACCAGCAATAATTTTAGGTTGACCATCTGAATTTAAACTACTTTGATCCGTCCCAAATTGGTATAAACCGCCAACCGAGATATCGGGATAGATAAAACTTGCCAAGTTATTTGATTCGCCTGAATTTAACTTACCATCTAGTTCATTGCCATTAAATTGACTGGAAAAAATAAGCTCCGAAAAATCGCCTGACTTCTGCCCTAATCCAGCTTGGATGCCCATTGAAATTTTATGATTTTCGGCCAAAGGAACAATACCACTTACGCTAAATACCATTTGCTTTGTGCCGTAACGACTATCCCCAGCTTTGTCATTTAAAAATAGTAATCCCACTCCCATGCTTGCTCCTTCGCCCGTTCTTTTTCGAAACAAACTTAAATCAGCAGAAATAACAGATGTCTGAAACTTAGAACCCGCATTTGCCCATTGCGTTTTATGGCCGATTCCAGCGCGTTCCCAACCATCAAAAAGTCCCGTATTCGCCGGGTTTTGTAAGAGTGCAAACTGATTGGTTTGCGTAAAATGATAATCTTGTGCAAAAATTTGGGCAACCCAAAAAATGAAGAATATTGCAAGGCCTTTTTTCATGCTTATTGCATTAACGTTATGTTCCCAGTAAGCACTTGTTGACCTACTTCAGCTTCACTATATTTCAGATAATAAGTATACACTCCAGTATTCAATAATTTACCTTTATAAGTGCCGTCCCACTGTGTGAGGTTGTCCGAAGTTCTAAACAATAAGTTGCCCCAACGATCGTAAATTATAAAATCAAGCAAATCAACATTATCACCAACAAACAGCGTTAACTCATCATTTACACCGTCACCGTTTGGTGAAAAAGCATTGGGAACATGAATTCCATCATAGCCAACAGGATCGGGAGGATCCACTACTGGATCATCTTCCTCTATAAGAAGGAAATGTGCAATTAACGTATCAGTAGTTGTAAAAACTAATGTGTCCTCTGGAAATTCAGGATCTGTGAATGGGTGGTTAATTGATTCCCAATGATCAAATACATAACCCGGATTCGCTTCTGTTTTAACAACCGTATTTATTCCACCGTAATAAGTTCCCGTCCAGGGGAAGGCTGTTACCCAAAGCGAATTCATTTTTATTTTACCCGCTCCAACAGGCACAACATCTAGCATAATGTCATAAGGTCCCTCTAAGTCATAACAATCAATTAACCCATTGACAATTGCATCACATCTTATATTAATATAATCTCGCAAGGCTTGCACATTGTCTTCCCATTCCGTAACAGTTCCTCCCCAACGGGCAGTTTGGTTTGTCATTTCAGGGGCAATTACGGCAACCATACTATCCAATACCTCAATCATTCTATCACATGACAACACTCCATTTGTTAGATCAATATAGCGGGTAATATAATAATAATCAAAGTCTTCATTTTCCCTTAAACTTGTTAAAATTTGGATGTGCCCTTCTGGGTCAGATCCATCTACAAGCGCCTCAGGATTACAGGGGTCAGCATCAGGTTCGGTAGTCTCTACACCAGTATAATTAATATAATGTCCAAAAGTAGCATCCATATCCCACAGGGCATAGCGCCATTTTTGCTTATCACCATCTGGATTATTACCTTTCCACCAAGCGGTATTCCAATTAAGCCAATCTGAGGAAACGATATATGAATTTAACACAATATAATCGATCAAACTTCCAATATTATAACGCTCGTTTACATATTCGTAATTTGCATCCACGCTCATATCATTCGTCGTGATATAATCAACCAAATCATTCCATTCCGTCATTGTAGGATCACCGTATTCGGCCCAAGTTCCTCCCCAAGTTTTTATGAATTCAATTTCATTTCCGGGTTGATCATAATAATAACTGGTAAAATCTGCGTCATCTACTTTTTCTCTAAAATCATAAACGCCCCAATATTCACCGTTCACATAAATAGCGCCTAAACGCGAAGTTCGCTCATCCATTCTTAAATCTCCCAATTGCGAAACTGTATGCACATAGGCATCACGGATATGCGCGCCTCCATCTTCAAAAGAATAATTATCATTGGCCGCCGCCTTGATTATTAAATGTTGATATTCATCTCGATCCTTACCAGCAAATATTTGATGCTGAATGGCGTAATTGTATCCATATTGATCTTTCATCACAAAATCCATCCCTCTTTGCGCATAGGCCCACGAGTCATTACCATGTTTATTATAATATCCTTCGCCTTCATCAATAAAGGACCCGTCTTCCTCAAAAAACTCAATTGCGCCATCAAAATTATTACTAAAAGCACCCGGAGCTACATCATTCAAAAAGTCTGTCACCTCATCACCACAAATTGATAGAATTGGAAGATCATGCGTTTCGTTGATAAAATAGGTATTGGTTTCAACAAAACTCGCTGGAGTACTTGGGTCAGAAGAAAAAGCCCGTGCTCGCAATACAGCAGTTGCACTAACCGCAACAGGACCTGCGTACACTGTAGAAGACTCTGTGGGCACAGACCCGTCTAATGTATAATAAATTGTTGCCAAGCCATCAGCCGTTGAAAGTGTCACATTTTGCGTACCTGCATAATAACCAGGGGCTACACTCATAGTCGGGCGATTGGTATAGTAATTTAAGCCACCGCTATTGGAAACGCCCAAGTTTGGGCTTGTAAAAATACTCCAAGATCCAGATCCATCCGTAGTTCTACCATAAGAATGATTTTTTTGTGTCATTCGAACAATTTTCAAACTGTCAACAATTGTTCCAGCCGAAGAACTTAGAATAATCCATTCGTTTTTGGTTTGCGCTAAGCCCAAATTAACATGAAGTTCATCTCCCATGATTGCATTTTCATCAGAAAAAATAACCTTTAGAAAACCCCCAGCTGGTATAGATGCTCCGGCTGTAATTTCACGTTTATTTAAATTGCTACTCTTATCAGATATAAAATAACCCGTCAAATCAAACGCTGCTGCATCAGAATTATAGAGTTCAACCCAATCATTTTGATCGCCTGTAGCATCTGTATAGTTCGCAATATTCGAGCAAGAATACTCATTAATAAATACCTGAGCATGTATACCCTGGCATAAAAACAGCGACAAAACTACAAGTAATTTGAATTTCATAAATTTTTAATTATTTGAAAATTGCTAAAGAATTATACTAGCCTAATTTTCATCTTCTACCAAATTTACGAAAATACGTGCATATTTTCAATAACACGCTAGCTTTTAATTCTTAACACTTGTTATCCTATCTGGAAAACTTGAACATTTCAAAAGCAGTAAATAATCCTCGGGGCAAGCCCGCGAGGCATTAAAATAGCTTCAATTGATGATTTTCTTTTAGCTTTTTATACTCTTGTTCAATTCCTTGCTCCTTTACGTATTTTGCAATTAGCCTTTCAG
>WTCE01000185.1 GCA_013138735.1 Crocinitomix sp. | reverse complement strand
TTCGATTCAATAGAAGGAATCACAGGAAATCAATTTTGACGAAGCTAATCGACAGAATGACAAATCTTAAACCTATTACCAAAAGGGAGATTCAAAATCTCGCGACTTAAGTGCGTAACCCTATAATTGAATTGAGATTATACCTTGAGGATATGATAGCAAATGATGAAGACCCAGGAAGGTTCTATGAAGTGGAGGAATATGAAGCTTTATTTAGTAAAATTGTTTCTCACAAAAAATATATTCCAATTAAAGAAATGAAAGACTTAGAGGGTAGGTTGAAAGAACAAATAATATTTCAAAAGGGTTGGGAAGATGAATACTATGACTAACAAATGCTAAACTGAAAGGTTAGTGTTTAGTTGATCACAAAACGATATCCGACCCCTCTAATATTGACAATCTTTAAACTGGAATCCGCTTCTAATTTTTTACGCAATTTTGAAATAAATACATCCAAAGTTCTTCCAACATAATCGCCATCATCTCCCCAAACAACCTTTAAGATATATTCTCTTTTAAGCGTTTTATTTTCATTTGAAAATAAGAGATAAAGCAAATCCGATTCTTTACTTGACAACTCCGTCGATCGCGCTTTCATGGTGAGTGTCATGCCCCTTTGGTCAAACTGAAATTGGCCAATGTTAATTAATTTTAATTTTGGTCTTTTCCTTCTCTTTAGAAGATATATAACCACCCCAACGCCAATTATTAAAATAATGATCGTGAAGATCGATTTTAAAACACCACCTTCCCCCTTCTCCTCTGAATCTGCTTTCTGATCATTTTCAATCACCGTAAAATAAAACACATAACAGTCCTTTGGTAATTCTCTCAGTTGGCAAGGAACCATATTATCATCCGTTGCTAAACTTGCTTTAAAGCTATGGATTACTCCTTTTGTTAAACATTTTTCAACTTCGACAATATAACTGTCACTTATTTTGGATTCTTCTAGCGCTTTAAAAGTGGCAAAAAGAAGTAAATTTGGCTCAAAAGAAAATTCTCTCTCAAATTGCACGGCATACCTCCCGTCGATCTTTTCAATTGGCAACACGCGCGAAGTGCTATCATCTAGCTGTAATAAAAATTCATGGCCAATTGTGCGCAGTATTAATTTTGTGAGCTGATCATTCGTTTCTGCCCTGCTATTTGGAACCACTAAAACAATTAGTGATAAAAGGAATAAGTACTTAGCTAATTGGTGAAGGCTCATTGAACAAATTTATTTGTATAATTGATTTTAATGTATTGTTTTGAAATAAATTACACCCGATTTACATTAATTTACACTTATTAAATCTACTTTGAAGGACTGTAGTCTACTTTTATACAAGAAATCAATAAAGTAAAGAACTAAGTTAACATCCAACTAAATCAAGCTCTTTTTACACTTCTAAAGTTTTCATCATAAGGCATTTTACTTTTAGCAACTGCAAGCGCTATTTTCAATAGTTTATTGCTGACAGCTATCAATGCTACTTTCTTTGGTTTTCCTTTATTCACAATTCTCTGAAATTGGGCATTGCATGCTTTATTAAAAACACTTGCACTTAAAGAGCACATGAACATCATTTTTCGCATATCCTTGTTCCCTGCTTTTGTGATTATTGATTTCCCATTCAAACTGCTGCCAGACTGTCTAATGCTTGGTGACAAGCCAAAATAACTAGATAGTTGTTTACCGTTTTCAAAGTCTCTAAAAGCATTCGTATTGATGATTAGCAATGTTGCTGTTCGCTTTGCAATCCCTGGAATAGAAGATATATGAGTCAGCATTTCCGATTCATTCTCTTTCACTGAATCCTCAATCACTTTTTCTAAATGCTTGATCTTTTTGTTCATTTCAATCAACTCCTTCTTTAAGAATTTTAAGACCTCTTTACTTGGTTCAACTGAACTTTTCAAGCTATGATCTTGATTCTTTAAAGCCGTTCTCTGTTTCTTTAAAAGTACCACCAATGACCTCAATTCACGGCACTGAGAGATATAAATTTTTGGCGTCTCCCATTCTTTTGGATCAAACTGAATAGCGTAATCTCTGATAATCTTGGCATCTGCTTTATCTGTTTTAGTAGACTTTAAAAGCAATTGTGAAAACCGCTTGATAACTAAGCCATTTTCTACTGACACAGTAATTTTTAGAGACTTCAAGTAATGTGCAAGTGGATGATGGTATCTTCCGGTTTGCTCCATTACACAGTGCCAATCACTCTCTAACGTCTTAACAAAGAGCTTGAACCCTCCAATCTCATTAGAGAACTTCGCATGCTTTCCATTTGGGTAACAAACATCAAAACTGTCTTTTGAGATGTCTATTCCAACAAATTCTTTATTTTTATTCATAGTAAATATGTTAATGGGACAATATCTGCTGGTTCCTACTTCCTACAAACAGGCTCCTACGCCTAGAGAACTAATCGGAATTTGGCAGAAGAACAGAGGGGACTTTCTTTACTTTCGAGTTACTAGACTCTAATATCATGTTAGTCTTAATCCTCTGTTCTGTCCTGTTAATAATTATATACTCTTATACGAGACTATCTAATTAAGATCTAACTTAGGAATATCAACCTTTTTTCAGCTGCCTGCCGGTACTACCTTTGAAGTGAATTCTATAAAAAATATTATGAGCAATAAATTCAGAATAAAAGAGATTCAAGCCAAGTCAATTATTGGAACTACTAAAGTTCCTAGTGCTGATTATGTCATTAATCCTTATACAGGTTGCCAATTTGGTTGCATGTATTGTTTTGCAAGTTTTATGGGTCGTTTTGTAGGCGAAAACAATAAAGATTGGGGCAATTATGTCTATGTTAAAGCCAATGCGCCTGAATTAATTAAGAAAGATATCTTACGGTTGATGAAGAAGGATCCGCATCCGAAAATTGCAATTAGCACCGTGACAGATCCATATCAAGGAGTAGAAAAGAAATATAAACTAACAAGTAGCATTCTAGAAACTTTTGCCGAAAACAACTATCAAGGCCGAGTGAGCATTTTAACTAAATCTCCAATGGTATTGAAAGATTTGACATTTCTAAAGAAAATTCCAAATGCTGAAGTGGGGATTACAATTACTACTTCTGATGATAAATTGAGTCGTTTTTTAGAAGTTCGAGCACCATCTGCCTCAACCAGATTAAAAACATTAAAAACACTGAATGATTCTGGAATTAAAACCTACGTTTTTGTAGGTCCATTTTTACCTCACATGAAGTATAAGCCAGAACTAATTGACAAGTTGTTTTCAGAAATTAAAGCTGCTGGAACCGATACTGTTAAATTAGAATTTTTAAATCTTCCGCCTTATGTGAAATCAAGAATGAAGGAGGTAATAGCAGAAGAAAGTCCAGAAATTCAGGAAATGTATAAAGATTCTCAATCGAAAAACTATCGAGAAGAACTTGAACCAATTATTAAAAAGTATTTAAAAAAGTATGGTTTGAAAATGTATTATGATGAGATTGTTCATCATGTGGGGAATCAAGAATTAATCGAAAACTAAATATTATGAGTGAAAAATTAGAAAATGCAAAAAAACTCTATCTAGAAGGAATACGTCTCGTAAAATGATCGAACAGTTTAAAAAAGATATTGCCCAGGGATTAAGTTCTAATCCAAAAACACTTCCTTCTAAGTATTTTTATGATGAAATGGGGGATGAACTTTTTGTTCAAATAATGCATTGTCCAGAATACTATCTCACAAAAGCCGAGTTAGATATTTTTACAAATCAAACAGAAAACATAGTTAATGCTTTAGAGTTGAGTCCTCACACGTATTTTGAACTCATAGAATTAGGTGCTGGAGATGGATTAAAAACCAAAGAATTACTAAAACTTTTAGACAAACAGGACTTTAAATTTGACTACCTTCCCATTGACATTTCTCAAAACGCGCTCAATCAACTTGAAGAATCAATAAATAAGGAATTCCCAACTATTTCGGTTAAGACACAGCAAGGGGATTATTTTCAAGTTTTAGAAACACTGCACGATTCGAATCATCCAAAAATTGTATTATTTCTTGGTTCCAATTTAGGAAATATGCAAGATGAAATAGCGAGTGATTTTATAAATAAACTAGGATCTTGTTTAAGTAACGGCGATAAACTTTTTCTTGGAGTTGACCTAATAAAATCAGCCTCAATCGTATTGCCAGCTTACAATGATAGTAAGGGGATAACAAGAGATTTTAACTTAAATCTTTTAAGCATAATAAATCGAGAATTAGAAGCAGATTTCGATCTCAACTCATTTAGTCATCAACCTCAATACACGGAAAAAGAAGGCATTGCAAAAAGTTTTTTGGTAAGTAATCGGAAACAAATCGTAAAGATTAAAACAATCAACCAAACATTTTCCTTTGAAAAAGGAGAAAAAATTGCAACAGAAGTTTCTAGAAAATACAATGATACCATCTTAAATCAAATTATAGAAAATACACCGTTTCAAATTGGAATCAAATTAACTGATGCAAGGCTCTTTTTTGCCAATTATGTACTTAAAATAAATTAATATGAAAAAGATGATACCGCACAAATTTCACTTATTCGCAATTCTATTGCTAATCGGATTTCTTTCTGCATGTAATACTGATTCAGCAAAAGAAGAAACAAACAAAAACCTAGAAATGCCAGATCGCCTTGTCGGTGTAGAAATGAACTTTCAATATGAAGAAGGAAATCAGTATACCGCAAAATTTGAACCGAAAGGAATGAGTTATAAATTTCATAAAAATGGAAAAAATCCAAAAAAATGGAACGGGCCTTTTGATTACAATCATCTGATAACAAACATGAATCAACATCTAGTTTCATGGCATGAGGCTGATAAGGGAGACTATGTTACTTTATTAATAAACTTTGAAAGTATGACCTTATATGGAAGTGCTATATTGAAAAGTTCGCATGTTCATTTTCAAGAGGGGGAAATTCACAAAGTAAATGACTAAAAACCTATATAGTTGAAAAAAAAGAACTTTTCATTCTATTAATGTTATTCGCAAACCTCCCTCAAAACCTCCTCCAACACCTTTAAATCCTCAAAAAGAGGGTTCGATAACAGTCCCCTTCTCTCCGCAACGAAAAAGCTGAGCACGAAGTGCTTGGCTTTTTTTGTGGAATAAACCGAAACTTGTTTCGAGTTTAGTTCAGAAAAAAGTCAATTTCTTTTCGCAGAAAAGTCAGCTTTAGATTTGTGTCATTTAACCCTCCAAGGGATCACTGAAAGTAATCCCTGTCTCTCCGCAGAAGGGGATAAGTTAAAAAATGATTTAACTTGTCCCCTTTTTAACTTTCCCAAGCCCTTGTCTATATTGGGAAACAGATCAAATATTCGATTTAGTTTTGGGGCTCGACAATTATTTCCGTCAAAACTTAGCTGTTCCATAAATATCGAACCCACGATCTTATGTTTAAGATAAATGGCTCCTGTATGTTCTCTAATAAGTGTAGCCCACTCTGTATTAACCCAATAAGCTCTCGCTTAGATGCCTTGAAACTATCAATTTTGTCTTTGATCTCCTTTTTCGGCCCTAAATAACGTGCTTTTATACTCACATACTCGTCAGGATCAAGTTTTCCGTCCAACATTAAGTCTTTTACCTTTTTTATTTCTTTTTGTTTTTCTGTTCTTGGATTATATTGATATTTATTCGGGCTAGTCTCCTCAATTCCTTCGCTATTTGCTCTATTTGAGCATCACTCTAATGCTCTGCTTTATTTCCTGACAATGCCCTACATTTCTCCAAACTTAACATTCGCTTTATTTATTCCTTTTATGCTACTTGTAGTGCTATATTCTTATGTTTGGTCTGAATCATAGCCAATATTAATTTTCTTCCCATCTTTTGATGTGTACTGAATTTGACCTGCCTGAACGTGTTCTAATAACCGCTCAATGTCCTTTTGTAACCGAGGTGGAAAATCTTTATTTAACAAATCATCCAATTCAAAAGGTTTGCTGTTTGTTTCTTTCTTCTCTCTCTTCATTAGTTGACAAATCATAATCCTCAATACTCTCCTTTTCCAAAAAGTACTTTACCATATTGGTTAAAGGAATGGTCAAATGCGATTCTTCCATTACTGGCAGTAAAAAATCATCATCCGATTCAAAAGTGCAATTTCCCTCTTTGGTTATTTTTAGATAATAAGTGTTCTCTTTCATTAACGTAGAAAATAGCATTGAGGTAAAAATCGAATCAACAATATGTTCACCCAATTTTTCAACTGCATCTTTGACTTCTTCTTTTGAACCTTTAATTACGCCAAGGTCTTCGGGTTTGGCATCCACAATTTCGGGATGGGAATCTTTGTCTTGCATTGCAAGTAATACCGAGCTGACATCCACAGGCATCATTAAAAACTCTTTTAAGTTTCGAATGGCATCAAATGAAAGTCCAAATTCCCTTAATTCTTTAACGAGCAAGAGCCAAATATATTCTATCGGGCTATACTTCATGCGGTACTTGCGTTGCTTGTCTTGTAAGTACAAACCTGAATTTCTCCAATCATAAGCGTTCTTATAACTAACGCCCATATTGGCAAGTTCAAATTGCTTGTCTTTCAAGAAGATCATTAAATCCGTATTGGGTGTTTCAGGCGTTTTTATTGCTTCCATAACCATTGTTTTTTCTGTTTTACTATACGCTAAAGTAATTAAAAAATAAAAATGATACAAATTTAATTTCATTTTATTCTTGTTTCAATTTAACATCTCTCTGAACCAATTTTCTTCAAAGTAAATTGATGTTTTTAGTAGTAGTTTTAAGTTTAAAAATGCCAACCACATTTGGCTAGGCTTATATCTTTAAAGTTGTCTAAATGGTATTTATCACCACTCAAATAGAAAAATTTTACTTTACCAGTTGATTGAAAATCAACATGACATAAAACCAATGTAGGCCCCCGTAAGTAAGTCTTGACTTACAGTTAGTTAAGGCGTTTTAGGGAGTTGTAGGTTAAGCGAATAACCCGTCTAAACCGCTCAAAACCCACCGTTACACAACATCAATACCACCGTTACCTTTCAATATTTTGCCATTTTCATCAAATTCAGAAAAGTCACATTTTGCAGAGCTTTCGCGCAGGTTAAAATGGGTATTCATAAGGTATTGGCAGGTTAACTTCTAATCGCAATTTTTTCATTCGTAATTGAATAAACCCAACCCGTTGTTCCGTATCTGCTTTTTTTCATTTTTGCCAATCTCTCTCTCAATATTGTTTTCATCTGTTATTGCCGTTAACAAATTGGTTTTGATGATGCTCAGTTCGCTATAATTCCCATAGGATTTTTTACAAAAAATGAATCGGAATTGGGTTCAGGAATCAGCGTTGTGCAATAATTCTGCTGAATATCTTTCAGGCTTTTGAGATTTGAAATAGTACTTGTTTTTATGAGCTGACAAAGTCAGGTTATTATAAAAAAAATCTCGGTAGGTACAGGCGTCCAATTATTAATCCTTACTTTTGAGTCAGTGCTATCAATATGATCAAACTAACGCTCTTAAGCCTCACTTTTCTAATCTCACTTTTTGCCATTAGCCAAAATGATGAATGGGTATTCGATCGTAAGTCAATTGAAAATGGATTATCGAATACATTTGTGTCCTCTATAATTAAGGACTATAATGGTTTTGTATGGATCGCAACTTCTAACGGACTTAATCGCTATAATGCTTATTCTTTCGAGATTTTCAAGAATGCCCCTGAGAACAACTACTCTCTTTCGGGAAACGAAGTTAATTGCTTATTCGAAGATTCAAAAAACAGATTATGGATTGGAACTGATAAAGGGCTTAGTCTTTATAATAATGCCACTGGTGAATTTCTAAATTGGAAAGACTATAAACGAAAAGATTCGGTCGAAGTCAATTTAAATGTTCGGGAAATTGTTGAAGATAATAAAGGCCAGCTGTGGTTAGGCACTTATAACGGCATTGTAAAATTCAATCCGGAGCAAGAAGTATTTAGCCATATAATAATCGAATCAACAAATCCTCGAAAGTTATTTAAAGATTTCCTCGTTCGTTCATTACTAATTGATTCCGAGCAAAACTTGTGGATTGGAACAAATGGAATTGGGATTATTCGCTATTCAATCCCAAAAAAGGAAGTGAAAAATTGGCGAAATTCTAGCGAGAGTGCTGTTAGGCTCAACTATTGTTTTTCATTATATCAAGATATTTGGGGAGATATTTGGGCAGGTACTTTTGTCGGCGGATTGACGAAATATAATGTTGCAACGGACAGTTTTTACAACATTCATAACCCGTACCATTTAAACTCTAGAACAAAAATTGGCGTTATATCTATTTCTAACGACACGAATGGTAATTTATTAATTGGTTCTAATGGAGGCGGTTTATTCCTTTTTAACCCTAAAACTGAGCTGTTTACAAAAAATTTTATATTTGACCCGATTGACCAACATAGTATTGGAGATGATTTTATTGTAGAAATATTTGTTGATGAAACAAATATTATTTGGTTAGGCACTGAAAATGGTGGGATATCTTTGTACGACCCAAACCGTTGCAAATTTAATCTTTATAAAAAATTGGTAAATGGAAAAAATGCGCTGCCCGGCAATCTTATAAATACGATTTATGAAACCGAGAAAGGACTTTTATGGATTGGTACAGAGAGTAATGGATACGCATCTCTAGACCGATCAACCAATACATATAAAAAACATATACTAAAAAATGTAAAAACGATCAATGGTAATACTTATGTGAAAAAAATCATCTCAGATGGAGAGGATGGATTGTGGATTGCAGGACATATGGGGGGCTTGGCACACGCAGATTCGAATGGAGTAGTCTTTAAGCAATATGCGCCAAACTTGCAACCGGAAAATCCAAATCATATTAATGATATGGAAGTTCGAACTCTTGCACTAGATCAAGACAATGGCTTATGGATTGGCTCATATCGAGGATTAAGTGAGAAGGTAAATAATGATTTTTGGAATTATTGCTTAATGGATGGAAATGGGAATCAATTATGTCAAGAAGCTATCAATACTATTTTAGATTTTAATGAAACATATTTAATCATAGGTTATGGAGGTTATGGTCTAAGGTTCTACAATAAAAAGACTAAGGAATTTGAATCAGTATTCACAACGAGTAATAGCTCTATTTCCGCCAACACAGTTAATAGCTTGTGTCTTGACATTGAAGGAAGGTTATGGATCGGCACGAATTATGGTTTAAATAAATTCAGTTTTAAAGACAGCACTTTTACGCACTACACGACAAAAGATGGCTTATCAGATAATAAAATATTCGGGATTTTAAATGACGATCGAAATAATTTATGGATAAGTACTGCAAATGGTTTATGTTGTTTTAATACAGATAAAAATACTTATCAAAAGTATTTCGAATCAGATGGTTTACAATCAAATGTTTTTAGAGAAGGTGCATATTACAAAAGTAGGAGTGGAGAAATGTTTTTTGGAGGTGTGAGCGGATTTAACTCATTTTATCCCGATCGAATTACACCTAACCCTAATCCCCCACCAGTTGTATTTACCAATTTCCAACTTTTTAATAAACCAGTAGCAACTGGCCCTAAATCTCCATTAAAAGAGCAAATAGGTGTCACAAAAAGAATAGAACTTGACTATAATCAATCAACCATCTCTTTCGAGTTTGTAGCCCTCAATTTTACCTCAGTAGAACGCAACCAATATGCATACAAGTTAATTGGTATGGATAACGATTGGCAATACATTGGAACAAGAAGATACATTACATTTACGAACCTTTCATCTGGCAGCTACAGTTTACAAGTAATCGCAAGTAACAATGATGGAGTATGGAATACTGAAGGTGCGGTTATTGAAATAATTATCCACCCCCCATTTTGGAATACTTGGTGGTTTAGAATAATTATGCTTGTATCTGGAGTACTTCTACTTTATCTACTCTATAAATGGCGCATTCAATCGATTGAAAAGCAAAATAAACTCCTTGAAGAAGAAGTAAAAGAAAGGACTAAGGAGGTTGTGGAACAAAAAACCGAAATTACTAACCAAAAAGAACTGGTTGAAGAAAAAAATAGAGATATAACCTCTAGTATTCGTTATGCGAAAAGAATTCAAGAATCATTTCTGCCTAATTTAAGAGAATACCAAAGTTATTTTGAAAATATTTTTGTATTCTTTAGTCCTAAGGATATTGTCTCGGGTGATTTTTATTGGATAGAACAAGTAAAAAACTCTGATACTTTGTTTGTAGCAGTTGCTGACTGCACGGGACACGGTGTGCCAGGTGCAATGGTTTCAATTTTAGGCAATAGTGGATTAAATCGTTCGGTAAATGAATTACGAATATCAACACCAAATGCAATCTTAGATAATCTAAATGATTTTGTGCAACAATCATTTAACGGAAAAGACAATAAAATACAGGATGGGATGGATATTGCTCTTTGCGCAATTGACATGAAAACAAAAATTCTTCAATTTGCAGGAGCCAATAATCCAGTTTGGATTGCAAGAAATGGCAATATCAAAATCATCAAAGGCACGAAACAACCAATTGGAAACTACTATAGTGTAAAACCTTTTGAGTGTGTAGAATACCAGCTTCAATCTGGTGATTGGGTATTCTTATTTTCGGATGGCTTCGCAGACCAATTTGGTGGCCCTAATGGTAAAAAATACAAGTACGCAAAATTCAAAAAACACCTTTTGAATTTTGAGGAGACTGCTCATGGTTCATTTGAAAACTATTTAAAAAAGGAGTTTAATGCTTGGAAAAATAAAACAGAACAAGTTGATGATGTCTGTGTTTTAGGTTTGAAAATAAGTTAAACTTGAACCATACGTGTTTACAAGTTTGAGCCAGCCGTTTCCAGTGATCGGCACGCTACCTATCGGGAAGTTAAGTAAAGAAATTATTTTGACAGTCGAAAATTTATTTGATTTCAAAATCAAATAATGTGAATAATTTGTTAAAATCAAAAAAGCGAGTAAAATCGGCATACTCTCCCATGTTTTAGTCACACTACGCTGCACTCTCGTCGCGTTCGGAATAGGATATTAAGATAACAGAAAGGTTATAAAAAAAAAAATCGGAAATATGAACTGGCCGTTTATTACAAAAGGATAGTCTTTTTTCAATTCCGGCACAATAGAGTTCCACCACGATTGATTCAAATCCTGATTTATAGTGATTTTGAATTGCAGTTACATCTTTATTCTCAATTAGTTTTGTGAGTTTCTTTTTCTTGTTCCGACTTAGCTGCTTTCAGCATATGTCTGAATACGTTTTTTTGAGCTGTTTTTGAATTCAAATTCATTTCCACATACAATACATTTTTTCACATCCTTATCCTCTACTTTAGTTACTGTAACGCATTTGTTACGGGGGAATTACGAGTAGAAAAAGGATTTATTTTTATTCATTCTTACAGAATAAGCAAATTAATGTTTCTGAGTTCCGAGCAATACTTTAAAGTAATAATCGTGAGATGGTTTTATTCGATCAATATTTTTCCAGTTATAATTATTCTATTCTTCGTAGTAAGCTGAAAGAAGTATAAGCCAGCATTTAAACCGCCTTTTTCAATAATAACTTGATTCGATTTTATGTTTGTTATTGTTCTCACAACTCGACCCTGAGTGTTGTACAGTATTAGCTTGTGATTTTCATTTGTAGCATTTTTAAATTCCAATACTGAACTTTTGCTCATAGGATTCGGGTATATTTTAAAATTACCTAAAACTTCATTTTTTGGAATATTTAAAACAGTGTTAGTGTCTTTCCAAATTTCAAAATCATCCCAATACATCTGCAGTACACCATCATTATTTCTTACATAATCAATTACAATATCAGAAGTGTATAGTTTCATGGGGTTATAATGTTTCATCCCATCTGGAGAAGTATCATCTGGGTGATGTGTGAAATTCGTAACATCAAAAATAACTTGTTTTGTTCCACCTTCAGGCGTAACAGCCAAAACAAAACGCCCATTTGAAGCGTCTCCCTCTTTAAAATAAGTTTCAAGGGTTAACCATTGGCCAACTGGAATAGAATAACTTGAGTCACTCTCCTCCCAAATGTGTTCCCAATAAGTCGTTTTTATATCTCCCGTAAGATTAAAGTTTAAATCACTTGACCAAGGGTTTCTTTTGTGAATCCCTAAACTAACTTTAAACGGATTTCCTTCACCTGTCCAACCTGCATTATTCCATAATGTCATAATAACCATCCATTCAACTGTTCCTCCATCCGCACTTTTGATAATGTCCCAATCACTAGGTAAATAAATTCTAACTTTTTGAGACATTTCAGTTAGATTATTATTTCCGTAAAGTTCTGCTTGAACACGCCCTTTGGTACCCGAGACATTAGGATGTTTTAACCAATACTGTAATATATTATTGGTAGAATCTGTTGGGTCTGTCACTATTTTTGCAAATCGCATTGTGTCATTACCACCTTCATAAAAGATAGAGAAATTTCCAATATTAGGATGGTATTCTAAATCATTAACCCAATTATTTGGTGGGCTCACCGAATTATCAACACCAATGATATCGTTACCTCCAACTGTCAAAGTAGACATTGGCTCAAAGCCTGAATGAAATATTAACTCTGAGGTCTGCGTAGACCCAATTAATGATTGTAGCAACAACAATGATATAATTCTTAATTTCATTTTACTTTGTTTATATACTGAATTTGCCCGATAATACTAAAAAATAAAACAATTTATTTATGGTGAGTTGAACTCGCGAATTTTATTCTTGCACGGTTAATCATCCATTTCTCCTACAATAATTCGAGGTACTAAGTTATTAATTATTCTTTAACCTTTAGTTTGAAGAGAAGCAGCATGCCATCTTCAATTTCCCTATACAAATTAACTTATTTAGTGCTTGGTCGGAAATAGACGAATTTTCAGAAATCGAATAGCTTTTGAGAATTAGTTTCATTTTTTTCTTTAGGAGATGCCTAAGCATCAGACGACAAGAAAATAATGGGGATAAACTCAAAAGAAGCGATTTTGATTTTGCTGTATTTCCGACCAAGCACTATTTACGAGTGGTTTTTATTCAAAATCTTTTCCAATGGCTATGGAGATGGACTGTAAGACGGCGTCCTTACAAAAACAAAACTTGGATTAAACAAAAATATTTTCTTTCGATTGGAAAAAGAAATTAGGTCTTTTCTGGTCAAACCTCAAAAGGAAATAAACTGACACTTACCCAAGCCAAAGATGTGGCGATTATACGTCACTTACAAATACGCGGAAACGCAAACCTTTATGATACCACAGATGAGGCTTATTTAGAGAAAAGAGTCGAAATGCAATGGCGAAATCGTAAAAAGGGACGTGCACTTCTAGTCAAGGTTTGGAAACGTCAAAACGGAATATGTCCTGTGTGCAAACAAAACTTTTCAGATGCAAAACAATGGGATTTACACCATATCATTCGAAAAGTGGATGGAGGAACCAATACGTTAAACAACTTGTTGCTTCTTCACCCAAACTGCCACCGTCAAATTCATGCGTCAAAAGAATGACAACTGGGAAGCTGGGTGAAATTGTGCTTTGCAAATGCTTGAGCCGGATGAAGGGAAACTTTCATGTCCGGTTCTTAGGGGGGAAAGCAGCTGTAAGGCTCTTGACCTACCCGACCAAGAGGTGATTTTAAAACCGAACGAGGGAAAGAAAAGTGATTTTGATTGTTGTAGAAAGCGGAGATAGAAGAAAGCACGTTTACGAGGTGCTTTTAAGGATATGGAAATTGTGGTACAGACACTTGTGGTTAATATTAGCGTTGTCAATAAAGCGTTGGAAGAAAATCAGTACTTCTATTCGGATATTAAGAAAGAAGGAATTGAGTTGTTTAATTCTAGACGATATGATTTTGCTTCATTTAAAAGATTGTCTCCAACTCGTAGAAGGGAGATTGCGGAAGCTGATTTTGAGGAATGGTATGTAGGTGCTGTAGATTCTTTTAAAGGATTTGAATTTTATGCTGACGGCAAAAAGTTTGGTTGGGCATCTTTCATGCTCCAGCAATCAATCGAAATGTGCTACACAGCTATTGAAATGGTTTTCAGTCATTACAATCCGCATGAACATAATTTGTTTGCATTACGTGATCGTTGTGTGAGGTTTCATAACCCGAATTATTCATGGGTTTTCGTTATGAAAAGTCAAAACACCAATAGAATTGGGGAGCGCAGAGATTTTTTTTTACCGAAAGAATTGTCACCCAATTTTGAGGAAACAAAAAATTGAGCATTCTCAATGATAGCAGGTGGTTTGGCTTTGGAATAGAATACGTGTGAATAATTCGGGTTAATCAGTTGAAAGGTGTTTTTCATTATGACAATGAAGAGCATACAAAACTGTTTGACCAATTTAACTATGCATATATTGGAGAGCGTTACCATAACGAAAAGGAATTTCCTGTGGATATATAAGATTGATTTTTGGAAGCAAGAAACGGAAGCCTTTTTGAAATTGACGGAGGAGATTTGTTTGGAGCGGATTGAGGGGTTTAAAGCACTCGAAGATTAAAACCACCTTCTCACTTTTATAATTAAATAACCTTAATGCTTCACTATTATCTATGCTACAATTATTACCTTAAGGGCAGGAATAGTAAAGCTCATTGTAGATTAGAACTTCAGTAGAAAGGAATAGGATATATTGAGTTTTATGATCAAAAAGTAAGTCCCACCTATTCGTAAACGTCCGGTTAAAAGTATGCTTTATTAAAAAAAAACTTCAGGCTTGTTCAAAACACAATTATTATATTATTTTTGTTCAAAAATAGGCGTGTTACACTAATCCATCTCCATCCAAAAAGATGACAGAGATTGGTGCGAACCAACCTGTAAGACACTCGATCCTAACTTGGTGCTATGAACTATTTACAGGCTATGTTCTAAAAAAGAGTATAGTAAGGAACAAGAAACATTGTTTATTGTTTGCATATTGAAATAGGAATGAAAAAAATTGAGGAGGAATTATCTTTTAATAGACTTAGTCTAACTTTTAGAGACAAGACGGTTGAAAAAGAATATCGACAAGAGATAGTTAATAAGCTATTCACTTATTTTAAAATAGGAGCGGCATTCGGGTTGATAGTTTACAGCATGTTTATCATATTTGATTTTTTAGAAAACAAAGAAGTTTTTCGACTTTTATTAATTAATCGCATCATTGTCATAAGTATAGTTTTTGTTTTTTTTATCTTATTGTTTACACCATTCACAAAAAAGTATTATTTTTTTACGGCAATATTTCTGTTCTTAACATTGGGCTTGGGTGTGATTCAGGCAACTTTCGCTACAAGCACCTATATCTCAGGTATATATTCTGTGATCGTGTTTTTTAATCTAATTCCATTTTTAACCATTCCCATTGCCATTGTTTGTAATTTGTTTTTGGCTGTCATGTTTTTTATCGCATTGCAATATTCACCAGGCTTTGACCCTGTATATGTAATGAAAGAAGTTACGTTGCTGGCTACCGCCATGTTTTTCACACTATTAGCAGCTTATATAAAACAAAGGGTTGAACGAAGTAACTATATAAAAACAAAAAAAAATGAAAAAGCTAAGGCCTTGATTGATTTACAATTTGATGAACTTGAATTAACTCATAAAAGCATTACAGATAGTATTAATTACGCGGAACGAATCCAAAAAGCATTGCTGCCAAGTAAAGAAAAAATAAGCAATTTGGCTATTGATGTTGAATTATTTTACCAACCTAAAGACACCATTGGTGGTGATTTTTATTGGGTGGATGAAGTTGGTGATACAATTGTTATTGCAGTAGGTGATTGCACTGGGCACGGAGTCCCAGGGGCTATTATGACGTCATTAGGAATAAATGGGCTCATTAATTCGGTTACCGAGCAAGGCATGACCGATCCAAGTGATATTTTGTCTTATTTGGATAATTATATATATGAATTATTAAATTATTCTGATAAAGCATATCGTGTAAAAGATGGAATGGACATTGGGATCGTTTGCATTAATAAAAAATTAAATACCTTATCGTTTTCAAATGCTTGTAGGCCGTTATTTTATATTGACAATGGTCGTTTTGCTACCATTAAATCGTCAAGAAGGAGTATTGGTTCTAAACATATAACTACGCCATTTAAAACAGAAACACTTACTATTTCTAACACAGCTACGTACTATTTGTTTTCTGACGGAATGACCGACCAGTTTGGAGGAGAAAAGAACAAAAGATTGACGACAAAAACCTTTAAGCAGTTACTTATTGATTGGAGTGGATTATCTTTGTCTGATCAAAAAATAAAATTGGAAGAATTTTATACCCATTTTACTAAAAACACGAAACAGACGGATGATATGATTTGGGGAGCAATACAAATTAATTAACTATGGAGAATTTGCATATAGCGGGAACAGACCAGTCACCAGAAGTGACATTTAATAGCAACGGAGTTTTCTCATTTACTGGGATTTCTACTCCTGATCATGCCAATAAATTTTATACTCCACTATTTGAATGGCTTAAAACCTTCGGAGAATCAAATCCTAAAACAGTAGATTTCGAATTGTTTATAGACTATTTAAACACTTCATCAACACGAATTTTGGTAGAGATGTTGATTCTTGTTAATTCGTTCAAAAACAAGGGGACAAATGTGACTTTAAGGTGGAAATACGAAGAGGATGATGATGATATTTTTGAATTTGGTGAAGAAATGGAAATGGTTGCAGGGGTTGAATTTGATTTTATAGCCGTAAAAGTAGATTAAGCAATTGAACAAAATGGGTAATATTTAATAATTGGAAAAGAAAGGTTTTAAAATAGCAGTTAATCAATTTTTGCTAACTTTTTACGACAAACAGTTGGAAAAAGAGTTTAGAGATAAAGCGATTGAAAATGTTCGCGTAATAATTCGGATTGCTATTATTGTTGGTTCCTGTTTCTTTACCTTATCCAGTCTTATTTCTGTCAAGAATGAAGGCTTTTCATTAAGTGGATTTTTAACACCTGCAATTGGTATTCTATTTTTAGTTTTCACTTTTCTTAAAGCTTACCGCAAATATTATTTTGTGGGTATTGCAATTACGTTTGTTATTGGGGGCTATACAGCAGCTTTTATAGCCTTGGATAATCCTGATTTTATGATGTTTTTATATCTTAGAATTTTGTTTTTCACCTTAATACCCTTTTTCACATTACGTTTATTAATCTTTTCTAATATTGCATTCGTAGGAGGTGTGTTTTGTATCCTTTACTTTTTTTCAGCGAATGGCGGTAACTTTGCTGCAAATCATATTGTTAAATTGTTTCCGTTCGTTACAATCAGTATTCTTGCTTTTTATATAAAACAGCGTTTTGAAAGACTTAATTTTTTAAAGAGTAAAGAAATTCACAAACGCAATGCCGAACTACAAAGCGATAGAAAAAACTTAGAAAATCAAGCGGCCCTTGCAAAAATACTTCAAAAATCAACCGTGACATCACTAAATATTCCAACTTTTTTACAAAATTCGTTAGCTGTTATTTTGGCATTACCTTGGCTAAATATTTTATCAAAAGGTTCAATATTTACAACCAATGCCAATGGCGATTTAGAAATGATTGCTCAAAAAGATTTGGGTGTTTTAGTAAAAACTTGTGCCATAATAAAATCAGGTCAATGTTTATGTGGGAAAGCATTGGCGCAAAAAAAAATATTGTTTAATAGTTGTGTAACAGCCGATCATGATATTGTACCAGAAGGAATGACTCCTCACGGACATTTTAACATTCCATTAATTATTAATGACGAGGTGTTAGGTGTATTAAATATTTATGTAGAACATAATCACGTTAAAACAAAAGAAGAAGTAGATTTTTTTACGCTAGTAAGTAATACATTGGCTTCAGTGCTATATCGAGATAAACTAGAGCAGGAAAAGGCATTGCAAGCTGCCGATCTTAAGCGATATTTTATGGCTATTGAGCAGAGTGAGACTACCATTTTATTTACAGATACCAAAGGCGTTATTAATTATGTTAATCCGCATGTTATGAAAGTAACCGGATATTCGCAAGAAGAGTTGGTTAGTAAACCTGTTAATATAATGGGATCTGGTAAGACACCGCATAGTGTATTTGAAACTATGTGGAATACTGTTAGAAATAAAAAAACATGGAGTGGCGAATTTATCAATCAAAAAAAAGATGGTACTGAGTTTATAGAAAAAGCGATAATTTCCCCTGTCATAGATGACCAAGGTGAGATAATAGAATACATTGCAATTAAAGAGGATATAACCGAACTTAAAAAAGCAGCGGAACAAATAGTGATACAAAAACAGATTATTGAAAAATCTCATGAAAAAATCCAGTCAAGTATCGATTATGCCCAACGTATTCAAAATTCATTACTAGCGTCTATTTCAATTATTGACAAAGAATTTGATGACCTTATAGTCAGTTTTTTACCGAAAGAGACCGTTAGTGGAGACTTTTATCTTGTTAAGAAAAAGGGTAACTTAACCTATGTAGCTGTTGCAGACTGCACTGGCCACGGTGTTCCGGGCGCAATGATCTCCACTTTAGCTATTCAAGAATTATCACATATTTTTGATACATGTAATTGTGAGATTAACGGAGTTTTAGATATTCTTAACAGTAATGTGAATGATTTACTTAACAATGATAATCAATTAGGCTCAGACGGATTAGATTTGATTTTACTCTGCATTGATACCAATTCTAAAACAATTGACTATGCAGGAGCAAAAGGAATTTTTTATCTTCATCAATCCAATGAGTTGTTACATTTGAGAACAGATAGAGTGTCAATAGGGCAAAAAATAGCAGATGACGAATTTAAATTTTCGACACAAAGAATTACTTATTCAGAGGGAGATACTGTTTTTTTATTAACAGACGGATTGATTGACCAACTTAGCGCCATTAATAATAAACGAATAGGTTCTAAAAGGACGATACAATGTATTGAAAAATTAGTTACCCTTTCGGGGGAAGAAAGGGTAATACATTTGAATAACTTTATAAGCAAGCATGTGTCTGAAAAACAAACAGATGACATGACTTTTATTTCATTTAAATTATGATTGAAAATAACTTTGCAAAACGGCATATTCAAAATGCACTTGACGAAGTAGAACCCTACTCTGATATGTTTATTCTACTGGGCGAATTAAACAGAACAATAATATCGGGAACGATTCGGGTTATTGAAAGTAAGCTGCATAATTTAGGGTACCCTAAAAGAATGATCTCTAGAACCAAACTAATTGGGGTCGAAATACTTGACAACATGCAAAAACACGGATGCAAAGAGGCTTCAATATCTTCTTATTTTGAAGTTTCATTAAATAATTCAGTACTTAAAATTACAGCGGGAAACTGTGTTTCAAAAACTGATAGCGAGTTTTTAACGTGTACGTTAAATAAATATAACGCCATGTCTGTTGATGGTATTAAGAAAAAATACTTGGAACAACTAAAACATGGTGTTCTAAGCGAAACTGGAAATGCGGGATTAGGATTATTATCAATTCTAAAACGATCAGAAAAAAAAATCAACTTTGAAATGGAGAAGATTAAAGAGGATGAATTTTACTTTAATTCTAACGTTATTTTAGACAATTTTAATTAAAAATATGGAATACTTAAAAATCGAAAAAACGGATTTTACGCCGGAGGTTACCGTTGATTGTGATAAAGGGACGATTTCAATAGTTGGAATTTGTATCCCAGAAGATGCAGTTGTTTTTTTTGAACCGATAATTCAAAAAGTTGATTGCTTAATGCAAAATAAGCGTCAAATAATTTTTGATATCTATTTGGAATATTTCAATACAGGGTTTTCAAAAAACTTACTTGCTTTGTTTATGAAGGTGGTAGAATTAGATAGCAATGAAAACTCTAAAAGTAAAGTGATATGGAAACTTGAGGAAGGTGATGATGAATTGCGAGAGTCTGGCGAACTTTTTGAAGAAATTTCAAAGCTAGACTTTGAGTTTGTGGAAATACCTCAGCATTAAATTTAACGTATGATTTCCTCAAATTACCATCTTTGGAAAGATGGTAAGAGCGGGCTATTAATAGTGCTCAAACTAAAAAAACGCAATCGAAACGGTTTTCAAGCTTTACAACCCAAATCAAATTGATCTTTTATAGATAAAAAATGTTTATAGCTCTTCTATTGCTTTTACAAACTCCAATCTATATTCGGAAACACATCAATAATTCAATTATAAGGTTTGATTTGTATTTCTGCCAATGCTGAATTCCGTCACAATTATCGAACCATATTTTTTGAGACAAACATTTATTCGCTTTCAGGTTTAATACCTCGAGGCTTGCCTCGTCAAATTTCACTATTTTGTGACTAGATGTCACAGAATAGTAAATCTATCCATAAAAGTCATAATGTTTCGGTTCTTCTTTATCATGTGGTAAGCAGTGCAAAATATCGAAAAGTAGTTTTCACTGATTCTGTGGACTCTGTTTTGGTAAAAGTATGTGATGAAATAGAGAAGCGGTATGACGTGTCTTTTTTGGAGATTGGGACAGATGAAAATCATGTTCATTTTTTGGTTCAAAGCGTCCCAACGTATAGTGTT
>WTCE01000052.1 GCA_013138735.1 Crocinitomix sp. | reverse complement strand
CCATTTTTCTTGGTGTTTTTACCTTTACAGTTTATACACTTTTTTTATTCATAACCTTTCATTTGCGTCAAAGCTAATAATAACAACGCTTACAGAGAATATGAGCCTAAATTTTGTCCATTAAGCCTAATTTTTGAATAAGTTTGAGTAGAACCAAAATTAGAACTGCAATACGCGCGACTCTTGATTATCGACGATAAAGTTTAATCAACCTCAATACTCATACGTCAAACTTAAAACTCAATCTATTCCTTCTGTATCACCAGTCTCATGCAGCTGTTCATACAAATTCAATCGCACCAACAACTTCACCAAATAATTCCCCAGCTTCTTTGAGATCTTACCGTAAAAACTATCAGTTCCTTCTTTATACAAGCTGATGTTTCGCGTTAAAGTAGAAATATGAACTGTTAGCGCCACTTTTTCATTCGAAAAGCACGTAAAAACTAAAGAGTGATGCGTTAATAAAGCGCGGCCGTATGAATATGAACCTTTCTTAGAGATTCGTTTTATAAATTGCTTAGAAGTCTTCGAATCTAATCGTGTTGTACCTAATAATTTATGAACTTCTTCTTCATTTCCGGGTGATAGCATTTCTTTTTCACGATTCAATTCAATACGCAATCGAATACTATCAACGGTGATTGGAATTAATGCAGAGTCAGGAACCTTTTGCGCGGATGCTGTGCCGAGTAAAATTAATAACTGGAAAAGCAGCACTCGGCGGATCATGCTGGAGTTGTTATGAGATTATGCGCTGTCAATTTATTATACATTTCTAAGCATACCCATGCGTCTGTTGCGGCATAACGTTGTTGTTTTGGTTTCAATTCAGCAGCTTCCCAATTGGATACTTGTGAATTTTTAGAAATTCTAAACCCTAAAATGATTGCCGTTAATTTGCGTAAACCATTCGCCTCAATTTCAATTTCGTTAACCATTTCATTTAGCTCTACAAATCCATCTGCTTCAAAGGGAGAAATACGTTGCAAAAAGATGATATCATCTCGCAAACCAACGCCCAATTTCTTAATAGCGCCATTTTCAAAAAATGAAATAATTTCTTCTGTTAAACCAGTTGTATTGATTCTGATCAAGAAAACTTTATTTGGAATTCCGATTTGTATTAATGCAACATCATTAAATTGTCCCTTTACAAAAACTGGTTTAGTCTCGGTGTCGAATCCAACAAACTGATGCTCATTTATTTCGGAAAAAGCACTTTTAACTTGATCCGCTTTGTCGACCAAAACAATCTCTCCTTCATACCTGTCTAGTGGTAGTTCATTTATTTCTGCTTTGGTAATGTTTGATTCAAACATGAATTAAAATTTCTATGAAGATAAAGATAAATAGGCAAAAGGCAAATAGGCAATAGGCTAAAATGAAATTTTGTTAGATGGCTACTAAGTCGTCAACATAATAAAGCGGAGCACTGATCGTACCTATAAAAAATGATTCAGTCTGAAAGCTAAAGTGAAGCTAGGGAGGTCCTTTTAATAGATTTGATGTCAGTCATTTAGTGATTGCTTTGTAGTTTTCAAAATCTTTTCTGCTAATAGCGAGCGCAGCAGCACACAGACTGACAGCTCCTCCACATCTGGTTTTGATTGTCATTCGGATCAACTATTCCAATTTCCTATCTGTTTTCATGTCTTTGAAGTCCACAGCAAAAATATTCCCTACTGGCAAAAATCGAAAGGCTAAAGTGAAATTTCGACTTATTTCTTTTCAATAAATAAGCCAAAATGCCTTGCGTTTTTTGTCAGTAGGAAAGGTGTGGGCTTAAAATCAAAGACATGAAAATAAATAGAGAAAAGCAAGTAGAACGATTGGTCGAGACAATCAAATCACATCAAGAATTATTAAAAACAAAAGCGGACTTGAAGGAGTTACTAGAATCGAATGAGCAGCTGAATACAGATTCTAAAATTTTGATAATAAACTACCTTGAAGTATTAACTAAAGTGATGCAAAGCCTGCGACAAGAAGCATTGGTCAATGATGCTTGGGAATATTTTGACGATTTGTTATAAACTATTGTCGACCTCAGGATCGAGAAACAAAAACGCCCTTTTGAAACAGAGCTTCAAAAAGGGCGTTAATTATATTATTTTGTTAACTAGCAAAGCATCCCGCCACAAACATTAATCGTTTGTCCTGTTACATAAGCAGATAGATCAGAAGCTAAGAATACAGTCGTATTTGCCACATCTTCAGGTGTTCCTCCTCTTTTCATTGGGATATTATCTCTCCAACCTTGCACAACAGCTTCGTCTAACTCAGCCGTCATTTCTGTTTCTATGAATCCAGGTGCAATTGCATTACATCTGATGTTTCTTGAACCTAATTCTTGCGCCACTGATTTAGTGAAACCAATCATACCCGCTTTAGAAGCTGCATAATTTGCTTGACCAGCATTACCTGAAACGCCAACCACAGAACTCATGTTGATTATAGATCCTTTGCGTGCCTTCAACATTGGACGCAAAACAGCTTTAGTTAAGTTAAAGGCTGATTTAAGATTCGTGTTAATCACTTCATCCCATTGGGCTTCACTCATTCTCATCAATAAACCATCACGCGTAATTCCAGCATTATTAACCAATATATCAATGGTTCCAAAAGCTTCTAATACTTCATCTGCCAATTTTTGAGCGGCATCAAAATCAGCAGCATTCGATTTAAAGCCTTTAGCGGTACCGCCATTCGCAGTTAATTCGTTTTCCAAGGCTTTAGCTTTTTCATCTGAAGACAAGTATGAGAAGGCAACTGTAGCCCCTTGTGCTATAAATGTTTGTGCTATTGCTTTTCCAATTCCCCTAGATGCGCCAGTAATTATGGCAACTTTTCCGTCTAATAATCCCATAGGTTTGTTTTTTTGGTTTTAAATATACAATTTTCTTTTATTCAAAAAAAAATCCCATCTAAGCTATGCCGAGATGGGACAAAATTTTATAATTCTGTGTTTAAGCTTCTTCTAAAGACTCAACTATCATTCTTCCACAGTGCTCACAAACAATTAATTTCTTTCTTGCTTGAATATCTAATTGTCTTTGTGGTGGAATTTTATTGAAACAACCTCCGCAAGAATCACGCTCAACTGAAACAACGGCTAAACCGTTTTTTGAATTGTTTCTTAAACGATCATAAGCAACGATCAATCTTTCTTCGATTGATTTTCTTGCTTTTTCTGATTTTTTAGTCAATTTCGCTTCTTCCTTTTCTGTTTCAGCAGAAATATCAGCAAGTTCTTTTTTCTTTAAATCTAAATCAGCAGTACGTTCTTCTAATTTAGCTCTAGAAGTTTCAATGATTTCTTCTTTATGAGAGATTTTTGCTTTCGATTCGTTAATTTTCTTTTCAGCCAATTCGATCTCTAAACCTTGAAATTCAATCTCTTTTGAAATTGAATCGAACTCACGATTATTACGCACGTTCTTTTGTTGTTCCAAGTATTTTTTGATGGATGCTTTGGCATCTTTAATCATGTTTTTGCGATCAGAGATGCTTGTTTCCAACTCTTTCAACTCGTCAACCAATTTAGTTAAACGTGTATCTAATCCTTCCACTTCATCTTCTAAATCTTGCACTTCCAAAGGTAATTCACCTCTGTTGATTCTAATCTTATCGATACTAGAGTCAATTTGTTGAAGCTCTAATAAGCCGTTTAGCTTCTCTTCAATAGTTTGATCTGCAATTTTTTTCTTAGCCATGTATTAAAAATATTTTACCGGATTTGTGTTAATTTCGGTTAAACAGGGTGCAAATGTAGCGAAATTTTTTCTTAAAAGCTCATCTAAAAGCTCAATTGTGTACTGTTCACTTTCAAAATGTCCAATGTCTGCAATTATAATTTGATTTTCGGCGTCAAAAAACTCGTGATATTTGAAATCACCAGTAATGTAAATATCGGCGCCTTTTCCTTTTGCAGTAGCCAATAAGAAACTGCCGGCGCCCCCGCACCAAGCCACTTTTTTAATGGGTTTATTTAAGTATGCCGTATGTCGAATTACACCACAATTAAACACCTTTTTAATATGTGCTAAAAAGGCATCCTCATCCATTGGTTCTTCCAAGGTTCCAATCATGCCTGCTCCTTCTTCGGTGTTTTTATTTAAAAGCTGTATACAATCGTAAGCTACTTCTTCATATGGATGCGCATTCAACATATTGCTAATGGCATTGCCTAATATATGAGAACTTACAATAACCTCTAATTTCACCTCTGTTTCATGATGCCGTTCACCAATTGCTCCAACATGTGGGTTTGCGTTAGCAGAAGCTTTAAAAGTACCTTGACCTTCAACGGCAAAACTGCATTCATCATAATCGCCAATTTGACCAGCTCCGCCTGAAAATAATGCGTTTTTAACCGCGTCAACATGCGCTAAAGGTACCATTACAGCTAACTTGACCAGTTTTTGAGAGACGGGCGCTAATATTTGTGGATTTTTAATCCCAAGTAAGGTTCCAATTTTTTTATTAACCCCCATTTGGTAGTTATCCAAATTCGTATGAATGGCGTAAATTGCAATGTCATTTTTAATGGCTTTTATTACAGTTCGCTCAACATAGTTAGAGCCGTTGAACTTTTTTAAACCTTTAAAAACAATAGGGTGGTGGGCTATAATTAAATTGCATCCTTTGTCAATAGCTTCATCCACAATTTCTTCTGTGCAATCCAATGCTATAAGGGCATTGGTAATGGTCGTTTTTCGATCGCCAACAATTAATCCAGCATTGTCGTATGATTCTTGACTTGACAAGGGGGCTAGGCCTTCCAAATAGTTTGTGATCTCTGCAATAGTCATAAAAGCAAAGATAGATTTTTTTTGGCTATTCAATTACAATCAGGCCCTCCTTTTTATTGATAAATTTGCGATAGCTTGAACGTTTTCTGTGCGGAAATATACCAAAGACTTTTCATTTAATATCTTCGATTTCGCTATCACAATATTGCATCTAAATGATTTTGTTGCTCGACCTAAACTGAATTTGTCAGTGCTTTTGAAAGTAACTTTCGAATTAGAACCGAATATGAAAAGAGAATGAACTTCCGATATTGGCAATTCGCCGTGAAAGACCAGTAAGAGGTTGGAAACGTAACTTGAAATCAATTTTACCAGCCGAATATTGATAACCAATTAAAGCCTTGGATAAGTACGCCTCTTGCATTAAAATTGAACTCACTTGAAGCTCCTCATTCGAAGCGTAAGTCATATGCATTCCAATGGTTAAAAAGTGATTATTGTTTCCTTTACTGTATGTTAAACCGCTTGAGAAAATTTGTCCGTCAAATCCTGAAGGAGAAAAATTTCCGCTACCACCTTCAATTTCAATAAATTGCCCTTTGTCTTTAAAAAGTAATGTTGAAAATAGAGATTCGTGTCCTTCTGTAGTTATTCCGGTTTGAGTGAACGCTGTATTTTTTTGCGTTTTCCAATTAATATCCGTTTGCCCAAATGCTGTAACAACTGATAAACATAAAATGGTTAGCACGTAATGCATTGGTTTCATGGGGACAAGATAGGGAATTTCTAGTATTTTCGATAAAGGATTGACGCCACCTAATAATTGTGCTTGTGATAATTGCAAATTATTGATTTAGGTTTTTGTTTTAATTAGCCAGATCTGCAATAAAAATTCTATTTTTGATCAGCTAGAAATTGGATAAATAAAAGCTTATGAAAACGTATAAAGTTAAGGGATTGTTGACAGGCGAAGGATTTAGCTCCAATGTTTGCGTTAGGACTGACGATAATGGAATTATTAGTTCCATTGATACGAATTCAGAAGATTTGGATGCCCAACAGCTCAACGTTTACGCTTTACCAGGTTTTCAAAATGCCCATTCACATGCATTTCAATACGCTATGGCAGGCTTGGCTGAACGCCATGCCACCAATCAAACTCCGGACGATTTTTGGTCATGGAGAGAAGCTATGTACCAATTAGCTTTAACTATAAGTCCAGATGATTTAGAAAATATTGCGGCCATGCTTTATGCTGAAATGTTACGACATGGATACACGAATGTAGCTGAATTTCACTATGTGCATCACGATAAAGCGGGAGCAAAGTATGCCAATTTATCAGAAATGGGCGAACGACTCGTCGCAGCAGCAAAAAGAGTAGGGATAGGCATAACGCTTGTTCCCATTTTTTACCAAAAAGGTGGGTTTGGAAAAGCGCCAACAGCAGGGCAACGCCGTTTTATATCGAAGGATTTAGAAAGCTATTTGGAACTACTTTCAGCCTCAGAAAAATCAACGCAGCTATATGAACATGCAAACTTGGCAATTGGAATTCATTCCATGCGCGGAGTTGAACCTAGTGTAATTGCTGAATTAGCTAAAGATGGGCCGCAAAATTCACCTTTTCATATTCACATTTCAGAACAGTTGAAAGAAACAGAGGATTCAATTGCTTATTTGGGAAAACGGCCAGTTGAATGGATGCTAGAAAATGTTGAAATGAATGACCGTTTTCATTTTGTACACGCCACGCATTTAACAGACGCAGAAACAGATGGCATTGCAAAAAGTGGCGCCAATGTAGTATTATGTCCAACAACAGAGGGGAATTTAGGAGACGGAATTTTTCCTTTGCGGCGTTTTCAAGATCAAGGCGGAAAATGGAGTATTGGAACGGATAGTCATATTGGGATTAATCCGTTTGAAGAACTGCGCCTTTTGGATTATGGTCAGCGCCTAATTAGTCATAAACGCAATACATTTTATTCAAAAGAACAAGGTGATAGCGGATTATACGCTTATGAGCAGGTTACCAGCGCTGGACGCAAAGCCATGAATAATTATTCGAAAGAATATTTTAAAGTAGGCGACTATTTTAACGCTGTTTTGATTGACGCCAATGCTCCGCTCATAGCAAGTTCAAGTTTAGATAATTTGGCTTCAACAATTTTATATTGTACAGATGCAAGTATGCAATATGGAACCATTTCTCACGGGAAATTGATCGTTAAAAATGGAAGACATCAGGAAGAGGATAGGATTAGAGCAAATTTTGTAAAAACTATGCACGCCTTAGGAAGTCGCCGGTAATTAGCCGCGCTCTGTATTAATTAATTTCCTCATTATAGAAATGACGCTCGTAAAAAGTGAAATCAATCATTATGCTTTCAACAGTTTTGTGGACGGACCAGTCGTTATAATTCTGATCAATTTCCACTGCCTCCTTATAGTCAGGATTCTTAGAGAATTGGAGTGGACCATATTTAGGTAATGTAATTATCACCCCTGACTAACTGCGTAGGCATAGCCAATACCTATACCTAAAACTCCTAATAAAATAATAAGGACAAGCGAAACTCCTACAAATTTCAATAAATAAAGGATACTCTTCCAAAAGCCTAGTTTATACAACCTTCCATAGGCATAGGTATAGTAAAAAACACCAAAAAGTGCGGCGTAATAATAGAGGCCTTCCAAGGCAAATAAAGTTAATAAGAAAAAAAGTGTCGTGTATAAAAATAGTGTTCCCTGGAGGTAGGCATTGATAATTAAATGTTCTGTGAAGTTATTTTTCTTCCGAAAAACTAAAAATGCAACGAAGGTGTATAAAGGTAAAAGTGCAAAGGAATAGATATTAAAATACTTTAAAATAGATTTTTGAATATAAGCGGCTATTTGTCTCTGTGTCTCAATAGCTTCTATAGTTTCAGTAGGAGCGGCACCAGTTCCAAACGAAATCACTGGCTCATCTGGCAATTGGAAATTCTTATCAATTTGCACATCTCCAACTCCCGAAAGTTCTAAATAATGGTCTTGGAAAACATTGAAGGTGATTAGTGAAATGGTCATTCCAATGGCAAAAAATGCAATAGGGTTGACATACCTTTTACGAACTCCGCTAATATAACCGCTCAAGATAACTTGAGGTTTAATAATTAAATGTCGAACGGTTTTAAGGTATTTATTATCCCATCCAATTGCACGCCAGAATGCATCAGAAATCAGGGTTTTAAACGTAATTCGTTCTCGAATAATTTTCCCACCGCATTGCGCACAGAATTTATCTGAATCAGCAATCTCTTGGCTACAATTTTTGCAATTCGTTAACGACATTCGAAAAAGATAGTATTTTTTATTAAATGTGTTATTTTAATTGACCAATATATGTTATATAACACGTTGTTTATTAATGAACTAATTATTATAGCTTGTTCTCAAATCGAGCATTCAGTATTTTTTCAACTTTGCCACTATGCTTTACTACTTTTTTAGCCCATTGCAGCTTAACTGCCATTTGTTCTTCAGGTGTTAATTGCCAATTCAAATCCTCATAATTTCGCATGCGTTCAGTTACACTAAAAAGTGCTAAAGCAACGGAAACTGAAATATTATAACTTTCGGTAAAACCGTACATGGGTAGCTTCACGAATGCGTCTGCGTGTTTCATAGCAGTCTCTGTAAGTCCCGTGGCTTCTGTCCCAAAGAGCAGGGCAACCGGTTGGTCGAGCGGAAGTTCATCAATTTGGCAATCATTTGTATGCGGTGTGGTGGCTACAATTTTATAGCCTTTTGCTTTTAAGGCATTGAGGCAATCAACGGTATTTTCTTCTTTGGTATTATAACGGTTAAGATTGAGCCACTTTGATGAACCCATGTCAATATCTTTATTGGGCGCATATTCGTTCGTATTTTCAATGACATGCACGTCCTGAACTCCAAAACAATCGCAAGATCTTAGCACGGCTGCAGCATTATGGGGTTGAAAGATGTTTTCTAGAACCACGGTTACATGTCGCGTTCTATCTTGAATAATAGAATCAAATTTTTCTTTTTTATTATCTGAAATGTGCTCGTAGAATTTTTCAAGCAGCCATTTTTCTTTTTCCATGTGGCAAATGTAGAATTATTCTAGCAATAATTTCGCATTGAATATTTCTTGATCCTCAGCATTTATAACAGAAAGAATATAAGCGCCTTGAACTAAATTTTCACTACTAATAATCAGAGAAGTCCCGGTTACGTCATGTTTTTCATAAACAATTCGGCCAGTAATGTCAAATATCATCACCGTATGATTTTCAGTTAAATTTTCACCAAAATCGAGCGTTGCACAAACATTGAAAGGGTTAGGGTAGAGTGAGGCTTTACTTTTTGGATTGGTCTTAATACCTAAAGCACTATCAACAAATACAGTTACACTTAAGGTATCAGTTCCGCAGTCGGATGAGTCGGGAGCGTTAATGCTTACGAAATATTCTGTTGTTACAGTTGGCGCAGCATCTGTTATTGCAGAAAGTGGGTCAGAGAGTCCTTCTGTAGGAAACCATTCATATGAATCGCCGCCAGTAGCTTCCAAGGTTGTGCTTTCTCCTATGAAAATTGTGACATCATCACTAACGGTTTTGGCTAATCCGTAAGGTAAGTAAACAATTTGTTGCGGTGTAATTGTATAACAATCTACCAAACCTGCCGTTACTGTATAGGTTATACTGGTGTCAAGTGACGCATAAGTCGAATCTCCTTCGGTAGTTGTTAATCCTTCGGCCGGTGACCAAATCCAGTCGTAATCCACCACGAAATCTCCTTCAACAAATAACAGAACTGGTTCTCCAGCGCATACAATTACGGTATCAACTCCTGGGCCAACTTCGCAAGCATCCCAAGGGAGTCCAGTAATGCCTTCTTCTGTTAAATAATTCAGGTTATAGTATTCAGAAAAAGCGGCGTCTAGCGCTTCTTCACTCAAAACAATTGCAAATGAAAATTTCACAGAATCTCCTGCCGCTAAATCTGTTTTATAAGCTAATGAAATCGCTTGGTCGGATTCTAATACAGCTCCTTCTGTGCCCGTTAAACCTGCTTCTGCATTCCAAATATCGGATGCATCTCGATTCGAAAAACCTCCATGGGTTACTCTAAATTTTGAGCCCACCGCTCCAAAGCCTAAATACGAATAGAAAGGCTCATCTTGGGTGGCTGATACCAATGCTTTTTGACAAGACGAATCGGGTTGTGCAACAATTGTGTTGGTTGTTACGAAAGATCCGCCAATTGATTGATTGTTGTCAGCATCAACGGATCTATAATAGTATAAGTCAGTTAAATCGCCTCCGGTAGTATTAATTAATGTAATTTCTGTGGTGTAATAAAGTGCTCCAGTTTTTAATTTGTAATTAACACCAATTTTGACGCCATCAGCTTCTCCTTGCCAATTTACTTCAATGCAAGAGCCGGCAATTGCGTGCGTAATAGGAGCCGTATTGGTAATGCCAAAATCTGCACCACTTGCGTTATTGCTAAATTGTACACCATCTATTTCTAATCCAAATCCATTTTCTGGACTACCTGGTGTAAAATAATCGCCATTAAACAATAAAAGATCCCAATCTGTTGAATCTGGGTCGGCAACGAATCCGCAAGGTACTGTTCCTGCTCCTCCTCTATAATGGAATCCCGCTCCTTCAGCAGTTCCTTCTTTTCCCTTCTCGCCATCAACGGCGATATTTATGAAATCGCCCATTAAATAAGCGTTTCCACCTTCTATTTGTGCAAATGAGAATTGAACGCTTACTAAGAATAATAGTGTGGTGATAATTGATTTAGGGCTCATGTGAGCAGTGTTTCTTTAAGTAACGCAGTTTTAGTCCGAAGGGTTTGACTTTATTGCGCTTTAATATATTTCTTAGCCAAAGATAGGGATATGATTATTTGAATCAATAAAAAAAGCCGCTAAGTAATGAATACTTAACGGCTCAGCTTTTATTAATGCAATGCATTTGTAGTTGCTGTTTAGTTAACAGAACTAGATAATGTACTTCCTGCTTTAAATTTTGCAACATTTTTTGCAGCAATCTTAATTGTAGCACCTGTTTGAGGGTTTCTACCATCACGAGCTGCTCTGTTAGAAACGGAAAAAGTTCCGAAACCAATCAAAGAAACTTTGTCTCCTTTTGCTAATGCACCAGAAATTGCGTCTAAAGAAGCACCTAATGCTCTTTCAGCGTCTGCTTTACTAAGTCCTGAGTTGTCAGCCATTGCGGCTACTAAATCTGATTTGTTCATTTTATTTGTTTTTATTTGTTTTTATTTGTTTATACTAATTATTTTTTTCTTAAAGTTCACTGTTATAATAAAAATCCCCTCACAACACTGTCGTAAGGGGACAAATATCTAGAAGTATCTTCTTAGTTTACTTTTCCAGAAAGATCAGCTCCTGCTTTGAACTTAACAACGTTCTTTGCAGCAATTTGGATTTCTTTCCCAGTTTGAGGGTTTCTTCCTGTTCTTGCAGCTCTATTAGAAATAGAGAAAGATCCGAATCCAACTAAAGAAACTTTGTCTCCTTTTTTCAATGCACCTTCTACAGATGTAGTTAATCCGTCTAAAGCTCTTTTAGAGTCAGCTTTTGATAATCCTGAGTTTGATGCAATTGCATCTACTAATTCTGATTTGTTCATAATCTAATTTATTTTTATGGTTAAAAAATTAATGTCGAGACAAATATATCTTTAAATCCTTACCCTGCAAGGAATACAGGCAAAAATACGCTAATTTTGTTAATAAAATCGGCAAAATGTTGATAAGTGCACCTAAAAACGCCTATTTACTTGGGTTTTGATTGATTTAATCGGTGTGAATAAAGATTCTATCCACTCCTTTAAATTGAGGTGACTGTATAGATAATACTTTTACAGGCGCGGAGGAGAGTACTTCTAACCCATGTGGAGTGTTCTTTGGAATGTTGAAAAAGTCTCCTTTTTTAATGACGAGTTTTTCGTCACCAATTGTCATTTCCCCTTTTCCTGAGATTACATATATGTTTTCGGCGTGATGAACATGTTTATGAAGCCCTACACTATTTTTTATCCAAATTAGAAAAGTGGTTTGTTCTGGCGAGTCTGAAATTTTTTGGACGTGGATATTATCATATTCGGCATTGGGCTTTTCTTTTTTGAGTTTAAAAACATCTTGACTGATTCCTTGAAAACCGAATATGATAATAAGAATAAGAATGATTTTTTTCATGCTAAAAAGTTTAATGGATTACTAAACTAAAAGTGTCAAACTTAAATCCTTGAATAAACTGTTCTATTGGCATTCGTTTTTTGCCCTCTAACTGCAATTCCTCTATTTTAAGCCATCCATCTTTCGTTCCGAAGCATAGACCTTCTTCTTTCACCGCAATATCACCTACGTGGTTAATACCATCAATGATTGGTTTAGTTTGAAAAATCTTGAGTGATTTAATTTTCCCTTCGGTCGGTTGCAAAGCAGTCCATGCAGCCGGGTAGGGTGAAAGACCTCTAATTTTATTGTAGATGTTGCGCGTAGTGTCATCCCAATTGATTTTACAATCGGGCTTGAATATTTTTGGGGCGTATTTTAATTCAGATTCTGAAAGCAAGTCTGCTTGATCCTTTGCCTTTGCAGTTCCGTTAAATATTTGGCGAACTGTTTTTGTTAAAAGAGTAGCTCCTGCAACCATCAATTTGTCATGGATTGTTCCAGCACTATCTTCTTCGCCAATTAAAATTTTAACATTGTCTATTATTTTACCTGTGTCAATTTTCTTTTCAATAAAAAAGGTAGTTGCTCCAGTTTCTTTATCTCCATTAATAACCGCCCAATTAATAGGAGCTGCTCCACGATACTTAGGTAATAATGAACCGTGTAAGTTAATGGTACCTTTTGCAGGCATGGCCCAAACAATTTCTGGCAACATTCTAAATGCAACAACAACAAATAAGTCGGCATTAATTTCGCGCAATGCAGTAATAAATTCTTCGGCTTTTAATTTCTCAGGTTGCAGCAAAGGAATTTTATGCAAAACGGCAAATTGTTTCACGGCCGATTCGCGCAATTGCTGCCCACGTCCTGCTGGTCTGTCTGGACTAGTAATAACACCAACAACATTTTCGCCATTTTCGATTAGTTGTTTTAAGGACTCCACCGCAAAATCGGGTGTACCCATAAAGACTATTTTTTCACTCATTTACTCTTTTTTTTCGATAATATAATAAATAGATAAAACTGAAGATACCTAATGAACCGAAATAAATGTATTCAACCCACCAAATTTCTTTAATATCCCATTCCCATAAATAGATAAAGTAATAGCAGCCCATTAAATAAAAGAAGATAGCAATTACTTCAATCACGAAGGTCATTTTGGTTTCGCCTAAACCAGCTAATGAATTAAAATAGACTACGGAAAAAGCAAAAACTAATACAGACCCGCTTACAAATTGCAAAATATAAACACTATCGGCTAATACTTGTGGATCTAAATTTGGATTATGATCAACCATTAGAATCAAGGTTTCAGGATATAAAAGGGCACCATGGAAGAACACTACAACGAATAACACAGATAGTAAAATGATTCTGCGTTGAATTTTTGGAATGACTTGTTTTTTTCCTTGTCCAACAAGGTTACTTATTATAGTGCGTGTAGCTGCACCAAAACCAAACAGAGGAACGAATGCCAAAAAGTAGATGTATTTTATGTTATTGGCAGACTCTAGTGCCGCAGTACCCATGTGCTCAATGAGGGTGAAGAAGACAAGCCAAGTGCTAAGAGAAAGTACACCTTGCAGCATTAGTGGATAACTCAATTTTAGGAGACTAAGATGTTCTTTAAGGTTTAGCTTGTTGCGCAATTGCGTAAAACCATATTTTTTTAAGGCTGGCTTTTTGATCAGGTAAATTAAAAGAAACAAGAAACCAACCATTTCCGATATGGAAGACGCTAGTGCTGCGCCTTGTAAACCTAAAGCAGGCATTCCCCAATTTCCATTTATAAATAAATAGTCCAAAAAGATATTACAAACTGCAATAAGTAGTGCTGAAATAAGAATAATATTGGTTCTGCCCAATCCAATGAAGAAACCAACTAACGCCATGTGCTGTGCGGCAAAAAGTAATCCCCATCCGCGTACCTTAATAAAGTCAATCATTGCTCCTGCAATATCACCAGATTGTGAGAGTCCAATAATCACTGCCTCTCCACAAATAAAAAGAATTGCAAATAATAAACCACTTAAAAACAGTTGATAGATTTGCGCGTTGAACAAGGTTGCTCCCATTGTTGCCGTTTCGCCTGCGCCATCTTTATTGGCTACTGTAATTTGAACGCCATCAGCTAATCCACGGCATAACATAAACAAGGAAATGTACATTAAGCTTCCATTTCCAAAGGCACCAATTGCGATATCTCCTAGCTGACTTACAAAAACCGCATCCGTAAATGTGACAATCGATTGCACAAATGTGCCCAACATTAAGGGCGCGGTGATTTTTAATATTGCCTTGTAACTATATTTCTCCATTAATTTATTCGACTTGAATAACCAAGCCCTTTAAATATTCACCCTCAGGGTGAGTTGCGCTGACAGGATGATCTGCGGGTTGATGCAATTGTTCTAAAATGCGGACTTTACGCTCTGCAGCAATAGAAGCAGCAATGACGGTATTTGTGAAAAGCATTTTGTCGACCACTTGCGAACAACTAAATGTGAAAATTATGCCACCGGGTTTTATTTGTCGCATGGCATGTGCATTCAGTCTTTTATATCCTTGTATGGCATTATGCTTTGCGCTACGGTGTTTTGCAAATGCAGGCGGATCAAGTATGATTACGTCATAATCCTCAGGCAAGTCTTTAATATAATCCATGGCGTCTGCCACAATTGATTTATGTTTTCCTTCTTCGAAGTTACCAAGCGCAATATTTTCATCTGTTAAATCAATTGCTTTTTGAGAAGAATCCAATGAATGCGCCAAGGTTGCTCCTGCATTTAGTGCAAAGACTGAGAATCCTCCAGAATAACAAAAGGTGTTCAATACTTTTTTCCCTTTAGCATATCTGCTGAGCAATTTACGGTTTTCACGTTGGTCAATAAAAAAACCTGTTTTTTGACCTGTCACCCAGTTAACGGCAAATTTGTTACCATACTCCAAGGCAATTTGTGGTGTCTCAACTTCATTGTGCAACCAACGGTCGCCCGTATATTCTGTATAGGTTTTTGGTAAAGTACCTGTGCATTTTAAATAGATGGAGTTTACCTTGTCGCCAAGAACGGCTAAAAGGGCATCCTTTATTTTATCAATGTCGCGATACATGCCAATGCTATGACATTGCACAACAAGGTGCCCTGCATAATGATCAATAATTAAACCGGGCAAGAAATCTCCTTCGGCATGAATTAGCCTGAAAATATTAGTTTCTTCAGAATCAACTAATCCTAAAGATGTCCGCAAGGCCCATGCAGATGCAATGCGTTGTTCGTAAAGGTTATCCGTTAATTCTTCATTAGCAAATAATAGAACGCGCACCATGATGCTTCCATTTTGATAATGTCCATATCCTAAATGGCGGCCTTTGTTCGCTACAACTTCAACAAAAGTTCCTTCTGTTATTTCACCAATTTGTTCTTTAATGGCTCCTGAAAAAACCCAAGGATGTTTTCTAACAATTGATTTGTCTTTTCCAGGTTTTAATACAATTTTTGGTATATCCACAACGGTTGTTTTAATTTTTGCGCGAAATTAACAATTACAAAGTCCAATTGATAATAATTTGACAACTAAAAATGAATAGATGTCATCACTCGAAATTATTTTAACGATTCCGTTTTTACTTCTCTTTAATCTCGTCGTGATTTAGAATTGGATTGGTGTCTTCTTCAGGTGTGGGTTCGCTCTGCAATAATAAATTAATATTAAAGGCGATTATGCCTATCGCAAAACAAATGATTAGGTGGTGTCCAAATAAGGCTGTATGTCCAAATAAATATTGTCCATTGATTACAATATAGGTAATGAACCAAAGAAATAAACTCGTCAATAGGATAATGATTACATCTGTTCTATCTGATCTTTTCTCACTTACAAGAGTCGATAGTCTTTTTCCTAAAAAGTAAATTCCAACAATAGCAGCAATACATACCAAGTAGGCTATATACTTGTTGAAAGGAGGATCGAAAAACCAAATGAGGTTGATTCGAGGAACGATAAAATAGGAGACAAGCATGCCAACGAGAAGCACAAGCCATTTAGCCAAGGTTTTTTTCCATTCGCTTGGACGATAGTTTAAGTACATCACCGCTCTAAATACAAGTAGGAGTGAGAATATAATTGTAATAACACTAATGATATACGTGGTTTTCCAAAGATTTGGATTAACATCATTAAACAATAAAAGTCCCGATTTGGGTTTATCATATCCGGCATTAAAACCATCAGCATATCCTTCTTGATGGCCTTCATTATAACCTTGCGTTTTGCCTTTGTCAAATGCCTCATCAACAGTTAATTCTTGACAAGATCCAGCAGTGAATAAAAGGATCAATGTGATGATAGGAAAGAGATATCTTTTCATAGAAGGGGTATAACGTTTATTGAAACTTGTCAAATTGAGCAAGCTCCACAGTATCAAAGATAATTAAAACTGTTGAATTCTATGCGAAAGAAGCTTTTATAGAATGAAATTAGATAAGGAATGAATGTCCTTATATTTCACTTTCAAACATTTCAACTTGCCGTCCCATTTTCTTTTGAATGATTTTGAAATGATGTTTTTCTTCATCCGAAACTAATGTAATTGCCAAACCTTCATTTCCTGCACGACCTGTGCGCCCAATACGGTGGACATAGTCTTTGGGTGAACGAGGCAATTCAAAGTTGATGACACAAGGCAATAACTCGATATCAATTCCACGGGCTAGTAAATCTGTAGCCACCAAAACTCTTATCTTTCCTGCTTTAAAATTGGCTAAGGCATTTAGTCGCGTACCCTGACTTTTTTTACTGTGCACGGCTTCGGCTTCTATTCCGTTTTTCCGCAGTTTATTGGCCACATTATCTGCTTTATAAACAGATGCTGTGAACACTAATACTTGCGTGAGGTTTTTACTTTTAATAAGATGACGCAATAAAGGTCCTTTTTTTTCAGATGAAACAAAATAACCAGTTTGGTGAATTAAGTCAAGGTTTTCTTTTTCTTCCTCAATTTTAACAACAGTTGGATTATTCAAAATTATTTCATGAATCGCACTAATATCAGGGCTTAATGTTGCCGAAAAAAGTAAGTTTTGCCTTTTGTTTGGCAAAAGTTTAAAAATGGCATTCATTTCATCCTTAAAACCAAGGTTTAGCATTTTATCTGCTTCATCCAGCACGAGAGTTGCAACGTTCGTTAAATGTACGGCCTTGGATTCTATCAAGTCAAGCAAGCGACCTGGCGTGGCGACTAAAATATTGATGTTTTGCAAACTAATCATTTGTGGATTAATTGAAACACCGCCATAAACCGCCAATGCTTTAATTCGATCTGGTAAATGATGACAGAACTGAAAGAACACATCTTGCACTTGCACAGCTAATTCGCGTGTAGGAACCAAAACTAAAACATCCACATGTCTGTTTTTTGCTTTTGGCCTTTTGATCATTTGAGCCAAAATTGGCAAGACATAACTCGCCGTTTTACCTGAACCTGTTTTGGCTATTCCCAATAAATCTTCTCCAGCTAAAATTGCAGGAATAGCTTTGACCTGAATAGGGTAGGGATCGCTATAGTTTTGTTCGGCTAAGGTGTCCAATAAAACAAGGGGTAATCCTAGGTTTTTAAATGCCATTTATTTTATCGGTTTAGCAAGCTTATAATTTGTTTTCAATATCACACTTGCAAAAATAAGTGAAGTATAATGATAAGTAGCATTTAAAGGCATGAAAAAAAGCCTTCACTTATTTTTTTAATTCTAGTTGCCGCCTATATTGAATCTCAAACCAATATTTAAGCCAATTGAACTATAAGCGTAGCTGATGCCAGATTTAATTGTACTACCTGCCTCAGTTACATCTTCATAAGTGGAGTTTATTTGTTCATCTGTATAATTTGAAAGTTGATCAATACCACCAATTTCATACCTTGTATATTCTGATGAAGCCCTTTTAATTGCTAAGCTAATATACTCGAGCTCTCCAAAAATCCCAAACTTTCCAAGTGTCAATTCATATCCTATTGCACCAACGAATCCTAATGCGAGTTTCCCTTTTGACGTAATTTCAATCTCAGTAGGAATAACTGCTCCCGCGCCATTCTCTTGTCTATAAGTTGCTACATTTGAGCCAGATACTGGAATTAGTGCGCCTAATTTTGAGTAGATGCCAATCTCAGTTTTGAATACCACTGTAGTTGCAATTCTGAATTGAGTTGTTTTGGTAACTATACTTTCTTCAGATCCTTCATAAAGATTTTCAGAGTTAGTGATTTCGTTACCTAACAAATAAGAAGCATCCAATTGTAAACCAAAATTTTCACCGAATAAATATCGAAACTCGACTCCAAATGGAATTCCTTCGCCATATGTTCCGTAAATCGCCGTGATTTGATCATTATTATAACTATATCCCAAACGTGATTGCGCGGCACCCAATGCATATCCTCCTTTTAATCCAATCTGAAATTGTGCAGATAATCCTGTAGACAGCATTAGCGTTGCAGCTAAAAATAATAATTTTCTCTTCATGATTTTGGCTTTCAATTGATTTGAATTTACGAATAAAATGATCACTACCGTAATCAAAATTGCGGATTGAACCCCTGGATAAATTTAGTCGAGGCATTGATAATAGGTATGAGGTATTGAATTAGAACGAAGGCAAATGTCTTACTATCGCTGTTTTATCTACGAGTGAGCACTATTCAAGCCAAGTGTTATTATCGGCATAAGTCAGATGCCAAATACAAAAAGAATTCTATTGGTGACTATGATAGCGAAGATTAAAGGCATAAAAAAAGGGATTATTCTAAAAAGGTTTGCACCAATCAAAGAATAATCCCTTTTAAACTATTTTTTTTAATTCTAGTTACCGCCAATATTGAATCTTACGCCAATATTTAATCCTATCGAACTGAATGGAGAACTCGTTCCTTGAGCAATCATTCCTCCAGCTGTTGTAGCATCTTCATAAGCAGTGTTTATTTGCTCATCTGTTAAATTAGGAAGTTGATCAATTCCACCAAATTCATATTTAGTGATTTCAGTTGATGCACGTTTAACGGCTAACCCGATATACTCTAGCTCACCAAAAATGCCAATATTATCAAATGTTAATTCGTAACCTAAGGCACCTACAAATCCTAATCCAAATTTCCCGTTTACCGTAACATCAACATCAGAAGGGATGCCTAGTCCAGCACCATTTGCATTTTTTGAAGTTGCAATTGTTTTACCAGTTAAGGGAATTAATGCCCCAAATCTTGAGTAAATACCAAAGCCTGTCTTGAATACCAAAGTAGGTGCAATTCTGAATTGCGACGATTTGGTCACTGTGCTTTGTTCCCAACCTGCATCAAGTACCTCAAAGTTTGTAATGTCACTTCCTAATAAATAAGTAGCATCTAATTGTATACCGAAGTTATCGCCAAATAAATAACGAAATTCTACTCCAAAAGGAATTCCCTGTCCATTCGTTCCATAAATTGTTGTGGTTTGATCACCGTTTATGGTGGCACCAAGTGGAGCCTGAGATGCGCCTAAAGCATATCCACCTTTTAGTCCAACTTGAAATTGCGCCGACAATCCTGTTGATAGCATTACGGCAGCTGCTAGTAATAGTACTTTTCTTTTCATATAATAATAGGTTATAATTTATTTGATATCAATGTACGAATAAAATGTTCATGTTTATCTTGAAAATCGCTGATTGAACGATAGTCGCAGTTTAATGGTATATAAACAAAGCATAAAAGCATTGATTGATTTTAATTCGTTGCCAACAACCTTATCTAAGCCATCCTTTATTCTTGCAATAACTGGTATACCAAATGCAAAAGGCTCCAATGAGAATTATTACAATAGCCATAATTAATGGCATTATACCGAATACATCCATTGCTTTAGCAACAATGAGGCTATGTCGCATTTGGATTAGAATAGTGAGTAGTGAAAGTGTGAAAATTAATTTGGCTGCTTTTCTTATTCATTAATAAGATAATAGCGCCTAAAAAACCTGCAATTACTGCAATTCCGTATACAATTGTAGTCCAAAGGGGATAATGAACAAATAGTTCTTGCTCGGCTGAACTTAAAAGCGCAAAGGCTTCCTCAGTCATGGTTATCTGCCCACGAAAAGCTAAAACACCCACTACGTAATAAAGTAAAAGGTTAAAACAATTGAGTCATATTTATTAGTCAAAATAAATCACTAAAAAACCAAAGAGTAAGGCCAAAAAGATCAAGAATTTTTTACGAGAAAAATTAAAATTAGCGAATGGGAGTTGTCCATTGTATTTATGATCTGCTTTTTGTTCTTGCATTAAAATATCTGTGGGTGCATAAGAACAGACTAAAGAGTCACGTCCAGCCAAAACTTTCATTCGTATAAATAACACAACTAATAAGAGCGCTGGCAGCAAGAAAGTACTCGTTTCAATCAAATTCATGACAGATTCATAGGATCCAGCTCCTCCAAAACAATTTATAATTCCAAGTAAACCTTGTGATTCCATTCAATCTATTTTTACACAATATAGTAATTAATCTGCCTGCTTATTAAGACATGACGCACTCTACCAACAACTAAGTACTCTATTAATCATCAACGGCTTCCAAAAATAGAACTGCCAACACGAACCATTGTGCTTCCTTCTTGAATGGCAATTTTATAATCACCGCTCATGCCCATTGAAATTACTGAAAAGTGAGGTAGTTCTGCACTAAAGTCTGTTTTAAGTTGATCAAAATAAGCCTTTAGCACACTAAATTCTGCTCGGACCTGTTCTTCATTATCTGTAAAAGTAGCCATGCCCATTACGCCCAGTATGCGAACATTTTTCAATGTTACAAATTCATCTGATTTAAGGAGTGATTGAACCTCTTCAACAGAAAAACCAAACTTTGTAGCTTCTTGTGCAATGTGAAATTGTAGTAAACAATCAATTGTACGGTTGTTATTTAGGGCTTGTTTGTTAATTTCTTGCAATAGTTTGAATGAATCTACCCCATGAATGAGGTGGACAAATGGCGCAATTTTTTTTACTTTTTTCGATTGTAAATGTCCAATCATATGCCAGTGAATATCATTGGGCATAGTGGCATTTTTTTCTTCCAATTCTTGCACACGATTTTCTCCAAAATGGCGCTGCCCCGCGTCATAGGCTTCTTGGAGCATAGGAATCGGTTTTGTTTTGGACACCGCAACCAGCGTAACACCTTCAGGCATTGTACTTCTAATGTTTTTTAAATTTTCTTCAATCATAGTTTATTCATCTAACGGGAAAATGGTTAAACCACTTCTTAATTTAGGTTCAATCCATGTAGATTTTGGAGGCATAATTAAATCTTCATTCGATACCCGTTTCAAGTCAGCCACCGAAACAGGAAATAGACCAAAACCAACTTTGGCGCGTGATTCATCCACGGCAGATTCAATGCCTTTCATTCCTTTTTTACCATTGATAAAACTAATGCGTTCATTCGTTTTTAAGTCGAATAAATTCAGGACAGGATTTAAAATATTCTTGGTCAAAATATCTGTATCTAATCTTTCAACAGGATGATCGCGATTAAAAGTGCCTTCTTTAGACGTTAGCTTATACCATTGCTGCTCTAAATACATACTAATTTCATGCAAACCGGTGGGGGCGGCATCTTCATGCAAAACTTCTGTAATGATAAAGGATTTAGAAATCTGCGCTAAAAATTCCTTGTTTGAAAGCCCGTTCAAATCTTTTACGAGGCGATTATAATCAAATATTTTTAATTTTTCTTCAGATATAAAACAGGCTAAAAAAAGATCTTGATTTTTACTGGTTTTATGCTCAATGCTTTCGCTATAGCGCGCAGAGGAAGCGCAGCGGTGATGACCGTCGGCGATATAAACATCCTCAATTTCTTTATAATAACTTTGAATTTTTGAAATAGTTTCGGATGTTTTTACAATCCAAATTTCGTGTTTACCGCGATCCCAAGATGTAAATTCATATTCAGGCCGTGCAAGCATCAATGGCGCTAGCAACTGGTTTAATGCCTCATGTTTTCTGTGAAAAAGAAGAACAGGCTCAACATTAAACTCAGCAATTTTTAAATAGTTAGAAAAAACCGATTCGCGCTCTGTAATGGTTTCTTCATGTTTTTTTATATGTCCACTATTATATTGATCAACAGAAGCACCTGCGATTAAACCAACATATGCATGTCCATCAATTGTTTGCCGATACAAATAAAAACTCTCCGTTTCTTCCCTTATAAAAATGCCTTCATTGATGAATTCAACAAACTTATTCCGGATTTTTTGAAAACGCTCTGGCGTGTTGGGCTCTGTTTTATCGTCTGTATGAAATTCCGGATTGATTACATGTAAAAACGTATAAGGATTGTGATTGAGTTTAGCACGCAAGACTTCTTTGTTATACGCATAAAACGGCCTAGTAGCGACTAAATAGGCTTTGTCTCTTGTGGGACGAATGGCTTTAAATGGTTTGATTACTGTCACAGCAAATTTATTTGATCTACTAAATTAAGGAGATGGATGTAATTTACGTTGTATTGTCTGTATAATTTCACGAATAAACGGTCGCAATAATATTACGTGAACCGCCGTGATTTCTAAATTCGCCTAAATAAATACCCTGCCAAGTTCCTAAATTCAGTCTTCCGTTGGTAATGGGAATAGTTATTTCACAACCCGTTAGAATTGTTTTTATATGCGCCGGCATATCATCTGGTCCTTCGAAAGTGTGCTGATAATAAGGTTCATTTTCTTTCACGTTTTTAGCGAACCACGCATTTAAATCTGCTAAGACAGAAGGATCGGCATTTTCGTTAATACAAATCCCTGCTGAGGTGTGTTGAATAAATAAATGCAATAATCCAGTTTGTGGAAGATTAGGGATTTGACTTAAGACAACGTCACTTATGATGTGAAATCCGCGTGAGTAAGACGGTAAACTAATTTGAAATTGTTGCATTATTGTTTCGACTTAAATGATTTCTTCAATTTGTTTGTTCTTAATCCTCGTTCTTTCAAAGGAAATTTTAGAATAAATGGCGTAAAGAAATATGAGAACGGGATATAAATAAAACGGTACGAAATCAATTATGAAAAGAGCCCATACCCCTCCAATAATTGTAAAGCAGCTTAAATATATCAAGCAAATCTTCACGGATAAGCGTTTAACGTCTAATAAGATTAATAAAGGGCAGAACATGGAAATTAACATGAGAAAAGGAAGGGAGCTGATTGCTAACAAAGCAACGATTCCAAAAATTATTAATCCAATTATCTTCCGTTTAGGATGCTCAATCATAAGCATGAATAATGCAATGAAGAGGCCTGAAGTGGCAATTAGAAATACTTTGCTGAAAATTTCCATGTTGTTCATATAAAGCTAATTCTTTTTAAAGAAAAATTTCCATTTTGGGTGACCTTTTGCTTATTTCGAGAATATAATGTAAATTGAAACTATGAAAACTAATATTGGAATCTCGAGTCCGTGTTCAGAAGATTGGAATAAAATGGAACCCACTGAACGCGGAGCATATTGCGGTAAATGTCAATTTGATGTAATTGATTTTACGGCAAAACAACCCGAGGAAATTAGAGAAATTTTAAAGCTTCGTTCAGGTGAAAAAACATGTGGACATATTTCGACTGTTCAAATGGATATGGTCAACACGAACTATCATTTGTGGAATAATCAACCTTTATCTATTTTTCGAAGCAAGTTTTTATATGCTTGCATGATGGCATTTGGATTGGCACTATTTACTGGATGTGAATCGTCTGGTGAAGAACAACATGATGTAGGAATGATTGATGTGGTAGGAATGTTTGAAGAAGATACTGCGGACTATTACGAAGATGATATGGATGCTGATACGGGTAATGTAATAGTGGATGGAATGATGGAGGAGATTGAACCGTATGAGGAATGATTTATTAATCCTTCGCCAAGGCTTCGGATTACAATGTACAATTATCAATGTTGGAATGTTTTAAGGGTTGAATGATTTAGTGTAATTTGACTCGGGTTTTGAATGATTTAATGCGGTTTGACTCGTGGTTTGAATGATTTTTTGTTAAAGGTTTTAATGGGACTTTCTGAGTTGCGCCGGGCAGAGTTGATCGAACTATCGGAGTATCGAAAGGTGCAATTATCAAAATCCAAAAAACTTAACACTTGAAACTGAACCCTAGTATCGCCGAATACTTTGATAATGGTGTGTATAAACCTCTAAATCTTTTCTAAAAATGCCTTTTTCGTCAAACGGATCAAGTCTAACGCAACCCGCCGCATGAATTATTTCATCTTTAGTTGTTAAAATGCCAACATGATGCACAATACCTTTTGCATTAATGAAAAAAGGCACATCTCCAATTTCACGATCTTTGTATTCAATTAATTCCCCCGTATGAACTTGTTCTGATGCATCTCTTGGCAATAATGTTCCATGAACTTTAAATACATTTTGAACTAGACCAGAACAATCAATCCCAAATATTGATTTGCCTCCCCATAAATAGGGCGTATTTAAATAACCCAATGCCGTTTGAAGTAAGTTTTGATTTCCTGCATTTACAGTTTGATCAATGGTGTAAATTTCTTTACCAAAAATCATAGTGTTGCCTGTTAAGTTAACTAATGCCGAACCTAACATAATGTTTTGTTTACCACGCGGTCCAGTAATAGTAAGCAGAGGGTCTTGTAAGTATTGAATTGAGGCATTTGTAATTTTTTCATACTCCTCGCTTTCGATATAGGTTAATTGTTTAAAGTCCATCCAGCCGTCATAATTGTCCTGAGCAAATTTAATTTTAATCCAAGGCTGTCCTTTTTCTAGTACTTCAACGGCATCTCCAAAAAGTAGTTGCGTCACTATTTCAGACTCGTCAGACGCTGACGCTCGAACAGGAATTACTGATAAATTACAAATTCCGTAAGCCTTTATTTCAAGTTTCATGAGTTGAAAATTTAATTGTGATTGAATTCAAAATTACAATATTAAATCAGAAATTTATCCCACGTTCAAAGCGTGATTGGCATCCTTATCTTCAATTGAATTAAGCCATATTTTTGCTGGTTCTAAACTTGGAAATATTTTTGTAGGATAGCGTGGTTTAAAAAAATTGAGATAAAATTTTGCTAAGATTCGAATGGGTAAATTATTTACAATAATTGCAGATGCAGTAATCTGAGGAATAGATGGTGCATCTTGAGCGAAAAATTTCTGAGCCTCCTTAGTCATGCTTCCAAAACTGTCTGTTAAATCAACAATTAAGGAATAATTCTCTGATCCTAATTGTTCGATAATGACTTTATCGACACGCTTAGCCTGTTTTAGGCCAAAGTCAATATCAGGTGGATACATAAGATGAATCAGGTTTTCATCCGATATCGTGATTTTTACACCAAAATGTACAGCATTATATTTTGCATTCATTTTCATTGTAATTTGACTAAATGTAATAAACAAATTAGCTTTGACAAAAATTAGTTTATAAAATGCAGGCCATTAGAGCCCTATTTTTAAATAACCGCCTATAAAGTCTTGTCGAAAACTTGGAACGAAACTTATTTGATGATTATTATTTCGTTTTTTTATGTTCTTAAAAGGATTCCATCTTTTGAATGGTTCAAAATGATAAACAGCATTAGTCACTAACATTCCAATTCCAGCGCCTAGTAAAACATCTGGCACCCAGTGTCTGTTATTTAATACGCGTATTACTCCTGTCGCTGTGGAAAAAAGAAAACCACTTGCAGCTAGCAGTGGAGCCGTTTCACGAAATTCGTTGTAAAGAACTTGGCTTTGAACAAATGCCTGCGAGGTATGTCCTGAAGGATATGCGGTAAAAGCTCCGTTATTAGGGCGTTGTACACCAAGTCCAAGTTTTAAACTCCAAACTATGCCTGCGGTAATTCCTTCAGAAATGATTAAAAATTTAGTTTGATTCCATACCGTGTTTTTAGCAGGAACCTTAAAAAGGTCAGCGGCATACATAGTTACTATTGGAACATAATGAATCCAATCATCAACGTGCGTTCTAAAATCGTCTTTTACAATTGACCGCGTTAAGGTTTGCAAACCATACTTTGTTGAGTCGCGCATTAAATCCATGCTAATTAAGCTCAAGCCAATTGGCACCCATGCACGCGAAAAGAAAGTGTCTGGTTTCTTCGTCCGTTCGGTGACTGGACCACCTAAATCGATAGGGTCAATTTTCGGCAAAAGCAAAGTTGTGGTGTCATTTTGAGAAATGCCAGGAATTGTAAAAAGAATGAATAAGGAAAAGAGTAGCTTGTTTTTCATTTACTATTGTGCTTTGGTTTCAAAGATAAAAATTTAGATTCGATATATCGATAGCTCAGGTCTGAGAGCATAAAAGTTAGCGTTGCACTTAGAATAAAGAAGATTCCGGCACTTGCCAAAACCGAATAATCATGAAAAGGAATGAAGCGGAGTAGGAGGTACATTACTACAAGGTGATACATATAAATTCCGTAAGAAATTTTACCTAAATAATTGAAGAGTTTTACTTTTCCAAATTTAAAAAAGGAGTGATTTCCCCTGATTTGATCTAGAATAACAAATGCAAAAAAGAGTGAAAGGGTTGACCGCTCAAGAATAACGAGCTGCCCATCAAATAATTTGTTTTTGGCTAAGCAAAGCATAATACCAATTGCATAAGTGATGAGCACAGCGATTTTAGGCATTTCTTTAATTTTTTGAAGCCAGTTGCGTCCCTTAAATAAACTTAAACCAATAAATGCACCCATTAATATGTCTTGACATACCGCAAATGTATGGTGATAAATAACCAATTCCTGTGTCCAATTTAAGGATTGAAACACGAATGAAGCCGCGTATAAAACTACGATTAACACTTCCAATTTAAAAGCCTTCAATTTGAATAATCCGAAAAGGGCAATCCCCCAAAATAAATAAAACTGCTCCTCAACTGCTACTGACCATGGAGATGTTAAAAAGTTAATTGAATCACTGCCAGCATTCCATATCTCATCAAAATTGGCCATGAAAATGAAATAATAGAAAGGCTCATGCAAGGTGAAGTAATCTGAAAAGATGAGTGGGAAAATCACAAAACCAATGAGACCAATTATAAAATAGAGGGGCCAAATTCGTAAAGTTCTTCTTATCAAAAATTTGCCTAAATGAAAATAGCCAGTATTTTTTCTTTCATTCAGAATGAGAAAAGTAATTAAAAAACCACTCAAGACAAAGAAAAAATTGACGCCTAAACTGCCTTTACTCGTAAATAAATAAAACGCTTTAAAAATACTTGAGTCACTAATAGATGGGAAAAGGCCACGTAACTCATTGGAAAAGTGCAGCATAAAAACTGCGAAGGCAGCTAAAAATCGTGCGGCATCTAAATTGGGGAAATAGATGGAAGTTGATTTTTTAGTAGTGCGATCGGTCAAAATAGTTCTTTTACGTTCTTAAGGTTGCTTATCGAGAAAATCATTAATTTTGTATCAAATTTAACTGAAATTGGAAAATAAAGAAACATTTGATGTTGCAATTATTGGAGGTGGTATCGTTGGTGCCGCAACCTTGTATAAATTGCAATTACGGAATCCAGATTTGAAAATAGTTCTAATAGAAAAAGAACCTAAGTTAGCGGGCCATCAAACAGGGCACAATTCGGGGGTTATTCACTCAGGATTATACTATAAACCGGGTTCCTTAAAAGCAGAAAACTGCATAAAGGGAAGACATGAATTGGTCGCATTTTCGAAAGAATATGGAGTTGACCATGACGTTTGCGGAAAAGTTGTTATTGCTACCAAAGAATCTGAATTGCCATTTATGGATAAGATTTTTGCAAATGGTCTAGCAAATGAGACAGAAGGCATTGAGATTATTAATGCTGATCAGGTGAAAGAAATTGAACCGCATGTTAAAAGTATTGGCGGAATTTATGTGCCTTGTACTGGTATTGTAGATTTTGTTGGTGCCACTGAGAAAATGGTCGAAGTTGCTTTGGGAAAACAACCAAAGTCTCGCCTTGTTTTGGGCGAGAAGGTAATTGCTATTAATGACAAGTCAGGCTATAAAGAGGTGGTGACTGAAGGAAAGGTATTGAATGCCAAAAAACTGATATTTTGTGCAGGTTTACAAGCGGATAGAATGGCAAAGGCTGACAACGTAAAATTAAAGGAAAAAGTTGTAGGCTTTAGAGGAGATTATTACGAATTAACCGAGCAAGCCAAGCATAAAGTAAAACATTTAATTTATCCAGTTCCCAATCCAGATTTTCCATTTTTAGGCGTGCATTTTACAAGAATGACCAACGGCGAAACCGAATGTGGGCCTAATGCCGTATTTACGTTTAAGCGCGAGGGTTATGGTAAAACCGATTTTAGTTGGAAAGATACTTTTGATGCTTTGTCATATAAGGGAACATGGAAATTGTTTTTTGGCAATATGAAATTTGGAATAAACGAATACCGTCGTGCATTTTCTAAACGTTTATTTCTAAAAACTCTGCAAACAATGATTCCAGATTTAACTATGGATGATATTAAACCTGGACGATCTGGCGTGCGCGCCTTATTGCTTGGTGCAGATGGGGATACGCGAGATGATTTTAGAATCGAACATACGGATGATAGCATTCATGTTTTAAATGCACCGTCACCAGCAGCAACAGCATCTTTGGCTATTGGCGAATATATTTCTGTTATGGCTGAGGAAAAGTTCGGCTTGAAGACAGCTATAATTACTGAATAATAAATTAATGTCCTTAAAATAGAAAAAAGTCAAGCAATTTTTGCTTGACTTTTTTTATAGCTTATTTTGAATAATTATTTTTTCAAAAGCTCGGTGTTTTGAATTATTTAATAACAATTCGGCTGTAAGATTGATTTTCTTCGTCTTCTTTATTCACAAGAACGAAATATATTCCACCTTCTAAGTGCGATAGATTAACTTTTTTGCTAAAACTATCATCTGTATTCTCTTCCGTATAAACCACACCTCCCATTTGATTATAAATTGCTATTGATTGAATTGGGCCATCACCATTAGATGTTAATGTAAACTCTCCGTCTGATGGATTCGGATAAATAGTTAGGGGTTTATTCAGTTTTTGATTGGCTAGGTTTTGAACACCACCTTGTTCTAATGGTGCTAAGCCAGTTGCGCCGAATGTGATTGAATCCTGGCTGGTATAAGAGCAGCAAATTTTTCTATCATCACTTAAGTAAAATGTCGTTAAACTAACCAGATAAGTTCCCGGCACCAGATAGGTATGAGTCGTGTTTTGACCACTTGCGGTTCTACCGTCTCCAAAGTCCCAATAATGTTGTGTTTGTTCAGAGTGAAATCCTTCAGCATACCATCCCAATGCGAAAAATTTTGTGGAGTCAAAATAATTAATTCCAATACTAAAATTGTCTAAAAAGTCGCATGGAGCAACGTCCTCAATTACTATTTTTTCGCAGTAAGAATCTTGACAGCATTCAATTCCATTTGTAGACCATATTGTAAAACAAACTTCAAATGTTTCAGGGCTTTCATAAATGTGCCCCATATTAGATAAGGACTTGGTAAACATTTTAGTACCATCTCCAAAATCCCATTCCATTCTTAATATTTCAAATCCTTCATGAAGATCAGCAAAAGGATAGGATAAGTACGGGTGGAAAACTACGGCTCCAGTCATGGCCATATCAATATTGTGTGTGAAAAATAGAACATCAGTGCAAGGTTCTATGTAAGTGGTATCTAAGCCTAATAAATCTTGATTTTGTGGATTTGTTGTAGATGCTTGTGAATTTATCCCAAATAGCATGAAAAGCAGGAGAATAAATAAATTATGTTTGATTATTGAAGTGTTCATATTTTTGTTTTTATGATTAATATGAACTAAAAGTACTGGTGAACTGCGAAAGTTAAAAACCAAAATTTAAGCGTAAATCATTTTAGTTTTAAACGTGTGACATGTTTAGGTCACTAAACGTTAGGCTGATAGCTGTGTTTTTTGTCATTTTTATAATGCTTCGTAAATAGAATATTATGAGCTATTTACATAAATAAATTTTGTAGAGCGAAAAAATCCTTAAAATAGAAAAGCCCAGTCCGCCTTAGGCGAATCTGAGCTTTTTTTTGCAATAATGTTAACTATTCAATAATTACTTTTTCGACAGTACGCGTTAAGGCATTGTCTTGATTTACTGTAATGAAGTACATTCCTTTTTCCAATTGTTTTAAATCCATTTGTAAAAGGTTAACAGCAGATCCATTATCAGTTGAATGAACTAGTTTCCCTGCTTGATCATAAACATGAACCGTTTCAATTGAGCTTCCATCTTTCAATCGGATTTCAAAAGAACCGTTACTAGGGTTTGGCGCAAGTATGATTTTATTGAAGTTTTCTACTAGCTTGTTAAAGTTCCCTTTTTCATAATTTACACCTTCTTCAAGTGTGCTGCCATGTTGACCACGGCCTTTAACAATTGTGCGGACAATGAGGTCATAACAAACCGTAATATTGCAGCATTCTTGCGTTTCAGGATTGTAATAGTAAATCGTAACACAAACTTTTTTCGATCCCGTTGTGGCATAAGAGTGGCTGATTGGATATCCTGTTCCTGTTGTACCATCACCAAAATCCCAATGAAACCCTAATTGGCTGAAAAGTCCAGCTGGTAAACCTGAAATTGTGAAATCATAAGGGTTTGATCCAGTTACCACTATTCCTGCTTTTGATAACCAATCACATGGGTCGCAATGTGGTCCATCAATCCATTGACAAATTGTCTTTTTACAACATTCTCCAGCCGCATTAATCATCCAGACAGTCATACATACTTGATAAAGACCGCCAGAAGTGTAAAAATGATCAATACTCATTCCATTTCCAGTTGTTCCATCTCCAAAATCCCAAGATATATCTAAAATAGTAAGTCCTGAAGGTACTGCAGTTGTATGTGCGAAATGCACATTACATTCATCATCATAAGTGACAGTGAAATTCGGCTCAAAATCGCAGGGGTCAGTAACAACGTCCTTAATACAAACATTGTCAATTCGACATGCGGCTTGCCAATTTGGAAGTCCATCCAACCTTGGGTAAAGCCATAATTGAGAATAATTTGCCCCAGCTGTAAAAGTTTCCGTAATGGTAACCCATACTCCTGTATTAACCCATGGTTGTGTGGTTAATGCTTGGCTTGAAGGAGGAGTTGGAATACTTGCCCATGTTCCAGGAGATGGTACTAGTCCATTCACGATTTCAACATGAAATTCAGAGGTGTCATTTGAAGTGCCATCTCGCCATAGGTCATAACAAACTTCATAAGTGTTACCCGAAACAAAATTGAAGTCCGTGTATAACCCTTCGCCCCTTATAGAGTCAGCTCCTGCATAAGACCACATCCACATATTTGTTGTAGGGCTTGAAAAAGGAGTTGGCGTTCCATGCGAAACATTCCAATTGGTTAAATGATTATTTATCCATGCATTATTATTTGCAATCGGATCCGTGAAGGTTTCAAAATCACTATTGACGTTGAGACATTGTGCAGACGCTGTAGCGCCTAATAAAAGGGTAAAACCTAACCCTAAAGTCTTTAAAAATCTATTTTTCATAATTCTATTTTTGATTAATAATTGTTGTGAAATTAGGGGATCACTAGGGTGTTTTTTTTTGAATAAGTTATTCGGTCAGTATGGATTATAAAGCGGTTAATTATTGAAAGAAAGCGGCAGAAGTTATTTGGGAAATGGCTGAAAACTGTGTGAATTGGGCGAAATATTAAAGCGTCATAAGGGTTGATGGAACCTTTCATTAGCATAAAAATCCGTATTAGTGAAAATTTTTGTCTCATTAATTGTGAAAAAAATAAATACATTTGAATAGAAATAATTGCGCTAAAAACCCAAACAATTAACCTACAACTTTGTGTTGAAAACGATTATATTATTCCTTTTTTGGCTACCGTTATTTGCAATTGGTCAGCAAATAATTCTACCCGGAATTCATTATGATGTAGAGCAGGGAATGCTGAGCTCAGAGGTTTATTGCGTAATAGAGGATCAAAATAATCTGGTTTGGTTTGGAACTGATGCGGGCATATCTCGCTTTAATGGTTATGAATTCACCAACTTTACTCCCTCAGATGGTTTGACAGATAATTCAATTTTCGCCTTGCAAGAAGATGATATTGGACGTGTCTGGTATTTGCCATTTAATGGCCGAATCGGCTATGTAGAAAGGGATACTGTTTTTCCGTTCGAATTCAATCAACAAATTCAGGCCAAATTAGGTTCAGGGGAGTTTATTTTGAATTTAATTATTGATTCAACTAATAATTTTCAATTTGTGACATCACTTGGTGCTATAGGTGAGGTAAATCAATTGGGAGAAGTCAAATTAAATTCACATTCAGGAATGGATAGCCATCAGTTAGTTTGCGTTTCTGATAGAGATAAACCGTTTGCTTATTTATTGCGGAGTGAAAAAGTTCACGAGAGCGATTTAGTCGTTGTGGATTCAAGCATGAATTTTAGTAAACGACTTAAAATGGATACCAACGGTATTAGCTTCTTTTATTATCCTAATTCAAATCTATTCTTTTTTAATTATGGAAACACGGCAGTCTATAAATACGGAAAGCATATCATGTCTCGCGAAATCACAAACCATGTAACAAGCATGTCCATTCATGAAAACGGAAGCGTTTGGGTCGCTATTCGGTTTAAGGGAATGGCCTATTACAAATCTATGGAGGCTTTTATGATGGGGCAAGAACCTGAATATTCATTATTTGATGGCGCAAGTGTATCGGGAATTTTAACCAAAGAAAATGGATCAATTTGGGCCTGTATTGAAAATGATGGTGTGCATTTTTTACGAAATGAAAATATTAAAACATATGGTTTTGTAGGGGATAAGGAACGAAATAAAATTCGTTCGATTTGCATAAATGAAAGGGATGAGGTTTTTTACGCAAATAAATTAGGTGAAATGTATAAAATTGATTCCAATGGAAATCATTCATTGTTCATGACTAATTTAGGAGATGTTACAAAAATATTTGTAAGTGCAGAGGATCATGTTTACGTCTCAGTTTACGAAAAAAAAAACGTATCGCACCATCCTAATTCAGACAGCCTTACTTTTATGCCCGCGCGGGGCTTTATTAAAGCTAAAAATGATGACTTATGGGTTCTTAGTCGAATTTGCGTGGAACAGAGGCACGGAGATGATCTTCTTTTTAGCTCAAGAAATTCATTAGGTATTTCATTTTTTCATACAATTTTCGAAGATCGGAATGGCCAAATTTGGGCAGGCGGTAATGAGGGACTATTTTGTTTTGAAGAAAACCAACTAAAACCAATTCTAGAACCGTTTGCAACTGAAAAAAATGTTAAAGTAAAAAGTATAGGAGAACTCAAAGATGGAACCTTAATTGTTGGTACAGCAAGTAATGGTATTTTTTTAATTAGAAAAAATGGAAAGCATATTCAATCAAGAAATATTGGTTTTGATAATTTTATAATTGAGGACATTCATATTGATGAAACACAAGACGTTTGGATGGCAACCAACAAAGGAATTCTTTTAATCAACGCGCAAAGCGTTGATGGAAGACCAACCCGTATCTTATCTCAAATTCAAGGATTACCGTCAAGCGAAGTAGAGAGTATTCTTTCACATAAGAATATGATTTATGCGGGAACTAATAAAGGGTTAGTAGTCTTTAATAAAGAAGATGTTAAAAAAAACACCAATAGCATAGATCTTTATATAGAGCGTATTTCAATTAACGAGCAGCCATTGCGAAAAGATTCAAATTATGTTTTTAAATCAAACGAAAATTATATCGAATTTTCATTTACAGGATTGTCCTATAGAAATCCAGCGAAGGTCAGATACAGTTATAAATTGGAAGGCATTGACGATAATTGGCAGTACACCCAATCGCGAAAAATTAGATATCCATCATTGTCCCCAAACGAATATGTCTTTAAGTTAAAAGCTGCCAATGAAGATGGGGTTTGGTGTGATCCTAAAGTGATTCGATTTACGATTCAACCACCCTTTTGGAAAGCAACCTGGTTCCTCGTTCTTTGTAGTTTAGTTTTATTAATTCTGGCACTTTTGGGCTATCAAAGGGTCAGGAAAATAAGATTGGCTAAATTAAAACGATCCAAAGAAATGGAACTTCAAAAACGCCGAATAATTGAGGCTGAATTACGTTCTTTAAGGGCCCAGATGAACCCTCATTTCACCTTTAATACGTTAAATTCCATTCAAAATTACATCACTAATTTTGATCAAGAAAAGGCCCAAACCTATATCTCATCCTTCTCATTATTGTTGCGCAAAGTCCTCGAAAATTCAAGATATCGTTTTATTACAATCGAGGAAGAAATTAAAATGTTAGCGCTTTATTTTGATCTTGAAAATCTTAGGTTTGATCAAACCATGGAATGTGAATTCAAAATTGACGAAAGAATTGAGTCTGATTTTCAGGAAATTCCATCCATGATTCTACAACCATTTGTAGAAAATGCCATTTTACACGGAATTTCTGGTAAAAAAGAAGGCAATAAAAAAATTATGATTGAGTTGATCTTAAATGATGATCATATTTTATGTATTGTTGAAGATACTGGAATAGGTAGAGTGAAATCAGCTGAAATTAAAAAAAGAAAAGAATTTAATCACAAATCATTAGGAATGAAAATAGCACATGAACGCTTATTATTATACAATCAAGAACAAGGAAATGATTTAGCTTTTAAATTTATTGATTTATACAATAAGCAAGGTGAGGCTAGGGGAACAAGGGTAGAAATTTGTTTTGTATTAAAGAATTAATTGTTTTTATCAATGCGAAGATGGAAATTAAACCCAATAAAATCAGAGGATTGTGAAAATAGTAATTATAGATGATGAGAAGCCTGCCAGAGAAAACTTAAAAACGATATTGAATCAATTCTTTCCAACACTTGATGTGATTGGAGAGGCTGATTCTGTAGCAAATGGAGTTGAATTATTGTCGCAGGTAAAAGCCGATTTAGTTTTTTTAGATATTAACTTATTTGATGGAAGTGGCTTTAATATTTTGCAAGAATTGGAAGAAATTGATTTCCAAGTGATTTTTGTTACGGCCTATAGCCAATTTGCCATTCGTGCGTTTCGCGTTAACGCACTAGATTATATTCTTAAGCCAATTAACGTTGATGAGCTCAAAATAGCTGTGAATAAGGCCATCACGAGTGAAATGTCTAATGCGCCTAGTCCAATACAAACAATTGTGGCATCTAAAACAGGGATCTTCAAAAATGAGCGCCTTGCAATTAAAGAAAATGATGGCATTCGATTCGTAGATATTACATCCATTCTAAGATGTAAATCAGATAATAACTATACTGAAATTCATCTCCTTGATGGAAAAAAAATTATCTCGAGTAAAACGTTGAAAGACTATTCACAAATCTTGGAAGATTTTGATTTTCTGAGAATTCATCAATCACATTTAGTAAATACTAAAAAAATAAAGCGAATTATAAAAAAAGATGGTCTTTTTGTTGAGATGGATAATGGTGAATTATTGCAAGTTTCAAGGCGGAAAAAGGATGACCTCTACCGCAAAATGACATCTTAAATTCGTTTTCCGGCGTAGCGAATTGACCAAAATCCTGCAGCAGTTCCCTCGTAATGATAGAAGTATAGACTATCGTTTTTAAGAATTATTTCACGTCCCCAATAAATGCCTGTTAAAAAATGGCCATTCTTATATTCTCCGTTATCCTGAATGTATTTATAAGGAATTGGTAAATCTCGAAATTGCATATTTTTACTATCAAGTTCAATAATCACCTCGTTTTCGGTATAAATACTATCCCATACGAAACCATTATGCGTGCTGTCTAAATGTTCAGTTATTTGGCAGTTATAATTACCAATATACGGTTTGTATTCTTGCTTGCGGCAAGAAAATAGAAGCGTTAAAATGAGTAGGGGCAACAAGTATTTCATGCGTTAATCAAGCTTATTATTGAGATAAACGTTTTAAAATGCAAAAGGGTTGTTAAAACTTGAGCCGTGCATTTGGCACAACATCCTGTCCAGCAAATTCACCTTTCAAAAATTTATAATAACCAGCAATGCCAATCATTGCAGCATTATCTGTGCAATATTCAAAACTTGGAATAAAAACATTCCAATCTTCGCGCTGTCCAATTCTTTCTAGTTCACTGCGCAATAATGAGTTGGCAGAAACACCACCAGCAATGGCAATGGTTTTTATTTGATAATCAGCCGCCGCTTTAAGTAGTTTTTTAAAGAGTGATTGGATAATAGTTGATTGGTATGACGCACAAATATCCGCCAAGTTCTCATCAATAAATTGCGGATTTTTTGCCATCTCTTTTTTCAAGAAATACAAAATGCTTGTCTTTAAACCGCTAAACGTAAAGTTATAATCAGCTAAATTCGAAACTGGAAAGGGAAATTTTGAGCGATCACCGTCTTTGGCATATTTATCAATTAAAGGGCCACCAGGGTAGGGAAGACCCATTATTTTTGCTGCTTTATCAAAAGCTTCGCCTGCAGCATCATCAATTGTTTGTCCCAAAATCTCCATGTCAAAATAATCCTTGACCAAAACGAGCTGCGTATGTCCGCCAGAAACTGTCATACAAATGAAAGGAAATGCTGGGTAGTTATTCGCATCATTATGAATGAAATGGGCCAAAATATGACCTTGCATATGATTCACTTCAACCAATGGAATGTCAAGCCCTAAAGCAAAGCTTTTTGCAAAACTGGTTCCTACAATCAATGAACCCAATAAACCAGGTCCACGCGTAAAGGCAATTCCGTCCAAATCAGCCTTGCTAATATTGGCAGTTTTTAGTGCCGCGTCAACCACCGGAATTATGTTTTGTTGATGTGCTCTTGAAGCAAGCTCTGGAACCACACCACCATACTGTTCATGAACTTTCTGACCTGCCACAATATTAGACAATACTTTACCGTTTTTAATAACGGCTGCAGAAGTGTCGTCGCACGAAGATTCTATTCCTAATATTATGGTGTCTTTACCGTTCAATTTAGTATTTTTATCAAAAATTAATTGAAATCACAAAACTAAAGAAAATACTCAAAGGAATAGGTGCTTCTATCCATGTTTTGGTCGAATTAATTATCTTGGTTTTAATAATTTTTGCTTTTGGAATTAGAACCTCTTGGTTTCAAACATTTTTAGCGCAGCAAGTCGCGTCTTATCTATCCAATCAATTAAAAACCGAAGTTCGTATCGACAAAGTTGATATTGTGTTTTTCGATTTGGTTGATATTGAAGGTGTTTATGTAGAAGATAAAATCAAAGATACCCTCTTGTATTCGGAAGATATTCGTATAAATATTAGCGATTTTAGTATAAAGAAATCATTTGTAGATATTGAGGAAGTTGCATTAACAAACGCGAATGTGAATATTATAAAGTATAAGAATGATTCTACTTTAAATTTCCAACATATTGTCGATTATTTTGCGAGTGATGAGGTAGATACTACAGCATCAGCGGATTTCAAGGTGAATGTTCAAAAAATCGCTTTGAATAATATCAATTTTGTTTACCAGGATCAAAACGCAAAAAAACTTAATTACGGAGTTGATTATTCGAATTTAGCCGTGAAAAATTTAAGCGGTGAGTTTTCTGACTTTGGAATGGAAGCAGGAGTGATTCAAGCTAAAATAAATAACTTACATTTTAAAGAACGGAGTGGTTTGGTTTTAACCAAGTTTTCATCTGATGTATCCTATAGTTCAACTCGCATTGGTTTAGCTAATTTGGTTTTAGGGTTGAATAATTCCGTTTTAATTTCAGATAGTCTAGAATTATTAACGCCAAATGGCGCATCAGATTTTTCAAACTTTGTACACAACGTTAGGATCAATGGAAATGTGAGAAACACCAGACTAGATTTGGTGGATATTGGGTATTTTGTTCCTGCCATTCAGGGGATGGACGCAATTGTGAATCTCAATAATATAGACATATCTGGACAGGTTTATGGATTGAAGTTGTTGAATACAGACATAACCTTATTGGATTCAACCATCATTCGTGGCGATTTTCAAATTCCAGATTTAGATCATGGAGATGTATTTTTTCAAGATAAAATCACCCATTTCCAAACTACAGTAACGGATGTCCAAAGATTAAAATTAACACCATTTTTGGGAGGAGACGATTATTTACAATTACCATCATCAATGGCAGGTGCAGGTTTAATTCAATTGAAAAATGGACATTTTACAGGGGTCTTAAATAATTTTGTGGTAGACGGAGACTTGACTTCGGGGCTTGGGAATGTTACTTCGGAATATGGACTGAAATTTAAGAAAGATAGTGCTGAAAACATCTATTATTACGAATCAGGTAGGGAAGGACTTTGGAAAGATGTGCAGGTCACTAATTTAGATTTGGGCGCCTTATCAGGCAATAGCTTGTTGGGGAAAACAACAGGTTATCTTTCTATCGGAAAAGGATCTAAAGGATTGAATTTAGATGAAATGGATATTAAGTTTAAAGGTCAATTTGATGAGATAATGCTTAACGACTATAATTATAACGGAATTAATATTCGCCAAGGGCGTTTTGCAAATGAAGTTTTTACAGGAGTAATTGATGTCAAGGATGATAATTTAGCATTGAATTATGATGGCTCCGTTGATCTAAAAGGAAATATGAAATTTAAGTTCGACGTCCTTATTGACAGTGCCGTTCTTTCAGGATTAACCAATAGAACTGACGGTGTAATTGAAAAATTAAAATCGAAGATACATGTTGAAATTACTGGAACATCATTAGAAACCATTAACGGATCTGTATTTGTCGAAGGTTTCAACTATCAAGAAGACGACATTAACCTTAATTTGGACAGTTTGCGTCTGAAAATTAAGCGAGATCCAGTTTCAGACAGTATTACATTAACATCTCAATTGTTAGATTTAAGATTAGCAGGTAAATATGATTTATTGGAAATGTGGCCAATTATTCAAAACCAATTGTCGCGGGTTGCCAATAATATTGTGGAACCTTTGGATATAAGTAAAACGAAAAACGAATTTTTTGATTTAGAGATCGACTTAAAAGATGTGAATCCGCTCTTCCAATTTGTAGAAGAGGAAATCTTTGTTGCGGAGGATTCTAGGGTCCGATCTAATTACAATGCAACGGATCTTAAACTGAATTTTGACATTGCTTCAGAGCTAGTAATGTATGAAGAAATGAAATTTTCAGATATTCAATTAGAGAGCCATTTTGATAGTGTGCGCGCCAATGTTCAATTTCAAATTTCAAAAGTGGAAATAAATGATAGTTTAGGTGTGTCAAATGCAGCACTTTTCTGCTATGTTAAAAACAACAAATTTTCTACTAACGTAGGTTGGGATGCCTTGGGCAATGTAGAACCAGCATTATTTGCATTTAATACATTTTTGGAAGAAGATAAAGATATTATTACTGAATTTAAGCCTTCATTTTTCTTTTTAAAATCACAAAGATGGGTGGTTAATCCATCCTCTGTATTACTGTGGAATAATGAATTACTTGAGTTCACCGATTTTGAAATTGTAAATGGAGATCATTTAATTGATGTTCATGGCAGGGTTTCACGGAATCCTAAAGATTGGCTCTATTTTAGTGTTCGAGACTTTGATTTAGCATCATTAAATGGTTTGATGAGCGGTATTAATATAGGCGGTATTTTAAATATCGAGGGTGGCGTTGCAGATGTATATGATAACATTCGGTTTTCATCCTTTTCTGAGATTAAAAACTTTATTATTGAGGGCGAATTGGTGGGAGATTTATTGGTGGACAATCAATGGGATAAAGAAACGAATAGTATAGGGATCAAAGGCGGTTTAGAACGTGAGAAGAAGGAAACATTTAAATTTAAGGGGAATTATTTTACAGAAAAGGAGCGGGACAATATTGAGCTAGATCTTATTTTTGACTATACAGATATTGGTTTTTTAAATGCCTTTGCTGACCCTGATTTATATACCGATATATCCGGAATTTTAAATGGCAAAATATCCATTTCAGGTGAGGTTACTGATCCGATTATAAAAGGAAAACTAGACGTGGTTACCGCCAGTGTTAAAGTGCCTATGTTTAATGTAACGTATGGCGCTTCAGGCGGCATTAACTTTGGACATGACGAAATTATTGTAGACTATATGAGTGTTACCGATCAGGAAGGAAATAATGCAATTGCGTCCATGCAAATTTATCATTATGATTGGGGAGATTGGAATTACGACATTACACTTGATATGGAAGGCCCATTGGTTTCTGAGCGTTTTTTAGTCATGAATACCAATTATAAGGATGGTGACTTTTATTATGGAAAAGCTTATATCACGGGAGATGTAAATATTTTTGGTTACGAAGGGCTTACTGAAATCACCGTTAATGCAACCACCCAGCCTGGTACCGATATTAAATTGGCTATGTACGGAACAGGAGATTTAGAAGAATCTTCATTTATTGTTTATGATACAATTGTACCAGTACTTAATTTGGATGAATTAAATGATGATCCAAATCAATTAGAAACATCTGGTTTGGTCATGAATATGAATTTTAATCTCACCAAAGAAACCAAAGCGACCATTATATTTGATCCAATTTATGAAGATCAAATTGAAGTAGAATTTGGAGAAGGAGATCTTACACTCAACGTTGATGAATATGGTGAAATGGATATGTTCGGTGATTATACAATCCTCAAAGGACAGTATAAAATGAATGTTAAAGGACTGGTGAAAAAGGAATTTTTTATTAAAGAGAATAGCACCTTGAAATGGACCAAATCCCCTTATGACGCTATAATTGACATTCAAGCCTCATATAAAACGAACACCTCTTTAAAACCAATTATGCCGCAAGGGTCAGATGATGTTGGGAAGACAAAAGAAGATGTTTTTGCGACTTTAGTCATGAGACGTAAACTGATGGATCCAGAAATTACATTTGATATTTCAGCGCCATTAGCTAACCGAGAAGGGCAAGATGCAATCGCAACTATTAATGGGAATACAGATAATTTGAGTAAGCAGTTTTTTGCTCTTGTTGCATTAGATCGATTCCTCTCTACCAACGGAACGTCAAGTGGAGATGGTAATACAATAGAAACGGCCCTTGAAGGCCAAATAAACGGAATTTTAGAAAGTTTTGATCAAGGTCTTACTATTGATATAGGTGATGGTGGAAGTGTCAATTATGAACGTGATTTAAACGAAAAACTGACAATTATAACAAGTTTAGGCGTTGTTACTGGCGAGGATGAGACGAACGGACTAATTGGAGACATTCGTGTTGAATATAAGTTAAACGAAGATGGTACATTTACGGTAAATGCCTTCAACGAATCAAACCACGGAACGGATGCTGAAAAAGGACCATTTACACAAGGCGTTAGTTTACACTACGAAGAAACATTTGGAACTTGGAAAGAATCAAGACTCCTACAAACCTTCCTCAATATTTTCCGCAAAAAAGAGAATGACGTTGATTTGAAGAAAGACAAAGCCAATGGTAAAAAGAAAGCCGTTGAAGGTGCTCGAGAACTTATGGATACAGGATCAAAACCTGATACGACAACGACAGGGTATATTATTCAACCTCAAATTAAAACACCGTCAACATTTGAAGGTAGTTTTGTAATTGACATGAGTAATATTCCATTGAAACAAGCACTAATTGTAGATAAAAGAAAAAATTTGAACTTAATAAATTTTAAAGCATGAAAAAAGTATTGGTAGCAAATAGAGGCGAAATTGCATTGCGAATAATGAGAACATTGCGGAAAATGGATATTACAAGTGTAGCTGTTTATTCAGACGCTGATGCTGATGCGCCATTTGTTAAATATGCAGATGAAGCTTATTGCTTGGGAGAATCAACCCCATCAACGAGTTATTTGAACATGGATAAGGTCTTAAATATTGCCATTAAAACCAATACAGATGGTATTCATCCGGCCTACGGATTTTTATCTGAAAATTCTATATTCGCGCAACGTGTTCAAGATGCGGGAATGAAATTTATTGGACCTTCAATTGAAGCAATTAATGTGATGGGCGATAAGTTGGATGCCAAACAAGCGGTTAAAGCATTTGATGTTCCAATGGTTCCCGGAACCGATAAAGAGATTACTGATATTGAAGAAGGAAAAACAATTGCAGAGGGCATTGGTTACCCAATTTTGATTAAAGCATCTGCTGGGGGTGGAGGAAAAGGAATGCGCGTTGTAGAGAATAGTGCTGAGTTTGAAAGTCAGTTCGATCGTGCTGTATCTGAAGCCATCTCTTCTTTTGGAAATGGTGCGGTATTTATCGAGAAATTCGTGCAACAACCCAAACATATAGAAATTCAAATTATAGCCGATCAACACGATAATGTACTGCATTTAAATGAACGGGAATGTTCGATTCAGCGAAGACACCAAAAAGTGGTAGAAGAAGCGCCTTCGCCAGTTGTTGATGCTGCTTTACGTGCTAAAATGGGAGCAGCTGCAATTAATGTAGCTCGCTCATGTCACTATGAAGGGGTTGGAACTGTTGAGTTTTTATTGGATAAAGACAAAAATTTCTTCTTCTTAGAAATGAACACCCGTTTGCAAGTAGAACATCCGGTTACAGAAATGATAACGGGCTTAGACTTGGTAGAAGAGCAAATAAAAGTAGCGCGTGGCGAGGCACTAACTTTTACGCAAGAAGATGTGAAAATCGACGGACATGCAATTGAAATTAGAGTATATGCTGAGGATCCTGAAAACGATTTTTTGCCAGATTTAGGTACGTTGGTTCATTATAAGCGCCCAACTGGACTAGGAGTTCGGGTTGATGATGGTTATGAGCAAGGCATGAAAATTCCGTTGATGTATGATCCAATGATTGCAAAATTGGTTGTTCATGCTGAAAATAGGGAAATCGCAATTGAAAAAACAATAAAGGCCATAAATGAATACGAAATTGCAGGTTTTAGCACCACATTAGGTTTCTGCCGTTTTGCAATTAATCATCCCGAATTTAGAAACGGGAACTTTACAATCAACTTTGTAGGGGATTATTTTAAACCAGAAATCTTGCGATCTGATGTTGCTCCTGACATTGCTTTAGCAGCTTATAAACTATTCAAATCAACTAAAAAAGCAGCCGAACCTGAAGCAATTTCGGATAATCCGTCAGCTTGGAGAGCAAATCGATAATCCGAGTTTATGGACCCAATTGTACTGAGTTTTCTATTTGCCCTAGGACATTTGATCATCTTTTCAAGAGGTGCCAATAAATTCAATCGGGATATGGAGAAAATAACGGGTCTTAAAAAAGTTCTGAGGCATCCAGATGTGAAAAAAGAAGCCGTCGAGCGAGATTTTAAAGTCATTGTGCGTGGAATTAAAAAGCGCCAAAAAATGATTTACATTGCTTTTGGAATTTTTACTCTCATTCATTATGTCGTAACATTGTTACTTGATTTAGGAGGCGTGTATCTATCCATTCCTGCCATTATGCTAATCGGATTTATCCTCTTAATCCTGTTCTTTTATTCTTTTAAAGGTGGACGCGTATTTCCAGATATTGAGTTTGATGCATCACACTTTTAGAGGCTTGAATACAGAGTAAGGAATTGCAATCTATTACTGTTCACAAACACTTCATGTACGTCTTCTATGATCCACAAATTAAAAATCAGCGAATATCAGCTTGACCAGCGTTTTTCGCGTTCATTTCACTGAACATTTCTTCAAAAAAACCTCCGCTTCGCAGGATTATTTTTGTAATTTTTCTCCTAAATGAGCTTCGCTGGATTTGCAATCCTGCGACCACAAGATTGCAAAAAAAAAACAGTTCAAATATGGCCAAATTCAAATAGCTTCGGGATCTCTATGGGCATGCGAAAATAAAAATTGAGCCGGGGTTATTGATATTAAACTTCAACAAACAAATCCCGCGAAGCGCGGAAACTACATCTTAATTATTTTATCGCTAAGCAGCACTTCATTATTCATGTTCAATACATTAACATAATAGGCCGCACGCTGCATAGAACTCATATTAATTTCATTTCCAGAAGCAGATAAGACGAGCTGCCCATATGCGTTAAAAATTTGAATTTTATAGACTTGATCTCCAGACACACGAAGTATAGATGTTACCCTTTTAGGATAAATGCGAATGCTCTCTGCCTTTACTGCTGCCGTTCCCGCAAAATTAGAAACATTAACGCGGTGTAAAAAAGATCCGCCTGTATCTACCTTTTCAGAACTCACAAAAAAGCTATGATTCCCCAGAGCTGTAACTCCTTCAATTTGAAAAGATCCTTCAAAGCTCGGTGAAACCCTCAGTAAATCCGCTTCAGAAAATTCAGTACCACTAAAGCCTTTTATAAAAAACAAAAAAGGGGTAATAAAATTATAGCCACAGAGTAAAATTTCGTTTTTTTCAGCATCATATGCCGCACCGGTAACTAAACCGTCCGTGTCAAAATTGTCGATTATTGAAACCGTATAATCGCCTGGTTCTTTTGGAATTGAATAAACATTCGTCTCCAAATTACCCCAGTTTTTACTAAATAAATAAAGGCTATCATTATAAGCAATAAATGCTTCAGCATCATAATTGGTCGTGTAAACACCTGGTTCAAAATCAACTTGATCGGCATAGTTGAAAGCAATTGTATCGCAATAAACAGTATCGGTTGGAGTTGTTAAATAATCGGTGATCGAAATACGAAAGATGCGCAAATCTGTTCGAGTTCCGGCATTGTTGCCAAAATCGCCAACGTAAATATAATCAGCATCATAGCAAATGTCCTCCCAATCGCTAGTGGCAGCGTTGGCAACAATAACTGTTCGCATTACCTCGCCATCAACCGTATCAATTTCGTATAAATAATGGCCTCCCCCAGAATCATTGTGCGTAATGAGTCGATCTTCCAACCAAATTAAGCCAGACGTTTCCCAAACTGCACCATCCAAAGGAACAACAGTACTTACCGTAATTTCTTGCGACGTAGCATGATTTGAAATAAAGAGAATGAATAAGATAGAGAGTAACTTCATGGGCTAGTTTTTAAAATTTTTATAACGTGGATGCCTTTTCATAGCTTTACGTAATTTTTTGTCCAAACGTTTGAACATTCTTTTTGTTTTTTTGTCAATTGTTGCATCAGGATTTAATTTATGTAGCGCGTAAAACCGTCGAAAGCGATATTCTCCGGCATTTGCATCAAGTGCTTCAATTGCTCGATTTTCTAAGAGCCAATAAAGATCTGCAGCAAAATCATAGTCTCCTAATTTAAGCGCAATCTCGGCATATTTAGGAAAATCATCATCAAATGTTTCAGCATCTATAAACATTTCTGTTGTGCTAGCGCGAAGTGAATTGAAATAGGCCTGTTCTTTAAATAAAGCAGGTATTGTATCCGCGTGCATAGGATCGGATGCTTTAAAATTAATTTGTTCCGTCGTCCAAGGGTAAACTGCATAATGCGTCCCATGAACTAGCGTAAATAAGCGTGTTAGCGCATTGCTGCTCATGGAATTTATTGTTAAAATTTGCCGAATCACTTCCAAATCGGCCTCATCTCGTTCGGCATTGTGCGTGCTACTGACGTTTTGTAATAAACCCTGTTCTTTTTGTAAATAATAGTTCATGCGCCAATTAAACGCATCCATTACATAGCGTAATAATGAATTATTGGATTCAAATTGATAGACCATCTGCAACGTTCGTTGCGCATATGAAATTCTGCCCGAATAAGCAGTTTCCATGGCTCTAAATACAATTAATGGGCTGTTATTTAACCTCAGTTTTAGCATTGCGCCATAATATCTTGCACTTCTTGCGTCAGCACTTATAAAATTTGCATCTACGCCATCTTCTTGCGTTGCGAAGGCTTTTCTTTCTTCAATGGTCAATTGAATACCCCTACGTTCAATATCGCTTTCAAGTATTTTCTTTAAAATTGGCAAGGCTCCTAAATCTATCCAGTCTTTTAAAAAATCAAAATTCTGCTGCAAACTTCCATATTCGTATTTGCTTTGGCGCAGTTTTAAAGGATTAGTCAATTGAGGTGAATAATCTAAACCGCGATCTTTACAACCACCATTAATTGTCACAATAATCTCACTAGAAAATGGCAGGTATAAAGAAGTAATTGGGCGGATACTCATCAATGTTTTTTGCAAAGCATGTCTCACAGTATCATGCAATGCGGGCTTTGCCGAAAAACTATAAAAAGGAAAAAGGTTAGGATCGAGGGTTTGAATGATTTTCACATTTTGTCCTGCCTTAAAATCATTAAAAAAAAGGCTGATGCTGTCCTGAAATGCTTGCTGATAATTAGCATAAGTTCTTGGATCAAAATTATGTTGCAGCAGTTTTTCGTGATCAATGAAATTAACGTCCAACTTCACAGTTGCCGCCATGCTGCCCGAAAAACAATTCAAGAATAAAAAGAGGATGATCAATTTGTGTTTCATTTCAAGTGCAATTTACACTTTATTCGCTTTCAGGTTTAATACCTCGAGGCTTGCCTCGTCAAATTTTACTATTTTGTGACTAGATGTCACAGAATAGTAAATATATCCATAAAAGTCATAATGTTTCGGTTCTTCTTTATCATGT
>WTCE01000143.1 GCA_013138735.1 Crocinitomix sp. | reverse complement strand
TAAAATTAAATGATAAATATATGCGGGTCAAGTTATTAACAAAATAATCGAGTTATGAGTCTCACCCTAGAACCCCCTCCTTATAACATCAATAAATCATCTTAATTTTATGAATTGCTAATCTAATGGCCTGTCGAAGGGTGCAGTATGTAATGTGTAATGTGCAGCCTCAGTCGACTTGTCCTTTTGCCTAAATAATCAATACCACCGCTTTTTATTTTTTTTAGAAGCTTCTGATTTACGCCCTTTGCGGTATTTACTGCCACTTTTCTTTTTGTGAACTTGCGGCTTTTCATTCGGATCTAAGGGATAAGGATGTTCCTCCTCAACAGGAATTGAATTGTGCGTCAATCGTTGTATCGCAAGCACATAGTCTTTTTCATCTGCCGAACAAAATGAATAAGCTTTCCCCTGCTCCCCTGCTCTACCAGTCCTACCAATACGGTGAACATAAGTTTCAGGAATATTAGGCAAATCAAAATTAATTACTGCATCCAAATTCTCAATATCAATTCCGCGTGAAGCCACATCTGTACCAATTAGAATATTGACTACACCATCTTTAAACTCTTGCAAGGCTTCTTGCCGCTTTGCTTGAGATTTATCGCCGTGGATACTTGCCACTTTATAGTCATTTTTTAGAAGCATTTGTTCCAATTTCTCCACTCCGAACTTGGTTCTTCTAAAAATAATAATGTTGCCTTTTACCGTATTGCGCAAAATGTGAAGACAGAGCTCCATTTTTTTCGCTTTTGGAACGTAATATAAGAGTTGATCTACACTTTTGGCTACTGATGAACGCGGCGAAACATCAACCGATTCAGGTGATTTTAATATCGTATTGGATAATCCAACCACTTTTTGTGGCATTGTGGCAGAAAAGAAGAGTGTTTGTTTTTCTTCTGGACAAATTTTCTCAATTTTTTGAACGTCATCAATAAAACCCATATCCATCATCATATCCGCCTCATCTATGACTAACGTTTCAATAAATGTGGGATCAAAACACTCTTGTTTGAATAAATCTAACAACCTCCCAGGAGTTGCAACCAATACGTCAACACCTTTATTCAACATATCCTTTTGAGGTTCAATGGACATTCCTCCATAAACAACAGCACTAGTTATGTTCGTGTGTTTGGCATAAGTTTTAAAGGCTTCATCAATTTGCACCGCCAATTCACGTGTAGGACTTAAAACTAAAGCCGCTATTTTTTTTCCACGTTTTACAACATGTCCTGATTCTAACAAGGCTTGTAAAATTGGCAAAGCAAAAGCCGCCGTTTTTCCAGTTCCTGTTTGTGCAGAACCTATGACATCTTTTCCTGCAAGTACTAATGGAATTACTTTTTCCTGAATTAAAGTCGGTTCTTTATATCCTTGCTCAGAAATTGCTTTGAGTAAATTGTTATGGAGTTGTAGTTCTAAAAAATGCATTTATTATTCGTTGATTTATCCTACAAAGATAGAAGGATAGATTTGCAATCAACTTACTTTTTTTCTGAGTGACTTGAACTAAATCATAAATTGTCATATATTTGGCTTGATAAAAAAAAGAAAACACAATGAAGTTAGTCTATAAATATTTGAATACGACGGTTAGATGTCCTAAGAGGACCTATCGGAATAAGCACATAATATTGTAGATTAATTAATCATTATAAATATTGCGCCCGTTCCGACTTCACAGTTGGAACGGGCTTTTTTTTGCACAAATGGCACATTTATTTAAATTATACTTTAATTCATTCAAAGGTTTATCAACGGAAGTTTGGTGGCTCGCTTTAATTACCTTAATTAATCGAGCGGGCACTATGGTAATCCCGTTTCTTTCGCTGTATTTGACGGAAGAATTAAAATTCTCATTAACAGATGTAGGTTGGGTAATGAGTGCTTTTGGTTTAGGTTCAGTTGCAGGAAGTTGGTTAGGCGGAAAATTGACGGATAAACTAGGCGCCTATAAAATTATGGTATTCAGTTTAATTGCGTCTGGTATTCTTTTTGTTGGAATTCAGTATGTAGCAGACTTCTTTTACTTATGCTTGAGTATTTTCATCTTGACAACAGTTGCAGACCTTTTTCGACCTGCATTATTTGTTGCACTACAATCATACAGTAAGCCCGAAAATAAAACACGATCGGTAACATTAATTCGCTTAGCGATAAACCTTGGTTTTTCAGCAGGACCTGCTATTGCCGGAATAATAATTGTTAATGCGGGCTATGGCGGATTGTTTTGGGTGGATGGGATTACCTGTGTTTTAGCGGGAGTACTTTTTTTATGGTTATTTAATCCAAAAAAGTCCCCCGTTGCTAAAGAGGCGCCCGTTGCCAATCGACAATCAGCTTATACAGATGGGAAATATTTGATATTTATAGTTGCAATACTCTTATTTGGTTTGGTTTTTATGCAATACTTTTCTACTGTTCCGCTTTACTATAAAGACGGACATCATTTAACGGAGTTTCAAATTGGATTGCTATTTGCGGGGAATGGTATTTTGATCTTCCTATTTGAAATGCCGCTGGTGAAATGGTTGGAGAGCTCTAAACGATCAAAATTCAATTTAATGATTATTGGTGCTTTAATGACCGGGGCAAGTTTTATTATACTGGTCATGACAGACTGGAGTGGTGTGTTGATAATTGGGTTATTCTTAATGTCCTTTGGTGAAATGATCATTTTTCCTTTTTCAAATGCATTCGCTATGGAACGATCCAATCTAGGAAATAAAGGAGAATATATGGCACTTTACATGATGGCTTTCTCTTTTGCGCATATTTTCAGTCACAATGGCGGCATGCAATTAATTGACAATATTGGCTTTGATAAAACGTGGTTGATTATATCAGGTTTGAGTTTGATTTCAGTTTTGCTATTGCTCATTTTGAAACGCGCGACGAAGAAAGAAAAATATGAGAACCATTAAGCAGCAAAACCAGCATTGATTCGAAGTAATTTATTTACCTTTCTATCTAATTGAACAAAGAAAACATGAAATTTCTCCTCGTCATAACGCTAAACATCTATGCCCTTGCGAATAGTCAAACGTTGCATGGGCAGGATTTGGATAAAGAAAATACATTCGGTATAAATGCGAGTGTAGGTGTTTCTCGAATTTTTGGATTTCATCCTGAACCGATTAAAGACGAACTTTTGTCTCCGTCTTATCAACTGGAATTCTCCTACAATCACTTTAAGAACCAACACGGTTTTACAACAGGTTTAAGTTTTGACTTCATTCAGGAAAAAGAAAAGGAATTAATTGAACTCTATGATGCCGGTGACGGACAGCTCTATCGCCGGATAAACAGAACAGTGATTTGGTCTGACCTCGCCATCAGCATCCCTTTGATATATGCATATAAAATGGATAAGTTCACTCCTTTTGTGGGGATTCAAATAGGTTTCAATATATTAGAGACGCGAACCATAAAAGATTCGGTCACCTACTATTATGAAGATTATCAAGAATATTTTAAACTTACCTATACCGACGGTCTTTTTCTTGGTGGAATGATAGGTGTTAATTATGAATTAATCCCGAATTTCGCATTAACCATAAAGTTTGTACATAGATATTATTACTATGAACTAAAATCGCAGCAGGCCTTATTTGGCCTTAAGTATTGTTTTTAAATACCAGCCAAAACTTCCATCACCTTTATTATGTTTGTTAAGGACGCTTACCTTTTGATATTCCTCAAATTAAGACGCGTTTTACCGACTGAAAAACGCTAGATATCGATATCATCCAAGATCTCTTCATCAGCGTCTTGGTATATTTCTTTCTCCATCTTATACCCTAAGTACCAACTAAATAAAAATGTAATGACTATATAAAGAATGATAGCCAGAATAAATCCGTTAATACGATATATATAACCTGAAAACACAAATAAGAGTTCGCTAATTAATAGTCCTACGACTATGCTTATTAGAGCCCTATTTCTCCATTTTTCAAGGAACATAAATTTTATGAATTACCAGAATTTCCACCACTTTTTTTGCGGTTCATCTGTTGGGGTTTCGGTAATATTATCTTCTTCCTTCGTTGCTTCTGCTTCTTCTACCGGATCTGCATTGAATTTTGCAGCAAGGGCTTCCATACATTGTGTAATATCAAAATAAATAGCTTTTCCAGACTTTGTATTGAGTAAGTCGTAGGATTTACCGTCAGCCTTGACCAAGCTTTGTCTGAGCACCTCATCTTCCATACTTTGAATGATGTCTCGTTCATCAGAAATTTGAGTAACCAAATAAGGTTGTTCTTTCGAACCATCACCAGTCATTAATAAATTATCCAGTATTTTATTGAATAGAAACCACTCTGACTTAGCATTTAAATCATCATTAATTTGCTTTGCAGCATGATGTTTCATTAAATGGGCACTTGGACTCAATAATGTATTAATGCTTTTAAAATCAATTACTTTTTGAAAATCTTTGGCATCCATAAAAGCCATTAAATCATCCAATTCACCTGTATAAGGATCGTAATTCTTATGCTCAATAACGTGCCGTTGAGATTTAAGAAAATGTTCCTTTGAAGGTGCTTTTATAAAATCAAAAAAATCATCAGTCATTGCTAAAGTGTTTTTATATCACCATGTCCTTTATAAAAAGACTCTCCACTTGAATTTGAAAAATCATAATAAAGTCGATAGTATTTGTTTGAAGAAAGTTCGAATACGTTCGCGTCAATCCCAATGATAGCGTCACCACCATTCAATTGAAAACATTCTCTAAAGTAGGAGTTATTCTGTTTGTCAACCAATAAAACATTGATCAAGCATGAATCACCCGTACTAAAATAGACCTCTGTCCAAGTTGTAAAAGGATTCGGATATGCAGGAAGAATTACAACTTCACTCGTGTTTCCGTATGCTCCCAAGTCACATCCTTCTCCCATTAATTTTTCTATTTTATTTGACCAAGCCCCTTCATCTTCAATCCAGTCAGTAGCGTCCGCATGATCAATTGCATTACCCAACTCATTCGTTTCTGAGATTGAATTAAAGCCTTTCTTTTTACAGGCAGCCAAAACAAAAAAAAGTGCGATTATGATAACAAAACTTCGCTTCATTCTTTACGTTTATTTACTTGCAAGCATTTTTCCATACGCTAAATTTAAGCAAAGATATTGAGCTAACCCAAAGAAGTTCGGTATGTATTTATTTTAGAATAAAGTAGAATAATCTAGCAATAGGAGTCCGTAAATCGATCAGTTTTAAATCCAATAATTTTGATAAACAAATTCCCAATTGATTAACTTTATAGCAAAATAAATTTGATGAGCGATACAGTAAAAGCGACATGGCACGGCAATATGCATTTCACATCAGAGAGCAACGAAGGTGTGGTTAATTTGGATGCATCAGAAGAATTCGGAGGTACGGATAGTGGCCTTAGATCAAAATCGTTAATGTTGACTTCTTTAGCAGGTTGTACTGGAATGGATTTAGGTTCACTCATTAAAAAAATGAGAATTGCCGTAGATGGGATTACCATAATCGTCACAGCCGAATTAACTGATCAGCATCCAAAAATTTATAAATCAACACATATTGTTTACCACTTTACTGGCGAAAATTTAGATCGTGAAAAATTAACTAAAGCTGTGAATTTATCTGTTGAACGTTACTGTGGAGTGATTGAAATGTTTCGTGCTTTTTCTGAAGTTACGAATGCTATTAAATTTAATTAAAACATTTAAACATGGCTAATATATTAGCTAAATGAATAAATACTCAGTAAATCTTTTACCTGCCGAAACTTTGGTCAAGATAGCCGAAGATCACCGGGAATTGCGCAAACAAGTCAATTTGTTGCAGCGTGAATTAGCCGAACGTTCTGGAATATCTTTAGGCAGCTTAAAACGATTTGAAAGAACTGGGCAAATTTCATTGCAATCCTCTTTAAAACTATTACATTTTCATAACCGATTAGACCAATTTTCTACTCTATTAGAGACTAAGAGTAATTATGCTGAAATTGATGCCTTATTTAGTGATAAAACTCGCAGATAAAAACTGGTGTTTCAAAAACCTCTACACAACAAATTGAAAAGGCGCTTCAGATCATTTTGGTTCGTTAATTTTATTATCTTCGAATTAACTTCCTTATGTCATCAAAGAAAAAAATATCGCTTGAAGAGCTCGAAAATGCCGGAAAATCCAAGCATGAATCAAAACTAACACAAAAAGAAAAAGAACGGGAAGAAGCTCAGGAAACGTCAAACGCTATATGGAGAAAAAGGGACCATCTCTCTGTTCAACGGAATATAACGGGCTGGATGGACTTTCTATTTGCAGGTAAACTTTTATTCTTTTTCTCCGTGATTGCAGCCTTCAACTTTTTAATGCTATTTTCCTTTTTCCCAGACATCTCTGAATCGAATACAAGTCAAATTTCATTGATAATAACATTGATCTTATTGGCGCTTTCTCAAATTATTTATTTCTATGCAAATGGCAAGGTCAAGCGTGAAATGCTGGCCGAAAAAGAATGGATTGATCAGCAAGAATTCGTACTAATAGCTTATCCAGATATTTTTGTTTATCGCTCATACTCGGTGCTTAATTTTAGTTTAAAATTTAAGAAAGAAACCAATCAACCAGGTGTCGAGTACTTGCTTGAATTATTTAGCACTTTACCTTTAGAGGTTGAATTTGATGGAGATTCATCTGATCCCTATAAATTTCAGTTAAGAAACACAAATGCGAGTAAGTTCAATCGACATAGAAGATGGGCCTGCAAATGGATTCATAAAGCTGTAGACAAACACTTCAGTGCGCTGCACACCAAATATCCAATAGAGGAAATAGTTTTTGAAAACGGCACAAACGAGCTTCCTTTCGAATGGTGGGTTGCTCGGAAAAATCCTATTTGGAAATTGTCTTAAATAACTTTTGATATGCCACAAAAAAAATGGCGACCCAAAACTGAATCGCCATTTTTACTAATTTATTTTAGCCTCAAATTAAGCTAATGCTTTTTCTAATGCATTATCGTAAAGGTCCTTAATCTCAGTTACAAAACCGAAATGTTCGTCATCTACACACATTTTACCTTTAGTCACATGACCTAATAAAGTATACGGTACGGTTTGGTTCATCATAAATTCGATAAACTCTTCCTCTTGATCTTCGTTAATGGTTACCACTACTCTACTTTGTGCTTCACCAAATAAGAAAGCATCTTCTCTAATTTCAGCATCTGTTACAATATCAAATCCTAATTTATTTGGCATTGACATTTCTGTCATGGCTACGAATAATCCACCATCTGCGCAATCATGTGCGGCATTGATCAATTCATTTTGAATTAATCCTTTAATTGTTTCTTGTAAAGCAAACTCATCATTTAAATTGAAGTGAGGAGCTGGAGAAGCTTCAATACCATGGTAAGAAACTAAATATTCTGATGATGAAATATCATCTTTAGATTCTCCAATAATGAAAATCAAATCACCTTTTGATTTAAAATCCATTGTCATGATTTTTGATTTGTCATTCACAACACCAATCATTCCAATTGTTGGTGTAGGGAAAACAGGTTCCTCAACTCCACCGATTACAGTTTGGTTATAGAAAGAAACGTTTCCACCAGTTACAGGTGTTTCAAACTTCAGACAAGCTTCACTCATTCCTTTGATCGCTCCAACAAATTGCCAGTAGCATTCAGGATTGTAAGGATTACCAAAGTTCAAACAGTTGGTTACGGCACTTGGAATACCTCCAGAAACAACAATGTTTCTAGCTGCTTCTGAAACCGCAATTTGTGTTCCAATATTCGGATCTGCATTTACATAACGTGAATTACAATCAACCGTCATTGCTAAAGCTCTATTTGAACCTTTAATGTTGGAAATCCCAGCATCTGAAGGACGATTAGTCGTCATGGTTTTCGTTCCAACCATTGAATCATACTGCTCATAAATCCATCTTTTAGAGGCAATATTTGGATGCTGCAATAATTGCATTGCAACTGCCGTCAAATCTTCTGGTTGTTCAACCTGATCAATATTGAATTTTTTAAACTCTTTGTAATAAGCTGGCTCAGTATACTCACGATCATAAATCGGAGCACCACCACCTAATACTAATGAATCCGCAGGAACAGAAGCAACAAGTTCACCATTCATTGAATAGTTAATTGTACCACCGACAGTTACAACACCAATTTGCACGGCATGTAAATCCCATTTCTCAAAAATATCTTCTACTATTTTTTCTTTTCCTTTTTCAATTACACACAACATTCTTTCTTGAGATTCTGATAATAGAATTTCCCAATCTTTCATATTGTTTTGGCGCGTAGGTACTTTTGATAAATCAATATCCATTCCTACATTATCACCTGCAGCACTCATTTCACATGATGAACATGTGATTCCTGCTGCACCCATATCTTGCATTCCTACAACTGCATCAGTTTTAGCCAATTCTAAAGTGGCTTCTAATAATAGTTTTTCTTGGAATGGATCTCCTACCTGTACAGAAGGTAAATCGTCAGAAGATTCTTCTGTAATATCTTTACTTGCAAATGCTGCACCTGCAATTCCATCTTTACCTGTAGCAGAACCTACAATATAAACTGGGTTACCTGGTCCTGCAGAAGTTGCAGAAATCATTTTCCCTTCTAGAATCCCAGCAGAGAATGCATTAACAAGTGGATTTGTATTATAACATTTATCAAACATGGTTTCACCGCCAATAATCGGAACTCCAAATGAGTTTCCATAATCGCCAATTCCTTTTACCACACCTTTTACTAACCACTTTGTACGATCTAAACTAATGTCTCCAAAACGCAAAGAATTTAATTGCGCTATTGGGCGAGCACCCATTGTAAAAATATCGCGGTTAATTCCACCAACCCCTGTTGCTGCACCTTGATAAGGCTCTAATGCACTCGGGTGATTGTGTGATTCGATTTTAAATACACAGCCTACGCCATCTCCTATATCAACCAATCCGGCATTTTCTTCACCAGCTTTAACCAACATCTGTGGTCCGTCTTTAGGCAAAGTTTTCAACCATTTAATTGAATTCTTATAAGAACAGTGTTCCGACCACATTACAGAGTAAATTGATAGTTCTGTAAAGTTTGGTGTTCGACCCATTGCTTCTTTAATCAGCTCAAATTCAGTCGCTAATAATCCGAGATCAATAGCCTCTTCAACTGTTGCAGGTACTTGTGTTTTATTATCCATTTGTTGTGCTAAATAAATTTAGATCACAAAAGTAGTTATTCTCACCCTTTTTGTCCTGCTTTTAAAAGAATAGTTCTTCATTTTTTTCAACAATTTATAACGTACCTCTTTATCTCCCCATTTTCTTAATTTTGCGACACGGAAAATGGAATTGTTCAGCTTAATCATAGTCTTATTTCTAACATTTTTTTGCCTATGGCGAATCAGTGGGCATTTGCCTTTGTCAAAACGGACATTATTAATAGGTTGGGGAATAAAATTGGGCTTTTCTATTGCCTTTATATTAGTCTTTAGTCAGTTTTACGGAAATGGTCAATTGTATGGTGATGCTTACAATTTCATGAACGACAGTAGAATTCTATGCGAATTTGGAAGCGCTAATCCGCTTGAATATTTAAAGCTATTGTTCGGTATTGCTGATGAACCCGCCTTATTTGATCAAACCATTTTAAGTGAAACCAATATTTGGAGCTATGGTGAAAATGGTGACTTCATCAATGACAATCGCCTGATTATTCGAATTAATTCTATTATCCATTTTATTTCATTTGGAAATATTTATACCCATGCCATTGTGCTTTCCTTTTTAGCCTATTTGGGAATTTCATTGCTTTACAAGACATTTGTTAAGTTCATGGCCAATCCACAATTGTGCTTCTTTTTAATGGTTGCTTTTCCCTCCATTGCTTTTTGGACTTCAGGAATCACAAAAGAATCCTTATTGATTCTATCACTTGGTTTATTCTTTTACGGTTTGTTTAATTTGTTTCAGAAAAGATCTCTCTTAAATTTCATCATTGTTATAGTTGGTGTGTTGATGTTACTCTTTAATAAGCCACATGTAGGTTTAATCATACTATCATTATCACCACTCATTATAGTTGGTGTTTTATGGAAATGGAAAAGGGCCGTTTTATGGATCTTCCCTATTTTAACTGTGATTGTTACAGTTGCGCTTACCTATGCGCCCTCTCAAATTAATTTATTGGATAAGGTATCTTACAAACAAAAGGATTTAATCAATATGGGAAAAGGTGGGATTTTCTTTGTGACGGATTCTTCTTTTTGCGCTTTTGATTATGAACATCTTAATAATTTCGAATCTAATGCGGATAAAAAAATCACTGTATTAACTGAAACCACAGGAGAGTACAAACTATTTGGGCCGCATCCTTTTCATCCTTTCACCATTGCTCCAAATATGCAAAAAGAATATGGTGTTTATTTAATTCAACCACCATCATTGAGTTATATTCCGATTACAGCTGTTAACTATAATCGAACAACGCTTTTAACCTCCATTCCCGAAGTACTGCAAAACACTATTATTCGACCTTACCCTTGGGATCCAGGAAGTACTTTAAAATATTTCCCTTTTGCAAGTAATCTACTTTTGATTGGCTTTGCGATTTTTGTTTTGATCAATCGAAAAAAAACAAGTCCCAAAGAAAAGTATTTACTTATGTATTTTGTAATTTCAGCCCTACTCATCTTATTACTAATTGGATGGACGACACCAATTTTAGGCGCTATTGTTCGGTATAAGATTGCGTCCGAATTATTATTCATCCTCACTTTATGCATACTACTTAAACCATTAAAAAATGAAGTATAATCTTATTATTATCATCTCTTTCTTTTCTTTGGCATTAACAGGCTGTTATCAAGGAGACCAAGCCGATTTAATTATACACAATGCGCAAATTTATTCTTGTGATGAAAACTTCACAATTTATGAAGCCATGGCCATTAGAGATGGTGAAATTATTCAATTGGGACCTGAACGCGAAATATTAAATGGTTATAAATGCGACCAAGTTATAGATGCGCAAATGCGCCCTATTTATCCCGGTTTTTATGATGGACATTGCCATTTTTTAGGTTATGCCAAATCACTGAGCGAAATAGATTTAAATGGGAGCAATTCTTTTGATGAAGTAGTGGAACGTGTAAAGACTTATGAAGCAACAAATGAATTGGAATGGATTGAAGGCCGCGGATGGGACCAAACACTTTGGGAAGTAGATTCATTTCCGAACAATGCCATTTTTAACGACTTATTTCCAGATAAACCACTTTTAATAAGACGTGTTGATGGTCACGCGGCTTTGGCCAATGCAAAGGCTTTAGAAATTGCGGGCATCACAAGCGAGACAATAATTGAAGGTGGATTTATTGGTGTAGAAAACGGCGTATTAACTGGTTTATTATTGGACAATGCTTACGATTCTGTTGCGCAATGTATTCCGGAAATGGCGCCTGATAAGAAATTAACCTTTTTACAAAGAGCAGAGAAGAATCTATTTGCTGCTGGCCTTACTTCTATTAATGATGCCGGAATTGAGTCGGTGGATCGTGAATTATATGTGGAGTGGTACGCCAACGCCGAACTCAGAATTAAGGATTACGCCATGCTTTTTCCGGATGATGAAAACATGAAATTTTCTACCGATCAAGGAATTTATAAAAAGGGGAATTTACATATTCGTTCATTTAAAATAATCGCTGATGGTGCACTAGGATCAAGAGGAGCTTGTTTGCTAAAGCCTTATGCTGACGAACACAATCACCTTGGATTTATGCTCCGCGATACAATTGATCTTTTAGACATTGCGCTACTTGCCAAAGAAATTGATTACCAAATCAACACCCATTGCATTGGGGATTCGGCCAATAGAACTATGCTAAATATTTATGCACAAGTGATTCAAGACAAAATGGATCACCGTTGGAAAATTGAACATGCACAGGTTTTAGATGAGGCTGATTTTGATTTATTTGAAGCCATTCGAATTTTGCCATCCGTGCAACCCACGCATTGCACATCAGACATGCGCTGGGCAGAAAAAAGATTGGGTTCTGAACGCATTGTTTTTGCATATGCCTATAAAAAGCTACTAGAAAAATCAGGGAAAATCGTATTGGGAACTGATTTCCCAATTGAGCGTATTTATCCACTTGAAACGTTTTATGCGGCTATCACCCGAATGGACCGAGATGGATTTCCTGCCGAAGGGTTTTATCCAAATGAGGTTTTAACAAGAGAAGAAGCTTTAAGAGGAATGACGATTTGGGCTGCATACTCGAATTTCGAAGAGAATGAAAGAGGATCGTTAGAGGTTGGTAAGGCGGCGGATTTTGTCATGTTGACACAAGACATTATGAAAGTTGAAGCGAGTGAAATTCTATCCACTTATATTGTTAAAACGTATTTGGATGGGGATTTGGTTTATGATGGTGAGTAGGTTTGTTCTAACATCAAAAGGTGTTAATTCACCAAGTCAAATCATGCTCCTGTCGCAGGATTGCAAATCCAGCGAAGCCTGTTCTAAGGAAAAAGTGAAGCTTAGTACGTATTAATTATGCTGTGCAGGATTTGCAATCCTGCATTACTTGTTTGTTGAAGATTGACCCCAATTATCCGTTCCTTTTTATTGTTACATCTTGCGGTCGCAGGATTGCAAATCCAGCGAAACTTGTGGCGCAGCAGCAGAGCCACTCCGCAGCCTGGATTTTGAGGTTCTTTGGAATTACAAATTCCATATATTTGTTAGTTACGCAGGGTTGCAAACCCAGCGAAGCGCAGATCGGGATCAGCGAAGCGCATTTAGTAAGTTTAGCTAATATCAAGTTGCCTTAAATTTCCAATACTTCAATAGTTCTCCTCTAGTTGGTCGTAAATGTTCAATTAAAATTCGCTGGTGGGGTAATTCGCCCATTAAAACTTGATGGATATCGTTAATTAAGGATAGTGTGTCTGTAAAATAACCATGACCCAACAAACTGGTATCAACGTCTGAAGCGTCAATAGATTCTAAACCATCTACAATAGTAATATATTCACCACCTTCACCTAGCCGATTATAACCTGCTCTAATTGTTCGAGATGCAATTAAGGCTTTGTCATTACTAGATGCGTATAGTGTGAAACGGCCTATATCTTTAATTTTAGGAATGATTTGTTGCACAAAAATGTCTTTATCCAAATCTGGAGCGGCTAAAATAATTTCATTGATTTGTGCGTTTGGCAAACGATTTTCATTTTTGAGAATGATCAAGGCATCTGTCAATACAACATTACCCATACTATGGGCAATAATGTTCATTTTTCTTGCGCGGTTCCCCACCATCTCTATGAAATTCGCCAAATAAAGAGCTGAGGCACGAGCAGTAGCAGTATCTGCCACATATCCTGGGACGGTTCCTAATGATGGCCATGAAAACGCCGTGACGCATCCTTTATAATTCAAATCATATCCGAGTTGTGCCGCATTCATCATAGCGGCATCATAGTCCACATTAAACCCATGGATAAATAAGAGCAAATCTTCCTCAGCAGATGCACCAATTTCACCATTTAGCAAGGCGAGAAATCTTGCTTGCTCTAACTTTTCGTTATAGAGAATCGTAAAATCTTTTTTTGTACTTTCTCCAAAAAACAAATTCCGAAACCATCCTGGGCGCTCAATTTCTCCCATCTTATGTGCTTTTGGAATGCTCACTTCACAAATACCAAGATGCATTTCCTGATCTCTTTTATTCGTGTAAGTAACGCTGCCATCAGATTTAGAATGGCCTAAAAGGCGATTAGTCCCATACAAAACATGAAAGCGTACAAAAGTCTCATCTGTATCTTCGAAATCTACATCTCTTGCACCACTTTCTTCCTTGGGTTCTTCAATAAGTTCTTCCATGGCGTCATCCATTTTCGGAAACGAATATTCCATAAAATCTTCAATTGCTGGATCAACATCTTTTGAATAATTTTTTTTCCCCCAACCGCGACTTCTCTTTTCACCTCTTGAGAACACATCATTTGGAGTTTCATCTGCGATAATTTTGTCCATCAACGTTAACAAACCTGTTGTCGAAAACCCAAACGCAATTCCTGGCCCTTGCATGCCTGTTAAAACAATTCCAACCCACTCCCCTTTTTTATCAAGAATAGGCGCACCCGGAATAATCCTCTCATATTCCTCGTCGCAATGATAAAAATCTATATTCGCAGAGGTCTCTTCATATTCGAGATCAACTAATTGAGCATCTGCACCAACACCGTTTAAAAAACCGTAGACAACGTCATGAGATGGTTTTACAATTTTATTTGCTTGAATAATTATAGCGTCCTGCGGATTAAAATGTGCGCTAATATCTGCAAAACAAAGTTGCGCATTTTCTAAATCGGTAATCACGCGCTCTGGCAAATCACTCACCCCATCTTGGACTATAGGGACTAAATTCAAATCAGAAAAGTTGAAAAGTTGCGGATGCAATGAGTCTCCAATATTAACTTCGATTTCATTCTTCGAAAAATCAGTTGAGACTATTGTAAATAGGAATACCTTCTTCTTATAATGAACCAAACAGGCCGCATTTCCATTTTCTGCTAATTGGGTTAAACCTTTGATTTGGTTTTTCCATTCTTCATTATTTGCTTCAAGATAGACTGGCATTTAAAGTGCATTTTGGGGTTGATGTTTTTAAAGATAAGGAAATGCTAATAACCATTCTTAAAAACTTGGACAAATTACAGTACGATAATTAGTTTGAGGTCCTTTACAAGCAAAATTAAAACCTAGGGACAATTCATGAGAACCGCCAGTAGCATTGGTCAATTCAGATATGGTTAAATCATAACTATAACCAAATCGAAACGGCCCCGTTTCTAATCCGAACGTCAAAATAAAGGCATCTCCAGTTCGCCACCAAACACCAGCAGTAACTGGCCCATGCTTGATATAGGTTCCTATATTCAATTGTTTAAAATGGCGTTGATGGGTGTAAATTATATTCGGAGAAATGGAGGTTGTATTTCTGTATTGTGATTTTCCTCCAAAGGGAATTGTTGCGCCAGCGTGGCCAGTAAAACGCATAGGTAAGTAAGCACCACCCAATTTCAAACTTTCATTGGGCGTATTGAGATGCTTTGCCGCAAAACCAAAATAGAAATGCTCAGAAAAGCCAGCAATTCCTGCCGAGACATCAAAAAAGCCTGCAGTTGACCATGAACTGTTTGCGTTAAGCAAGGCGCTTGGTAAATCACCGGTTTGATAAATAAATCCACGGTATGAATCTATTTGATCACCAAAAGTTAGTTTGCTCCAATCTAAAAACTTTTGATTCCACGTGACTTGTCCCCCAAATAGCATAGAAAATTTACGGGTAATCTTTGCATGGTAAGAATAAGCCAAATTAATGGTAGACCAATTAATTGTGTTCTTGCCGGCCATATCATTCGTCACCATTATAGCAATGCCGCCGTGCAAAGGTTTCACGTAACGATCATAACTAACACTGTTGGTGACATAAGCGCCCGAAATGTTGGCCCATTGATTGCGATAATTCATATTCAATCGGGGGCAAATTTGTGATCCAGCCAAGGCAGGATTTAAATAAATAGGGTTAGCATAAAATTGTGAAAATTCAGGATCTTGACTAAAGCCATTTACTGAAAAAATTAAGGCCATTAAAAGGAAAAATTTAGACATAGGGATTTTATTTGAATGTTAATGTTCATTACAAAAACTTGCCATACTTTAAAGCATAGTTTGGGCAAGTTCAACTCCAACTTTTGGAATTAAATACGTGTTGGTTTTTTTGATTTGAAAGTGTAATTTCTCAAATAATCATCCTAGGTAAATTGGATCATTTGAGCGAACAAATTGGATTAAGATGGCCCATCTTAAATCCTTTTTTACAAGATTTCGGTTAATTATGATGAAAAATTGCAGGTACAATTCCACCTAGCTTTATTCAATTGTTTGAACGAAATAATTTGACTGAAAGGTTTCATATTCTTGCTTTCTAGTTAAACAATTTGACGGAGTAAAAGTTACAGGAAGGGTATCTTATTTTTTGAATTTGCTTATTGGAAAGAGGAATTGTAGCAAGTTTAAATCTGGCTTAGTCTAACATAAGAAAGTACCCGGAATGTCCCTCACAAATAAGTTTTCCTTGTAAATTATAATACTTAGTTACCCATTGGTCTTTTTCTTTAACTCTTTTGATATGTGAATAGCCTAATGCGGGTTCATGATATGGAAAGTGATGTCCATGGTCGGCTTCTACTAAATTCATTTCCAAATCAAAAAATTGCTCTCCTAAAAACAGTGTGTAATCATTTGGATCAAACCTTAAATAGTGAAATGCAACCCCATAATTATTCGGTTTAATGTTTCCTACGGAATCATAATATGAAATTATAAGTTCGTTTAATAAATCGTCATAAACCTTCTTCTGATGAGAAATTATTTTTAGATTTTTATCATAATCGATTACTTCAATTTTCCTGGCATGGGAATCTTTGATTGTTATTACCCGTTCATCAAATGAATAATCCCTCGAAAAGTGGTCTTCTGTTGTTGAATCACCCCAATAACGTGTATGAATGATTGGTGAATAGTCCCATAGAGAATAATATCCTTCTATATTTAAACCAATTCTTTTAATAATCCGCCCTTCTTTATCAAACTCCTTGTAAACCATTGATAATCCAAGGTCCTCGCTCAACTTGCCAGTTGAATCAAGATAAACATCATAAGAATTTGTTTCATCTATACTTTCAAACCTCACATAGTCTTTCATTAAATATGAAATTGTATCAATTTTGCGATATGATTTTGAATAAAGTAATACATCCATAATTGAATCCATACTAACCTGAGAATAAAGGTTCGGACTCAAAAGGATTAAAATGATAAACAAATTCTTTTTCATACTGTATTATGAAATAAAAAGCGACAAATAGGTTTTAGACAATATATCCAAAACTTGGCGTATGGTTACAGGACTGTACTATTAACTTGATAATACTCGCCTTGATCAGCAGTACAATTTTCCGTTTTTGGCATGGGCTAAAAGCGTTGGATTAAAAAGATACCAATCTACAATTCGGCTAGATATTCTGTCATAGATATCGTCCTTTGTATAAGGCATGTTCTCTATCGTTAATCGATCTAAATCGTCGTTAATCTCTTTTCTAAGAGCATCAGAAAAATTCGATTCTTTCCCTAAATAAGTTCTTAGATAATTGATTAAAATCCCATGACAATCTTCTTGGAAATTAATGTTACCATTTCTATGTGCCTCATCTCTTAACTTTTCAATTGCTCTTAACAGTTCACCTTGAACGGTATCTGCTTGTCCTGATTTTGGAACAAAATTTTGCCAGATAACTTTTAGTGTTTGAAAATAGTTCTCAGCATTTACAACATGATGGATTTGCGCAATATCAATTTCCTCAGCTGGCTTCTTTTCAGCTTTTTCAATTAAATCGGGCTTTTCATCTGGTGATAACGAATTATCCAAACTAAAGTTAATGTCTGCTAAAAAGTTGCGAAACTTTTCCTTATCCCAATCACTTCCCATTTCCACAACTCTTTTTGTGATTTTAGCTCCCTTAGAAACTAAGTACTCTGCGGTTGGAATTGGGTCTGAAAAAGCATTTGTAAATATTTTCGACAAAGGCGTTAATCCAAATCTATTAACCTGTTCTAAATTAGCTCCCGCCTCGACAAGCAATTTAATGCTTTCCAAACGTCTTTGCCCGCAAGCTTCTAACAATGCAGATTCGGTTATTTGCCCTTCAATTTTGTAATCGATATTATTGGTCTGATCAATAATTATTTTCAATACTTCAACTCTTTCCAAATACGCGGCAATAATCAACGGCGTTTCACCAATTTCATTGGTAGCGTCTACGCCTATTTTTTCTAAAATAAGTATCGCTTTTTCCTCATTCACTTTTTTACCATTATAACCTAAATGGTTTTTAAACGTGTTCAGTTTATTAACTGCCATAGCGTTTTGTTTTATATTGCTTTAAACTTCTCAATTCAGCTAGTAACCTGATTCATTTTTCACCAAAACTTCCACCATGGCTTCGGCCCTGGAGAATCTGGCAAAACCGACTTAGCTTCATTCTTTTTGTTAGTCGGCATTTTTTCTTCCGATATCACGGAAGTCATTTCTTCGTCTTCGTAATCATCCTCCATCTCTTCATCCGGATATTCAACCGCCACAAACGGCTTACAAGAAGTCCCCATAATTCTGATAGCCATTTCTTTCCACTTTTTAGTAACATCTGGCACCCATAAATGTGAACGGGATATAATAATTGGAGATGTTGTATACCCTACAAGGTTTCCGTCCTGTCCTAAAAAGTCTACAATCATTCCTTGCGACAAGATACCTACTTCCGCTAGAAATTTATTTGCAGCTTCGAATATTTCATCTCTTTTAATTTCATCTTTTTGACTGTGAATTTCTTTTATGTTGTGAATTTCGAAACTAATATTCAGGTTTACGGACATGTTTTTGCTGTTTTGTTTTTACCAGATAGATTACCTTAAAGATACTCTTTTCGGCTTTATTTGGGTGGCTCCATATTACTTTTCATTGCTTCAAAATTACCTGCGCGTTTCATTTCAAGACTATCTGCTTTTTGCCACAGTGTTGAGAATGAAAGGTTATTTTTTTTCCACAAATTGTCCTTTTCATTTTTTAATTGGGCAACCCAATACTTTTTTTTGCAAGCAATCTCTTCTTTAAACATGCCTGAAGCATCAATACTTTCCAATAAATCACAAGCGCATATTGAAACGGGTCGAATAGGATCAGATAATGAGCTGAGCAAGATTTCTTCTAATTGTTCTACTTTAAGTTTATTTAAACCTTCTAAGACCAGAATTCGCAATTTATAATCGCCCTTTTGAAGTGCAAATAAAAGCTTATTCGGCTGGTTCGAATCAGTCCATTCCTTCACTTTTTTCGGTGAAAGCTTTAGAAGCCCTATTTTGTAAAGTGTTTTCTGGAAGTTCTTCAAAATTTCAATATTATTCAATTCGACTAAATTGATTGTCCTCTAAAATAGAGAATTCAGGTAACGTATATGGAGGATACCTCAAAATATAATCATGTGCCGAACCTGCCAATATTTTTTTTATTGGGTAACCCAATACTTTTCTCTTTTTGATTGAAGTTATTTTAATTCATTGGAACAAGGACTAAACCGCCATTCAATCTGGTATATCGAAAGATAAATTTTGAATAAAAGGACGAATCGTTCTCCAATTCATCTATACGAATTGAGTAATATTCATAGACTTTATTTGAGCCCGCTAGAACTGAATAGGCTTCAATTGCCGCTTCTTTATCTTTCAAAATTTCATAATAATTTCCGAGATACCAATAATGATCTTCATTCACATCAATGGCCTTCATTATCCGATCAAGACTTTCTGCCTCTTGATCCATAAGAACCAGACATGATGCCATATTTATATTATCCCTTGGGCTTATTTTTTTTTCCAAATTTTCTGCCATTTGAAAACTATCATAGGCTCGGCTAATTTCATTTATTTCGTAGGACAATTCTCCTTTAATCCATAGAAGCTGTTTCCTTTGGTAATCATCAGAATTAAGGTTCAGCATTGAATCTGTATAACTGATTGCGCAGGAAATGTTCGTATCCGCAATATTGTCAATTTCAGCTAGTTTGTGACGCCAATCCTGATTTTCTTTTTGATTTTCAGCCAATTCATTAAAGGTTTCTCTTCCTGTATCTAATAGGTCTTGTAGACTATTGTCTTGCACACAGGAAGTAATTATTGCAATTAAAACAACAAAACACGTTATAGAAACGCTCTTTAATCTCTTCATTTACTTTACAATTTTAGTTCCCCAACCATCATAAATGATTCCAACCTTTTCTGCAAACATTTTAATTTTCCCGGTATGTTTAGAAATTTCTTCTAAATCTAATTTCAAATGCTGCGTTAAAAGCATTTTACCTTCCTTAATATAATCCAGCTCAAAGCCCTGTGGTTTTAATTGTTCGCTGACAAACTGCAATCGTTCCTCTTCGCCTATAAAAAAGTGCTCTAATTCGTGTACAGCATTTTGATCACTACCAGCTTTTATTAGCTGCCCAATGGTGTTTCTATCAGCAATTTTTTGCTTGTAAAACATATCAGGTTTAATTTTTTCATCAAAAAATGCCCAATTTTCATATTCGCGGAATTCTTTTTTAATTATTCTATGATTAATTTCAATGTCAGCGAGTTCGGTTTTTAATTGACTTATATTATTTGTTTGGAACGCCATGTCTACTAAATAGCCATAACTCATCTTTCCCACTAACCGTGAATCGGATTTAATTCCAGCTAAAAGTCTTTTTTGAATGGTTAATAATTCCATGGCGACATCTCTTAAAGCCAAACCATTTTCCGAACAATATTCTGGACTAACATAAAGGATCAGTCGCAATCCACTTCCTAAAATAGCATGATTCGTTTCATTGGCATGCATGTCATCAAACTCAATTAACGCCTTGAATGTTTTACCTTGATCTTCATATTGATATGTATAAAAATTCCAAGCGTCATTTCTTACGATTGCCCTATTTTCGACTGGCTTATCTTTTTTAAAAATTTTATCAAATATTCCCATTTTTATTTTTTTGTTAGACTTTTAGGTGCTTTATATTTAGGCTTTGTAACTAGTTTTCAATATTCCCAATTTAACAAGAATCAACAGCGTTAAACCGATTATACCGAGACTGGAAGCACCAATTATAAGAATCGTTGTATTATCAAGCTGTGCAATATAATCGTATTTCAGGTTAGCGAGTAATTCTGTTATAATTAAACCTGGCAGAAAGGTAATGCTAAATGCAATTGCTAAAAATTTAGGATTAATAGCGCGTGTTACAATTGAATTCAAAACAGGACTTATGTGTATCTCAGCCAAAGCTATGATTACAGAAACCGCAAGAGCAATAAACGTAGCATTTTCGGTATAAGGTGTTTGGATAAATAAAACGATACCGAATGCAAGAGATAATAACAAAAATCCAACAACCATTTTCATGAGTTGATTATAATATTTATACGACCAAACAACCGCAGCAACTGCCGCAAAGAACATTATGGCATAGCTATTCAAAACGGACCAAGTTGATACATTGACATCTCTTGAATGAATTTCACTTATTGATTGCTGAATATCTTGAAATGCAATAAATGAGAGACCGTATAAATTCCAAAATAAGGCAACTGCTACAAAACAAATAATGAGTAGCGAAATACCATTTTTTATTTTGGGTTGTGAATCATCTGATGAAATATCTACTTGCTCTTCTTGTCTAAATAAAAGAATGCTTGTTGAAATTAACATGCATCCACCAGCCACCATAAATCCCCAATTCCAGCCATACCGTTCACCAACAAGGCCTATAAGCACAATACCAAAGAAAGCGCCAATATTACTTGCCAGATAGTAAATGGAAAAACCTGCGTCCATGATTTTTTCTTTGTTCACATAGGAACGTGCGAATTGAGCTAAAATATTTGGCGCATATAAGCCCGATCCAAGAACTATTAGTCCCATTCCTGCTATTACGGCCTCAAAAACTTCAATACATAGGACAAAACAACCTATTGTTTGGAGAATCCCACCTAGAAGTACGGCACGTTTTCCTTTCAATACTAAATCTCCTAAAAACCCCCCAATAATTTTAGAAACTATAATTGCCATGAGAAACCATCCTAATATCTCAAACGCTTGATCGATCGCGATCAAATAGGTAGATGTAACTAAATACATAATTACTAGGGAGCGGACTCCATAAAAGGATGCCCGTTCGAGTGCTCTGGAAATACTATAGACAGCAGTATTTTTACTATGTTTTTGTTTTGCTTTTATTGTTGTCAAAATTTTATACGGTTAGGTTTTTGTGCTTATTTAAACCAGAATTAACGTCCTAAGTGTTCGTTCTTTATGGAGTTTATTTACTTTTCATTGTTCTTGTTAAAATCAAAACTCTTAATAATTCCAATAATCTTCGGGAGAAGATGCTGTAGTATTCATTTCGCCTTTAATGAGGGATATGACTAGTTCAAAAGCTTGTACATACCTATGCTTTACGGTATGCATGAGAGATGATTGATTCCAACTAGAACTATCTACTGCTCGGTTAAACTCAATTTCACTTTTAAAATTCAACTCCCCATTTTCTTGCAATATTCTCATAGCTCTTTTGCGGAATTCATGTAATTGTAAGCCCGTAAAATAAGTTTCAGCACTCACAATCTTATCAATAATCGATTCACAAAATCCAATTACAATGGCCTTTCTGCTATCGTCAACTAAATATTCTTCTAACATCAATGACATCCCTCCATAGATCATTGGTATTGATTGTAGCGCCAATTGCACTTTATATTCAGTTATCCACTTTACCGAATTGAATTGAGAGTGTTCAATTTCATCAATAAGTGTTAATTGCACAGCTTCAACAAAAGCATCATTTGCCCAAAACCCTATCTCATCTATTTCAATAAAACTGCTTGCCATTTCTGCTGGATTTTATCTAATACCCAATTGCCGCTCCGTCCGGGCTTGAAGAATCTGAAGCACCAATATAAACATTAGATTCGCTTGTGCACAAAATCCCCATCAATCGCCCTAAGTTTTGTCTTCCTTGTAAATTGTGCCCCATTTGCTCCAATGCCTTTTGCGTATCAGGAGACATTAAATCGTATTCAAAAATCAATTCATCTGGCAGCCACTGATGATGTATTTTCATCACCTCAATGGCTCTTTCAATAGGCATATCATATTCGATTACATTTAAAATGGTTTGAAAAACAGTGTTAATGATTGTTCTTCCGCCAGGACTGCCGATAATTAAGTAGGGTTTTCCATTTTTTGTCACAATGGTAGGACTCATACTGGAAAGCATTCGTTTTTCTGGTTCAATAATATTGGGGTCTGTACCAATTAGCCAGCCACTATTTGTATAACCCGGCTGCGGATTAAAGTCACCCATTTCGTTATTAAAAATAAAGCCCAATTTAGACGAACCCAATCCTGAACCGTATGATTGTTCAAGTGTGTAGGTCATTGAAACTGCATTTCCATCTTTATCAATGACAGATAAATGTGTTGTGTTTTCACCTTCATAAATTTGTCCAAATTTAGAAGAGTCGCTGACCGAAGCATGCTTAAAGTCAATATTATTATACCTCATTTTAGCAAACTCTTTTGATGTCAATCTTTTTAGTGGCATATTCAAATTAAAATCTGGATCACCCAAATGTTCCGCTCTATCAGCAAAGGCTCTTCGCATTACTTCGGCAAGTAAGTGAACATAATTGGTAGAGTTAAATGGAATGGTATCAAGGTTGGCTTGTTCAACCATATTTAACATTTCAATAATAGCAACACCTCCTGAACTTGGTGGTGGCATGGAAAAGATTTCATAACCTTTATAGGTTCCTGAAATCGCCTCACGTTCTATAGCTTCATATTTACTTAAATCCTCCATAGTTATGATACCGCCATTAGCTTTCATAAACGCAGCAATTTCTGAGGCAACAGCTCCTTTGTAAAAGCCGTCTTTACCATTATCTCTAATCAATTTCAATGTATTCGCTAATTCCTTTTGCACCCATACTTCACCAAACTGAGTTGGCTCTCCTTCTTCATTATCGTAATAGTCTCTCAAAAACTGAGGCTGTGCACTCGCATTAAAACTTTTAGCATGACCTGCAAGCGTCCATGACAGCTCCACCCCATTTTCAGCTAAATAAATTGAAGGTTGAACCAATACTTTCCATGGAAGCAAACCATATTTTTGATGCGCTAAATAAAGCCCTGCGACTGTCCCTGGAACTCCTATTGATTTTGCTCCATAGTGATTGCTGCCTCTAATTAATTCTCCATCCTCATCTAAAAACATGTCAGATGTAGCTAATAAAGGTGCTTTTTCTCTAAAGTCAATAGTCGTTGCATTGCCATCTGAATTCATATAAACAAGAAAACCTCCACCTCCAATATTCCCCGCTTGCGGATGTGTGACCGCTAATGCAAATGCCGTAGCCACAGCCGCATCAATAGCATTACCTCCATTTTTTAGAATAGCTGTTCCAACTTTTGATGCAAGAGCATTGTCTGAAACAACCATACCGTTTTGGCCATAAGTTTGACTGAAGCTATTGCTGTGAATTAGAGCTGCAGCCAGTAAATAATCCTCGGGGCAAGCCCGCGAGGCATTAAAATAGCTTCAATTGATGATTTTCTTTTAGCTTTTTATACTCTTGTTCAATTCCTTGCTCCTTTACGTATTTTGCAATTAGCCTTTCAG
>WTCE01000034.1 GCA_013138735.1 Crocinitomix sp. | reverse complement strand
TTCAAACACAATTATTCTGAAAAAGGGAGGGGGTAGGTTTTTGGTAGAGAATGAACTGCTCAATGTTTACAAAGCGTGTAGAACTCTTATGCACCTGTTTTTTAGTTTTGTCGGTCAGTAGTGATTTGATTTATATTATATCCAACATTAAGTTATGGCAAAAGTACAATTTAGAACAGACGACCCTAAATTAGGGTTGACCCAAGCCATTGGTTTTATTTGGGAGGAAAGAGATGGAATACATATAGAATATCAAGTTTCAGATAATATTTTGAATGTCCTAAAGTCCGATTTGAAAAACGTCTTTATTCCTTATGCTCAAATTGAGGATATAGTCTACAAAAAATCGTGGCTAAGTAAAGGAAAAATCATTATTTCGCTTTCGAGCTTAAAAGGTTTGGATAAAATCATGTTTTTAGAAACCACAACCCTAAAAATTTCCGTCAAACGCGATCAAAAATCAAAATGTCTAGAATTTGAAGCCAATGCGAATCTTTCTATGTCTTCTGATAGAGTAGCGCAGCTGGATTTGTTATAATTGTCAATGTACAATGTTTAAAAATTATTATGCAGTCATTCAAATTGAATTCTCGAATTCCCTAATTTTGATAATTGCCTAAAAATCTAATTTGCCATTTCACTCATGAACTTAATCCGCATTAAGCGAAGTTGCTCTTCTTCATAATCACCATCAAATTCTGCAAATGCGGCTTCTAATTTGTCAGATTCCGCTTCTAAGAAGTACTCGTAAATATCTTCCTGATCATCCTCGTCCAACTGATCATTGATATAATAATCAATGTTCATTTTAGTGCCAGAACTAACAATGTTTTCAATTTCAGAAATGATTTCATCAATGGTTTTACCTTTAGATGAAGCAATATCTTCCAAAGGCATTTTACGGTCAACATTTTGAATAATATGAACTTTCAAAACAGATTTATTGACAACTGACTTCACAACAAAATCTTGCGCACGTTCAATGTCATTTTGTTCGACATATTGCGCAATCATTTCAATAAAGGGTTTGCCGTATCGCTTTGCTTTACCAATACCAACACCCACAATATTTGCCAATTCTTCCATATTAATTGGATATTGAATTGTCATATCAATAAGAGATGGCTCTTGGAAAATAACAAAAGGCGGTACATTTTTTTCTTTAGAAATGCGCTTACGCAAATCGGTTAACATTTTAAACAATTGTTCATCCGTTGTGTTAGCACCTTTCTGAACAATGGTATGGCTTTCTTCAGTTGAATAATCGTGCTCTTTCAAAAGCTTGAAAGAATGTGGCTTTTCAATAAATTTACGACCGTCCTCAGTTAGCTTCAACGTGCCATATGTTTCAACCTCTTTGAATAGAAAATCATGCACTAAACATTGTCTTGAAACGGCATTCCAGAATAAAAAGTCATGTTCTTTACCTGCGCCAAAAGTCTCCAATTGGTCATGTTTATATGAACGTGTTTCCTGTGTGTCATTCCCAATGAGGAAACTACAGAGGTATTTTGCTTTTTGCGACTCTTTTAATTGATCCACAGCTTTAAGGAATAATTGAACTTCGTTCATTCCTTCAAATTTTTCACGCGGATTTTTACAATTGTCGCACATTTCAGAGCATCTCTCTTCCGCGAACCGCTCACCAAAATAATGAAGAATATACTTTCTTCGGCAAACTGAAGTTTCGGCATAAGAAACTATTTCATGTAATAACTGTCGCCCAATTTCTTGTTCAGCGATTGGCTTACCATGTAAAAACTTTTCGAGTTTCTCAATATCTTTATAACTGTAAAAGGTCAAACAATGTCCTTCACCGCCATCTCGCCCTGCACGACCTGTTTCTTGATAATAGCTCTCTAAACTTTTTGGAATATCGTGGTGGATCACAAATCGAACGTCCGGTTTGTCAATTCCCATTCCAAAAGCAATGGTAGCAACAATCACATCCGCCTCTTCCATCAAAAACATATCTTGATGTCGCGCACGCGTGCCAGATTCTAAACCAGCATGATATGGGAGTGCGTTAATGCCATTAATTTGTAATATTTCGGCAATCTCTTCAACCTTCTTTCTACTTAAGCAATAAATAATTCCAGACTTTACTTTGCGCTCCTTAATAAAGCGTATAATGTTTTTTTCTACATCTTTCTTTGGCCGAACTTCATAATATAAATTATCACGATTAAAAGACATTTTGAAGATCTTGGCATCCAACATCTGCAAATTCTTTTGAATGTCATGTTGAACCTTCGGTGTAGCTGTTGCAGTTAATGCAATAATAGGTACATCACTAATCGCCTCAAAAATTTCTCTCAACCTTCTATATTCTGGACGGAAATCATGGCCCCATTCAGAAATACAATGCGCTTCATCAATCGCAAAAAATGAAATTTCAACCCCTGTTAAGAACTCAATATTTTCTTTTTTAGTTAATGACTCCGGTGCAACATAAAGTAATTTAGTTTTACCATTTGTAATGTCATCCTTAACTTGTTTAACTTCTGTTTTAGTAAGTGATGAGTTTAAAAAATGAGCAACAGAATCCGAATCACTGACATGACGAATCGCGTCTACCTGATTTTTCATTAAAGCAATCAACGGAGAAACAACAATAGCTGTGCCGCCTGATATAAGTGCGGGCAATTGATAGCACATTGATTTACCACCGCCTGTTGGCATAATGACAAAAGTGTTTTTGCCTGCCAAGACATTTGCTATAATTGGTTCCTGTTCTCCTTTAAATTCGTTAAAACCGAAATATTTCTTTAAAGAATCTTTTAAATTGATTGGATTTTTCGTGGTCATCAAAATTATTTTCTCACTATAAATACTAGTGCAGATTAATTGGCTATAGTTCGCTTATTTGAAATAACCTTATATAAAGATATAACAATTGCGGACTTATAAAATGTTTTTCAAATAAAATTGTAACGCTTTTTTGAACAATCTGAAAATGGCTTCTTCAAATAATTTAATGCAGCGAAATCGTTTGAGATGAACCAAACTGAATCTGCCTATCTGTTTTCAAAGCCTTCAAATTATATGAATGATTGAATGGGAGACGCTTAAAAAATAAAAACGCCCGTTCAACTACTTTGGCAAGGCTTTTGCATTTCATTACTAAAAGCAACGAATACGTTAAAAAACCGTTTTGTTAATGTTCTGTTAAACTTTGTTTTAATTTAAAGAAGCTTTTATATATTTGAGACCATTAACAGAATAGAAACTTACTAAATATTAAGAATATGAAAAAATTTGTCTTTACACTCAGCTTATTAATCATTGCAACAATTGGAATGAATGGAGCATTTGCTCAAACTACTGGAGATATTACCGTAACAGAACAAGATGTACCAGCGGATGGACCAAAAATATCTGTAGATAAGGAATTCCATGATTATGGTGAAATTGACCAAGGAGGAGACGGTACTTGTATCTTTACAGTTACGAATACAGGAAATGCCCCTTTGATTATTTCTTTATGTAAAGGTTCTTGTGGTTGTACTGTACCAGTATGTACAAAAGAGCCAATTGCACCAGGTGCTTCAACTGAAGTGAGTGTGAAATATGATACAAAACGTGTTGGTTCGATTAATAAAACGGTTACAATTACTTCTAATGCTGTTGATAGCCCTAGAAAAGTAATTCGTATTAAAGGGACAGTAAAAGCAAAACCAGCAGGTGGAGCACCAACTAGTACTGGCGGACCAGTATTAAACTAAAAAGTGTTTGTCTATAAAGTTTGATTTCGGCGTCATGCTTGTCCATAAATAGGTTACTTACAAATGTAAACTAACAATTTCTGAACTGCACAAGCCTTGAATTCTAACTTTCTAACTCAGGTACCTGACGCTAGAGACAAGAACTAAATAATAGAATATAAATTCAATAAAAAATAAAGAAAAATGAAAAAAGCGGTATTAACACTAAGCCTACTCTTAGTTGCAATGTTTAATTTTGCACAAGAAGGGCAACCAGTAGCTGTAGGAGCAGAAGATGGACCAGTAATGCAGATTGATAAAGACATTCACGATTACGGTACCCTTGAATATGAAGGGAACGGAACATGCGTTTTTACAATTACTAATCTAGGTAATGCCCCTTTAATTATTTCTTTATGTAAAGGATCTTGTGGGTGTACTGTGCCTTCATGTCCAGAACAGCCGATTGCTCCTGGAACATCAGCTGAAATTACAGTGAAGTTTGATACAACACGACCTGGACCTTTCCATAAGTCGGTTACTATTACTTCGAATGCTGTGAATACACCATCTAAAGTGGTGAAAATTAAAGGAAGTGTAAAAGCTAAACCTGTTGCGGATACAATTCCGCCAACGAATTAATGAGGCTATTTTTTGCGATCATAATAGCGTTGAGTTCCGCATTCACTTTTAGGAGTGGTGCGGAATTCTCTTTTTTGGACCGTAATCATGACTTTACGGATGTGAAAGAAGGGGCGGTATTAGAGCATGACTTTGCCTTTACAAATATTGGAGATTCGCCCTTGGTAATTTCCGATTATAAAGTGGCCTGCACTTGTACAAAAATCACTTTTTCCAATGAACCCGTATTGCCCAATCAAAAAGGGATAATTCATTTGTCTTTTGATACCAAAGGAAAATTCGGTTTCCAAAGCAGAAAAATAGAAATCGTTTCGAATGCGAAAAAAATGAAATTAAGCTTCCGTGTATTCGTGGTTCGTTCTTAATTAGAGCTTAAGAAATTAATTTTTGATGTAAAACAATTGTTTCAAACGCAGCTTTGACATCATGCACTCTTAAAATCATTGCGCCTTTCTCCAATGCCACCATATTTAAGGCGGTGGTGCCATTTAAACTTTCTTCAGGACTTGTGTTTAGGGTTTTATAAATCATTGATTTACGAGACACGCCTGCTAAAATAGGTTTGCCTATAAAACCTAATAATTCCAATTGATTCAAAAGTTCGAAGTTTTGTTCTAACGTTTTACTAAAGCCAAAACCGGGGTCAATTATTATGTCTTTTACGCCAGCTAATTGCGCCTTACGTATTTGAGCCGAAAAATAATGAACAATCTCATTGATGAGATGATCATAATTTGTGTGCTTCATCATGTTGGCTGGAGTGCCGCGCATGTGCATTAAAATGTATGGACAGCTATGTTTTGCAGCAACTTCAAAGATTCTTGCGTCCATTTGTCCGCCAGAAATGTCATTAATCAAATCCGCGCCTTTTTTTACGGCTTCTTCAGCAACCCGACTTCTAAACGTGTCAATTGAGATGAGTATTTCTGGATGCTCCTTCTTTATTGCTGCAATTAGATCTGCTGTGCGTTCGATTTCTTCCTTTTCAGACACTTCATCTGCTCCCGGACGCGAAGAATATCCGCCAATATCTAAAATGGAAGCGCCTTGGTTTATCATTTGCGCGGCTTTTGCCAATGCAATGTCTAAATTATTAACCCGACTTTCACTATAGAAACTGTCAGGTGTAGCGTTTAAAATGCCCATCACAATAGGCTTTGAGAATTCCCTCAAAATACCTTTAGTATTAAAGCTTAGTTTTGATGAAAAAAGCGTATCTTTCACAGCTAAAAATAGATTTATTTTAATGCATAAAACGGCAGAACAATATAGAAAAGTAATTCTGAATTGTCGTTCCATTTTTGAAAAAAAAGGAAAGGATTACGGAACTGCATGGCGAATTTTACGTGTGAGTTCTTTGACGGATCAGTTATTTATTAAGGCACAGCGCATAAGAACCATTCAAGAAACGGGTGTTAATCGCGTAGGAGAGGCTGTTGAGGATGAGTTTGTGGCAATCGTGAATTACTGTGTAATGGGCTTGGTTCAACTTGAGTTAGGGACCGAAACAGAAGAGATGGATTTAGAAGAAGCCCTTAAGCGATACGACGATAAAACGAAAATTTCGTTCGAATTGATGGAGAAAAAAAATCATGATTACGGAGAAGCTTGGCGCGATATGCGGATTAGTTCTTTAACTGATTTAATTATGATGAAGATTCTTCGAACCAAACAAATAGAAGATAACCTAGGTGAAACACTAATCTCAGAAGGGATTGATGCTAATTATTTGGATATGCTGAACTATGCCGTTTTCGCTTTGATAAAATTTGACGAAAAAAAATGATGTTAGCAATCTGTTAAAAACAAATTGAGTCTTTAAAAAAGCAATACCTTGACAAGAAAATCCATACCATGAATGAAATGAAACTTCGAACGACAAAGCTCGATATTATTGGTCGCTCTTTGATCCTAAATATTGCAGCAATAGTGCTGAATATTTTTGCTGTTGTATTAATTGCAAAAGGTTTCCATGAAAGCACCGAAAGTGGTGCGTTTATTATGAAACTGAGTGGTTTTGTTTTAATAGCAATCACACTTTTTGTAATGGCTATTTTAAAAGGAATGCTCCTTTTTTCTTACGTCTCACGTGTGTTAGTGGGGGGGCTTTTTATCGTCTCAGGATTGGTAAAGGCTAATGATCCATGGGGTTTTGCCTTTAAATTAGAAGAGTATTTTGAACCCACAGGTTTGACTGCCGATTTTTCATTTTTCGGATGGTTTGAAGGGTATGAATTGCAACTTTCAATTTTAATTTGTGTCGCTGAAATTGTTCTCGGTGTAGCTGTAATATTAGGGGGTAAAATTAAACTAGCTTCTTGGTCACTCGTAATCATGATGATCTTCTTTTCTTGGTTAACTTATTATACCTATTCATGTAACGCCTCTCAACTATTGGCCTTGCAAGATGGTTCCGAATTTGGTCGTCAATGCGTTACTGATTGTGGTTGTTTTGGAGATGCACTCCGCGGATCTGTAGGAAGATCCTTAACGCCACTTGAATCATTCTGGAAAGATTTAGTGCTCTTCTATTTATGTATTATCATATTCATTAATCAATGGAAAATTAAACTTAATACAGTAAAAGAAAACTGGATCATGGTTCCAGCTTCCTTGTTAGTAGTGATCTTTTTCTCTTGGGTGTTCGGTTGGATGTTCCCAATTTTCTTTGCGCTAATTGCAATGTTGGGTGCTTTTATTATGGCGAATCTCAACATTGGAAAAATTGGTAAGGCATGGAAAATGGCCATGTTCGTTGCATTTATTTCGATTTTATTCAGTCTATACACGGCAAGTTATTTACCAATCAAAGATTATCGTCCTTATGCTATAGGGAATGATATCAATAAGCAGATGACGAATGGAATTGATGAAGTGGCTGAATTCGTGCTCTTGTATGACAATAAGGAAACGGGAAAAGTTGACACATTTGCCTTAGATCAGTGGGAAGTTTATGGTGATACCAATATATATGCGTACAAGGATCGAACGAAGAAGACAATAATCGAAGGGTCGCCACATAGCATCCAAGATTTCTCGGCAGTAATTGATTATGAGCAATTGTCAGAGACTGATAAAGCAAACGCTTATATCGATTCAGTGATTAAGGCAGACTACCAGAATTATTATGAGGACAAATTATTGATTGCCTCAGAATATGGTGTGGATACAATCCCAGTCATTGACTATGATACACTTTATTATCCCGACTCTAGTTATACGAAAAAAGGAACATATACAGGTTTAATTGACCCGTCGACTAAATTCTCTATGGATCTTACCAAATACCTTATTTCGGCGGATAATATGTTCTTAATGACCATTCGCGATATAGAATCGGTGAATGAAGGCAGTATCCCGTCATTTAAAAGTATTTTAGAAGGAGCAAAAGAAAATAATATACCATTCTTTGTCTTATGTCCGTCATCAGGCGAAGTGGTAGAAGCATTTAAACAAAAATATGATTTTGACGCAACATTCCTCGCATTTGATGGGATTGAGGTTAAAATTATTGTACGATCAAATCCAGGGTTAATCCTTTTGAAAAAGGGAGTAGTAATGGATAAATGGCCAAGTAGAAGTGTCGAAGATTTTGAAGACATCTACGCGGATTACATAAATACAAAACAAGACTAAATGACACGAAAAATAGTTGCTGGAAACTGGAAAATGAACCTTGATTATGCAGAAGCAAAAACGCTTTTGAAAGATTTAATGGCTCAAAAAGAACAGTTTAATGCAGATGTAGAATTGATAATTTGTCCACCAGCACCTTACTTAAGTGCTTTTGCAGAAGTGCTAAAGGATCAAGAATGGGTGAAATTAGGATCTCAAAACAATTTCTTTTTAGATCATGGTGCGCATACTGGAGAAGTATCGCCAACACAACTTAAAAGTTTGGGTGTTAAATACGGTATAGTTGGACATTCTGAAAGACGTAATAATTTCAATGAGGACTATTCAATGCTTTCTAAAAAAGTAAAAGCCCTCTTAAAAAGTGATATTATTCCAATATTTTGTTGTGGTGAACAGTTACAAGTGCGCGAAAGCAACGTGTATAAAGAGTTTATCATGAAACAAATTCAAGACAGCCTCTTTAAATTGAAGCCGGAAGAAATGTCAAAAATAATTATTGCCTATGAACCCATTTGGGCCATTGGTACAGGTCAAACAGCGACCTCAGAACAAGCACAGGAAATTCACAATTTGATTCGGACAAGAATTGCGACTCAATATGATGAAACTGTAGCCAATAAAGTTGGAATTTTATACGGTGGAAGTTGCAATGCTGAGAATGCTAAAGAACTTTTTTCTCAAAATGATATTGACGGAGGACTAATTGGCGGAGCGTCACTCGAAGCAGAGAGTTTCTTGACAATTGCAAATGCATTTGAATGAATTATATAGAACTTTCCATAACGTTTAATGAAATTGAGCCTTGGCGAGATATCATGGTTTCGAACCTTGCAGAAAAAGGATTTGAAAGTTTTGTTGAAACCAAATCAGGTTTGCAGAGTTATATTCCAGAAAATGATTTTAATGCGGAGCTGATTAGCGAGTATAATAGTTTAGACGCTATAGCAGAAATGACCGTTAAAACCATTCAAGATGAGAATTGGAATGCCGAGTGGGAAAAAAACTTCGACCCTGTTTTTGTAGAAGATAAATTGGCCATTGTAGCTCCATTCCATAAGGGAGAGTTTTCGCAAGAAATGGTAATAACCATTCAGCCGCAAATGTCTTTTGGAACTGGGCACCACCAAACAACTTGGTTGGCCTCTAAAAGATTATTTGATTTGGATGTGAAGGGGAAACGGGTTTTAGATATGGGGACTGGAACTGGAATTTTAGCCGTACTTGCTGAGAAGTTGGGGGGTTCAAAAATTTATGCGCCTGATATTGATGAGTGGTCTTACAGAAATGCACAAGAAAATTGTGCACTAAATTCATGCGAAAATGTAACCATTGGGCATGGTGACCACACTTTACTAAAGGGGAGAACCTTTGATTTGATTATAGCAAACATTAATAAAAACATTTTAATTAGCCATTTTGAGCATTATGCTGCGGCCCTAATTAATGACGGTATTTTATTAATTAGTGGTTTTTTTGAAACGGATAAAACCGACTTGGTTGCCCATGCAGAAAAATTTGGCTTCGTTTTTGAAAGAATAGATACTAAAGATGAATGGGCCTTGGTACAGTTGAGGTTGAAGAAATAAGGGAAGAATCCTTTTTTTTTGGTGACTTGTACCGAAATAAACTGCGTTTTAAACTACGACTTATCGGGTATGCGCTGCCATTTATATATTAAATAGAACAAGAGATGAAAACAGCATTATTAGGAATTATTTTAATTATTTCAAGTGTTTCGCATGCGCAGTTTTCAGGAGATCCCGAACAGTTTTTGAAGGATGTTAATAAGTATTTGGGCGCATCAAACCGCGTGAAAACGAAAGAGTTTATGGATGTTTTTGAGCCTAATTGGCTCACCAATTTCTCTAATGAATATCAAAATAAGGTAATTTCAACCAGTAACTTAATTGTTGCCAAAAGACTACCGCCATTTCCAGAATTATACGGTTATCTGCTTTCTGTGCACTCGTTTGTATTAACTAATCAGCCCGAAGAAAGCTTTAATTCATGGCATGCCACAATTGACGCCTTGCTCGAAAGTAAAAAAGTAAAAAAGTTTAGAGATTTTATTGAAATATGTGCTGATTTCTTTACGGATGGAACCATTTATTTTTCAACCAACCATGTTTGGAAAGTAAGAGGTGGAACATACGTATTTGATTTTGTAAAAAACAGTCCTAAAATAAGTTTTGAAAATGTTGATTTGCAATGCTATATCGTGAATCGAAAGGCAGGTAAAAGAGACAACCCCTATTTTGATAGTACAATTGTTAGAAACACATCTGGGCTGCATGAACCACTCATTAATAAGTGGACAGGTAGAGGAGGAACAGTTGATTGGCAAAAAGTTGAATTGAATAAAGATCGAAACTATGTCGAAATCACTGACTATATGATGTCGTTGAAAGGTACAAAAGTGGAATCTGATTCAGCTTTAGTTTATACGGACTATTACGAAACACCGCTTTATGGAACCTTTAGTGATATTGCAAAAAAAATCAATAGAGAGGTAGATCGGGTCTATCCACAGTTTACATCATTCAGTAAAAAAATTATTAAAAAAGATATTTTACCTGATGTTGATTATGTGGGCGGTTTTGCAATTGAAGGAGCAGACTTTAGTGGAGTAGGATATGATTCAGAACCTGCTACTGTGGTTTTTTATAAAGAAGGTAAGCCTTTTGTTAAGGCTAGTTCTTTAAGAGTCAAAGCGAATAAGGCGCTCCTCACTTCTTCTGAATGCGAAATTACTATTTACCTGTCTGAAACAGACTCGATTTTTCACCCGGGTGTACAAATTAGGTATGATTTAAATTCGCTTGAATTTGCAAGAGGGAAAGAAGGGATTTCTCAAGCGCCATTCAAAGATTCTTACCATAAATTAGATATGTATGTTGATCGAATAATTTGGTCAAAAGATGATCCTAATTTGGATTTGGTATGGCATCCATTGAGTTCTAGAAAAATTGCCAAATTCGAATCGCAAGATTATTTTAGTCAAAAAATTTACAATGATATTCAAGGTATTAATCAAGTGAATCCGTTGACCGCGATCTATCAGCATGCTTATAAGTATGATTTAGAGATAATAACCGTTCCTGAGGCCTCAAATGGTATGGGATTGACGAATGAGCAAGCCATTCCAATCTTGCTGGATTTAGCGAATCAAGGTTTCATTAACTACAATAAATCAAAAAAAACCATTACCATTCAGCCAAAACTTAAAAAATATATTGATGCCCGTGCAGGCAGAAGCGATTATGATCATATTGTTTTCGTATCGAACTTATTAGAGGTGAAAAAGAAGCCCGTAATGACTTCTAACGGAACACCAGATAAATCTGCAGCGGCTTATAATGTAAGGGCAGACACTTTAAATAAAAGAAAATCCTTGGTAAGTAGTTTTGGTTTGTTGAATATTAAGACCTTAGACTTTACTCTAAATGAAGTTGATCCAATTGAAATTTCACCCGTTCAAAATGTGGTTGTTTTTCCAGATGGAGGAAGTCTTTTAATGAAAAAAAATAGAGATTTTTTGTTTTCAGGTGCAATAATGGCAGGTAAATTAGAGGTTTATTTGGATGAAGGTGCGTTTGATTATGAGAATTTTAAACTGCATTTATTGGAAGTAGATGCTGCGCTATTACGTGTGGAACCTATTTATGGCGGCAGTGATCGTTTAATTCCAATGTATTCACATTTCAGCCAATTAAAAGGAACCATTGAAATTGACCATAATTCAAACCGTTCAGGTAAGGCTAACGATCGATTTCATAAGTATCCAATCTTAAAATCTAAACAAGATTGTTTTGTGTACTATAACAATGCGGCCATCTATAATGGCGTATATGATAGCTCAGACTTCTACTTTAAAGTTGATCCATTCGATTTTGATAGTTTAGATAATTTTGCTGAGCGTACCGTAAAGTTTAAAGGTGAAATGCGTTCAGCAGGAATTTTTCCAGTGTTTGAAGAGGAAATCTCAATCCAAGAAGATTATTCCTTTGGGTTTATTACCAAGGCGCCGGAAACAGGCTTCGATTTTTATGGCGACAATGCAAAGTTCGATAATGAAATTAGGCTGAGCAATAACGGCTTAAGAGGAGCGGGAGAAATCAACTTTGTTACATCAAATTCTATAAGTGAAGACTTTGTTTTCTTTCCCGATTCTACAATGGGTGTAGCGCAATACGTAAATAAACCACAAACTAAAAGTGAAGGAATCTCTGTGCCAGATGTTACAGGTAAAGACGTGATTGTAACCTACGTTCCTAAACAAAGAGTACTAAAAGTACGAACAGATAGAAATCCACTTGTATTCTTTAATAAAGAAGCTCAAATGAAGGGCGCAACAGCCTTAACCGATAAAGGAATGACTGGTAAAGGGCTCATGTACTTTAAAGACGCCGAGTTGGGATCGAAAGACTTTGAATTCAAGCGTTGGGTGATAAATGCAGATACATCTGACTTTAACTTATTGGGTCAAACAACCGAAACAGAGGATGGCTTAGAAAATCCATTGTCCTTTGATTCGAAAAATTTAAATGCACATGTTGATTTTGAGACACGTAAAGGAGAGTTTAAATCAAATAACGGAACCTCAATCACTGAATTCCCAAAGAACCAATACATCTGTTATATTGACATGTTTACATGGTTAATGGACCAAGATGAAATGGAATTGTCTGCATCAGAACCAGGAGATATTGCTATTGAATCAGGCTTAGATCTGGCAGGATCAAATTTCTTTTCGATACATCCAGAACAAGATTCCTTAAATTTTAGAGCGCCAAAAGCAACGTTTTCCTTAAAAGAGAATGTTATTTATTGTGAAGACGTTACTTTCTTAGATGTTGCAGATGCTAGGATTTTTCCAGAAGATGCAAAAGTGATTATTCGTAAAAGAGCAAAAATGGATCCTTTTGAAAATGCCGAGATTGTAGCCAATTTTATTACGAAATATCATAAAATTACTGAGGCGCATGTAGAAGTATTAGCGCGTCGTAAATATGAAGCAAGTGGCAAGTATCCTTATGTTGATAGTGAAGATAATATTCAAACAATTTACTTTGAGAAAATTGAATTGGATACTGCGTATCAAACCGTTGCAAAAGGTGTAATTGCTGAAGATGCCAACTTTAAATTGAGTAATAAATTTGATTTTTATGGTGGAGTAGAGTTATACGCATCTAAACCATTCTTAACATTTGACGGAGCGACAAGAATTAATCATGAGTGTAATCAATTTGCACGGAACTGGTTAACATTTAGAACAGACGTTGATCCTAAAAATATCCAGATTCCAGTTGCTGGAGGAGATTTAAAAGATTTGGATGGAAATGGTATTGCCATTGGTTTAGTGAAACGAAACACTTCCAATTCAGACAGTTTAGAGATTTATCCGGCATTCTTGTCCGCACTTGAAAATGAATCAGATCATATATTATTTACATCTACAGGGGTGCTTAATTACAATGATGCTGCTAAAGAATTTAGAATTTCAAGTCCAGAAAAATTGATAAATAGAGCAGAGGCAGGGAATTATATTGCCCTTCATATTGAAAGTTGCTCAATGGAAGGAGATGGTTTGGTTGATTTAGGACTAGATATGCCTGGAGTTGCCTTTGAAACATACGGAAACGTTAGTTATAATACTGCAACCAAGTTAACAACACTTAACCTTTCAGGAGGATTAGATTTCTATTTTGATAAAAAAGCAATGGAATTTATTTCAAATACAATTGCTAACACAGAAGGGATTTCAGGTATTGATTTGGGTCGAACAACCTTTGAACAGGCGGTGCAAGAACAAGTATCAAAAGAAGAAGCTGAAAATATTAAAGCCGATTATACAGTTGACGGTGTAGTGAAAAAACTACCGAAAGAGTTGAATCAGCAAATTTACATGACCAATTTAAGAATGAAGTGGGACAATCGAGCGATTGGTTTTGTGTCTGAGCCAATTACAGGAATTATTGGACTGAATGGTGTGCCTTTATTCAAAGACTTTACGGTGAGGTTAGCATTAGAATACACTGTTGACGGAGCAGATAGGGGAAATAAACTAGGATATTTAATTGAAATGCCAGGTGGGGATAAACCTGGTAATTATTATTATTTCCGTTTTGAAAGAATCAAGAAATCAACAATAATGACTTTGATAACAAGTGACAAAGCCATGCAGAATTATGTGCTCGAATTAAAGGATGATAAATTGAAAGAGAAGGACTTTTCATATGCTCTCAGAACTAAAAATGCTGCGGCTTATTTAAGTACTTTCAGAACCTTCTGGGGGGAATAAAAAAAAGACATGACAAAAATAAGCTAGCCTAATTTTAATTGGGGTAGCTTTTTTGTATTTTAGGGGCTGCGTTATCCTGGTTTAATAATGAACCTTTATAGCATTTATGCGTACTATAGCTATGGTAGGTGGAAGTTTTTTTGCTATGCCAAACGGAAAATGAAATATTATTTAAAATTTATACTAGTGCTATTCACTTGCTGGTCAATGACTAGTGTGGCGATATCCCAAGAAACCTTGGAAGAAAAAAAGGCGCGTGCAGATATCCTATTCAAGGATCAAAAATGGGCCGCAGCTGAGCCGATTTATGCCAGTATAATTTCTGACACGCCTAAAAATCATGATTTAAATTTCCGCTATGGTACTTGTTTACTCTACGGTTCAAAAAAAATTGAGGATGCTTTAATCCGATTACGTTATTCTGCCTCAGGTCAAGGAATAGATACACGCGCTTATTATTATTTAGGACGCGCTTATCATCTAAATTATCAGTTTAACGACGCCATAAAACAATATAATAAGTTCAAACAAGTTGCAAGTGCTAGTCAACTTAAAGAAATTAATGTTGATGCCGATTTGAAGGCTTGTAACTACGGAAAACGTCTGCTCTCAAATGTCACTGATATGGTGGTATTGCAGAAAACAGAGATTAAGACCGAGACTTTTTATGAACTCTATAATCTGGATGACATTGGGGGCGACTTAATTCGAACTGATATGTTCCAATCTAAATTGGATAAAAAAAGAGATCACCGTCCAATGATTCATTTTCCGTCTGAATCACCTTATATCTACTATTCTAGTTATGGTGAAGACGGTGCCACAGGATTAGACATTTATGTGAAACAAAAATTGCCTGGCGGCGATTGGTCCCTGGCACAGAAGGTACGAGGGCAAGTAAATACCTATCAGGATGAGGACTTTGCGTATATGCATCCGAATGGACAATATTTATATTTCTGTTCTCGCGGTCACAACTCAATGGGTGGCTATGATGTTTTCCGATCGCGTTACAATCCAAATGATCAAACCTTTGGACCACCTGAAAATCTTGATTTTGCCATTAGTTCACCAGATGACGACTTACTCTTTGTGGTTGATAGTTTAGACAAGATGGCCTATTTCGCATCTGCTCGAGAAAGTGGTCAGGGTAAACTAACTGTTTATAAAGTACGTGTAGATCGAATTCCAATGCAAATGGCTGTGATTAAAGGGAATTATTTAAACACCATTAATGGTGCTAAGAAAGAGATTGAAATTGAAATTATTGATTTCTCTAGCGGAAGAACTGTAGGGAAATATAATTCAAAAGCCACTAATGGCGATTACCTAATCACGTTTCCAAAGAGTGGGAAATACAGGTATTTCGTAACAGAAAAGGGAAGCGATTATACAGATGAATTTATTGTAGAAATTCCATACAGTAAAGAATTGAAGCCACTCAAGCAAAGTTTAACTTTAAAGACAGACGGCGGAGAGGAATATTTGGAATTAGTCAATTTATTTAATGAAGAGTTTGATGATCCAGTAGCAATATTGGCTGAGGTTTATAGACAACTCTCTATCCTTCCACCAAATTCGGAAAACTTCAATTTAGATTCTTTGGACGCTCTAAAAGAAACGGACGAAGTATTTGTGGATGCTGGTTTAGATCCATTCATTACAGATGATGGATTAGAAACCATTTTAGTAGATGAAATTGAAGACCTCACATTTGCCAAAGTCGAAGAGGAAAAGCAGATGAATATTGCCTATAATTTGGCACAAGAAAAAAGTGATTTGGCCAATGAAAAAATGGTGGCGTTAAATGACTTAATTGAGCAAGCTGAAAATACGTCTGATCCTAAAGAAAAAAATAGTATCCTCAAAAATGTCGTCACGCAAAAAGAGGAAATAGAGACCTTGAATAACGAAGCACAAAGTTTAATTGAATTGTCAGAAAGTATTCAAACGTCTATAGCCGATAAAGAACGGAAAATCAATGAGGGAAAAGCAATACAAGAAAAAGCGAAAGCTTTGGAAGATGGAGATAGAGCCGGGTTAACCGCACTTGTTGGTGATAACCAAGCCTTTTTTGAAGAAAACGTAAAAGACAACCCGATTATTTTAAGTGCTGTTACAAACGCCTTGCAAGACGGAGCGAATGAGCAAAAGAGAGTGCAAGAGCTAAGTGCAGATATTTCTGATCTAGCTAAAAAGAAACGTGATTTAATTGCAGCAAACAAACAATTGGAAAACCAGTTGAGTACTGAAAAGAAGAAAAAAGTAATTGATGAGATCCAACGGAAATTAGATGACAATAATTCAGAAATTGCCGTGGTTGAAAGTAGCATCTCCAATAAATCGAGAGAATTGGATGAGGCCTTAAAAAAGAATCAATCGGTTAGAAATGGAATTGCAGCGGCCTTGGTTTTAAAAGATGATTATAGCAATTCGGATTATGAAAATGCTTTATCTGATTCAGAAAAAAGTGCTATCGCTCAAAAAGTGCAATCCAATGACTTGGAAGAAAGTCTGGCATTGGTTGATGAAGTTTTGGAAGAAAATAACGTTTCTGCATTTAACATAGATCTTTATGCCAGCAATGACGAAACAAGCGGATACTCATTAGAAAACTGGAATGATGCGATTGATGAAGAAGCAGCTAGGTTGAGAGAGGAAAAGCTAAAAGCATCTGCAGAAAGGCAAAAACAAATTCAAGAAGAAATTGATCGTTTAGAGCGCTTACGACAAGAAAAAATTGGAGAATGGGAAGTGATAGAGGATGATCCAAGAACGATTAAACCAGAAATTAACCAAGATGATATCGTTCCAAATTACACCAAACGCAAGCAAAATTTAGATGAAATTGTAAACGAGGGCGATCGCAAAAAAGCCGCGGTAGAATTGAATTATGAGTTGATTGATGAAATTGCAGAAGAACGCAAGCGCTTAGAGCTAGTATTGGCAGATGATCCAAAAGCAAAGAATGTTCAAGAACGCTTGAAAAATTTAGACATTTTAGAACGTGATATTCGAGCAGATATTGACCGAGATGAGGAATGGATAGTTGAAAATAATGAAGACACAGCCTTTAATAAAGATGAATTGTTAACGAGCTTAGATCCGAATTATCAAAGCAAGATCAATGAAGCGTATGAAATTATAGATGATGACGAGCGCAATAAACAAATTGAGGATTTAAATGAAGTTATCCTACAAAAATCAAACGAACGCATTCAAGAATTGCAAGCAATTATAGCTTCTGACCCGGATAATAGCAGAGCGAAAGAAGAACTGGTTTATTTAGAGGAGCTGGTTGAACAAATAGGACAGGATAAATCACAAGCATTAGTAGAACCTGCTGCAATTAACGTAGATGAACTTTCGGCTGAGGTAGATTTTAACGACTTAATTAAAAATTATGATAGTCGTAAAAAGGTAATTGATGGTATTAAAGATGAATACCAGCGCAAGCAAGCCGAGAATAAATTATATAATGAATTAGTAGATGCAGCCCGCACAGAATTAGTCCAGTTAGATAAATTATCCGTTGATAACCCCGATAATAAAAATTTAGAAAAACGACAAGACGCTTTGCGAGATTTGGATCGCGATTACAATAAGACAATTGCAAAAAATAATGACTGGTTAGATAAAAACAAACCAGTTAGTCCTGAATATGTGGAGCGCGAATTAGTTCACAAGGCTTATCCTGAATATCAGCGTGAAATTGATCGGATTATGCAAATTGAAGATCTTGCTGAACGAACCACAGCCATTGAAACGTTAAACGAGGCAACACTTGAGAAAATTGATGAACGTTTAGGAGATTTAGAAGCCTTAATTAGTCAAGATCCTGATAATGCGGCGTATTTCAGTGAAAGAGATGAATTGGAAGTATTGCGCAAACAGGTGAAAGCCAATAAAGACTTGCCTTTATTGGCCGCAACAGATTTGGCTGAAATCAATACCACGCCTTCTTCAACAGATATTATGGCTGGATATAATGACCGCCTAGAAGAAATTAACCAATCCAAAAGAAATGAGGTTGAAAAAGAAAATGCACGTATTGCGCTGAATGAAGAACTGATTGAATTGTTGGATGATGAATTGGAAACGGTTGAAAGTTTGATTGCTGAGAATGCAGATGACACAGAAAAATTAGACCAAAGAAAAGCGACATTGGAGCTTTTAAAAGATAATGCGCTTGATCAGATTGAAGTTAGTCGAACTAATCTTGAAAATGCGGATATTGCTTTGAATCGTCCATCAATTTCAGTAGGAAGTTTAATGCCTGACTACGAAAACGACTTGGCGGAGATAAATAACTCAAATAAGACTACAAAAAACAAATTAACAGAAGAAAACAATTTGCATAAAATGCTTATTGCTGCGATTGATTATAAAATAGGTCTGCTGGAATCTGAACGTGCTGAGAATCCAGATTTATCGGAAATAATTAATAAAGAAATTGACCAGCTTAAGGCAATAGTAAGCGATAAGCAGGATAAAATTGAAACCAATAAAACGGCAATTGCAAATGCGGATCCTGATGAAGTTGCCGATCGCCCAACAATTTCTGCTGGAAACTTATTGCCAGATTATGAAAATGACTTGTCAGAGATTAACAATTCAAATAAATCGGCAGAAGAAAAATTAGCCGAAGAAAACGAATTGCATAAAACGTTAATTGCAGCGGTTGATGATAAAATTGCACAGCTTGAGGCAGAACGTGAAAATAATCCAGATTTATCGGAAGCAATTGATAAAGAAATAGATCAACTCAAAGCAATAACGCTTGACAAGCAAGATGAAATTGAGACCAATGAAACGGCAATTGCAAATGCAGTTCCAGATGTAGTGACTGATCGTCCATCAATTTCAGTTGGAAGTATAATGCCGGACTATGAAAATGATTTGGCGGAAATTGCGAATTCAAATAAGACAGAAAAAGAAAAATTAGCGGAAGAAAACGAATTGCATAAAGCATTAATCGCTAGCGTTGATGATAAAATTGCACAGCTTGAAGCAGAACGTGCTGATAATCCAGATTTATCAGAAGCAATTGATGATGAGATTGATCAATTGAGAGCAATAACGCTTGATAAGCAAGATGAAATTGAAACCAATGAAACTGCGATTGCAAATGCTGTACCTGATGAAGTGGCGAATAGAGCTACAATTAGTATCGGCAATTTAATGAAGGATTATGAATCGCAATTGACGGATATTAAAAACGGAAACGGAACTGACGTTGAGAAAATGGAGCAGGAAAATGCTTTGCATCAAGAGTTAATTGATTTGACAGCGAAACGCATCCAAGAGTTAGAGAAGGAAAAAGAAGGAAATCCAGAAAATGCAGTAGAAATTGATAAAGATATTGCAAAATTGGATGATATTAAACGTTCTACTCAAAATTCAATCAATATCAATAAAGATCAAATTGCACAATTAGGAGGAAATGATTTAGATCGTCCAACCATTACAATTGGCACATTGATTCCAGGCTTTGAAAAAAGAATGGCAGATATTGAAAGTAGCAATGCCACTGAACAAGATAAATTAGTGCAGAAAAATGCTTTAAACAAAGAACTCTTAGACGCCGTTGAGAATAAAATTTATGAGGTGCAGGAAGAATGGGAAGAGGATCCTAGCAATGGCTTTACGTATAATGAGGAGATTGATAAGTTAGAAGAGTTAAAAGAAGCTAAGCGTAACGAAATTGCAAGCAATCAAGAGCAAATTGACGCTATGGTTGGTGATGCAGAAGATGTTGCGGATGTTCAACCTTCAGACTTTAATTCAATTGACGCACAAAACGCAGTGGCAGAGTTTGACAAAGAGCTGACTGAGATTAAAGAACTAAATACAACCTTGGATGATTTAAATGAGCAATTGAATAATGCTGAGACGGATAAAGACAAAGCTAAGATTCAAAAGAGCATTGATAAAACAACAGAAGCGAAAGCGGAATTAGAAAACGAAGTGATAGAAGGTTTAGAGGATGCTAACAATGCGGAGGCAGCAGCAGCCTTAAGTGACTTGGAGGAAGATAGGACATTGACCGATTCACCATCACAAGCAAGAAGCAATGGATTTGAGTCAGATTTGGATAAAGCCGAGCAAAATTTAATCGTTGCGGATCAAAAACTCAATCAGGCAAAAGACTTGCGCCAAGAAGCGGATAAAGAAAAAGATCCTTTAGTAGCCAATGACAAATTGAAAGAAGCGTATCAATTGGAGAATGAAGCAAAGGATCTAATTGAGGAATCAAAACGAATATTTAGAGCAGGACGCGTATTGAATGTTAATACAGAGGATGATGTGGTAATCACTAGTGTTCCTGAAAATGTGAATGATAGAAAATCGACTGAAAAATTGGATGAAGCAGCTGCTTTAAGAGAAAAAGCCAACGCCTATTATGACCGTGCAAATGAATTGAGAGACAGCAGCGCAACCGTGAAGAAGAAAAATCAAAATGGTGTTTTAGCCCAGGCAGAAGCATTAGAAGTGAAGGCAGATTTGCTCAATAATGAAGCCAATTCTGTAGAAACAATTGCTGAGAATATTAAGATACAAGAGGATGAAGTTTTAGAAAACACCATTGCAGAAATAGAAACAATCGTAGATGAACAAACAACTGAGGATGTGGTAACCTCTGATTTATATGAGGATTATTACCAAGAAAAAAACGAGGGTGATGAGAATTTGGAAGCAGCAGCAGCAATAGATGCTGAAATTGAGGAAATTAAAAAGACACGTACAAGAAGGTTCAGAAAAGGAGTGGATGCTACCAAAAAAGATCCGCAAGACATCTTAGATGATGATCCAGCATTTGTAAATGACCAAGATAAAATTGATGCTCTATTGGCTGAGCAAAAACGTTTAAGAGATCAAGCTTTAACAAACTATGCTAACGCTCGTGCCATCTTAAATGAACAATCCATTACAGATCAGGAAAACATAATGGCTTTGGAGCAAAGAGGAGTGACCCCAATTGAACCTGTGATAGTTGCCAATGCTGATTTTGAAGTTCCTGATAATATAGATGCCGACATATTTAGAACAACGGATGCTGCAGTGTATTCAGATGGAGCTCCAATTCCAGTTGATACGAGACAACCATCAGGATTAGTCTATAAAGTACAAGTAGGTGCCTTTAGAAATGCTTTACCACAAGATCACTTTAAAGAATTTGCACCAATTTCTGGCGAGAAACTGAACAATGGAATCACCAGATACATGGTAGGTTATTTCACAACCTTTGAACCAGCCAATGTAGCCAAAGGAAAAGTAAATGGCATTGGATATGCTGATGCATTTGTGGTAGCTTATTGCAATGGAAATCGAATTACGGTAGACCGCGCCAAGTTAATCGAGCAAGGTATAATTGAATGTGAAGCAATCGATTCGCAAGACCAAAATGATAATATTGCAATTGATAATACAAACACCACCGATAATACAGATAACACCAATACGACAGACAACACTGATAATACGAACACAACTGACAATACAGATAACACCAACACGACAGACAATACAAATACAACCGATAATACTAATACGACGGACAACACGGACAATACAGATAATACGAACACAACCGACAACACAAATACAACGGATAATACTAACACTAACACGACAGACAATACCGATCAAAGTGATGTTATAAATACAACCCCAACAACGCCAGAAGAGCAAGATTTGGTTGAGTATTATACCTCAGTTCCAAATGCAGCTGATGCCAATCAAGTTGAAATTATCAAAGGATTATTTTACACGGTTCAAATTGGTGTGTACTCAAAACCAGTTTCAAATAGTGCCTTATTTAATATTCAACCTTTAAACAGCCAACGAACAGAAGGTGGGTTTGTGAGATATTCAACAGGGATATTCACATCAGAAGAAGCCGCCGTTATTAGAAAAGATGAGGTAGTAGGAATTGGAATTACAGATGCCTTTGTTACAGCTTATTTTGATGGCGAGCGAATTACACCAGAGCAGGCCTTGCAAATATTAGTTCGCGACGGAGCAGATGCACTTGCCGGTAGTAATGCAAATACAGCTTCTGATAGCCAAGGCACAGATAACACAAATACAGATGGGAATCCTGACCAAGAAGACTTTTTCAAAGAAGGTTTATACTATCGCGTACTTGTAGGTAAATACGAAGATGCCATTCCGGGTGAATATGCAACCTTGTTATTACAAGGAGATGGGATATTTGAAACAGAAGTAGACGAAGATGGCAGAACATGTTTGATGTCTAGCAAGTTAGATACTTATGAAGAAATGATCGATCGTTTAAGCGAATTCGCAGATTTAGGCATTGAAGATATGGATATTGTAACCTACTATAAGTATGATGTTATTCCTTTTGAGGAAGGTGAAAAAATTAGAACAGAAGAAGAAATTGAGGCACTTCATCCATATGCAGGAATTGAAGGAGTAAGTGCAAATACTTTCATTTATAAAAAAGAAGCCGTATATTTTAAAATCAAATTAGGAGAGTTTGAGGATAAAGTGCCGACAGACTTCACTAACTTATTACTTTTGCATGAGGAAGAGGAGAGTATTGACAAGGAAGAAACAGTAGATGATGAAACGATTTTCACCACAGCAAGTATTTCTAGTTATGAAGAAGCAGAAGCGGCAAGAAAACGATTATTAGAAAAAGGATTTGACAGAGCGATAATTTTAGCGTTTCATAAATACGACGAAATTTCGGTTGAAAAAGCCAAAGAAATATTAGGAGAATAAATTGAATAAGATGAGTACGGAAGTTGAATTAGAAGAAAAAGTTGAGGTCGATTCAAAAGTAAATAGAGGAAAAAACCTCATTATTTACAATGATGATATAAATACTTTCGATCACGTGATCGATTCATTAGTAAAAGTTTGCAAACACGAAATTATTCAGGCTGAGCAATGTACATGGATAATTCACTATAATGGCAAGTGTGCGGTGAAAGAAGGAGAAATGGATTCTTTATTACCAATGCGCCGTGCATTAAGTGAACGCGGAATAGACGCAAAAATTCATTAGAAAAAAAATAGCATAAGATTTATAGTTTATTAGGCACAATTAAAAAAAATAGTTTAATTTTGCACCACATTAATGGCTTCGTAGCTCAACTGAATAGAGTACTTGATTACGGCTCAAGAGGTTCCAGGTTTGAATCCTGGCGAGGTCACATATATAAAGCTCACTAGCAATAGTGGGCTTTTTGTGTTTAATGGTGTTGTGTGTGTTTTGAGCAGTTGAGAAAGTGTGACTTGGGACGGATGTTGGGACAGAAATCGATTATAGCTAAACTTTCTCCTCTATATAATTAATGAATGAAGAGCATGCGACGAGCATAAATTTAGCTTCTGAAGAACCAATCGTGCTTTCGCCGTCTAATATAGCATGCCTAATCCCTGAGGCACTGCTTGTAAACCCATATAACTTTGTAAACGCACTTTTCAGTGCCCCATGAATATTATGTTGATCCTTAACCTTTTTCAATGCTTGTCCTAGAGTGGCAGAACTCTCACCAGTTATTCTTTGGCATATAGCTTCAACAGCAGATATAGATTCTTTAATAGAATTCCTGTAATCGGGATTAGCTCTATCCGTCAAGAGTAAAAGGGCGCTTTTAAGGTGTATAGCTACTGAATCCTTTTCAAATTTTGGAATTAATGCCTGCTCAATTGATTCAATTTCAGCGATCGAGGTTACTTGTAAAACTTGCCCATTAACAATCCTATAACCCGAAGATTCTAATTCTAAAGACGTTTGAACTGCTTCTAAAAAGTTGGTTCTGTAGTATCTATTATCCCTCGATAAGATAAATTCAATTATATCATATTTTTCGAACCATTGCGCTTCTTTATAAAACCAACTTCTAATCTCGTTGATAGATGGATCAATCCTGATTTCGTGATTAGCAAAACATGGTATTTCGTCAGTTGGTTTCACGAAAAAATCAGCCCAAATTTCATAGATAGCACTTTTCTTCAAATCCTGAGTATCCATATGCCCAAAAAAAGATCCTAGAATATCATTCCAAATCCGATTGGTAAGCTTGTTATCTATGCTTTCGATTTGAATTACGTCCCTAACCTTGATAAAACCGTGTCTCTCTGAAAACTTCATAAATATAAAATTATCAATTTCAATTGGCATATGGGCGATTTGATTATGAACTTTATAAACATTTTATTTATTTAAATTGCGCATTATAGCTATAAATCCAATGAATATAAGCTTACTTCCAACAGGATCGCTCCATGCTTTTTTTACATTTTTGACAAATTTAGATTTTGACTCATTTGGTTTCATTAGGAGTTGTTTTAGGTGCGTTATGTAAAGATAATAGAAATGGTCATAATTAACAATAGTGGAAACCACACCGAACTAACCCTACCCTCCCTGCTTTCTATTTCATACGCCTCTATAGCCTCCGCTGGCACACTTTCAAAATAGTGGTTGTACCATTTACTGTTTGTTTTGGTAGTGACCATAAATAGTGCATTGTCCGAGATGATAAGCACTCGTTTGTCGTTGCGCATTTCTTCTGTAACCGATTCTATTTCGGTGTAAACTAATCGTTCCATTTTTTGTATGTGTTTAAGTGAATGAATCGGGGCTTCTAGCTACAAACGGAATGTCAGCAACAGAAAAACCCCACCAAAATCAGGCAGGGGCGTTTAAAGATTATCCTCACAGGGTCTGTAACAATCTATTTTCTAGTGAGAAATGGCACTAAATAGAAAAGGGTGGGGTAGTATGGTAGCAAGTACCAGTATGAAATAGTAAGCCTCCCAACCGAGTTCGTAGTTCCTTACCACAGTTCAATCGTAGGAAGATTATGGAACGGAGAAGGAGGTTGGGAGGATTACGGGTCTAACACAAAATAGTGTGTGCAGGGTGGGTAAAATTCATAAATAGGTTTACTTTGTGAAAAACAAGAATTATGTCATATCATTCGATTACTCGCCAACTTCAAGAATTTGTCTATAACCTAACATTTTCAGAGGACTTTTGCAGATCTCGAACTGACGATCCATTAGTAATCGATTACACCATAAAATCTACTTGCAATGGTTTACGATTAGATAAATTTGAAATGAAGCTAAACAGTTTGCTAAAAGGCGTATCACAATCTGCCAAGCAAATACCCAAAAATGAAATCATTGATGTTTTAATTTCACTAGAAATTTTGAAAAACGAAATATTTGATGGTGTTAAATACATTAGACCTGAGAATAATACTAAACCCAAAAGACCTGAAGAAGAAGAAATAATAAAATCAGAAATGTTATCCATAGGAAATGTTTACCATGATCTAAACCCAACTGCCGAATTTCACCTAAAAATCACACAATGTTTTGGCACTTTAAAAGAGCAATTAAAGTCATTAATAATTGGTCAAGAGAATGAAATGCCTTCAAAACTTGAATGGAATGTTGGTCCTTCATTGCTTGGTGCGTTAATGGAAGAGTTGGAGATCAAACAATGGGTAAGTCCACCGTTGTATAATGGATCTACATCCTCTGAAGCTTATGGCAAGTTAGCAGCAAGTTTATTCTCGTATCATGGTGATTCTGAAAGGTCATTGATTAATGCCATAAGAGAAAGTAAGCTTGATGAATTCAAACGTCATAAAATATCTTTGCCATTCACAAAAGAATTAAATTAACAACTGTCTAAATAACAGTCATATACCTATTTCCCACCCAAGTTCCCCCTAACACTATGGTTTGTTCTTGACCTAGATTTGTCCCAGGTTTTGATGTCAGAAATGATAATCTGTATCACCAAAGCTTAGGAGATAATTAAGTCTTCGATTTAAAATTAATTGCTGATGGAAAATAATCAGATGGCAATTCTTGAAGCCAGAATTCGAGAAGAAATGACTACTCGGTACAATATCGTTACGAAAATGGTTGAATATTCCTTAGATGAAGGGGAGACATTTCAATCTATTACTGATAGGGTTGAGCGCAATGTTCTCAGAACACTTAAAACTGATGGATTCAAAGTCGGTATAGAAACAGTGAGAAATATTCTAAACTCAAACTATTCAGTTTCTTACGACCCATTTGTTGAATACTTTGAAAGCCTAGAAATATGGGATGAGGAGGTTGACTACATTTCAGAACTTTGCAAATTGGTAAAAGTCAAGAATGATGAGTATTTCGTAGATTGGATGAGAAAATGGTTAGTAGGTATAATAGCAAATTTACTAAGTGAAAAAGTTAACCAGCAAGTGTTAGTATTCTCAGGAGGACAAGGCATAGGAAAAACAACGTTCATGAATATGTTAGTACCGAAAGTTCTAAAGAACTATGCAAACTCTGGCTATCTAAATCCTGATTCAAAAGATGCTCTGGTGCAAGCAAGTGAATGTATGATTGTCATCATGGATGAACTCTCATCATTAAACAAAAATAGCTTGGAATCATTCAAACAACTAGTAACACAGCAAAAGATGCGATTGCGAAAGGCATATGGACGAAATCCTGAAAATCTAAAAAGACGGGCATCATTTTGTGGTTCTACAAATGACGAGCAATTCCTATTTGACTATTCAGGTAACAGACGATTTTTATCATTTCTAGTTGAAGATATAGACTTGGATGCTTTAAGTAAACTAAACATAGATCTAATCTATTCTCAAGCCTATGCACTCTTTAAAGATGGCTTTAGATACTGGTTTGACAAAATGGAGAATATGCAAATAGAAGAGAACAATGATCGTTTTGTAGTGAGAACAGACATTGATGAGGCGATAATCCAAACCTTCGAACCTGCATCAAGAGAAGAGGAATCTGCGTATCTAACCTTGACAGCTACAAACGTGATGTTAACACTTGCTGGATTTGGTCTAATCCCAAACACTAGCAGATCTGCCCAATTAGTTGGCAAGTCGTTAGTAAAACTAGGGTTTGAGAAGTACAAGTCAAACGGGAGTATGCTATATACTTTAAAAATGAAGATGTAAATAAATGTAAACCGGCGTAAATTTCTAGTTTTATGGAGTGTAGGGGGTGCAATTTTCGCTTCCTACACTCTTTTTAGGGTGACAATGCTTAAATATATACGTAGTATATTCTTTTAAGTAAAAACGGTTTTAAAGTCATTCAAAAATGATAGAAAACTGTCTCCATGCGGATGCCAAAGAGCGCGGATAAAAATTCACTTCATTGGAGTTTTATAAGTTTGTCGTAAAGTTTTTCTGCAACAAAATTGAACTTGTTTGGGTCGAGGTGCTTGTCTATGTTGAGCATTACTGAATGGTACAATTCTAGCCAACTGTCAGGCACTTCACCTTCTTCCTGTTCCACCATATCAGCAACCAACCAAACTATCCCTAAAGTGTACCTTTCGTTGTCAGTCAGTCCGATTTCGTAAAGACCGTTGAGTAGTTGGTTGTGCTTGATGTCTTGTTCGATCAAATTGATGATAAATTCCCTTTTCTCCATCCACAATTTTATGCAGTTGATTTGAGATTTTCAAATTAGTAGAGAGATTAGGAGGGCAGAAAGTAAGGCTTAACCATAATGTTTTTTCTCTAGTCTATTCAATTCTTCAAACGCTACCTCTTTAATTTTTCTTCTTGCATAATCCCATTCCTTCCTTTCGAGTGAACTATTTGGAATTATCTTGAATGGAATTTTTATGAAATTATAGTATTTACCTTTTCCAAGAAATTTTTTATTCTTTATAGATAGTGTAATCCTCTTGTTAAAGATCAAGTAATTTTCTTCAATTGTGGCGACGTAATTAGAGCTTTCTAGCGACTGTAACGAACCTGTTGTATATCGAGCCATAGTTTAACTTTAAGTATTAATGATCGTAAAATTCTTCAGGAATAGTTTCACTCTCGTATACCGCTACCATATATGTTTCTCCGCGATAATGAGGGTCTAATTGTTCAGTTGGAATCGTATAACCTATTATCAATCTTCCATCATTAGAGGCGCAAGCTGGATTATTTATACATGATTTTAATTCCTGAGATAATCCACCTTTGGATTCTGAATTGAGTTGCATAACGATATAAACAATCAAAATGAACCCAATGAAAATTAGGACATGGTCAATTAACCTTAGGCTTTTCATAAATTGAGATTTGAGTTTAAATGTAATCGAAATTCGTTTCATAAGTTTATTTTTTAGTTATTTGATTTTACTATTCTAAGACTGCGGAGGGTGGAAAACGAAAATTACTCACCGAACGGTCATTGTAGCAAACATACGGAATTATGACTTTACGGTCATGAATTCTGACCAAGAAATTTTACTGAATTTTGCAACTAAGGTTAAGGAGCTTAGAATTGCTAAAGGTGTTACTCAGCAAGATGCATTTAACGATACTGGTATTCACTTTGGAAGAATAGAACAAGGTAAAAGAGATGTTTCATTAACAACCCTAGTCAGGTTAGCAGATTACTTAGCTGTATCTTTAAATGACCTAGTTGGTTAAAATTACTCACCCTACCTTCCCTATGAAAAAGCTGTGTTGACTGACCAAGTTTGCATGCTCCTCTTTACTTACCCTTACATATTTCAAGAAAACCGTTTCTGTTTTATGCCCTGTAATCGCCATGATTGACAACGTTGGTAAACCTGCCTTGTAAGCATTCGTAGCAAAACTTCTTCTAGCGCAGTGAGAGGAAACAAGATCGCATTTTGGTTTGATGATCGCTATCCGTTTTCCACCTTTTGTTCGACCTATCTTGACCAACTCAGTAATGCCCGCTATTCTGCAAACATCTTTAATGTACTCATTGAACTTAGCACTAGATATCATTCTTGGTGTTCCATTGTATTTTTCTAGAATTCGTTTGGTTTCTGTATGCAATGGTATGATAACTTCTATCCCCGTCTTCTCTGTTCTGATCTTCAACAGCTTTCCATCATTGATTAAATGCTCATTGTTTAACTTGTGGTAGTCTTGAATTCGTACACCTGTGTAGCATGCTAAAATGAAAATGTCGCGCACATTATCTAAACATTCAGTTGGCATTATGGTAGTTTTGATCTTGTGCAACTCCTCTTCATTCAAGTAGATTGTATCGGCAGGCGTGGCAATTTTCTGAAATGATCTACTTTGATGCGCCGTACAAGTATGTAAGTTGTCTTCTTTAGATGCGTTCATCCACATTTTGATGTTTTTGATGTGCGTGCCAATGGTGTTGTTACACAAGTCCAAATCTTTCGTGCAGTAGCTAACAAATGAATTGTAGAAATCTAGGTTAACATCTTTAAATCGCAGTCTCAAACGCTTGTGTTTCTCGTAGGATTCGATCTTTCGTAAGCTAACACCATACTGTCGAAGCGTTCCGCTCTTACGTGTTGGCTTTGAACGTTCAATGTGATGCTTGGCGTAGTCGTAGAAGTATGTCTCCTCGTTAGAATGTTCAATGGGGTTGGTTAACGATTCCCTCAATTTTACAATCCCTTCTTTGATGCTCGACTTTGACAAATCACCATCTCTTTGCAAGGTTCGGATCAACTCCATGATTTCTGTTTTCATGTTGCTGATGAGGATGTTGGTTTCACTACTTGCTTTTCCTTTTACCGTCTGCGATTTTGGTCGGAACTCACCATCTTTTACTGTTATGCCTAGAGTGGCTTTCACTCGAATGGCTGAAACGTTAATGTCGGCATACAGATACTGCATACCCGACTTTTGTCTGATTGTTACTTTCATTGGTTTATGTTTAAATGGTTATGGGTACAGAATGGGACAACCTATGGGACAAACAGCCCTGAAGTATGCCCAAACTATACGAGTTGAATTTGTTGTGTAGAGACTTGCTCTTTTGTTAAATGGCTTCGTAGCTCAACTGAATAGAGTACTTGATTACGGCTCAAGAGGTTCCAGGTTTGAATCCTGGCGAGGTCACCAAAGCGGAGATTCGATCAAAATTGATCGGATCTCCTTTTTTTATGCCTTTGATAAACCTTGATATCATTGGGATTATCGTGAAAAATGAATTAATTCTAAAGGTTTGAACTCCTCTCTTTTGTTTGTTATAGATAATTCCCTTTGGAAAGATGAAATTTTGCAGTCCTAGTCTATCCTCTACTTTTCCGTTTTCCCACAATAGCAACGGTTTTAGACTGATTTTAATACAATAATCAACCATCTTTTCAAGGTTTGAACTGTCCACCGTACATTTTGCTAAATCTTCCAAAATATCGGCACGTTTGGTTTCATATTTCTTGGTATTCTTTTCAAAAGACTCGAAGGAAACCTTACCAATTGCATGACGCTCATCAATTGATTCGATATATCCTTCTACCTCTTTCAGTTTTCTTTTCAAAAGTTTTTCGCTCTCTCGTTTCTCTTGAAAAACAGTTTCGCAGACTTCAATCGTTCCTTTCTTAATCACTTCGATATCTTCTTCACTGATTAAAAGGGTTGATAGGACGTTTTTAAACACACTATGCAAGTCACGCGCACTTTTAGTGGTTTTACATCCTTTCGTTCTGCATTTGTAATAATACAATCCTTTTTTCTTTACCAAAAAGCCTGTCATGGGCGTGTCGCACTCTCCGCACCGCATGAATCGCTTTAAAGGTAAATGGTTATCGTTATTCTGATGAACCAAAGGATGGTTTCTTGTTTCAGCAATGATATTGTTCACGCTCAAAAACAGTTTCCTGCTTACCATTGCTTCATGTTGTCCTTCTATTACTTGGTTGGGTAGCATTTTACTCACAATGATACCACAGTAAAAAGGATTTGCAAATATCTCTGCAAGTCTTCGCTCATCTAGCTTAAACCCACGTCGATCTAATTGTCGACAAATCTCCGCATTGGAGTATTTTTTGTCAGCTTTCCAATGGAAGGCTTTACGGATTAACGCTCCCTCATCATTGACCACAATTTTCTGGTCAACCGCTTTGCTTCCTTTGTTTAAATTAGTGTACCCTTTGGGTAAACTATGTAAATAATAACCCTTACGAAGCAACTCACGCATGCCCGTAATGGTTTTGTCTCTGCGTAATTCATTATCCATCTGTCCAAAAAGGAATAAGATGTTTTGTTGAAATGCACCCGCGGGTGTTCTCGGATCAAGCTCTTGCGTCACTGCTAAAGTTACCACACCGTACTTTTTTAGCAGATCATCCGCAATAGATGCTCCGTTTATTCCTGATCTTGAAAATCGCTCGTAGGAATACACAATCACATAAGCGACATCCTTTGATCGTTTGACATACGCCAACATTTTATTAAACTCCTTTCGGTCATCTGTCTTTGCAGATTCATACGTTCCACCGAAGTATGAAACCACATTGAGCTGTCGTCGCACGGCAAATTCCTCACAGTACCGTTTCTGCGACTCTAAACTGGTATTATCCTCTTGCGAATGATGTGACACACGCGTATATATCACCGCTTGATTACCCGTTTTTATGCTCTTGGATGCCTTTGGGGCAAAATGTTGAAATAAATCTAAATTACTCATGGATTAACGTTATTTGTACTAATATAGGATTCCAATATTAAAAAGACAAATCTTTCTATATTATTGATGTATTCGTTGTACTGTTTAATATTGAAAATCCTACCTTTTAAAAGTCGTTTGACTTCTTCAAAATTTAAGACCTCTCGCAAACGCTTCTTTGCTTCTGCAATTTTGTCTTTTCCACATTTAGCCATAGTCTGCGCCATGGCGTATTCTTCTTCTTCCATCTCCTCTTGTTTTTAATGATTAAACATACTACTCTTCCAATATGCCAATAGCATTTTGATATCACCGTATTAACCACAATGATCTTTCTGACCGTCATCAGAACCAAAATACTATCAGCATTGATTAGACAAACGTTGATGTCCAATTCCAACTGGCAATTGAAATTGACCAACCCAAACCTTGCAATGCATGCCTAAAGTGACTCTATTTCCTTTCGGATCAAATCGATACTTTCCTCAGCTCCTCCGATTAAAAATCGTCGCCTCTCTGGATTTCCCTCTGGTGACAAGAATAGCTACTCATTTTGCCACAAATGGTGCTTTGTTTCGGATTCGTACGCCTACAATTACATGCAGGTATGACCCATTCTTAATCGCATTGTTTATTTTGTATTGTTTTACATTACGTTTATCATTTTTTTTGTAAAGTTCGGGATAAACCCTAATTTTCTTCGTGCCAATGTCGCCAATTGGCACAGCATGTCGTATCCAAACCAAATTTGTCGTTTTGGTCGTTCAAAAACATTGCTTTCCTCCTGACTATTTTGACATTTCTGCCATTATCAAATGTATTTTTCAGCCATTTGACACTACAAAGTTCGGGGTTTATATGCAGTTTCATTTATGAAACAAATCATTATGCATCAGAACATATCAATTTTATGTTCTTTGTATCGCTTTTTATAGCAAAACCCTTCGCTTATAATTTTTTTCCGCTCTATTCTCTCATAATTTTAATCCTTAATTTTCATGACCTATTCGGTTCATTCAAAGTTTTAGTACAAGAGCTTTCTTTTAACCCCTATTAAGTTACGGACATCTGTTCGATCTCATTTTGAGATTGAATAGTGTTGAATAGAATTGGTCACTATTGATTTGTTTTGACTACTATTTTTGTTCCCCTATTCACTCATAAATCTGTTCAGTTTTTAACATATCTCGCATGAAATATCACCTAATTTTCGGTCATCTTTTTTCAACCCCTATTAAGTTACGGACAACTCTTTAAATTCATGTAGAGAAGACTCGCTTCCAATCGTAAAAACTCGTAATTCCTCGTTTTATGCGTCCATTACTCTCAACTTTTGCGCCTAACAATTGTTTAATTTTTAACAGTTACCCTGCAGTTTTCGCGACATTTTGATCAAATTTTTGATGCGATTTAAGCCCCCTTTTTTCAACCCCTATCAAGATACGAACATCCTTTTGTTTTCATTTTCAAAAAGATTTGATTTGTTGCATTTTGTTGTGATTTGATTTGTTTTGATTCGTCAATAGATACGGTTATCATATTCATTTTCTGTTTACTTCTTAACATTTCTACTACTTCATTTTCCATATTTCCTTTTGCAAAATCCATTAAAATTGACGCTGTCTTCTTCTTCTCTAAATCAAGTTACGGACATCCTCTCGATTTCATTTTGAGAACACTCGCTTCTAATCGGAATAAGTCGTAATTACTCGTTTTATGCGCTTGATTTTGTTCGTTAACGCAAGTAATTTCCGTTCAATATTTCACACTTTCAATTCTCATTATTCTAATTTATCCCCTAGCTATTCGCATCAAATCCAATTCCTATTTTCGATCCCTTATTTAAAATAATCATTTTTTCGCGATTTCATTTCAGGGTTGATTAGTCCTGAATAGTATTGATTATAATTGAATAGTTTTAACTAGTGGTTTTGTCTCTCAATTCAACCAAAAAAGTGTTCAGTTTTAAACAATCTCCTATTGCTAAAATCGATTTTCAAGGCGATTTCATGTTCAAAATTTTATGCCCTCTATTTAGTATAAGCAATTTTTAAGGATTTCATTTTCAAAAAGTACCAACTAGTGCCATATTGCACCATCAAACACCACTTTGTACCACAGTTTTTCATCTCCCACCGTTGAAAAAAGTGTTCGATTTTAAACATCCTTCTTCCCACCCCACTTTTAACCTTTATCTTATTCCGCCTATTTGACACTACAAAGTTCGGCATAATCAGCCGATTTCATTTCGTTATTGTCGCGTGGCGTCGTATCATGTCGTTTTCAACCGTGTTTAGCCGTTTTTGTCGCCTAATATTTCGATTTAGAAAGCAAATTTAATGGTGAGAAGACTCTTTTATTAATTCACTTAGCCCTACACTTTCTTCCTCTAACCCAAAATTTCGAAGCAATTGAATCAATGTACCAATTGAATGGGTGACTTCGCTTTTAATTGAATTAGCAGAAACTTCATTATAATCTGCAATGAGCTTGATAGCGGTTAACAGGTTGGTTTTGATCACTTGCAATTCGTTATAGTCCGCAACAGTAACTTTGACGAAAAAGCTATTGGAATTGGGTTCAGGAATGAGTGTCGTACAATGGTTTTGTACGAAATCCTTTCGGTTTTCAGGTGAATTCATATTACTTGTTTTTAGGAAGCGGATAATCCGCAATTATTTATATTAATCCAAATTGTCCATTAGAAAATTTACTCCGTATTGCTCTCACTTCGAAATCTGTCACTTCGTTTACTTTTCAAATTCCACCGTAGCTATGCTATGCTGAAATTAGTAAAAGCACATATTTCATTGTGATTGCAACCCTCGTAACAATCTTCCAATACACATTTTGGATTTAAAAATCTCGGCAAATTTAGGTGTCCTAGCATACAAGTATACCCACGCCGTTTCCAGTTATGCGCACCATATTTGCCGAGAAGTGTCTTTATTGTTGTAATCATGAACTTGTATTTAGGAAATGCTAAGTAATGAAAATTAATTGAGAAATGGAAATTTAATTGTTTTGTGGGTTGAAAAGTCTAGTTAATTGTTCAAAATCAAGAAACCCAGTAAAATCAGCACGCTCTCTCACACTCCGTCACGCTCCCTAATGCTCCCTAATGGTGTTTTTCTTTGAAAAAGTAGTGAAAAGACAAATAAATGAGCATTTTTAGGTCAAGAACTATGTCAAAGAAAAATTGGTGGAAAATAGAAGATGAAATACTTGAGCGATATTCAAAAAATCATTCGTTTAGAATACAGAAAAAAAATTATCCAGATCAACTACTAGTTAGACATTCAAAGAATGCTTTTCGAGCAGAGGTTATTTTAGGAATATTAATGATCATTTTACCTTTTCTTTTTCTAATTCCTCATCCTGAAATTGAAACTTTTATCGGTATTGGTATTACTTCTTTTTTTGGTGTGTTCGTTATTCTAAGTGCAAAAGGAAAGTTAGAAAACAACAACTATGATTTAACAAACGAAGGAATTCGTTATAAGCAAAAAATGATTGATTGGGATAATATTTCAGAAATACAAAAGGTTCGATTAAAGGAACGACATAGGCACGAAACATTGAGGGTTTTAGATAAAAATGGCATTTCATTATTCGATCTTCCATTCACTTCTGACTTAAATCCTAAGCCCCATGTAATCAAAACGCATTTATTATTCCTGCTCAATAATTGTGATAATTAGCTGTTTTCCGATAAAGAGCCGTTATTTAAAAGCAAAATCAAGAAACCCAGCAAAATCAACACGCTCCCTAATGTTTTAGTAACACTCCCACACATTCCGTAATGAAATAATCATCCTAAAAATCAGTAAAATTTGATTAAGTTTGAGATATTGAAAGAACAAATGACCGATTTAGCCCAAATATTATCCCATTTACCTGCCGAAAGAGTGGCAGATCTTGAATTTATTCGAGATAAAATTGTTGCAACCCACCGTGTTGACTTTATTGTGCTTTTTGGAAGTTATGCCAGAGGCGATTATAAAGAAGAGCGTGGAGCAGAACAAGGGAAGAAAAGTGATTTTGATATCTTGGTTGTTACGGAAGACAAGGAACGCAGAAAGCAAGTGATTTCTAAATTACGTAATGCGTTTCGAGATATGGAAATTCCTGTTCAGTTGGTGGTGGAGAAAATCACAACTGTGAACCATGCTTTAGAAGAACATCAATATTTCTATACGGATATTAAACGTGAAGGAATTGAGTTGTTTAATTCGGGGCGTTATGATTTCGCAGCTTTTAAGGAACTTTCAGCTACTCGGAGACGTGAGATTGCGGAAGAGGATTTTGAATACTGGTTTGGTCAAGCAAAAGACTTTATGGCAAACTTTGAATTCAACTTGAATAGTAATCGACTTGGCTTAGCTTCGTTTATGCTACAACAGGCCGTTGAAATGTGTTATACCGCAATTGAAATGGTATTTAGTCATTATAATCCGCATGAGCATAATTTGCAGATTTTACGTGACCGAACGCTAAAGTTTGATACACGGCTTAAAGCTGCTTTTTTGTATGAAACAGAGGAAGATAAGGCGTTGTTTGATCAGTTGAACTTTGCTTATATTGGTGGAAGGTATCGCAATGAGGAGGAGTTTCCTGTTACTCAGGCTAAGATTGATTTTTGGAGGCGTGAAGTTGAGAGGTTTTTGGAGTCGACGGAGGCGGTTTGTTTGGAGCGGATTGAGGAGTTTAGAGATTTGGAATAAAAAAGAATATGCACGTTGAAAGTATATTGAGTAATATCAGCTTTCAATTTTAGAATAGAACCCAAAACATTCAAGATATGTTAATGAAAATGTATCCAGCAGGTCCAGGTGATTGTGTTAGGATTAAATATGAAGGAGATGATGGAGAAAATCATAATATCGTAATTGATACGGGAACTAGAACGAGTTACAAAAACGGGTTCAAAGCGTTATTAACTGATGTTATTGCCGACGAGGAAATCATTGATTTGCTAGTCATCTCGCATTATGACTTAGATCATATTGGCGGTATTCTCGAAGCATATTCGGATGATAAATTTTCTGACGATATAATCCATACGATTTGGTTCAATGCTAAGATGATTGTCGATCCCAAAAGTAAACTTGAACTATTTGAATTCAAATTTGAGAAAATAAAATTACCCAATGAGAATAATAATATGGGAGCGAAACATAGCGGTCAACTTAGTGAATTAATTGCTAAATCAAAAATTAATTGGCATTCTCTACCCGCATGTATTGAAAATAATCTAAATGAGAATTTTTATGGATTAACGATTAAATTTATTAGTCCGTTTTTAAGTGAAATCAATGAATTATTCGAATTTAGCAATAGTACCAACATGAAAAGTTTGCCCAAAGACCATAAAATTGATATGAAGGTTCTTAAGGATAGAAAATGGGTGAGACAAGAAAAAGAATCAAAACATAAATCTAGTATGTCATTTATTTTTGAGTTTGAAGACATCAGAGTATTATATCTGTCGGACACTTCCTCTGCCAGTGTTATAGAAGGCTTACTTTTCCACGTGGATGGAAAGCAATCTTTTGATGCCGTCAAATTATCTCACCATTGCAGTGCGAGAAATTTTAGCAAAGAGATGTTAGAGTTAATTGAATGCCATAAATATTTAATAAGTTCAGACGGCAGTAAGTATGGGCACCCAAATAAAGAGGTAATTGCTCGGATTTTGGAAAGAAATAAAACGGCTTCAAATCTTTCAGAATTGTACTTTAATTATCCTATTGAAAATACAGTATTTACTGAGCAGGATAAAAAGGATTACAATTTTGGGATCAATAATAATGGTGAATGTTATTTGTAAATGAAATTAAGAAGAGAGAGTTTATATAGAACGCTAGTAATTATCCATGAAAAGGACAACGAAAGCAATTATGGTTCAGGGGTATCACTTTCAGTTTCAAACTCAAGCTATATTTATGTTTTAACATCTAGGCATGTGTTGGATGAAATTGATGATGTAGATATTGAGATTTACTTCATTGATGAAAAAAAGGGAACGAAAAAGGGGCCAATTAAATTTTTAGATAAAATTGACACTCAAAAGGCTGATTTGGCGGTTCTAATAGTTGACAGCTACGAATTTAACGAAGTCGTTGGTTTCATTCCCCCAAGTTTTTTTGTTCTTAGTAAATTGTATTACGGCAAGGAACAAACAAGCCTGGGATTCCCGTTGTTAAAATTAGAGCAATCCAAATTAAAAAACTCGCAAACTTTTACATCATATTTAGAGAGTGATTTAAGGACTAATTTCCTCTTCGAGAATAGTTCGAAGAATTTCGAAAACATGAATACGTCTAGTAATAATGCGGTTCAAAATCTTTCTGGAGTTTCTGGAGCCGGAATATTCTTGCAAAACAACAACAATTATATGTTGGGTGGTATTATTAAAGAATTAGGAGATGAAAATGGGACATGGGGTAATTTCAATGGTGTCAAAATCGCTGACTTATTAGATGATTTATTAGGTTCTAACTACCCTAAGCCAATGTATTCTTGCACATGTTTTTTAAAGAAACAATACCCTGTATTCACTGAAGCACATATTGATCGAACGTACTCCAAAATTGATCTAATAGAAGACCAATTAGTAGATTTCAAAAAGAATGATAGTCGAGATGTTGCACTATTGGATATTTTAAAAACCCCTAAAGACAATGAATCGAGCAACGGGAAGAAAATCCTAATAATTGACGAGGGGGGAATGGGTAAATCACACGAACTAAAATTCATTGTCGATCAAATGTCTTCTCAGACGACAGACAGTTTCCCCATTTTTATAAATGCAACACACCTTGCTAGTGAATCATTGTCAAATAGAATTCAAAACGCTTATTCAGATATAGACGAAATTGCCAAACACCATAAGGTTATAGTTTTTATTGATGGCTTAGATGAAGTACCTAAGGATTCTTTAAGGAGTACATTGGACGCGATTGAAATCTTTGTTACTGACTTTAGAGAATACTCATACATAATTACATCCCGAACAAAAACGTTTTATTTGAGCAATTCAATCCAAAATAAATTGATCAATATCCTAAAATTCGAACGATATGATTTAACGCCAATTACAGATCTTGACCTTAAATTGTTTGCCAAGGGCAAACTTAGAGAAAGGGCAGTTAACTTCTGGAAGGAAATAGAGAAAAATGGTCTAAACGAATTAATGTTGAATCCGTTCTATTTTATTGAAACACTTCAATTGTTTGAAAAAAACATTGCAGTTTCTGGAAAAAACACAATCCTAAAAGCAATTATAGAAAAGGCTATCGAAAAAGACATCCAAAATAAATTTCAAGGAATTTTATCGGACAGCGAACTCAGGAATGCACAAAAAGCATTACTAAAGACATTGCAAAAATTAGCATTAATAATGCGAATGAATGGAAAGAATGAATTACATTTCGACAGCTTGCAGGAGCTGAATTTTGATGAAGAATATATCAAACATTTCCAATTGTTAAACATCCATCAAGATCAGATCAAATTCAAACACCAATTAATCAACGAATACCTCTGTGGAATCACCCTTCATGAAGGCAAAATTAACGCTAATGAATTTGTCGACTTTATTAAGGCTGATTATGAACAGGATGCAACCAATATTCTTCTAAAACACCTAAAAGACACCGATTATATTTCTGATGAGTGGTTTGAGATTATTAGCTTTTATCATGATTCGATAAGCCAGAATGAAAGAATAAAATTAGTAGAAATCATCCTTGAAATAAAGCCTGAAGCGTTAGTTCGTATTGAGCAACTTGATGCTAGTTCTAAAGAGCGAGTATTTGAACATATAATAAGAAGGATTGAATTGCAAGGTCTTATATTTCACAGGTCATTTTATGATTTTAGCAAAACGGTAAATTGCGAATTCCGTTTCAATTGTCTTTTGAGCGAACTTAGCCTACTAGTAAAATTAGAAAATATTGATAGAAAATCTATCGCTCATTTCCTAACGATCTTAACCCAACAAGAAGAAGTTTGTCCAGAGGATCAGCGCAGTAATTTGAATGATATCCTTGAATTTTTGAAGAATAATTACCTTACAGATGATTATATTCTTTCTTTGGTAATTACATCCTACTCTAAATTGGAATTTATGGATGACTATTTTCTTTCAATTTTCTTGGATTTAGAAAGGAAGGTTGACTTGCCAAGGAGCTACGCTAGTTTTTTTCTGTTAATTTTCATTTTAGGTAAATCGAATGAATATGGAGAATTAGTTGTAAAGGCGGTAAAAGAATTAGAGGCTGGTTATTATGAAAGACTTAATAGTGGAGGTTCATCCAACAGCTCTGACCTTTCGATTTATTTGAATATGTGTGTAAATCAATTAGACGAAATAAAATCATTCAAAGCTCTAATTCAATTCTATACAGAAAATCGAAACAACTACATAAACTGTGACCCTCTATCTATATATATTGAACGTACAGAAGAAAAAATAATATCAAAACTAAAACTGATATACAACAAGGATAACGACATAATAACAGACTTGTCAATGTATCTCGGAGAAAATGCTCGGTACAATTTTAATTCATTCAAACATCTTGACCCTATTGTTAATTGGATCAAAAATGAAAAATTAGTTGCAAAAGTTTATACTATTTTAAGCGCTCGTACTGAAAAGAAATGGCATTTTGCGAGAATGGTCACCCCTCTGTATGGTCAGGATCTTGAAAATTTAATTATATCCGATTATAAAGTAACAAAGGATTCTGAATTAATTCTAAACATGTATAGAGCTATGTTAAGATTAAATGAATCATATGCGAATTCTTTGATAGATCGAATATTGAATTTTGACTCTGCTTTCAGCGACCCAAGAAACGAATGGAACGAACATGAACAAAAAGTAACAGAATCTTTCCAATCAACTATTGATCAAGTCTTAGATAAAAAGAATTTTATTGTTCAATTGGAAGAATTTGTGTCAGATTATGAAAACAGAGATCTTTCAGATTTTTTCTCAGATAAAAGGTTAGCCAAATCCGAATTTGATTTTGCCTTTGACCACCCAATTTATGCTACACTTCATTTTTTAAGGAACAATTCAGATGGTTTTGATTCTATTGGAATAATAGAATTTATTAACCATGTACAATGGGATGATTTTGTTACTCACCTAATATATTTTGCCTACAATGACAAATTGGAACGTTTAAGTGATAGTCAAAAAGCTGAAATTATTAAGTGGATTTTGAAAAATCAAAGTTTGGAAATGCTGAAACGTAGAGTATTCAAAACGTCTAATTCCAAAATAATATTTGAATGGTCTCAAATACTTGAAGTCGAACTTGAATCTGAAACTTATCTTGATTTTATCAACTTTGATTTAAACATAAATGAAAAACAATCAATGGATACGCTCCATTGGGATGACAATAAAAATCCCTATGCACCATTTTTAAAGTATATTGAATCAAAAACATCTCGTGATAAAATTATAACTAAAGTAATTGACGACATTGAAAACTTATTTGAGGACAAAGACACATTAGTTTATAGACACTTAAAGTATATTGAATATTACAAGATAGATGGCGTAATATCGAACCTCAAAGATTTCATTCTTAATTCTGAATCAAGCTGGAAAACACTCGCAATTGAAGTGTTGTTTAAATTGTCTTCTGATGAACTTAAAGTAATATTCAGAGATATTGACATAGCTGTCGCTGATAATGGTTTAATATTATTGAATAAAATCGACAGTGATTGGGTTAACAAATTCTTGAAGGAAGCGTTTGCCGACCCAAGCGTTCATGGCGGATTAAAACTTCATTTAGCCGAACAATTGATTGCCTTTGGAGATGTTGATGCAATGGAGTATTTTACAAATAATGTTATCGCTACAAATCATTTTAAAAACAGATACTATCCTCAGCCATTTCTTGAAAGTACAACCATAAAAGAATTTTTCACGTACTTTATCCAACTACTTGAAGTTTCACAAAAACCAGAATTTACAGACGAAAATTCATTTAGATCGCTTAAACAAGTTTGTATTGATTCATTAAGTCGAATAGCAAGTGAATTCAAAATGCACAAAGAATTAATAGATCATTATGAAAGTTTAATAAAAGAAGGGGATCATTTCGGTTTTCTCAAAAATGAAATTATTCATATTGCCGAGTTGGGGTTAAAAGACCTTATGAAAATGCCTACTCTATCAGAAGCGAAGACAATTGTTGATGAGCTTGTAGGTCATTAATCTATGTATTCTTCTTGCCTTGTTGAGCCTGCCACAAAAAATACATTGGATTAAGTTTGGCTTGTTCTTGATTAGAAATTTTAGTCCCAAAGGACTTTACAGTTTGCACACCTCCACCTGAGCCCATTACTGCAGCTAATAATGACGAGAAGTCAACATCTAATGCAAACAAACCTAATGAACCAGTAGCCATTATCAAAGGGGTAGCCACACCTTGAAAATTAAACCTTCGCTTTGCATTTGCCATTTCAACATTTAAACCTCTTAACAATGGGTTTATTTTTGAATTGATCAAATAATCCAATTCAGCCGGATCATTTGTTCTTTTTATGGCTTCCTTAACTAAGTCAAAAAGGAAAGATCTAAAATCAATAAACGCATTTGGTATTTTTTCTCGTATGTCAAATAGCCTTTGTGGATCAATTTCCTCGAAGTAAGGTGCAGCACAGTTATATACGGCTTCATTCACTTTCGAGTTACTGTTAATTGCAGAATAATGTTGCGCTACAACCTTATCGACATTACGATAAAATAAAACAGGGGAATTCAGTTGTTGTGCATTTGTTATGGCTTCCAAAACAGTAGAAATGTCAACGCGATATTCAGCATTTAAAGATTCAAACATGTCCTGTGTCCTGTACTGCATAAAATCTTTCTTAGAGATTCGATTTTTGGGACTTACAAAGTCAAAAGTGACAGCACTTCCAAATTTTTCAAGATTCTTATTAAGATGCGTAGGTATATGGCTCCCCAATTGTCTAACCTCTCCCTTTAAACCGTTATAAATGATTTCTATTTGAGTTATCACATCTTCAACGTTCTCATTTATTTGAGTTGGTTTCGTTAAAAACGCAGATATTTTTTCGAATTCTGAAAGAACTTCAGCTTGTTGAATTAAAATTGAACTTTCGTCCTTAAACTTATCTTTCCCCTTAGGCACAAGACTATCACCCGCAAAAAGAATATACCCCCCTTGAATACTATCTTTAATATCCTTTAAAAAAGACAATGTCTCCCTCAAAGCAATTTTTTTTCGCTCTAGTGTACCTTCAGATTTAATTAATTCAAGTACGGGATCGTTTATAATCAATTCGTCATAATACCAAACCACATTTAGCACTACTGAAAATGCATATCTACTATGCGGAATGTGTGACCTAAACAAATTTGGAGTTTGCCTCAGGTAATTCAATAATGCTGAATCGCGCAGTGCCGTTTTTGTTTGATATTTCTCGCAAAACAAATTATATCCTTCGTCAGTAAATTCATTTGGCTTTCCTGATTTATCAAAAATATCAAACTCCTCAATCAACTCAAAAATAAACGAAGATTTCGACTGGTCTTTCATAAGTTTTCAATTTGAATTTTTCAATAATTTGCTACAACTTTTATGATCTGTTTTTCTTCGTCAATAGTTTTGGATGAGATTAACCCCATTTCTTCGAGCTTATTTATTAATTCAAGATTATAGTCGTTTAAGGTAAACTTTGGTTTTTTCATTTTCTCAAACATTACTGGATATGGCTCAGGTAATGATCTTATTAAAACCTCGATTTCAGGCTTACTTAACTGATCGAAATAAACTAAAAGCAACCTCACTCGATTTTCCGTGCTATGAGAGTTCTCGAATAAATGTTTAATCCCCTGATAATCTATATCAATAACCTCTGTGACTCCAAGGACTTTGCAAATTTTAGCAGCCAATGTCTGACTTGTAAAGATTGACTGATCCATTGAGCTAATTAAACGATTTTTAAACTGTTTATTAAACTTATCATTTTCAAGGAGTAATCCATAATCCTCTACTTCGAGGTTTAGGTCATCTATTTGTTCAAAGAATATACTTTGATTTTTAATAGATAAGAGGATATGTCCAACCGTCGTAAGCTCTTTCAAACTTGAAAAGTTGTCTACAGAAAAAGTCAGTTTATCATACTTAACTAGTAATTCTATTTTATCCACTGCCAATCCACTTAAACCTATATTATTCCATGTATATGTCGTACTCAAAAGTAGATTCGAATAAGAATCTAAAGTCAATTCATCACACTGAATTATGTGGATCGTGAACTCTTTGACTAACTCCTCAGATATTACATCTGACGTTTGAATTTTCGTTTTTATAAGTTTACTAAAAACGAATTCATCATTAAGATAATCAACTAAAAAAACATCAAATTTACCCAACCCAAGGTATTCATAGTAGTGTATTACATTGTCCCAACTTACATCCATTTTAGACTCATCAATAATTCCTTGTTTTTGAAGAATCCCCTCAATTGAACTTAAATCTGAAATTTTGAAGTCTACATTTTCTATTAACCTTGTTTTCAAGTCATCATTTATGCTATCATTGTTTAGAAGTTTTATGATTCCTTGCTCTTCTTCCGACACGGATAATTCTTCGTTAAGCAAAATGTCTTCTACAAATAATTCAATATTCGATTCAATATATTCCATGAAGAGTTTGTCTTCCGTTGCTAAAACATTCGTATAACTCGTTTCAATTTCTGTTTTATTCTGTCTGGAATTCAACATTTGATCAATCATGAGTGGGTTAATTTCATAAAACTGTTTTTTACAAATTAGATCATATAAATCTTGCGACTTTGAAGCGAACAAACCTATTTCCGTGAACTTGACTTCTAATAAATCCAAAATTTTGGACATTTTTTCTAGATCAATGCCAAGAAATTCTCGAAGGTCTTTTTGTTTGGAAATACTATCAGTAAGTACATTGTCAATATTTAGCGTATTAATCTCATGAAGGTCGGTGAACTTCAATAAAAGAAATTGATATTGGTTTAATCTCTCTTCAGGGTAATTACTCTTCGTCTTTAAATAATGCCAAAATTCTGGCCATCTCTTGACTAGTGCTTTAATTAATTGTTCATGTTTCGCATCCTTACGTTTGACATATTCATCAATAAATCGAACACTTTTATTACTCTCATCTACTAATTGAGAAACAAATAAATCCAGTTTACTTTTATATGCAAAACAATTCTGAAAAAGAAAGTCGACCAGACCGAAGTTTAAAATTGCTGATCTAGTAAAGAATCGATCGCCAAGTTTTTTAATGACACCTTGATATTCAGTTAATTCATAAGTGTAAGGATTCTCAACACCTAATTTAACGCTACGAATAAACTCATGGTCTTTTCTAGTTATATTAACCTCATGGAAATATGATATATAATCATAATAAGACTCATCTATATATCCGTTTTTAAGCAATAACCGAATTAACTTGTTATTATCAAACTCGTTGAGATATTCTCCAATATCTGCAATAGAAAATATCTGTTTTAAATCTTGGGATTTTAACCTGTTCTTTTGATCAATGAGACGTTGAAGTTCTTTCTTTATCCTATTTTGTTCCTCAGATGATCTTTGGATGATAAAACTTTCCCTTTCACGAAACGTAAACTTTTTATTTACTTCGTTTTCTAATGCAGAAAAGCCTTTACCCCAAGAACCTGTTCTCTTATCATAGCCATAGTGGTACTCATAGTCAAAGTTACGAATGGATTGTAGCTTATTAAACTTCCGTTCATGAGTTAATTCGTTCATTTCAACATAAGAACCATCAATCTCAATTGATAATATTTTTGGTATTAAATCACGAAGTTTATTAACATATACCGCTCTCAACTCATTAGCATTTTCAGCTTTCTCAAGTTTGATAAATTCAATCTGTTTTTCCAATTCAGAGATTTTTGCATCCAATTCTTTTACAGCAGATTCAATGTACATTTCCTTCTTCGAAAGAAAACGATAAAGCTTCCCTTCTCTTTTATGAAGATGGACAAAATCTTTAGGGTATAAGTTTTTATAAATAATTAGTGCTAACAATTTATCGCATGCACTTTGTCCTTTAGTATTAAGATTCCCTTTATAGATGACATATTCATTAACCATGTTCCTTAATAAGCGCATGTCAATGTCATCTATGAAACTAATTACATCATCAAGGAATTCATGGGTGAACTCTTTTGGATCGACATTGGATTCCCGAAGAATGTTAAGTAATTGTTCTGATGCATTCGACGGATTAATAAATGGAATAACTGGTATGATTAAATCGAAAAATTTCGTTCTCTCTTTACCTTGAAACATTTCATCTCTTAGCGCATAGAGAAAAATTATCTCTCTGCCAATTTGAAGTGAATTATTCAGAATCCGATTTATCTCTCTAAGTTTTGTGAAAATCTCGGTGCTTTCGAAGCGATCTAAATCTTCGATAATCACGATATTGAAATCAGTTTTCTCAAAAAAGTAAATGATTTCATCAATATGCTTATTCAAAATAGATTGATCCAGATTCTCATCCACTTCCAATTCACCTTTTACTGAAAGTTTCTTAACCTGAAGATTAGCCAAGACTCGATATGCCTTACTAAAAACATACCCTATCCCCAATAAGAAGATTCCTAAAGCCGAATAGTAAAGCCAATTCCCTTCCAATTGATCTGAAAATCTATCTGCTAATGGAAGTCCAAACAAATGGGACATTGCAACGAACCATAGGGAAAAACTAACTGAAAGTAGCGCAATTTTTTCCCAACTATAATTAATGATTCTTTTAAACCTTGAATCAGGTATTTGACTCGCTTTTACATGATAAAATATTTGTTGAAGAATGCTAAGTTCAACTAATCGCTCTAAGTTCTCAGACTTGTTATCTAACTGTGGATTACCCTTGATCCTTTTATTCCCTTTTTTTCCTTCTTGATTTTGATCTGCAAGTTCCTCTTTAAAAGAGGCTAAAGAGATATTTAAAAAATTATATTGGGCATGATTTTCAACGAAGGTTTCAATTATGCTACTTTTACCTGATCCATAAGGCCCTGTCAAAGCAATGTTACAAATTTTATCTTCTTCAACACCATACTCCAAAGCATCTAGGTAAATGGCGATATCCTCCTTTTTTAGTACTCTAGCTTTTAAGGAATTAACTTTTATTTTCTGTTTAGGCTTTTTCACGTCTTGGGACATATTGTTGGATTAGGGGTGTTGGCTTAGTAATTATCAAATATTAAGCCTTGCCTAATAATTCAGTAGTTATCACTTTATCAAGCCTCTAAAGTGACATACTGACAGTTTTAGAGATAATAATCAACGTCATTTGGCACATTTTTATTATAAACTTGATAGGGATTAAAAAATTCCATTAAATTTATTCTTCCATCCAAAATGAAATGAAAGCGTATATCAAAAAACACATATTTGATTGGTGTGTCTATTGCATCAAAATGTTTCTTGTTGCACACATCAGCTACTATTTTTTCAAACTTCTTGTAGGTTTTGATAAAATTGAAAATATACTTGCTTATGATGAGCAATACTATCTCACTGGCTACGCATTTATTCAAACAGCCGTAATTATAATATTCTATGTTGCTATTGGTAAAGGCTTTGAATGGTTCATTTATAGAGAAATTGAAAAAAATAAAGACGACATTAAAATTGAAGTCTCAATAGATGACAAAAAGAACTGGAGGAAGGTAGTCTATTTTGTATTTAAACTTTTAATCAAACTTGACGCCATATCATTAGAGGAACTAGAAAGTATAGGGAGATATGAAGAGGAATCAGAAGATCATTTGAAGCTTTGGAAAAAAACAGTTCATATTATCAAAAGCATTTTCGGTCTTTTTGTACTTGCCTTAACCACATATTTTATAGGTTGGGAATTAGGTTTACTCTTTTGGTTATTGATTTTTTTCCTTGCAGGATTACTGCTTTTATCAATAGTTGGACTTTTAGCTTATTACATCTTTATCCACAACCTAGAATTCCTTAATATGTTTATTGATAGTATCAATGTATCTCAGAGACATTTGAAAATTAAGAGTAAGGTTTTGGATGATAAGTCTAAATAGTGAAAAATAAAGAATATCAGTTCACTTTTTAAATATGAAAAATATTATAAGCAACCTTAGTGTTAATGAAATCGCTTCGTTTATAGGAATTCTTAGTGCTCTTTTTTTAGTTATTCGATATTTGAAAATTCGATCTAAGAACAATAAAAATCACAAGGATATTTCCGATTTCATCACAGAGGAAAAAGTAAAGCATTACAAAAGTAAATTTGTTAGAACCCAATGTGTTGATAGGCCACCAGATATAGAAGACGAACCGAAGGAGAGCTACGAGCATGCCAACAGACAAGATTTAATTCAATTCTTTATCAAACAAGCCTTCACCTCAAGCTCCAAAAAGATTTACTTAATTCTTGGAGGTGCGGGAATGGGTAAAACAACATTTTTGGTGAATTTATTTTTGGAATATAATTCGAAAAGGATCGGTAAAGGGTATAGAATAAAGTTCGTTTCTTTGTCCAATCCTCATTCAGATGAATATATTGAGAAATATAAAAAAGATGATAGTCAATATAAAGATGGCAGTAATACAATTCTCCTATTAGATGCGTTTGACGAAGATCCAAATGCACTAGAAAATTATGATGCGCGCCTGAGTCAAATTATTCTTTTAACTAAAAATTATAGAAAAGTAATAATTACGAGTAGAACTCATTTCTTTCCAGAAGAATCCAAGGAAAAATTTTCTAGCAGATTTCCAATTGATGGTGAAAAGGATGGATATCGTACGTTTATAAAAAAATATATTGCTCCTTTTTCAGATGAAGAAATAACAAAATATCTTCGTAAGAACTATGGATACAAAGTGAGAATTCTAGATAAGTATTTTTACATAAATCCTAAAAGGGAAAAAATTGAGAAAATAGTTAACATTGCTACAAATCTAGTAGTTAGACCTATGTTATTAGAGCAAATTGAATTATTGCTCGAGTCGAATCAAATTTTCAGTAAGGAACATCAGGTGTATAGTGCTTTGATTGACGAATGGATTAAACGAGAAAGTAAAAAACAACCTAATAACACATCAGACGATTTTTTCAGTGAAATGAAAGAATTCTTAGAAATTGCTGCTATTCATATCTATAAGAATTTTTATAGCCACAAAGGATTGTTTATAGATTTAGATTTACTTGAATCCTTAGCAATGCAAAAAGAGATCAATTTAAATAAAATAGATCTAACTGCTAGATCGTTACTGAACAGAAACCCGAATGGTCAATATAAGTTTTCTCATAAATCGATTTTAGAGGCAATTCTTGCGAAAATTGACGCTGGAACTTTTGACACGTCTAAGTTTATTGATTTTGAAACTTTTGATTTTGGATTATTGATTCGTAATCAAATGCTTGTAGAAAAACTTACTACAAATAACAAACAAATTTTTGTAGAATCTAGCCGAAATTCATTTCAACCATTGAATATTCAAAAACAAAATTTGTTCGATAAAGTCACATGCGTTTTTGCGACGGGTGTAAATGAAATTGAAATTAGAAAATTTCGCATTTTTAAAAATTTAAAGACTATTTATTACTTTCCTGGTTTTTATCAAGACAATATCGGAGTTATAAAAATAAGTAACCATAGCAGCGTTGGACCTCAAGGTCTTACGAAAAAAATCTATTTTTATGGAACGAATAATCGTACATTAGTTACTATGATCATACCATTTAAAGATGAGCCATACTTTAACAAAAATAAAATTATTGTTTATAAAGTTACGAAGAGCAAACAAGATGAAAATTAACGTTTAAGTTATTCCTATTGACTATTTTAGCGAACTAACAGCCTATAAAAGAATATTTTCTGAAGACGTTAACCATAAGTCCTTTTCCACCCCAAAAAAAACATAAATGAAGAATCATTTAAACCCATTAAATAAAAAAATTTATTTATCAATTATAGGAGTAGCGATAATTTTCTTATTCGGATTCTTCAAATATGGTTACGATTTCATATTCGATTCGACGTTAAGTCTCATAATTATTGCCCTATGTATTAAAATTTTTTCGAGAGTTGATCAACAAAATAATCCTGCCTCTGATGTGAGTGATGAAGACATTGAAAGCTTTACGTCAAAAGTTTTCCAGTCCAAAAGTTTTTTAAATGCTTTTGAAACATCTTTACCGAAAGGAAATGATGATGATGATTTGGGATTAGATTACATACCATTTATGCTTGAGAACATTAAACAAAGAAGAGAAAGGTTTACAAAATCTTCAAATCGTTTTTTAGGTATTACAATTGTTTTGGGGACTATTTTTATTTCAATAACTGTTTGGTTTGGATATATCTTAATTAATGAAGATGAGATAGGAACACAAAGAATAATAAATAGAATTGATGATAAATTAGAATCAATAAATTCAAATTTAGACCTTCAAGGAGATGATATATTTACCGATAAAAGATTCATTGAGATATGCGGAGATAATCTAAATGAATTAGAGAACACAGATTTAACAATAGAGAAAACTATAACACTAAGAAATAGAGTGAATTCTTTACTTAGAGAAGTAAAAAAATCTAATAATTCAATTCAATTACGAGACAGTCTTAACATTCTAACTAATGAAGCTAAAAGAGAAACTAATTTTGAAATAGTTTATGCCAATAAGTTAGATGATTTTCAGACTTCATTTTTAACATTTCTTAGAGAAAAGGAAGGTTCATATTCTTTATTAAGCGGAAATATCGAAAGATTTGAAAACGATTTAACCGAGTTGAAATCTTCAATGAACAAACCCGAAAATCGATTGGTTGAAATGATTAAAAGACTAATATTAAGTCTTGTAATGATAACCTTTTTCTTAGCAATACTAAAATATATTGTAGGCCTCTACAAGTCTCATTTAACCGAAATGATTAAAACAGAAAGAGAGGATTTGGTAATAAGAAAATTTTACGTGATACTAAAATCAATGAAAACCGCTAGTGAAGAAAAAAGTAAAATACTTACAAGTTTTTTAGAAGGTAACTCAGGTGAAAGTAATAGTGATTCTGATTCAACTATTAATAAAGATGAACTTTCAATCTTAAAGAATGTTATTGATGCATTAGTTAAAAAAATATAAAGGATATTTTTTATTGTTTCATGTGATTTGAAATCGGTTCCTCACAAATAAAGATAGCGGTTAATGATTTAAACTCATCCCCCAAATCCTCCCACAAAAAGTTTGAAATATCCCCGTTTTGGGTCACAAATAAGAGCAAAGCTCTCCGTCTTAGACGGAGGGCTTTCTTGCTTTATAAGCCGAAACGAACTCGTTCGAATTCGGAAGATAAAACGAGAGAGTCAAAAAATCAGGTACTGATTTTAGCCTTGCTATTTCACCATGGAACGACGAAGGATCTATAATCATGGCGAGGTCACAAAAAAAGTCCAGAAGCTCAATTCATTGAGATTTGGACTTAATGCTTGGGTAACAACCATAACGGTGGATCATGAGCGCAGCGAATAATCAAAAATCAAAAAATCGAACGGAATGAAATTCTCGTGAGACAATTGGTCATCAATCAAAGCCAAAAAATCAGGCACTGATTTTAGCTTTGCTATTTCACCATGGAACGACGAAGGATCTATAATCCTGGCGAGGTCACTCTAGCGGAGAATTGGTTGATATCAACTGGTTATCCGCTTTTTGTTTTCGCTAAACCATTTGATATCAAAGGGATTGAAGAGAAAAAAGAATTCACCCTTTTGGTTTGAACTTTATCCTTTTGCTTGTCGTAACCTCGTGGACATAACCTACAGAGAACTTTGGGATAACTGGGAAATACCACACTCCTCAGAGGATAGCTATGAGGATCAATTAATCACAGAAAAATATTTTAGATCCCTTTACAGTTGTTTCTTCACCCTCAAAGTATCCGTCTCTTTTTGGACCTGAAATTAAAAATCCAACGAAAAAACATGCCATTAAAATAGAGTTTCTATGGAACCTTGGGTTTTTAGCATTTGCAAAAACCGTTTATTTTGAAAATGATAGTGGCGGTGAACTTAATGCCGCAAGTCGCAGTAAAAAAGAAAGATTTTATGCTCAATATATCGAGATTATAAAAAAGATGATCTTCACTGAAGCAGGAACGTCGAACGAACTTTATAAAATCTTTTACTATATGCCGATATCCATGTTGGCAAAATTAGATACGGATTACTTATGGGGATTTTTAGATCGTCAAATCGCTGGGTTTATTGATAATTGGAGGATCCAAAAAGAAGATGTAGCAGTTACATTGCTTAGAACGCTTGCCGTAAAATTGTCGCCAAGAGCTTTTTTAGAAGCTCTAAAAAAACCAAGAAGTGGCACAAAGAGTAAACCACGTTTGTATTTATTGGTCGATAAGTTGGATGGCTACAACTTTACAGCTTATGTGAATATTGTTTGGGAGGCATGGAGAAACACAAATTATTCAAAGTTAAACCCAGCGGTTAATCATGCTATGGATGTGTCCGGAAATGCTCCAGCATTATTGCCCTATAAGTCTAATGAAATGATCGGTTTTCATCATGATAATGCAAGTGTCGATTTAAATAAATCTCATACAAAAATTGATGTAGAGGTCGATTTAGAAGTGCCTGGAATTATAAAGAAAGCAAGTTTTTCTAGATTAGGGAAACTAACTATTACTGAGGAAAAGGGAATCGTTAGGGAAACTGAAAATTACAGTTATGATCCATTTGCGCCATTAGTGATTATTAATGAAATAAATCCCCATTTTATTTTTAAAGATCAAAGTGGTGGAGCAGGAGAATTTACAATCTTACCAGCTTTTGTTTTGTTTGCGAGAGAAGAAGGAGCTTTTTGGTCTAATTCAGCGCTCGCAGCTGAGTATGCCGTAGATCTTTTGACCACGTTTACTGGAATCGGAAGTATTCTAAAAGCAGGTCGTATATTTAAATTACTTAAGTCAGGAAAATCAATCCTATTTATGTCTAAAAATGCCACTACGGCGACTGGATATGCATTAAAATCGAAAGGTATTATTGAAATTACTTCAGGTGTTGGAAATACTTTATTGAAATTAACTGGTGCAAACAAAACGGAAGCAGGAAAAGCCGTCAGTGAATATTTATTCTATCTTGAATTACTTTCAATGGGTGGCGAATTAACCGAAGCTTTTCAAAGGGTGTTAAAAAACGCAGCTTACAAAGCAGCTAAAAGCTCGGATGAAATAATAGAAATTCTAGAAAAAACAGATGATGCCGTTAAGAAGTATACAGATGACCTTACTAGGTTGGGAAAACTTCAGGATGCCGCTTTAAATCTGAGTATAGACACTTATTACGCGCTTATTCATTTATGGGAAACGGCTGGCATAATTGTGCGAAACTTTGAACAATTCACTGATCAAGTAAAATTGGCTTTAATGGAATTCAATATTCAGATTTTTGATGTCCTAACGCGTGATATAGATGAATTTTTTAATATTTTGTTCCCAAGATATTCTTTGTCTATGGATGGTGCCTTGGAGAAAGTCATTATATATAATGATGAGGTTTTGTTTGCTGGGACGAAGAAGCAGTTTAATGAATTTGCTAAGAAGGTTAATGAGGCGGCTAAGAAGGGCAGGGGAGAGTTGAAGAAGTTAGTTGACGATACCTGGAAATATTTTGATATTATGCCGGCTTCTCAAAAAGCGTACAAAAAAAGTAGGTCTTTAGAAAAAACTTATGCTACGGGAGCCAAAGTAGACTTTGAGAAAAAAGTTAAATACCTTAATAAAGTTGAACGTAAAGAGTATGAAATTTTTATACAAAGAGATAAAGTTATTGATAAAAACGGTAATTTATTTAACACTAAAAATTGTAAATCAATTGATAAAAGTGGTGCAACGATAACTTCAAATAAAGCAATTTTTGTAATGTCAGAAACAGGTGAGATTTTTATTTCTAAATTAGATGAGTTTGGAGTATTTCATCATTCATCATTTTTGTCAGGTGAAAAAATTGCTGCAGCAGGTGAAATAATAATTGAAGAAGGTATTATTAAGTATGTAAATAATAAGAGTGGGCATTACATGCCTTTAATAGATAATGTTAAAGATAACTTATTATTAGAGCTCTATCAACGAGATTATTTTGTAGGAGGCTTTAATATAAAAGAAGAGATAATTTTTAAATCAGAATTTTAAACATGGAGAATAAGAGAATAATAGATGTGTTACATGGGGTTCTTTTCCAAATTAGCACAGTAAAGATCCAAAAAGTTAGTGACTTTTATGAAGGTATAGACTTTATTGATGTTTCAACTTTGAAGCATGAAGTAGTAAAAGAAGAAAAATTAGTTCTGGATTGGATTTTAGAAAATCCAAATATTAATTATGCTGAAATTTATGAAGAGGAATTAGACAACCACGAGTTAATCAGATATATTAAAATCTATTTAGAAAACTTGGACTATAAGAATAAACAATTTGAACTTGGTAATTATATCCTTTCAAAAAATGATTTTTTAATCTAAAGATATGGAGAACTGAAGCGAAGAAAAAGGTTAGAGTAATGATGATTTTTTTAAATTAAATTTTACTTTTTGATTGAGTTTGACGAACTAGGTAATTTGACAAATGCTTATCCAAATATTAAAAAAAAGAGTTATGAAATATACATTTATCATACTCAGATACGAAGTGGTTATGCGTGGAGATGGCGGATGAACAATATTACTCTCTGAATCGCTATACGGGTCTCGTTTGGACACCAGACAAAATCCAAGCGATAATTTCTGGTATCGAAAATAGTGCAAATTCAGAACCCGAAGATTCTTATAATTGGGCAAATGAAGACCTCTATTTAAAAAGCAATAAGTACGGCGTGTTTTTTCATGATTTAATCTCAGAGCGCATGGGGAAAGTCTCAAACAAACAAGATTTAGTTCTTGATTATGACGAGTTAATTCCTTTTTTAAAGGATTTTAAAACGTTCATTGAAGAAAACAGTTAATGGTTTAGAACCGTCGTGCAAAATTTTAACCGTTTGGCGGTTTTTTATATCTTGATGATTAAACAACTCGATTTTGGTCGTATTTAGCGAGAGTTAGTGAACTAATATGCGCGGAGGATTGAAGTGAAAAATATGAAAGACTTAATAATAACTAACAGTGGCGATCAGCTATCGTCGGGTGACTATGAAAAATTTGTAAACGAATTTGATTTGACGTTACCAGAAAGCTATAAGGATTTAATCTTACAAAATAACGGTGGAACCCCAACTTTGTCTTCGTTTGGTGATCCATTTAATGATGGATACCATATTGAAGAATTTGGAAGAATTAGCCTTGAAGATGAGGATGTTTTAGATTTGTTAGAAAGCAGTCTTCCTCATTCGTGTCGAATGATAATCCAAGATCATCAGATAGATGATGATTTTTTGCAAAAAAAATATTATTCATTTGCAGTTGATGGAGGTAATAATTTTTATTGTATCGACATGGAAAATAATGGTATTTATAAAGTATGGCATGATTCAGATACACAACCGAGGTTAATTTGCGGCTCATTTGAAGAATTTGTTAATGGAATGGATGGATTCTAATAATGATGAGTTTGATAATGTTAACATTAATAAATTAGAATTGTATCACGAAGGTGCAGATAATCAGTATATCTATGATAGTCCATGAAGGACAACATGCATTAGATAAATTAATTGGAGAACTTATATTTCTTCCTACAGATAACGACAGAAGCACTACCGGTTTTCAAAACCAAAGATTATTTGAATTAGACTTGTGGAGGCATAATTTTGTCAATCTCGAAAACATGCCGATAAAAGACTTGACAAACAGAATGAATGGAGGCCCAATTCATATTGGGAAAGATCGAAGAATGTCGGCTTATACGAATTCGATCTTGGAAATTAAGAAAACGCTTATTGGGTTAATATAGAATTAGGGTTTATGCTGAGAAACTGAATTTTCCAATAACCCCAAATCCTCCCACAAATAGTTTGAAATATCCCCGTCTTGGGTTACTGATAATAAAAGCTGAAACCCTTTATTTATAAGGGTTTCAGCTTTCTTTTTTTAGTGAGGCACCAAAAAAGGGCACCAAAATTGGACTCCTACGTGTAATAAGAGGTCACATTAAATACTAGGGGGAGACCGATTGTTTAACATGCTAATCCGCAATTTTCCTAAACAGAGGCCATTCTTTTTAAATAGAAGCCTTTTCCTTTTGTCATTGCTACAAAAGAAAGAAAAAATCTAGCTGTCGGCG
>WTCE01000171.1 GCA_013138735.1 Crocinitomix sp. | reverse complement strand
TAAAAAAGCAGCAATGAAAGCTTCAAGCGTAGATAAGCATCAATTTTGGAGACATGATAATCATCCCATAGAAATTTGGAGCAATAAGGTTATTTCAGAGAAGATTAGATATATTCATAATAACCCCATGGAGGCTGGTTTGGTTTTTAGACCTGAAGAATATATGTATAGTAGTGCTATTGATTATTCTGGAGAAAAGGGGTTGTTGGATGGTGTTGTGTTGGTGGCTATTTGACTTTACCACGAGATGCAATCTCGCGGCAGCGTTGGGTTTTAGCAGGAATTGACATTAGTAAAATTATAATTAAACCATTATGACAATAGAAGAGAAAATAACTCAGGTAAAAAGTGATATTAAACTTAGGCTTGATGAAAGTAACATGAAAGTTACCAGTATAAGTGCATATTTTGATGAAAATAGAATTCAACAAGATGGATTAAGTTTTATGGATGTAATAGTAGTACGTATCGTTGAGCCAAGATTTAATAAGAAGCAGTTCATTATAGTCGATCCAGAATCTTTAGAAGTTCTTTATGTTCAAACTGGTCTCATGCTTTTTTCAAGCCCATCTGACTACTTTGAAACCCGAGATGAAGATCATTATGATTGAGAAACTCACCCCTCTATAAGTTATATTAAATTGCAAAACTATAATTATGAAACGTATTATTTAATACGCTACATAATGCGCTAGATGGAACGGCAGAAAACATGGTGTTTTATCTCCCAGATAGAATTAGTAAGAGGAACATTTCCAATCATATAAATTTATCAACTAACATAATGCCTTAGAGGGGCTAGATTATACCACCTCCATCAATGAGGGGGTCACCGTTTTCACAGTTTTGGACTGTCCAATTGCTGAGATTAGGATTAGAGACAATCAATTTAATTTTGTGACCAATCCTGATTATTGGAAGTCATATTATTAACAAGAAGGTTTCAACCCTGTCAAGCGATTGGGTAAACCATTTGTAATTTTACATTGAAATATGAGGTAAAAACCGTGGCCTTAAAAAGCCACGGTTTTTTAAATTCATTTAAGCCAATCACTCCTTTTCCCAACGAATTTCAACATGATCTTCTCCACTTGGGGTATCGCGCGAAATAATAAAATTTTTGCTCGATAAAGACTCAATATTCCACTCTTCTGAATAGGATGGACGAGTCCAAGTCATTTTTGTGCCATCTTCGCTAATTGTATACGTGTATTCAATTTCAGTCACAGAAGGTCCTCCTGGATTAACAATGTTTTTCGCATGCAATAAACATCCTTCCTCTTTTTTCAGTTTACAATCCTCAAACGTATACTCAAGATTTAAATAACCACTTGCTATTATATCTGTCGTTTCACCGTCAGCTAAATCTGTGGTTATAAAGTGCGTTGCATTCCATGTTCCTTCCAATTTATTAACTGCCTTTTGGTTTTTATTACAAGCTGTAACAAATAATGCAAGCATCAATACTATTCCTACCTTTTTCATTTTTTATCGTTTTAGTGTAATACAAAAATAATAAAAAAGATGATCTCTTCAGAAGTCCAAAAACAACGGCTTTACACTTGTTTACTGCCTTAACATCTACATTTTCTTACCTTTATCTGCTCCGCTGGGATTACAACCCTGCGTTTAAACAAAGTTTAAGGGATTTGTAATCCCATTCTTCCACCCTTTACACATTATGATCCCTCACCAAGTTTTGAAGAATATAATTCAGTTTTTCACAATCAAAATTTCGGAATAAAGCTCAATCACATGATTACCGTTTTGCCAAACTTTATAGTTTTGTTTGAGCGCTGAAGACATGCCTACTAATTTGGTGAAAAATGTAACTTGGGGTTGTTTGGAATTACAAATTCCATATATTGGATTGTTACGCAGGGTTGCAAACCCAGCGGAGCGCAGAGAAATCATTTGATGAGCCCCTCCCCAAAAAAATTTTACCTTTGTCCCACACCTAACACCCTGCAATTATGAACCTACCTCCCATAAACACCATTGATGATGTCATTCAACAATTAGACATTATTATTGCATCCTCAGAAAAAACCAATAATCCGCTTGGATATTTTGCTGCGCTTTATAAAAAAGTAACCGTTAAGGTAAAAGAGGGAATTGCCGATAATTACTTTGAAGATGGACCGCGGATGGAAAAATTAGATGTGGTATTTGCCTCGCGGTATTTGCAGGCTTATTTTGCCTTTGAAAACAATGCTGCCGTCACAAAATCATGGGAAGTGGCCTTTGATAAAAGTAAAAAATATTGGCCTATTTTGCTGCAGCATTTGATGATTGGAATTAACGCGCATATTAATTTAGACCTTGGTATTGCTGCTGCAGAAATTTCAAAAGGGAAAAATTTGGAGGATCTTAAAGGTGACTTTGACAAAATCAATGAAGTTCTATCAAGCTTAGTGGCGGATGTAGAAAAAGACTTGTCGGAAATTTGGCCAACGCTGAAAAAAATTCTGAAATGGACAAAATCTGTAGATGATTTTTTGATTGATTTTAGCATGCAGTTGGCCCGAGATGGTGCATGGAAATTTGCGCAAGAAGTTTTTCATTCACCACCAGAACTTTTAGCTCAACTTATTGCTGAACGAGATACGAAGGTGGCAAACAACGGCAAAATTATTTTTCCGCGAAATGTTATTGTACGACTAGTTTTGGCAATTATTAGGATTGGTGAACGTGGAACAGTAGCAGAGAAAATTAAGAAATTGAATGGGTAATTGTTTTGTTGTAGTGGACTCTCCAAAGGATTAAAAATTATTGCTTCTTTTTTAACTTCTTAATTCAACATTCCTTGTTCGAAATTCGACATTTTTTACCAAAAGCAAGAACCTTAGAACAGCTGAGATTCTATTTAGAATAATTTGAGGGAATTTGCAGATAAGTAGATAGAATTACGCGACAATAAACCCTCTTACTCCTTCACAAACTTAACGCCACTCACCTCTCCTCTTCCATCTTGTAAAACATATACACCTTTGGCCAACTCAATAATATCAACATCTGTAGAGCTACCATTGCTCGCCACTTTTTTTACCAATTCACCCATCAAATTATAAATAAAATAGGTTTCATTGGGCAAGGATGAACGAATCGTTAATTCATTTGACGCCGGGTTTGGATAGATGCTTAAAATCGAATTCTTTTGATTTTCTTTTTCGCCTCCAACCCCTGAAATTCCAACCTTAAAAAGAACGACTTCATTTGGTGCTAAAGTGATAGAACCAGTACCTGATGAAAACGTATATGCTTCTTTTACCAATTGATGGTTTTCACGAATAAATTCCGCAGCCGTTTCTTGGGTAAAACCAGCCAAAATTAAGGAGTCATATCTAAATTGCATATTATTTTTTTCGTCGCCTACTAAATAGCGGGCACTCAAATAGTCTTCTGTATAGTCCTGCAAATTAATGTTGTACGTTCTGGGGTAAACAGCCACCGAATCATAAAACTGATACGTTTCAATGGCTTCATTGATAGCAATATTCAAGGGGCTCGAATCTGGAATCACAGTCTCTCCTTCGTATACTTCGATTAAATTCGTAAAGTCAGCTTCTGCGATATCTATAAAACCTGCTGCTTCCAAATCATTCAGATTAAACTCGCCTTCAAAAAGTGTTTGAGTAACGGCTTCTTGCAAAGCGGGTGGGCAATAATTTGAAATAATAAGATATAAGGTGTCACTAAAAGCTGACGCTACGCTAACGTTTCGATCAGCACAGGTTATTTTACAAATAGCGCCTTCTAATTCATTGGTCAATTTTATTGCATTATAGGCTGGCTTGTGAATTGAACCATAGGTAATCAATCCGTAATCGTGGTGAAATTCTTCTGTGTCAAAAGAAAAATCTTGCCAAGCCGCAATCATATTAGTAGTGATGGCTGTGGCGCTTATCTCAAGCTGGGCTTTTATCATAAATGACTTGGCCAAAGGTGTGTCACGAATCACAGATGGAACATTCCACTCACTAAGCATCACCTCAACACTTGGAATTCCTAAAGCCACACACTTATCATTTACATAATTTGTTGCAAAGGCAAATTCTTGATAATTGAGGCTAAAATTATGCCAAGAAACAAAATCTGGAATCCTACTTTCTGCTAGACCATAGACTAATAAATCGGAAATTAAAGAAGAATCTGCTACTACAGTTGGAATATAACCTGCTATTGGTTTCCAATAAATATTATTGGCCCAAAAATTAACTGCTGGTCCTCCAACTTGAATGTCACTACCCGCAGCTTTTACACCATCATAGGTGCGTTTATACAATTCCAAATAGTCTGCCTTTGATTCTGTCCACGATCCTATATCTGGTTCATTCCACACTTCAAAATAGGCATTCTCTATTCCAAAGTCATTCACAATTTTGTCGGTAATCGCTTCTACCATTGCTTGCCATTCCGTCCAACTGGCAGGTTTTTTTGTGTTTAAAACAAACCAACCGGGTGTCATTGCAGGCGAACCATTATCTGAGCTGCTAAGCCATGCGGGCATTTTTTCAAAAATGAAGACGAATTTTTTACATTTACTCGAAAGTTCAACCAATGCGGGCTCCACAGACTCTAATAAAGCCAAACAATCCGTTAAATTTTCAGTACTGTTCAAAACAGTCTCAATTACATGTGTGCGAATGGAATTTTGATAAATGTGATTGGACGTGAAATCAGCTACGCCTGCATCAGTTTTTGGAACATAAAAAACGCCGGGTTTATAATTAACATTTACCAATTCAACTAAAGTATCTGGATAAACATTAACAACGGTTTGCCCTTTGATTTGAAAATGAGTTAAAAAAAGAAGCCCGACTAAAACTATTCGCATATCGTAATTTTATATTATTGTCGGATTGAATAGACCTTTCCCCTATAGTTACTTCTTCACCCCGAGCTTCTCCATTCTTATAAACTCCATTTCATTACCGTCCCGCGAAACAACACCTAACCCAGGAGCATAAACTGTGATATAATGCGAGTCGCCACTTGGACTAGCTTGGTCTACCTCAACTACATTTTTATGTTCATTGCCGTGTGCATCAGTATACGTTTCTAAAAAACGGCTGGTTTGCTCAAACTCACTAGATGACATATCAAAAGAATAAGTATAAGCTGTATCTACAACCTCTGAAGGACCAACAATTTCAATTTTTGTGTCAAAGTTATCGGTTCCATCAAAGCCTCCATTAATGACATAGCTTCCTTCAATTAGAAATTTCCCATTATAAGTGTAAAACAGTGTAGCTCCCTCTTCTTCTCCTAAAAACGTTCTGGTATAATAAACAACTGTATCACCTTCAAATACAAATGTCGTGTCGAATTGCATTGTGCAAGTATCTCCTGTGTGAAATTGATAGTAAAGCACGACTGTTGCATCTAAACATAAATAATCCTTAGCATTTTGTGCATTTGATTGATTGATATAGAAAATTGCCAAAAGAACCAAAACAAGAGCTCTCATTTCTACAAAATTTCTTCGCTTTGTTCATCAACCGAATAGACCTGCATGGATTCATCAACACCAATTCCATATTCAGCCTTATTGCTTGACATAAGAATAATTAATAGTGTAATATCAAAGACCAGTCCCACGATCGCATAAATCATTATGCCTTTTATAATTATACCTGTATGACTTGAAAAGAAGTAGATGCAACCTGCAGCATTGAGTATGATAAACGAAATGAGTGCATATCTTGCAAAATTATAATTGGCCGGAGCTACAGTCAACAATTTTACACCACCCAGGATATAAAAAATCGACAAAGCTAAGCCTAAAACTCCATATAAAATTAACATGTTGGCCTGCGTTTCTGACATCCCAAGCATATCATTAAAGGGGTTATTAAACTGAGACATCCCGCTCATTCTTCTTGGAAAAGACCCAAAAAAAACAGGAATAATAAATTTATAGATTTGATAGAAAATGCCTAAACCACCTAAACAAATCATGATAATTCCTATCGCTTTCCCCCAGCCGGGTGCTGATTTTTTCATATGTAAATTTTAAGTGAAAATACGCTTTTTATTTAATCCGACATTTTTTTGATCTATACAAAAATTCAACATCACATATAAACCCTTAGACATGTATAATTCAATCCTTTTCTGAACCATGCTTCTGCGCTAAATCTGTTGATAACGAGCGTCTAACACGGTCTAAAATGTTGAATTATTGATTGAACGGTCGTTCACATTTATTGAATGTTCAAGTTTTCCTCTACTATCGCCCTAACTTGTATGTATACATTTTAACTAAAAATCGTTTACGTATGAAAAATATTTATCAATTATTTGTGACATTTTTTCTTGTGCTGCTTTTTTCACCACAATTATTCGCTCAAGACGAGGTGCCAATTGGCTGTGGTTTACATAAAGTATTGCCTGCCATTTATGAAGCATATCCTGGGCTTGAGCAGGATCAAAAAGAATTACTAGAGCGCAGTAAAAACTATACCAAAACTAGGGGTGGTGACCGCGCAGAGAGCTACATTATTCCTGTTGTTTTTCATGTAATTCATGAAAACGGATCAGAAAATATTTCAGATGCTCAAATTTTAGATCAAATGGCCATTTTAAACCGTGATTTCAGCAAATTGAATGCCGACACAACTGAGATTATGGAAGAATTTAAAGATTTGGCTGCTGATACGGGAATTGAATTTCGATTAGCCAATATAGATCCGTATGGTAATTGCACCAATGGAATTGAACACATTTATTCGCATGAAACCAATATTGGTGATGATTTTTCTAAACTCAATCAATGGCCTCGCACGCGCTATTTAAATGTGTGGATTGTAAAATCAATGCGAGCTGGAGTTGCAGGATATGCTTATTATCCTTCTTCAGTATCAGGTTCCTTGTTTTTTGCAGATGGAATTATCATTCTCAACAATTATATCGGCAGTACTGGAACAGGTTCTGCTTATAGTTCGCGCGCATTAACACATGAAATTGGACATTGGTTAAGTTTACCACATGTTTGGGGAAGCAACAATAGCCCAGGCGTTGCTTGCGGAGATGATAGCATTGAAGACACACCTGTTACAGCCGGACATACGACTTGCGCTTTAGTAGAAACAGATGATTGTAACACTGATATTGCCGAAAACGTTCAAAACTATATGGAATATTCTTATTGTTCGCGCATGTTTACTTATGGACAAACGGATGTAATGACCCTAACCTTAGAAACACCTATCTCTGGTAGAAACAATTTGCATACGGATGCTAACTTAACAAGTACCGGAACAATTGATGGACCCGTTTTATGCACACCTTTGCCTGATTTTTACCTTACAAGTGATATTGTTTGCCCGGGAGTTGGAATTCAATACTTTCCAGCAGTGACTCGTGCGGTAACGGATGAATACAGCTGGGCCTTTCCAGGAGGAACCCCCGCCTATTCTAATGAGGTATCTCCTATTATAACCTATGCAACACCTGGCATTTATGATGCACAATTAACTGTTACAAATGCGGCAGGATCTGAAACCACAACAAAAACACGTTTTACACATGTTTTGGGTGATTATTGGAAATATGAAGGGCCGCATGCGGAAGATTTTGAAAACGAAAATTTTGAAACAGACGGCTGGCATGTTTTCAACCCAGAAAATAATGAGGTAGAATGGAGCTTGGTAGACTATGCAGGACGTTCGGGAACACAATGCATTGGATTAGAATATTTCAGAGCCGATCCTGATCCTATTTTATATCCTAACTACTATCAGCGCATTGGTAGAACAAAGGATATTTTAATTTCTCCTTCATTTAACCTTTCCAATACATCAGATGCCGTTTTAAGCTTTAACTATATTTTTGCAACTACCAACGGTGGGGTTTTCGACCCGCAAGACATGGAGTTGCGAGTTTCATATTGGAAGGATTGTGAGGCTGAATGGACATTGCTAGATAATATCAATGCCAATGATTTGATTTGTGTTGGGCATCATGAAGGTAATTTTACACCAACCGCAGCCGACAATTGGCAAAACGTAGCCATTAATCTGCCTTCTGGTACTGAAACGAGTAATGTTCGATTCAAAATTGAATTTACAGCAGCCGATTTTTTGAACAATTTTTTCATTGACGACTTTAACGTGTCGGGCTTACTATCAACACAAGACAATGACTTAATTCTTCAAGATGTTTCAATCTTCCCGAACCCAAGTTCTATTGATCAAAACATAACCTTGGCTTATTATTCAACAACCAGCAATCCAATGCAAATTGACATTTATGATATGCTCGGAAATCAAATTTATTCAACCGTTTATAATTCAACTTTAGGAATGAATAAGCAAAGTCTAACATTAGGCAATGCTGGATTATCTAAAGGAATTTATAATGTTGTTTTAAGTACAGAAGGAGCAGTACTTACAAAAAGGTTAATACTCAAATAGTATCTGTCTATAAAGTCCGATTTCTGCGTTACGCTTGCCAAAATTTGCTTATTTACAATAGTAAACACCCAAATTTTGGGCTTCACAAGCCTTGAACTCGAACTTTCTAGTCCAATCACGACTCTGTGGACAAATGCTAAATAATATCTGATAAGAAATTTTGCTGCTTTTTTTTCTAAACCCCGCATTCTTCCCTACTAGAATGCGGGGTTTTTTATGACTTAAAACCCGAAATTTAATTTTTTTAACATTTCTCTGCGAACTTTGTTGCTGATCTTGTGTATTACGGAAAATCAAATCTTAGAACAATGAAATTATTATTCTCCATAAGTACCTTAGTTATCTCGCTTTTATTTAATGCAAGTTTTGCCCAATCCGCACAGCCTGAAAAAGTCCATTCCATTATAAAAGTTTATAAAACCTACGAATGGTATGTTGAACAATATGGCCTTTGGGAAAACGAACTTAAAAAGGATAAAAAGAATGGTGCCATTTGGGAGAACATATATGCCGCAGCAAGAATGGCAAAGATAATGACACCTGATACAGTTGACCGCGATATATGGCCTGGCATAATGGAAGAGGTAATCTCCCGAATGGAAAAAACAATTCCCAATACATATTATTATTATCATTTAAAATCATGGAATTCTAGCATTTGGGGAGCAACGGGTGATGCCGCAAAGGAAATTGCAAGCTGGGCAGAAAAAGCTTATGCACTTGATCCTAACCGAACAGAGATTTATCCAAACCTAATGAACGTTTACATGATCAAGGGTGACACTAATAAAATGGAGGTGTTAAGTAAAAAATGGTTGGCATCTGGAGACATCTCCCCTAACCTATTGGCCCTAACTTATAACATGCTTAATTCAACCGAGCAAAACGCCACTTTATTAACCGCAGGAGATAATGACACCTATCCCGCATTGGTTTTACAATACGGAGCAGGAATTAGAAGAGATGTAAGCATCATCAATATTTATTGCGCCTATGGATCGGTTGAATACCGTAACCACCAATTAAAAAAAGCCAGTATTACTACAAATACTGCGGAAATGAAAACCCAATTAGATTTGGTGCACTATATTGTTGAAAACAGGGAAGAAAACCCACTTTATTTTGCTTATGGAAACTATGCAAGTCAAGACTCTGTATTGAATAAAAATATGTACAATGTTGGTTTAGCTTTGCGCTATTCGGAAGAAGCATTCAATAACACATCAGACATCATTAATAATTTTGAAAATAAGTTTTTACTCGACCATTTAACCTTTAGCACTGCTAAAGAAGCTTTTCCAGAGCAAGTAAAACGTCATAACCTCACCTATTTACCCGGACTTTTTATTTTGTTTGATCATTACGTAACGATTCAAGACATTAGAAAACAAGAACAGGTTAAAAAAATTATTCAAACCATTGCTGCTGACACGCCACATGCCGAAACAGCTCAAGCCAAATTTAAGAACTGTTGATATTATTCTCAATTAAGTAAACCTGAGAATTGGGAAAGGGACTGTACGTCAGCTGACGGACGGAACCTTTCCGTTTTTTATGAAAAACTATAAAACCCATACCGACGAAGAATTAATGTCCTTTATTCAAAAGGGAAAGGAAGCGGCGTTTAACGAAATATATGCGAGATACAGCAACCGCCTATTGTATTTTATGTATCGTATGTTAGGTCAGGATGAAGCAAAAGCGCAGGACTTTTTACAAGACCTATTTCTTAAAGTTGTGAACGATCCTTCAAAATTTGACACGAGCAAAAATTTCAAAACGTGGGTTTTTACGGTTGCTGCCAACCAATGTAAAAATACCTATCGGCAACAAAATAAAACTACCCTTGATTTAGATCAAATTGGAGAATTGTCAACTTCAGAAAGTGGCGATTCGATTGACAATGCCGCCTTTAAACAAGAACTAAAAGAACGCTTAAACGAGCTTCACCCGGTTTATAAAGAAGTGTTCATACTCCGATATCATGAAGGGCTTTCTTTAAAAGAAATTGCCCTTGTAGCCGACTGTCCTTTAGGAACAGTAAAGTCACGATTACACAGTGCAACACAAGCGCTTTCGAAAAAATTAATTCATTACCAATACTAATGTTATGAAAACAGATTTAAGCCATTTATTAGCGCAAAAAGACTTCGAAGAATTGACTTCAGCCGAGCAAGAATTAGTGCTTTCTGAAATTTCGGAGCAGGAATATGAGGCGCAGCGAGAAATGCTTGTTACGGCTCAAATGCTAATGGCTAGTGAAGCTGCAACTTTGAAAGCGCCTGTCATAGCAACGGCTGCAAGCACGGCATTAAGACAGAAAAAAGGAGGTGTGATTGCAATTTTTGCGCATAAAGTTCCAACATGGGCTGCGGTTGCGGCTTGTGCAATCTTGTTCACATGGTTCAATTATTCAGGGCTTTTTGGACAAACAATTCAAAACGATAATTTGGCTGTTGCGCCTGATGTGGACACTGTTTTTGTAGAAAAAATAATTACAGAGTTTCGCGATTTAAAACCTGCTCGTGTGGAAAAACAATCAACTCAAACACAGGTCCAATCACAAGCCCCAGATAATATGGCACAAATCATCACGCCCGCGCCAACAAGCTTTATTGAAACACCTGCCTACTCGGACGAAATGCTCAACGCAGAACTCATTAATTATACTGCTCTTTTGCAAAATCATAGCTCATCTGCCGGTGTTTCATTGCAAAATGACTCCATCTCTCAAATGGTCAATCGGGCAGTTTATTAGCTCATTTTCTCAAGTATCGGCATTACGCTCAAGTCTTAATAAAATCCCAAATAGGCAACCATAGGGGAAAATAAACAGTTATATGTAATAGATATGAGCTGCTAATAATTTAACTAAGTCACTAATCCTCAAAAAACTAGTTAATAATTGAATTTTTTGGTAGCTTTATAAGACCAAAAAACGAATGCCCTATGAAAAAACAACTCTTAATCGGAGCCACAATTCTTGCCTTAGGAATTATAGGACTCACGAGTTTCCAAACGGAAGCTAATAATTCAGATGTAGAAGCAACTGGTAACCCTGCTTGCGAAGTTTACGGAGAAATCAAAATTGTAACTTACGGAGAAGATTACGCGGTTAAAAAAGTAACCTCTGGTGAAGATGTAAGTGTGAAGTGGGTGGATTATGGTGCTGATGATCAAGGTGAGTGGGAAAAAGTAACCTACGGTGAAGATTTCACGATTAAATGGGTGACGTACGGTGAAGATTTTAGCATTAAAGAAGTGACATACGGAGAAGGTTGTTAATTTTTTTAGTCCTTAGTCTTTCAACTGGTGCGCTGGATTTATGTTGTTTGTAAGCGTTAATTAAATGTACCGAACAGTCCTTATCATAGGAATAATATCAAGCTTGTTTAGTTGTGCATGCGACTTCGAAAAAGAGGACTGGCTTTTTAACAAACAAGAACTCAATCATTTTTCTTCCTTCGAAAAAGGAGATACTATTGTTTACTCTTCTGATTTCGGTGCGTGTGATACAATAGTAATTCTTGAAATTACAGACCATAATACAGATTCAGATATCAATTGTGGCGGCCTCATGCCTCCAAAACTAGAAAACAATAAGTCCGTTAAAATTCAACACTTGCCAAAAGATAATTGGAAGACAACTACAACAAACGGAAACTCAGGCGGATCTATCATACGAGAAGATCATCAAAGCCTTTTAAGCATTAGTAAATTTCCAGAATTGGCAGAAACATCTTTTCAAATTTCCTTTCAAAACTTCAACATAATCACAGATAATTTGACCGTTTATTTGCATGAACAAGACACATTAATCAACGGTTTAAAATATGACTCGTATTATAAGTTTGAACCCAACCATCCGGAACGCCTTGAAGATTCTACCGATATTTCAATTATTATCTGGACAGAAAAGGCTGGTCTTACGGCTTACCAAAATATGGGTGGACATAATTTTGTGAAAAACAAACGTTAACATCCTAACCTGCGCTTGATTATTCCAGGCGTTCACATTTGATTTCGGTTTTACTAAGCGGTTAGTGATGAATGAGTGAAGCAAAATTCACCAGAATTGTATCGAGACTCTCTGAACAATTACGCCTTACATTTGTTTTAGCTTAAAACAACCTTATGGCTTTGCGGATCATTTTATTTTTGGTAATTAATTTTGTTGGTTTAGGACTGGGTGGCTTCTTCACTGGTACGGGCATACGATCCAATTGGTATGCCAATTTAAATGTTGCGCCGTGGACACCACCAGGCTGGGTTTTTGGTGCCGCTTGGACTACAATTATGATTTGTTTTGCCATTTATATGGCATACGCTTATCAAAACAGTTCAAATAAAGGCTTACTCATTGGTTTATTTGCACTACAATGGCTGCTCAACTTTGCATGGAATCCTGTGTTTTTTAAATATCAAGCAGTTTTAATTGCTCTAATTATTATTACGGCTTTAACTGTTTTAGTAGGCTATTTTCTTTTCATTGGGTTTGCACAAATGAAATCCAAAGGACTATTAGTATTGCCCTATTTTATTCGCTTTCAGGTTTAATACCTCGAGGCTTGCCTCGTCAAATTTTACTATTTTGTGACTAGATGTCACAGAATAGTAAATATATCCATAAAAGTCATAATGTTTCGGTTCTTCTTTATCA
>WTCE01000144.1 GCA_013138735.1 Crocinitomix sp. | reverse complement strand
CTGAAAGGCTAATTGCAAAATACGTAAAGGAGCAAGGAATTGAACAAGAGTATAAAAAGCTAAAAGAAAATCATCAATTGAAGCTATTTTAATGCCTCGCGGGCTTGCCCCGAGGATTATTTACTTGATTGAAATGAACGTTCAAGACGGCAGTAAAGTCGTGAATCGAATTCAGAAGCTATAATGAAAACAATGATAAAGATTAAAAACGTCAAACGTTATTTACCGTTGTTTATTGGAATTATTCTATTTCAATGTTTAATCGGTTGTGAAGAAAAAACCCCAAGTCCAGAAATGGTATCGAGAGATTGGCTAGCATATATGAGCGCTGGTGAATGCGAAAAGGCAATTGATTTAGAGTATTGTGCGGGCGAGGAAAGTAGAATCATTTTGAATTGCGAACCTTATGAATCTGAAATTAAATCGATTAATTGTGAAGTAAGAGAGGAGACAGCTGCTTGTACTTGCATTGAATCGCGCGGATTAAGTCAAGAAGAGCATTATAATTTTGACTTAAAAAAAATTGACGGTAAATGGATAATATCCAGCGGATTCTAGTCGAGTGTTTCCGTTTTCAATTTAATTAATACTGCCTTTTGCTCGTCACTTAAACCATCTGCAGTGAAAATTGAAAATCCGCTTGCGCCATTTTCTTTGGCTAATCGAATGGCTTTTTCTAAGTCGGCTGCATCTTTTAATCCTGGGCTATACAAACCAGCATAAATTGGAAAATCAACTGCATTTACACCTTGTTTAGTTGCAAAGCCAATCCAATTCACACTTTCTTGGTAAAAGTTTTGATAAAGCATGGGGTATGCAGCATCTAAATTCCAATCGTTCCAAGCTTGGCGCACCATTTGCCGCGACATTTCTGGAAATGGAAATACGGCGGCAGTAATTTTATGGTTTTTTTGGTGTGCAATTTCTACTATTTCATTCACCAAAGTTGTAATGGCATTCAAGCGATATTGGCGCCATTCGGTGCTTAATTCTGGATGCTCCAAGTCCTGTGGATCATATCCAAATATTTCCTTAAAACCTTCACGCGCTATTGGATGATATCCGTAATCATATTCGGGCATTTCATGATCCTGTACAAGATTGTATTTTGGCTGTAAATCGGCCCCCAAAATCACATCAACGTATCTGACATAATCCAAATGAATAGAGGCTAAACCTTCTACTTCAGTTAGTTTTCTCACATTGTCTTTAATGTATTCTCGCGCTTCGGGATGGAAGGGGCTTAACCATTGGTAATAATCGACATAAGCCCGATATTCTAAGGAGTTTTTCCCTGCTCGATTTACGGCATACCATTCCGGATGTTGATTGGCAGTTGTATCATTTGGGCGATTTAATGTCCACATCCAAGCATGAATTTTTATAGCGTAATTATTAGCTAAAGGCACGAGTTCTGTTAAAAATTCTGGACTTCCTCCAACTAAAACTTCCGAGATTCCAAGGCGCTGATACTCGGCTAATTTTTCGTTCCATTCAGCCACATCCAATTCATTTGAGCCATGTGCCCAAGTGGCAAATACAAAAGGTTTTTCTATTGGTGTCGGCAGTTTCGCTTCTCGCAATACGCCTTCTTGGTTAATCAGATAGGTTTTGCCAGTTTCAGGGCTTGTTAAATTAATTTCAAAACCAATTTGCGTTTTAATATAAGTTGCGTTTAAAGGCGTGTCTCCGCCATATTCAACCTGAATTGCTTGTCCTGAATAAATATTATGTTCATGCTTTGCCAAAGCACTATATTTCCCACTCATAAACAGCTCGTAAGCCACTTGTTTTACCTTTTCATCTACTACCGGAATAAAGGCGGTTTTACTTGTATTATTTTGATGCGTGAATTGCACATATCCCCATTTTTCTGGTGCGTGCATATTAATTCGTGTTTGATTTGACCAGACCCAATTATATTCACGCAAATATTTACCGGTCACTTTTTTTCTTTCGTATTTTCCATTTACAATGTCATGATCCCATTGCACCCTTGAAAAATTCATTCGCCATTGTTCTCCTTCTTTTGGTAAGGACTTCGGTTTATTTTTCAATTCAATGAGCGCCGCCATTGGGATAGCCATTTCGACCGACCAATCGGTATCTGAATCAGTTGCTTGATTCAAGGTTCCATTAATGTGCACGGCAGTTTCTAAAGCCGGAAGATTCCAAAAATTATTGGCAGAACCGCCAACACGATAAGGTTTGTTCAAAAACAAATCCCAAACTGTGTTTAACGCATTGATTTCAATTTCGCCATATTTTGTACCATCTCCAGAAGGATCGATAAATATTTCAAAATCATTATTGTAAAAGATAACGGTGTCGCGTTGTGTGAGATCACCCCAGATATGTGGTTCTTGTAATTGGGCAAAAACGTAGAGGTAATTATCGCTCCACATCATTTTAAAACGGGTGTCAAATTTTGGCTTTTTAATGCCTTCAATGTCAATAAATGAATCTGAGAAGGGGACAGCCTCCCAAGCCTTTTCATTCGCCAATCCATCAATTATACAAACGGTATTTGTTTTGGAAACGATATAATGTTTTGGCGTGACAATGTGCTTTGAAACATCCAATTTTATGGTGTCAGTCACCGTGGCAAAACTTGCGTTAAATCCGCATAAAAAGAGCAGGACTAAAAGGAAATTGGAAACTTTGTATTTTGGGCGTTCTGTTGTGATAATAATCTTAATATAGTGGTTGAAACACGAAAATAAGGATAATAATTCCAACGCATAAAGTAAAAGTGACGTTATTATAGGTATGATACGCCCAATTCTCATATATCTGTTCTTACTATTACCTTTTGTTGGGAGTGCGCAGTTTTCATTATCAATCGGTTATCGACATAGTATCGACGGGGAAGATTTTACTCAAAATCATTTGAATATATATGCGCATTGGCAACAGCCGAAGCGGTTTCATTTTTCGGGAGGCTTGGAGGTTACTTTTAAGCATTTAGATTATAGCTCAACATATACTTATAATGATGTTCACCATATCGGTACGCAAGGTTTTGCGACTTATACAGATATTTATGAACGAACGGCTAGTGTTAATTATGTTAACTTAAGCGGAGGCCTATTTTTCGATTGGGCTATTGTAGATGCTCCAGATTTTAAATTGTTGTTTGGTTTTTTTGGTCAGTTTGGCACCACAATTTTTGAGAAAGCAAAAGACCACCAAATGTTGGTTACGCATCAATTTACGAAATCTACTCCAACGGAATATACGAGCACAACAAAGATTGACCCTATTTCTTATACAACATTTGATGCAATTGAAATGATTTATGGAAATGCCAATCTTGGATTAAAATTAAGCCCTAGAAAGTATTACAATAAAACCTATGTTCAGGTTGACATGAGTATAGGAAGGACAATTGAACGCATTTATAAAGATTTGAACGGAAGTGATTGTCTTTTCCCAGATTCAGAAGATTGTTTTGAATATGAATACCTTTTTGGCAGAGAAAAATCACTATTTTTCTCAATTGGATTGACTCTTGGCTATGCTTTTAAATGATGTAAAATTCAAGCCATTCTAACCAAAAAAAGAAAGGCCCGGTCTGCATCCGAATTTGAACGCCGCAGACCAAGCCTTTCCACTATTAAACCAGCTTTTCAAACGAGGCGTGGTTGGCCTCAATTAATGTTTTATCTCTTACTTACTTTTGACATTGGGTTTGATAACCCCTCCCATTCAACTAAGTGCATTTTCATTGAGCCTACTTTTAAGTTGGCTTTTGCCATGATTGGAATTTTATTTCCGTCATCTGTAATCCAAACAGTTAAATCATCTTCGCTACCAAACACTCGTCCTTCTTGCACGACAGGAGCGAATTTATGGCAACGGTATTTCCCCGTTCTTGTTTTAATGACTTCTTTTCCTTTGTATTTTATTTTTGTCGGGTACAATTCGTCATCTAAAAAGATATTGACTAAAAATTCGTCTCCTACTTTTGCTTTATCATAATCTAATGTTCTTGCGAAATAAAAGCTTGAAATCATATCCTGCACCATATTAGGTACATCAAATTTTTTCCCTGCTCCATTGTCTACCTTGTTCTGGTGCTGAAAAAAAGTATAATCTTGTTCAATTTTATATCCACCTTCATTTACTCTTCTCACAAATAACCAAGGAAATAATCCTTCGGCATCCATATAAGATTCATAACGGTCGTTTACTTTATAGAACCACTCAAAAGCTGAAATGGTTTTCCCAACTCCTCTAACACGCCAAAGTTTTCTTCCGCGTACTTCTTTTTCGCTTTCGTCAACAGTTAATACGGCTTCACCCGCATCAAAAATGCCGTATGACAAACGGTATACTAATTTCTCTCCTGGTTTAAAGGCTTTATTCTCTATTGCCTTAAATTCGTTTTTAGAATCGCCTTCTTCTAGTTCAGTTGCGTGACTAGTGAAGACGGCGCCAAGTGCCAATAAGGCTAATGCTAATTTCTTCATCACTTTATTATTTATGGTTTAACAATTAGGATATAGGCAAATTCAATGCCAAACTCTATTTAGTTGTCTCAATTGAACGCTTTTATTATTTAATTCTGTTCATTTCTGTGGCTTGGCTGAATGTACTTGAATCACTTTACGCTTAGTTAAGGCTGAATGAACTGTTTAGATAATAAAAAGTCTGAACATAATAATATCAGGATAGCTCTCACAGTATGTTTAATCAATCAATTAAGCATTTAAATAAGTAAATCGCAGAAAAGTTTGTTTTAACCACGAATAGTCCTTATATTTAAGGACAGAGTAAGTAGTTTTTTTCATTTCAAAGTTTATAGGCCTGGTTCACTAGAGAAGTTCCAGGCTTATTTTTTTCGCTAAACTCAAAGTCTTTGCGAAAAACTCTAAACAGCATTTTCTACCGTTCTTAGTATATCACGTAAAGGAATGTCTAAAGGTTGGGTCAAATCTAAATTATTTTTATCTTCAAACACTAAAACGTTGTTTCCTAGCGGTTTCCAACGTCCAGAATGGATAGGTTTTTTTGCAGAAAATAACCCAACCGTATGAATATTTGTGATTCCAGCGATATGTAATGGACCCGTGCTAGCGGCCACTAAAATATCACTTGCGGCAATAAAAGCAATGAGTTCTTCCAAGGTCATTTGACCAGATAAGTCAAATATATTTTCTTGCTGTGGAATATGCGATCTAAAAAAGGTAGCCTCTTTTTCTGTCCCCGTAAAAAACACATTGAATTTTTGAGGGTCCAAGCCTTTAGCTAATTCCATGAAATTTGGAATTCCCCATTCAACGGCACTGCCTTGCGATTTTGCATGCAGAATTACATTGTTTTTGTCGGTAGAAAGGAGTTGACTAAATTTTTCTGGCAATGCAGGAATATTATTGAAAACAATATGATCGAAGAGTTGATTTAAATTATAATTTGCTCCAATCCGCAGAGGTTCAAGCAAGCGCGTGTTTAATTGCGCCTCATGAAATTCGGAACGTTTGCGTGTAAAATGAAGGCGATAATTACAATTGAACCAATGATACGCGCGGTGCGAAGTTCCAATTCTATTTTTAATTTTCGCTTTTTTTGCGAGTTTGGCCAATGCCTTTCTTGGAAACACGTGAATAAAGGTATCCACATTTTGTTCTGTCAACCACTGAATTTGTTCTTCAGGGTGTTTTTTTTCTATTTCAGCCCATTCCCAAATTTCATCTACCGCCTCGCAACACTTAAGAATTGGTTTGGTATAGGTATTCCCCAAAAAAACGATTGTAGCGGATGGAAACCGTTCCTTTAAAATGCCAGCAAGTGGCAAGGTTAAAACAACATCTCCAATGCTATCTGTTCGGCTAATGACTATTTTTTTAGGATTCTTGATCACCTTTCAAAAGGGTATTAATTTTTTTATATTTCAAATAAGCTGCGTAGCTTGATTTTTTGCTAATAATCCAACCTTCTTTCCCGTCTAAGAATCCTAATTTAATAAAATAACATTTGATAAACTTTAAAAAGGCGCTTAAATAAGGTTGCATAAAAAAAGGCTTTTTACCTTTTTCAACATAGGCTTTTGCGGCAATATTGGTAAAGTATTCAATTTGTTTGTCATGGTCAGACGGATGATGATAACTATAATGTAATAAATCACCTTTTAAAAAACCAGCTGTGGCTTTGTCATCAAATAGTTTGAATTCATCATGCGGATTTTCTCCTGTCCAATGGCCTTTATCATTTTGCCAAAGGCGTACCTTGGTGTCCGGGTACCAGCCTGTATGCTTAATCCATTTGCCGCAATAATTTGTAAGGCGGTTCATTTTATAAGCGTCATGCTGCCAATTTGTTTTCAAGGCTAAAATGGATTGCTTTAAGGTATCATCCAAAGCCTCATCTGCATCTAAAGATAAAACTACGGAGTGCGTAGCTTGTTCTCTTGCCCAATTCTTTTGTTGGATATGCCCATCAAATTTATGTGGAATAAAACGCACGTTATGAGTTTTGCAAATTTCTTCGGTTTGATCGGTTGAAAAACTGTCCACCACCACAATTTCATCTGCCACGTCAAGCAATGATTTTAAACAACGCTCAATATTCTTTTCCTCGTTAAAGGTAATGATGATGGCTGATATTTTAATTGCTGTGGACATGATGCTTTACAAATGTAGGATAATGAGGTTAATTTCCTCCCTTTTTATTGATGATAGCAGATTGTATTGCACAAGCAGGGTATTTTAAAGCTTAATTCTTATAAGAATTTTGTAAATTAGATCAATGCATAAGAACATTCTAATTATCGTTTTATTTCTTGTATCGGGGTGCCATAACGTTTATGAGATTAAGGTAAACAGTGACGGCTCTGCAGTTGTTGATCATAAAATGAGATTTATTTATGAAGATGAAATTCTCTTGAGAGATTCAACCTTAATATCTGAGGCAAATATTGTTGGCGGGCCAGATGAAAGCACACTAACGGTTTCGGAAAGTATGACCGAGTTTTACCGAAATAGCAAGGTGATAAAGGACTTTAAATGGACCGCAAATAGAAATTATTATTTTGATGCATCTTATAAGATAACAACAATTGATTCAATTGGTAATTACCTTGATCCTTTTACGGATTATGTCCAACCAATTTTTGAGTATAGTGAAGAAAAATTTTCAATGATTTGTCCACCGGGAGAAGTGATGTCTCCGGCGGAAGGTGATGATGATGATCTTTGGGATGATAAAGCATTTCCTGCTATTTTCATTGAGTTTAACTTTCAATTCGAAAATAAGATTTACGGATGTTCGACTAATGAGGAAAATTTAAAAATAGAACATTCCAATAAGGAATTGAACATTAAATTTAATTTTACGGAATTGTTTTATAAAACTGAGAACACAGAATTTGAAGTTTATTTCAAACCCCAAAAATTAGGCTGTTCACATTAAAAGGGCCTAACTACAAGTAATCCTCCGAAAAATAATGCTTGAATTGCATATTTTTAAACTCAACTTTTTCATCCGAACCGCCATTCCAAAAATAGAGCATCATTGGATTTATAATTAACTCTTGTGGTTCAATTAAGTACTCAATTTTAACCCATTCATCCTTTTTTAGATAAGCACTTAAAGTAAATACTTGGCGACTTCCATCCAAATCTACAATTACCCGAGTTTCAGTAATAACGTCTCTTGCTCGTGCCTCAAACTCAATACATATCTTGCTGCCTTTGCGTAAATTGTTAAGGTTGGATTGTAATGATGCCGAGTAACGATCATAGCTCGTAACCTGGACAGTCCAAACAGCATCTACCAAATAAGACTGGCCTTTAATGATTGCTGGATCTTCTGGAGAGAGTGTCAATGCTTCTGATTCCTCTAAAATCCAATGTTCATGCGGGTAAACTTGCGCCTTTTTTTCGAAGGAAAGAAAATTGTCCCAATATTGATCGACCGTGGCTGAACCTCCGGTTAAAATTCCGTGCCTAATTTGATAAGCTTGTGCAAAATTCAATCCAATGCATAAGAAAGCGAAACCAGCGAAAAGCCCTTTTTTGAGCTTACTGGATTGAATGTTTTGAAGAATGATTGCCAATAAAAATCCAGCTAAAATATAATGATCAATCATAACACGTTGACCCATTCCTGCACCATAATACCAGCACCACCAACTGCTGAAAACGTAAATGCATACGGCGTAAAAGAACAGGGCAATTGTAAAACGTTTTTTATTCGATTTAAAAAGAAAATATAATCCAAATGGAAGAGTGAATAAGAGCAATGGGGTATAAACAAACCATCCTTTTAAATAAGAAAAAAGGAATTCGCTCAAATGTGGACTCGAAAAATTAAAGCCCTCATCTCCATAAGAATACACTACCCAATTTCCAGTTTGTACTTTCCAAAGGATAAAAGGAATGACTAAAATCCCTCCAAGAATTGGGATGATACGGAGGATGTTTTTGGGTTTAAGACAATAAGTCAATAAGGATTTATAGAATTTCAAATCCGGAATAAAAAAGAAAATCAGCCCAACAACTAAAATATTAGTTGGCCGTGTAATTCCGATTAGCGCAAACAGAAACAGTGCGATTCCAAGTGGCTTAAATTGTTTATTTTCTTTAAACTTTATGAGATAATACAGGAGTGCATTAATCATAAAAAAGTTATAAACATGTGTTACCGACTGATCATAGACCGAATAGAAAACCATATTAGTACCGAGCAATACAATGGTCGAAGACCAAATAGCCATACTTTCAGAAATGGCCATTTTCCGCAATACTTTAATGAAAAATACTAAACCTAAAAATAAGTAAGTCCATAAGCCCAAATCAAAACAAACTTGATAAATATTGGAATAGCCATCAGCATCTGTACCAGATATTAGTGCTAAGGCATGGGCAATTAAGAAAAAGGGCAGGTAAAGTAGTGCAACACCAGGAAAGGTTTTATTCACCTTACCATCTCCAACTGGTTTTAAAAAAGATTTCTGATGTGATTCAGGATAATATTTAGCGTTTATTTCTGGAATGAATTCATAAGAAAAATCACCATAAATAAAGGTGGCAGGCAAATAAGCATAATAGGCCTGTGCATCCCCAGCAATAGGTCTTTCATAAGGATTAGAAAAATCTTTTTGGGCAAAATGTACAACGAGTAAAGAAAGGGTAAGTAGAAGAGGTATTTTATACGAAGTAATGCGGCGAATCATTCCAAGTTTCTAAATGCATCATCAATATAGATATTTTTTCCTTTATTGTTTGCTGTATGTTCCTCAAGTGTAGTAATTAAGGCATCTCTGAATGCCACACGATCTTCCGCGTTAAGAATTTGCAAGGGTAACATTAAATTCAAATCATCTTTGTATTGGAAATTGATCATATCTTGATGCAATTCAATCCTTCTGAGGCCGGTATAGTAAAAAATGTGCATTTCTCTATTGAAAAAGGCAACAGCTTTAGGGTTGATTCCAAGACGGAAGGCTAAAGATCGCGTACCTCGCATTAGACGAGCAATGAAAATTATTTCTTCAATTAATAAAAAAGCCAGCACTATAAGCATGGGCAGCATTAGCTTTGGTTCAAGGTCGGCCATGATTGAAAAAATAATTATGGCAACCACAATAAAAACCGATTCTGCGTAAGCATAAATCAATGAATGATTCAAGCCGGGTTTTGACACTTGTCGCACAAAATGAAACCCTTTGAACTGCTTCATGTCGGCTGCACCTTGCCATTTTCGTTTGATGCGCAAGAAGCCTAAAAGAAAGATGATTACTGCAAAGGTTAAACAAATCTCAAACGTATAAGGCATGCCTTTCAGACTTGCAGAAGAAAAAGATAAATCAAATACAATGAGCATGGCAAAAATGGTAAAAATGGCCAATACTATACCCGAAAATACGTTGATTACTTTGTTCATTTTGTTGCCTGTCGAATGATTTTAAGACGTAATTTATGTCCTTCAATTTCAGCTTTCGCTTTTTCAATACTACTCATTACATTTTTGAAAAGAGGGTTGGAATCATCTGCATTAGAGAAGAAACTTAAATTATTTTCAAATTGCAATACTTCTTTATTTAAGCTATCAATTTTTGTACGGATAGCGAGTTGTTCTTGTTCAATTAAACGTTCGCTATTACCACTGCCCAGCATTGTATCTAACTTGGCTTGGAAAAGCATTTTTTCTTTTGCTTCTTTATCCAAATCAATTGCATCATACTTTTCATCTAAGGTCGATTTGTATCCTTTATAGATGGCATCTTTTTGCTTGAAAGGTACATTTCCTATTTCAGCAAAACGTTTTGAAAAATCGCGCAAAGCATCAATCGCTGTTTGAGGATCTTTAGGCACTTCATAAGCTTTTAATTCTGCAATTAAAGCTTCTTTTGCTGCAAGATTCTCAGCGCCGGCGGCATCTAGTTTATTATAATGTCCATCCTTAGCGTTAAAGAAGAAATCAATTGGTCCACGGAATTTTTTCCACAATTGGTTTTCAAATTTTGGTCCTGCAGATCCTGTTTCTTTCCACTTTTTTTGAAGGGCAATAATTTTTTGAGTTCCCAATTTCCAATCGGTCAACTCTTTGACTGCATTAGCTTCTTCAATGAGTGCTTCTTTGCGTTTTTTGATTTCATCAAACTGACCATCACGCTCGGCATAAAAGGCTTTTTTCTGATCAAAAAACACATTGCAAACACCTCTAAACTCAGCCCAAACAGCTTCGTTTTCTTGTTTAGGACCAAAGCCAATTGTTTTCCACTCGGCTTGCAAAGCAAGCAGTGCGTCAGTTGTTTTTTTATAGTCGTTGTGCCCACCTAGTTCTGTAGCAGAAATTTCTTTCGCTTGCTCAATAAGTGCACGTTTTTTTACAATATTCTCAGCTTGTTCGGTACGGCGAACTTCATAAAAAGCATGAATCTTTTCGTATACTTTATTAACAGTCGCCCAATATTCAGTTTTGATTTTTTCCCAATCGTCTTGATGCGTCCCACCAATTCCATTCCACTCATCTTGGTAAGCATGTAGTTTTTTCTCTATATCCTTAATCTTTTCTAATTCTAAAAGCGCTTTGATTTTTTCAATAACCTCTGTTTTCAGTTTTGAGTTGCGCGATAAATCGTGGTCTTTTATGTCTTTATAGATATTGATATTGTACTGGAAAGTATCTACCAAAGTGGAGAATTCTTTTTGAATTGCTTGACGCTTATCTCTAGGGATAGGCCCAACTTCCTTCCAGCTTGCTTGAATGTCTTTATAACGTCCAATTGCTCTTCCAATATTCTCCTCATTCTGAACCAAATCTGTAAAGCCAGCAATCAATGCCTTCTTTTCACCCAAATTAACCTTTTCTTGATCTTTTTGTGCTTGAATTTCAACCTTCTTTTTTTCTTTAAATAAGTTAGAAAAAACTCTAAATTCTGAAAGCATTGGATAAACTGGTTTCTCTATCGCTTCTGGTTTTTCACCAGCCTCAATGCGTTCCAATTTTTTAATTTCCCATTGGCGTTCTTCCTCATCTTGAATTCTATAGAATTCAGTTACAAGGTCATTAAAGGCATTGGCTGAATCCAATACAATTTCTTTTTCAGCTAAGGCTTTAATTTGGGCTACAATTTCAGCTTTCATGTTATAAATATTTCAAGTAGAAACGGCCTTTTCACTAGCCGTTGGCAGATAAATAGAGAATAATTTTATTAAACGAGTTCTTTTTTGATGTCAAAATGAGCGAGATCAACAAATTCCAAAATACGATTATAGATTTCGCCTTGACTCAAATTTTCAAGTCTTTCAGTTCCAAATTTTTCACAACAGAACGAAGCCATTGCCGAACCAGTAACTACTGCTCTTTTCATGTTTTCAAAAGAGATGTCATCCGTTTTGGCTAAATAACCAACAAAACCACCAGCAAAGGTATCACCAGCTCCAGTTGGATCAAAAACTTCTTCTAAAGGAAGAGCGGGAGCGAAAAATACGTTACCATCATTATTAAATAGTAAAGCACCATGCTCTCCTTTTTTAATGATTAGGTGTTGCGGTCCCATGTCCATAATCACTTTGGCTGCTTTCACCAAAGAATATTCTTTAGACAGTTGTCTTGCTTCTTCGTCATTGATGATTAAAACATCAACCATTTTAATAGTTTCCATTAAATCATCCCATGCAATGTCCATCCAAAAATTCATGGTATCCATTGCAATCAGCTTTGGACGTTCATCTAATCTTTCAATTACTTGACGTTGCACAGATGGTGCTAAGTTTCCTAACATTAAATATTCAACACCTTGGTAAGATGCTGGAATAATTGGATCAAAATCTTCCAATACATTCAACTCAGTTACTAGAGTGTCTCTTGAGTTCATATCGTTGTGATACTTACCTGACCAGAAGAATGTTTTTTCTCCTTTTTTGATTTGAATGCCTTCAATATCGATACCACGTCCCTTTAAATCTTCCAACGTTTCACTTGGAAAATCATCACCAACAACAGATACGATCTTTTGATCATCTGTGAAGTAAGAGGATGAAAGTGCAATATATGTTCCAGCACCACCAATAATTTTATCCGTTTTTCCAAACGGGGTTTCAATGGCATCAAAGGCCACACTACCAACTGTCAATAAACTCATTTATTCTAATTTTAGACTGCAAATATACGGTTTTACGAATAAGACCGAAACTTTATTGGGGGCGAATATTTGCTAATACGTCTTGCTATCGAACTCAGCTTAATAATTCGTCTCAAACGTTTTTTTGTCATTCAGTTGTATTAGTACACCCAAATGCCCTCTAACACCGAAATATGATGAGCCGTCATAGATGTTACCAAAGCCTATATCTGCGCTTATTCCAACGTTTTTGGTGATGTAAAAATCGAAATCGACACTAATTGGTAACATTAAAGAAGGATCATCATAACCGTCTGTATAAAGTCCAATCATTGGAACAAAATCAAGTCCAAAAGCGAGTCGTTTATTATAGAAGGGTGTAATTTGAAAACCAGTACCGAACATTACGTTGCCCCAATATCCTTCATTATCTAACAAGGGTCCAAGAATGGTTGCTCTAGAGCAGATTGAGAATTGCATTTTGGATCCAAAACGATAATTGTGCTTTAAACTTGCAGATAAAAAGGGCAGAAAAAACGGATTTATTGAAAACGAATGTTTAGAAACCGAAACAGTGGATGGAAACTTAGTCTGGAATTTCATATCGTCAACCTCAGTGTTAATTACTTTGGAATTATATTGCAAAGTGCCGTCTTCATCATACATGACAAAACGTCGAACTACGCTTTTTGTCACTTGAGAATCTACGGTTTTACCTTTCGAATTGACTGTGGTATAAAAGATTTGAGTGTTTGTAAAGTCTTTGATAGAGACTACTTTTTGCATTCCTGATTTATAAAAAATGGTGTCATTGAATTGTGCAATTCCATTGAAGGAAAGAGCAAATAGAGCTAGGGTTAAAATTAATGTCTTCATTTAGTGATTAAGTTTTGTATAAACCTATTAACGGAAGTTGAGATCAAAGGGTTTGTTCTAGAATCTTTTTTATCTTTAGTCAACAAATAGAATTAAGAATGAATATTGAAGAGTACCACGATTATTGTTTGGCGAAAAAAGGAGTAACAGAAGGTTTTCCGTTTGATAATAAAACACTTGTTTTTAAAGTGATGGGTAAGATGTTTGCTCTAACAGGAGTGGAAAGTTTTGTGAGTGTAAATTTGAAATGCGATCCAGAGTTGGCGTTAGATTTAAGAGAGCAATACCACGCAGTGCAGCCAGGCTATCATATGAGTAAAAAACATTGGAATACGATTACCGTGAACGAAGATGCTATAGATGAAAAAATATATAAGTGGACGGATGATTCGTACAATTTAGTGGTGGAAAGTTTGACGAAGAAGTTGCGCGCTGAAATGGATGCACTATAAGCTCAACCAAAGATAGCTATTGCATTTTATTCCCTCTCAACGGCATTGTGCGGTTTTTTTTACCAAAACGTTTGATAAAACCCAAATCTATATTTGTACCTGGATTATCGGAAAAATTAGAAGTTTTAGTTTGGTATACCGATCCCATGCCTATGTTTAACTCAAAGCTCCATTGCCCTTTCATTTTAAATTCAAATGTGGTGTCTCCATTTTCATTGACACTTCGATACTCGATTTTATAGGTTGTTCGGGAAGTAATTTCAACTACTTTAAAATTTCCAGATTGATAAAACAGGGTGTCATTAAATTGCGAAAAGCCCAATTGTGAAAAAAGAAGGAGAGTGATAAAAGAGCTTACTTTTTTTGAAAAAGAGATGGGCATATTTGAGAAATACACGTATTATTCACAGGCATTTCACTATCTTTAGAGTTAATGGCAAGAGTAGATAAATTTATATGGGCCGTGCGTTTATTCAAAACGCGAAGTTTGGCGTCCACCCAATGCAAAACCAATAAAATTTTGGTGAATGGAGAGGCAGTGAAACCATCAAGAGCGGTTAAAAAAGGAGAAGTGGTGTCGGTCAAAAAGAACGGCGCCGTGTTTTCGTATAAAGTGCTTGAATTATTGGAGAAGCGTGTTGGAGCGAAGCTCGTAGCAGACTATATTGTGGAGGTGACTCCGGCAGAAGAACTTGAAAAGTATAAGTTATTTATGGCTGCACAACAGTCTTACCGCAACAACGGAATGGGCAAACCAACTACCAAGGAACGGCGCCATCTCGAAAAATTCTTGCAAGATCAAGATTGGCAGGACGAATAATGTGACCTAGTGTTAATCTAGAACAGTTTGCTTATAATGTAAGGTGATCGCCCTATTGAAAGCATTCAATAAGGGTTGTAACTTCGTATAAAGTCCTACTATGAAAATCGTATTTTTAGTCCTACTCGGTGCAGTAAGTGCATCTACCTTAGTTTTTGGTCAAAGTATATCATGTGCGCATGATAGCGGCAGTCTTGTTATTGATGGTGCTGATTATTATTTTACTGACAGTCTGGGTGAGCGTCGAACACCAAATTTCAAAATGGAAGCCTGCAATAACTATATGGAAATTGATGCCGACATGTGCTATCTGGAACCTCATAAAGATTTTGCAGTGCAAATAGAAGGCAAATGGGGATGCATGGACATGTTTGGAACTGAAACGTTGCCTATTATTTATGATCAAATTGTAAAGGATGAATGGTCTGACCGAGTTTTTGTAAAAAAGAATAAGCAGTGGTTTGAGATTAAATACAAGCCTTCGAAGGGCGACGTTAAATACAAAGAAATCAAATTAGATTGTGACTATGTCTCCAATACTGACTTAGGATGCATTGTAATTATTAAAGGAGATAAAGCCTATTTTTCAAAAAAAATGGGAGATGCCTCCGAATCATATGATGATGAATATTACGGAAACTATCATGCAATCAAAAATGGTTGTAAATATGGAATAATGACCATTTCAGGTCGTGTAATTTCTCCTGCAATTTATGATTATGTCAATGTAATGGAAAGCACAATAGCAGTATATCAAGGAGATAAATGTGGTTTATTCAACACAGCGACTGGCTTAGTTTCTCAGATCAAATATGATGAAATTGGATGGCTTGAGCGCAATGGACTTGTTGCTTATATGTTAGATGGAAAAGAGGGCCTGCTAAGTATGGATGGTAAAGAAATTACACAGGCGATTTATCAAAAAATTTACGTGGATGAGGAGACTTTGATGAAAGTTCAACGAAACGGTAAATGGGGCTTTATAAATAGGCAAGGAAAGGAAGTCGTTGAGGCAACCTATGAGGCGGTTACAGGATTTATGAACGGATTAGGTGGAGCAAAATTGAATGGTAAATGGGGTTTCATCAATGATAAAAATGAGGTTGTCATAGATTTTCAATTTGACACCGTCAATATGGGCTATTATTTCAGAAAATCCAATAAGGCTAGAGCTAGGTTAGGAGATGAGTGCTTTTACATTAACCGAAAAGGGGAACGATTGGAAGATATTCCTTGCAAATGAATTAAATCATTTGGCAAGTATGGAATAAAGATGTAATAGTATGGCGCAACCAAATAATGTCCAACCAATTCTTCCTGTCCACAAACGAAAACGCTCATATTTCCATTCATTATCTCGCTCATCTGCATGATCTACCACTTCTGATAATAAAACGCAGGCAGCACTACAAAAAGCACCAGCCATAAACCACATTGCAGCACCATGCAGTAAAATTCCCTTGCTGTGTTTACCAGGTACATATAACTCCCCTTTGACTAATGCAATGCCTGTGTAGATTAGGATGCCAGCACTCAAAAGGAAAAAAGTAGCTAAAATTTTTTTCGGTAATTTATTTGGTTGATGCGCTTTTTTCTTTTTCATTTGAATATGGTGGGTCTAAAAATAGGGAAGATTATGTTGTGTGGATAAATTTCTTCTGGAATAGTCCAACTAAGGTTATAACTTCAATGCAAATTAATCCGCGATATTTCACTGGTTAACAGTAAGTTTTAGGGGACTAGGTTGTTTGAATTGTAATAACAAAAATGAATAGAGATTAATCTCTCTTACACGCAGATAGTTACCTTGAACCAATAGAATTGTGAAACAAGAATGATCAAAATTCTATTAGGAATCCGGTTTTGAATATCCTAACGTACTATTCATTGGATTATTAACCTAATAAAAGAACCTTATGATGAAAAAAACGACACTTTATTTAACCTGTATTTTGTGCGCCCTAGGCTTCACAGAAACAGTAATTGCGCAAGAATGGGGCGGTAACGCTTATATGAAAGGCGACTATGTTGAAGTTGGTATTAGCGAAAAAGGAAGAGAAGGCGCCGAAGAGTTTATTGGAGATAGTACTTTCCATTTTAGAGGAGGAGTTGGTACTCATCCTTGGGGGTTTGTTGCCAATCCGCAAATGGATGGTTGGGATGAATATAACGGAGATTTTTTTACGCCTGGTACGCCTGAGTGCGGCATTGGATTAACCTATACACTTCTGGGTACAACTTATAACAAAGGTAATAACTACGACATCTTTGAAATTCCTGGCGAAATAACTGATTATACGAGTACTGTTGACTCTGTTTTGGTGACTTGGACTGGAATGATAGATAGTTTGCAGGTAACTTTGCTTTATGAATTGCAAAAAGACGAATTATTATATACAACAACCGTTAGTTTAACAAACCTTGGAGGAAATACATTTACTGATGTTTATTATTATGACAATTTTGATCCAGACAATAATCAATCAATTGGAGGAACATTTACGACTGAAAACACAATTGAATCTCAATCAGAAATGGCAGATGATTCAGTTATTGTGAGTGCTGCGCAAGTTTCTCCTTGGGCATCTGAAGTTTTTCAACTGGCTTATGGCGCGGATTGGAAAGGTGCAATTGGCGGTTTTTCTAATCGTAGTGGAGAAGAAATTTGGAATGGTTACGGTTTTATGGATACAACAGAGGGCGCCAATACAATAGCGGATGTAGCAATCGCTTTAGCGCATAAAACGGACATTATTACGCCTGGCAAAGCAACCGAGACTACATTTTCTTATGCTACGGCCTTTAGTCGCGAAGCATTTGAAGGTGATGACGGTGAAGTTGATCCTGGTGTTGGCATAGCTGAGAATGAGGCAGTGCCATTTAAATTATTCCCAAATCCAAGTGAAGAAGGTGAAGTGACCTTGAAATTGGACGGTGCATTTACCTATGTGGTATTAGATGCAAGAGGGCGTGAGGTGATAAAAAGCTCAGGATCAAATTTTGTAACGCTATCTCTTTCAGATTTGGATAAAGGCGTGTATTTGGTGCAAGTCACTCAAAACGGAAACGTTTCAACTGAGCGTTTAGTATTGCAATAAATACTTACGGACATATTATTTTTGACGAAGGATCATTAGTTAATAATGGTCCTTTGTTTTTTTTGCAAAGTACAGGTTCATAAGTGTTCGGAACCTTAAATTATGATACTGATATATAATAAAACCAAATGATCCTAGCAATTGACATCCATTACAAACCCAATTTCGCTAAAAACGTTGGGGTGCTTTTTGATTGGTCAGATACCACTCCAAAGCAAATCATCTGCAATCAACGCGCTGAGGTGGCTGAATATGTTCCGGGGGAATTTTACAAGCGCGAGTTGCCCTGCATTTTAGATATTATTGCTGAAGTAAACTTAAATGATATTCAGGCAATCGTAGTTGATGGACACGTTTATATTGACAATGACTTTAAACATGGCTTGGGTGCCTATTTATATGAAGAACTGAATCAAAACATGCCAATTATAGGCGTTGCCAAAAGAGCCTTTCACAAAAATGAGGAAACGAATATACCTGTGCTTCGCGGTGAAAGTGAAAATCCGCTTTATGTTTCTGCCATTGGAATGGATGTTGAAATTGCTGCACAGCACATTAAAAACATGCATGGCGAATTTCGAATGCCAACGATTCTACAAATCTTAGATACAGAAACGAAAAAGGATTAATTACCAACCTTTTTTAAAGAAAATCCGTTAACTATAGTATATGACATTAGTTCCCAAGTTAAAATCAATTATTGTTTTGCTTACCGTTTTACTAGCTGCTAGTGCGTGTAAAAAGAATATACAGTGCGAGGTTGAATATGTAGATTCTTATAATTTAGATACGATTTACCCGTCCGAATATTTAGGAGCTTATCCTGGTTCTTGGCGAGAGTATGACAATGGACACCGAGAAGCTGCCACGGCGTGGGAAAGTGTGCCTAAACATTTAAGTGTTATAGATAGTGAGGGTTGCAACACGGTTTTTCGTGACTATTTAATTGTGCCTAAAGTACTTGGCGGTTACATTTATGGCGATTCTGTCTTGGTTTCTAATCAATCATCAAATACTTCTAGAATTACGCAGATGGTTGGGGCTGTAGGAGATTCTTGGGGATATACTGAAAATTTTGAGAATAGTCAATGGGGATCGGGACATAAAACACATAGTTGGAGCATAGATTCCCTATTGGATTTTAAAGAAGTAAATGGGGTGATTTATGAAGATGTGCTATTTGTACGCATGAAATATTCTCTTTATTATGACGAAAACTGGGGCGGGCCAAGCGACATTTCGCATGTTTACTATGCGCGCAACATTGGCAAAATCCAATACAAGTATTTTGAATATTATGGAGAAGAATTTCCGCCGAATGTTGAATACGGACTTGAGGATTATTATATGGCGCCGCATTGATAATCGATTTCAGGTTAGTGCCATTAAAACTTTCACTTTAATTCCAACACCACCAAATAAGCGCCAATTCTGCTTTGCATTTCTTGTGGATCATCTTCGCAAATGTCCCAATTGCCATCACGAATTTCGGCATGAACAGTTACTATCTTGTCAATAAAAGGTTCTAAATCTTTTTTAGTGATTTTACTTTCACAAAACTTGATGAAATAATCTTGAACTGAGGCTCTAAAATAGAGTTCTGTCAAGCCAGAAGATTGGCCATTCTTTTTAACGAAATCCTTTTCTACAATATGTCCGCTAATAATGAAATTTCCGGGGTCTTGTGCTTTTTTTTGCATGGAATTAGATGAGTCTTTAGATACTTCACAGGCCATTAATGTAAATAAAAATAGCAATAGTGGTGCAAACTTGAACATGAATCCAAGTTAAATAAAATAATTGAGAGATCGCTTTTGAAATTACTCAATCACCAATTTCTCAGTCAAAATTCCTTCCTCAGTTTGAACTTGTAACACATATAATCCAGCTAACAAATGTGTTAAATCCAAGTTATTATCAGCAATTTTCGATTCGTGAACCAGTTTACCTGCGGTATCAAAAATACGCGCCGTAACATTCTCAAAAGCCATTCCTTGCAAATAAACCATACCAGTTGATGGATTAGGACTAAGTGATAATTGTTGTTGATCAACAGCATCAATTGAAACGGGATCAGCTAAATCATAAACCATTAAATCTCTTTTTTCACCCGTATTTGCTTCACCACAGGTAAAGTAAACTTGATCATCAATTACGAAAGAACCTGGCGCCCATCTTCCGCCACTCGGATGTGCAGGCAAGGTTGTCCAACTGTCTGAATCAGGATCATATTCCCAAAATTCACCTGTTGGTAAATTACTGTGCGATTCGCCTTGTCCGCTTAAGATATATCCTTTTCCAGCATATGAAAATTGTGTTCCAGCAACACGGCCTTGATCAGGAAAATCGTCCAAAGTAATCCAGGAATCCGTTGAGGGATCGTATTGATAAAAATCATTAAAAATTGTGCTGGCATGATGCCCAAATCCTACATAAACATAGTCTCCTATCCCAAAATAATAAGGATGATGGCGTCCAGTCGAAGGAAAGCCTGTCTTTTCTGTCCAAGAATCCGTAGCAATGTCATATTCCCACCAATCATCTAAATCACCAAATTCATTGGCGCCTAATCCAACATATATTTTGTCATTCACCTGCACCATAGCAGGATGATAGCGTTCAACACAGGGGCAAGTTGCCAATTCTGTCCAATCTTCTGTTATCGGATCATATTCCCACAAATCATTCAAGGCAACACCTTCCAATGTCTCCTCATTTTCATAATAACCAAAGCCTAAATAACCTTTTGAAGCTGTTGCTACGCCGTATGAGTATCCGCGTTCCAATCCTGGAAAATCAGGCAAAGTGGTCCATGAATCCGAATCAGGATCATAAGAATAAAAGTCTTTTAATACGCCAACGCTAGGTTTAGTTCCGGCCACAACGTAACCAATTCCGTTTACTGAAAAGGTAATGGGGTGGTGTCGCACACTTGCTGTTGCAGGTAAACTTTCCACATCCTCCCATTGCGCCATAGCGCTGCAAGAAAATAGGATTGTGAGGGCACTTATTAATAATTTCATATGTGTGTTTAATAAGGTAACAAAGAATATTGTCACCTTGTTCATAAATATACACCGTTTATTTCAGATGTAAAGGTCTATTTTCATGCGTAAATAGGAGAGCTAACAGCAGCTTAGTCTGACTTGGGCAGTTCATAAAGCACGGTTTTTTCACTGAAATACGTTTCTATATAGTTTCCATCTTCAAATGTGATAAAGCTATGTTCACATGGCAAGACCACTTCATAATCAGGACTGATTAGACCATATTGGGCGCGATATCTAACCACATAATAACCGTTATCATCTTTTTTAACACCGTTAAATCGATACTTTTTCTGCTTTTTTCCCCTTGTATCAATTAAGTAATGATAGGTTTCACCCTTTACCCAAGCATAACCATTATGAAATGGCCTGCATTCATAGTATTTATTTTTATCAATTAATTGTCCAGTCGTGTCAATATAGTTGTACTTCAGGGAAACAAAATCCTCTGTTAGAGTCAATGAATCATATTGATTATCGTCCTGCAATCCGTAGAAACAAACAATCGCAAATCCTTCTTCAAATCCCGAACCTGATTCAACAATATTGATTCCAACAGCATCATAATTTGAAGAGGAATAGCTGACCGTCGATTTTCCAAAAAAGCGTCGTGTTGTATTCACAATTCCCTGAACGATTGTTCGAATAATTCCTTTTCTGCGGCGCGTAGTTCGATAGGTTGATTTTTTTCTTCCAATAATGGGGTAATCGGCATCTATTTTGGCATAAGTTTTATCGTTAATATAACCGTAAGAATAATTTCCAAAAACGATACGATAACCATTTTGAGCGCTCCCAAATCCATGATGAAATCCGCTCAATTGTTCGCCAAGTTCGGTTCCAATATATTGCAAACTATCTTTCCCAAACACAAAACGATTTTCGTCTAAATCACTAACATATTGAATGCCTGTTTTTAATAATTTTCCGTTGTAATCATAAACATCTAGCGCAGGAAATGCGTTTGTGGTATCTCCCAAAGCATAAATAGTTTTTGATTTAAGCAAAAAGAATTCATAATCTCCAGTTATGATCGGATTTAAATTATTTGCTGAATAAATACCCCGCTTTTCATCTTGCACTGCTGAAAAATAGTTGGAATCTATGATTTCGAATTCGCATAATGTGTCAATTTCGTTGGCCCCATCAAGCGAATAAATAGCGGCTGGAGATCCGTTGCGCTCAACCACTAAATTGCTGGCATACATTTCAAAGGATTCGATTTCATCTAGCCTTAAAATCCCTTTTTCGGCGTCATACAATTTGTGCTTAACGTGATGGAGGTAAGAAGTCTCTTTTTTATCTGGTAAAAATGGGCGCTTTTTTCTATGAGTCACAGCTTCTTTTGTAGTGGTGCTAGAAATTAGCCATACACCTATTGAAGTCACCGAATCTGCTTTCTTTTCTAAAAGTTGGCGGGCGTTAAAGAGTCTATTACGGTATTTACTTTTCACAAAAACCATTTGGCCATATTTAACAGGTTTTTCGGTAAACAAATATTCCATTAGATATTCGCCATTGTCCTTTATTATGGCGTATTTCCCTCTTCTATTTTTTAAGATTCCCGTCCCATTAACAAAAGGACTAGTTCTGTATATTGTGCCTTTATGAATTTTTTTTCCACTCGTGTTAACATAATAAACCTTGCCTTTTTTATAAGCGGAAACAATTGTTTTATCGCCAAAAATTAAGGAGTCATATTTGGGTTTTTTAACGATTGTTTCTGCATACTTAAACCCGACCTTTCCTTTTTTCTCAACGCGTGTAAATTGAGCAGAAGCAATGCTTGCAATTAGGATGAGGTATGTGAGGATAGTTGTGCGCATTATTCGTTCTGTAGTAGATTTATAATAAGTTGAATCATAATATCACGTTGATCAGAAGCACTTTGCGCAACTGTTAAAGCCAATACGGCTAATGTGTTATCAGTTATTTTCCTATTTCCGTATTTATCTAAGTGATAATTATTTTGTTCAAGGAACCACACAAAGATGAAAGAACCAATCCTTTTATTTCCGTCGCTAAAGGCATGTCCTTTAATGATTGAATACAATAGTTGTGCGGCTTGTTCTTCGATTGATGGGTATGCGAGATCTCCAAAAACGGTTTGTGAAATACTACCTAGAATTCCACTAAAGGAAAGATCTTTTTCGTTACCAAATAGAGCTCCAGCCTCTCCTTTTCTTAACAATTCTTCCTTTAATTGGTGGATGGCATTTTTTACATCTTCATAATTGATGACATAGATAATCTCTTTTTCTAAACCATCAGTTTTGAGGTCATCCGTATCGTATTTGTGTAATAATTCGAATGATCTACTGTATTTTGTTATGATAGAAAGAAATCCTTTTGTAAGTTCTAGTTGGCTGGTAATTGCCGCCTCATGCATGAGGTTAATTTGAGTCTTTAAGGCAGAAATTTGCGCATTGCTTGACTTTAAGCGCTCTTGATTAATGGCATAACCTTCTATTAAATACGCTTTCAAAACACCAGTTGCCCATTTTCTGAATTCTGTCGCAAGTACCGATTTTACACGATACCCGACAGATATAATTACATCTAAATTGTAATGGATTATTTCTCTTTTTATTTGTCTGGCACCCTCTTTTCGAACTTGTGCAAATTTTGCACAAGTTGCATCTTCATCTAGCTCACCTTCTTTAAATACATTTCTAATATGTCGGCCAATCACCGTTCGATCTCTACCAAATATTTCTGCAATTTGTTGTTCATTCGCCCAAACTGTTTCAGCATTTTTATCTAAAATTACTTGATATTCAGTTTTCCCTTCAGAAGGTCTAAAAACAACAAATTGATCGGAATCATTGTTTGAATTGTTTTTATTCGTTTTTGACATTTATTGTGTTTACTAAAAAGTTTATGGGGTCTTGAGTAAATATAAGGATTTATTGGACTATCAGGAATTTACAATCACTTGCAATTTTCGCAAAAACTTAGTTTCATAAGCGCTTTTCAATAAGGAATCCTACTAAACCCTCCCTAAATTTGTACCAAAGATTTAAACAATGAAAAAAGGAGTTAACATAATTCGATTGGCAGTTATAGGAACATTGTTCATCACTGGAACAGAGATTTCAATACTTTTTGTAAGTTTTTTACAAGCAAAAATGATTCGGCGCTTATTCTAATAGATGTCTGCTTTAACAGGAATCCAATCGCCATATTCTTTAATAAGCGCGACTAATTCGTCTAGGGCGTCTGCTTCTGGAATGTTCTTTTTTACGACATCACGCTCCTTATAAAGGTTAATTTTGCCTTTTCCAACACCAACATAACCATAATCTGCATCAGCCATTTCGCCTGGGCCGTTGACAATGCAACCCATAATCCCAATTTTTAAGCCTTTTAAATGACTGGTTTTTTTCCGAATTTTTGCTGTTGTTTCTTGTAGATCAAATAAGGTCCTGCCGCATGATGGACAAGAGATATATTCAGTTTTTGAAATTCGCGTTCGTGTAGCTTGTAAAATACCAAAGCTAGTGGATGTTATCAATTGTGGATTTGCACAATTTTCAGTTTGAATGGCAATACCATCACCCATTCCATCTAAAAATAGTAAACCAAAATCGGTAGCACTATACAATTGAAAGGTTTCATCATCCAGGTTCTTATAGCTATTGCTCAACACCACCGGAATTTCAATTTCGGATTGCATTAATTCAATAAAAAACCGGCGCATTTCAATACCATTATTGGCATTATTACTGTGAAGAACCAATACTGCCTTTCCAAATTTTGGATTTTGCTTCACGGTTTGAATCGTAGCCAAATCATGTGCGTAAACCCTTACGAAGTTCAATTCGGCATGAATCGCTTTCGCCTTTAAATAGTCATCTAAATTGAAGATGGGATAAACTTGATTTTTGTTTTGCCAACTACTTGCTTCGCAAATTACACCTAAGGTTCCAGGTAATTCAAAATCTGGGATTTTGGTTCCAGTATAAATATAATCGACACTTTGTTCTTTCAAATGCCACTTGTCATCCTCAACTTTATAGACACAACCAGACGCGAATAGATGCGCAGGCTTAAGTAACTTATGTTGACTTAAATCTGTGATCACAATGGGAACATTATGGTCGCCAATATTTTTTACAGCTTTCGTTATTCTTCGTTTATATTCGAAGGGGTTGTATGGAAGCGCTCCAGCTATTGGAGCAATTGCCGTATTCTTATCAAAATCAGTATAACGAGCTACTAATTTTCGTGCAACAGGGATTTCCAATTCCGGCGCTTCGGTTAAGGAAACACGCACGGTATCACCTAATCCATCTGCCAATAAGGTTCCAATTCCAACAGCTGATTTAATTCGTCCGTCTTCGCCTTCCCCAGCTTCAGTAACACCTAAATGCATGGGGTAAACACGTCCACGTTGAATCATTTCGCTTGCTAAAATCCGATAAGCTTCAACCATTACTTGCGGATTACTTGATTTCATTGAAATCACCAAATCGTAATAGGCGTTATCCTCACAAATTTCAATAAATTCTAATGCCGAGTTCACCATACCAGCTGCAGTATCACCATAACGACTCGTAATTCGGTCAGAAAGTGAACCGTGGTTGGTTCCTATTCGCATGGCACGTCCCAAATCTTTGCAAAGCAACACCAATGGAGTGAATTTTTCACGAATCCGAACCAATTCCGCTCGGTAGGATTCATCTGTATATTCTATCTCTTCAAACTTCTTTTTATCAGCGTAATTACCTGGGTTCACACGAATTTTTTCAATGTGTAAAGCCGCAACTTCCGCCGCATTTGGTGTAAAGTGAATGTCAGCAACTAAAGGTGTAGTTAAACCGAGCTTATCTAATTCTGCCCGAATAACTTTTAAATTCTCAGCTTCTCGTTTAGATGGCGCAGTATAGCGCACCAATTCACAACCCGCTTCAATCATCTTGACAGCCTGCGCTACAGAACCTTCGGTATCCATAGTGTCAGTAGTTGTCATAGATTGCAGACGAATCGGATTCTCTGCGCCAAAATTGACATTACCAACAGCCACTTTGCGACTTGCAAGGCGGTGGTACTCGGTTAGACTATTGCAATATTTTGTATTCTTATCCAAGTTTTCTTATCTAATTTCACAACCGGCCGTAAATGAATCATCAGGAGAAACAAAACTGAGTTTTCCTTCTGCATTTTCAGCCATTAATATCATTCCTTGCGATTCAACACCACGAATTTTCCGTGGCGCCAAGTTCATTAAAACACTTACCTTTTTACCAATAACGTCTTCAGGTGCAAAATGTTCTGCAATTCCAGACACAACGGTTCGTTTATCCAATCCCGTATCAACCAGTAACTTTAATAATTTGTCCGATTTTTTTACTTTCTCGGCTTCTAATATTTCTCCAACTCTAATGTCCATTTTCATGAAATCATCAAAAGAAGTTTCCGTTTTTTGATCGGGATGAGTCACAGGCTGTGCTGCTTTATCTTCAGCAGCTTTTTCCAATTTGCTTGCTTCTAGTTTTGCAACTTGAGCATCCACAAAGGAGTCTTCAATTTTGCTAATTAGGATAGAAGGTTTGTTTTCGTCAAGTGAATGACCCGCAGGTAAAATATCCGCAGATCCCGCGTGTTCCCAACCCAATGTTCCACAGTTTAAGAATTCGGCAATTTTAGCTGCTTTTCCAGGTAAAAATGGAGCAAACACAATCGTTAAGTTTGCAGTTATTTGTAAAGCGATATTCATAATCGTTTCCACTCGTGACATATCTGTCTTTGCTAGTTTCCACGGCTCTGTTTCTGCTAAATATTTATTCCCCAATCGTGCAAAATTCATTGCTTCTGATTGAGCTTCTCTAATTTTATATTTGCGAATTAATCCTTCAATTTTGTCTGGAAATTCTGCCATTTGAGCAATCACATCCTTGTCTACATCCTCCAGTTCACCTCTACTTGGCACCTTTGCATCAAAATATTTGTGAGTCAGAACAATTGCTCTGTTCACAAAATTCCCTAAGATATCGGCCAATTCATTATTGATGCGTGATTGAAATTCTTTCCAGGTAAATTCAGCATCTTTGCTTTCAGGAGCAATTGAAGTTAAAACGTATTTTAATTCATCAATTTTATCTGGATTTTCAGCCATGTATTCATGCAACCAAACTGCCCAATTACGAGAGGTCGAGAATTTATCTCCTTCTAGGTTCAAAAATTCGTAAGCTGGCACATTGTCTGGTAAAATTAGTCCGCCATGTTCTTTTAAAAGTATGGGAAAAATAATGGCGTGAAAAACAATATTGTCTTTTCCAATGAAGTGAATTAGCTTCGTATCTCCGGTCCAATAATCTTCCCAATTTTTATCATTCTCAGCTGCCCATTCTTTCGTCGCAGAGATGTATCCGATTGGTGCATCTAACCACACATAAAGAACTTTTCCATCCGCGGCCTCAATTGGTACTTTAACTCCCCAATCTAAATCACGTGTCATTGCTCGGGCATGTAAACCGCCATCAATCCAACTCATGCACTGACCGTTGACTTGGTTTCGCCACAACTTAGGATCGTGTTGTTGTACGCCATCCAATTTTCCTTCTTTGATCCAAGTGCGCAACCAATCTTCGTGTTTGTCCATTGGTAAAAACCAATGCGTTGTTTCACGTAAAATGGGTGTTTTCCCGCTTAAAGTAGAAACCGGATTAATCAAATCAGTTGGACTTAAAGCAGAACCACATTTTTCGCATTGGTCGCCATAAGCGCCTTCATTGCTGCAGGTTGGACAGGTTCCTGTGATATAACGATCGGCTAAAAACTGATTGTAGTCTTCGTCGTAATATTGTTCGGTTGTTTTTTTTGTAAAACTCCCTTTATCGTTCAGCACTTTAAAATAATCACTTGCTGTTTGATGATGGATAGGATTAGATGTTCTTGAATAAATGTCAAATCCAATTCCGAAATCAGCAAAAGCTTTTTTGTTTATTTGGTGATATTTATCCACGATTTCTTGTGGCGTTGTCCCTTCCTTTTTTGCGCGTAATGTAATTGCTGCACCGTGCTCATCACTTGCGCAAACAAAAACTACATCCTCCTTTTTCATTCTTAAAAAGCGAACGAAAATATCTGCAGGAAGGTAAACGCCCGCTACGTGCCCTAAATGAAGGGGACCATTGGCATACGGCAATGCAGCTGTAACGGTATATTTATTATTTTTCATGTGTTTTATTCTTAAAATTCGGATGTTAACCTTCAAATGAGGAAGGTTTTCCCATCTCTATTGCAAATATAATCTGAATCGTGGGATTTTGATTGGTATCATTGCCGAAACTTGATTTTTCTTATACCGCCGATAATACGCCATATTCTCACGGAAATTCACTATTTTGGTAAAAACAAAACTTATGGGATTTTTTGACAGATTAAGTAAAGGATGGCGCATGGGAATAGCCAGTTTAAAGATAATTCAGAAGAACAAACAACTGGTCTTGTTCCCAATAATTAGTGGTGTCGCTTTAGTTTTGGTGATAGCTAGTTTCGTTGGCATTACGTATGCTTCTTTTGGAGCAGATTTAGACCAAATTGCGGAACAAAGCACAGCGACAGATTATGTGCTGACGTTTTTATATTATCTCATTTGTTATTTCGTCATTGTCTTTTTCAATGTTGGCTTAGTGCATTGTACGCGGATTTATCTGCAAGGCGGAAAGCCCAACTTTATGGATGGCGTCCGCTTTAGTATGAAAAGAATTCCAACCATTTTGGGTTGGGCGGTTTTGTCGGCAACGGTTGGTTTGTTATTAAAAGCCATCCAAGAAAATAGTGGTGTACTTGGTAATATTATTGCCGGACTTATTGGTGTGGTTTGGTCTATCGTTACGTTTTTTGTTGTGCCCGTTTTGGCTTACGAAGAAGTGGGGCCATTTGAAGCGTTAAAACGTTCTGGTAAAATAATGAAGGAAAAATGGGGTGAATCTATTGGCGCCTCTTTCAGTTTTGGAATTTTAACGTTGGTTGCAGTACTAATAATAGCATTACCACTCGGGTTTATTTTTGGGATGATTAACCCAATATTGGGGTTCGTAGTTGGAGGACTCGCTTTCTTTTTAATTCAAAGTATTGTCTCATCCGCCGAAATGGTATTTATTGCAACAGTTTATCATAGTGTGGTAGATGATCAACCGGTTGATGCTTTTGATTCTGAATTAATTGATGACCTTTTTGTGCATAAAGAGAAAAAGGGGATGTTTTAATGAAGCTTATTTTTGGATTACTTTTTACAATTATTATAACTCAAATATGTTTTTCACAACATAAATTAATCGAAGGGGAGCTTACTAATTGTCATTCTGATTCATCCAGTATTTGGGACAATAAGAATTTTGATTTAGAGCTTTCGAAAATTGGAAAAATAGAGCTCTTCGCACTGAATCATTCTTGGTTAACTTATAAGGGCAAATTGTATTCAGCCAATGGTAATCAAGCTTATTCGAAATTGAAAGGTCAATATAAAGCTGTGAAAAATTTTAAACTTAATCGTTTAGGAATTAATTCAAAGCATATCATAGAATCAATAGAAGTAGAAGACACTTTGTTAAGAAATCAGTTATTTTCCATCCTTCAACCGCAATTCAGAAGTGATACTATCCGTTATGGGAGATCGTCCCTATGTTATTCCCCCAGAAATGGCATTGTTTTTTGGAATAAAGAAGGCAACATTCATACTATAATTGAGCTTTGTTTTGAATGCGGAAATTACGTGATTATGCCTAGTAAAAGTAGATTCAGTTCCTTTTGTGAAGGGACGTTAAGTCAACTTAAAAGTCTATTTGAAATGGCGGGGATTAAATTTGGAGTCTTAAAATTAGAGTAATGGAATGTGACCTACAATGCATAATTGGACCAATAAGCGTTATGACTGAAATGTCAGTTATATGGAGGCTAAAAAGATTGGACTTAAACGAAAATTTTAGTCTTATCCCATTGACTTATGACTTTATTGCTGACATAAATGAATTAGCGAATAAGGGAGAAGACCCTGCTCATGCGGGATTTGCATTATTAAGTAAATCTGTTGAGGTCGTTTTAAAAGAAAACTCATTTACTGAACCGATAGGGTATTTTGAGATTGCATACCGCAACGGTCAAGGAATTCAGATTGGAATAGGATATTCAAGAGGAGAGATAATTGAAGGGCCAATAATGACCAAAACAACTTGGGACGCAAAAGAAGTGAAATTTGTTGACATTCCTTCTGGAAAAGGGGCGATAAATATAGTCCTCTATAAACTTGGACTTCCAGAACGAAAAGACATGAGTGGATTCGAGAATCTTGGGCTTAGCAATTATAGCTCGAATAAGAAAATTTTAAGAAACCTATAACTCAGTATAAAAAAGCGTTTCAATGAAAAAATCAGCATCTGATAAAAACTATTTTGGACTGAATTTTATTGTCGCCCGATAAATCTCATCAAACTGCTCCCCAATATCCGCATAAGCAAACCGCATTGCTTCATCCCTAATTTTGCCCGGATCAAACTCTAATTTGCCATCCAAAAAAGCCTGGAGAGCATCATAAAATGCATCTGCATCATCATGCGGAACTAAAACGCCATTATTGGCATTCACAATTTCAACAACCCCTCCAACCTCTGGTGCAATAGCGGGAACACCGCATAAAAACGACTCCAATAACACACAGGACTGCGTTTCGTAATGGCTAAAAAGCAACATTAAATCACTCTTGGCAATTTCGATTGCGACTTGTTCTTTGGGTAAAAATCCACGAAAAAAAACTGTTTTATCTAAAACACCCAGACTTTTAGCTAAGGCTTTTTGCGTTTCCATTTCAACACCTTTGCCAATTACTTGTAATTCAAAGTCGGTTCTTGTTTCTGTAAGTCGTCCTATAACTTCTAAAATGCGCCCGAAATTTTTTGGGTAATTATCCAAAGTGGATACATGAACGAAGCGTTTTTTATCATGCTTTTCTTTTTCAATGGGCTTGAAAATTTGCGGATCAATAGTATTTGAAACGATATAAAAATCGGTCTGATCGGTCACATTTTTGATGTGTTTTTGCAAATAGGCTGAAACGGTTGTTAAAGCACTTGAACGTTTAATCACAAAGGCCAAACACTTTTTTTTGAATGGGCTGATTTTATAATCTACATTAGGATCATAACCCGACCAATGTTCTGTGATTACAAAAGGAATTTTTCTTCGCCATTTTAGCCAAACAGCCAATACACTTGCGCGCAATAAAACATGGATATGTGTTAAGTCGGGTTTCCCCCACATTTTTCTAATATGACGGTAGCCGAAAAATTGATTCTTGATATATAAAATCCCCGTCATGAATTTATTATAGGCAGCAAATCGTGTGTTTGGTGATTTAAAATACAGCGTCATTTCGGGATATGCATTTGTAGTTTTCGTAATTATTTCGCGCTTGGTTTTTAAGTTAGGATCAGAATGAACAAATAATAAGAATACATCATTTTTAGTCTCAGCAGCTTTGGCATGATCTACCACAAAAACACCATCCAAAACATCAAATTTATTTGGATACCATTTGGCTAGAAAAAGAACTTTTAATCGCTTATCAGACACTTTCAATTGTGATTAATGACGTGTTGATACTTTTAATAATCCTTTCAAGGGCAGCACTTTTCTAATTTTCGCATAAGTTTCTTTCAAGGCTTTTTCTGTTTTAAAATCGGACTGTACTTTTTTAGGGACATGCATTAATTCATCAAATTTTGCTGCGCTAATTCCAAACCGCTTAAAGATGATTTTTTTATCATTTTCTAAATCGTCCAAATAAATAGGTTTACTCAATTCAGCTAAAGCCTCATCTCGCGTCATAACTCCTGATAAAATAAAGTTGCTAAAATGTGCTTTGCGTTTATCAATTCCAAACCTTGTGGGTAAAATATGGCATTGATAAAACCGTGTCCAAATGGATTCGCCGTGCTTTACGCGAACAGGTTCCCAATTGTATTCTTTTTGTAAAAGCGCCGCGGCTTCTGCTTTATTCGCTTTCAGGTTTAATACCTCGAGGCTTGCCTCGTCAAATTTTACTATTTTGTGACTAGATGTCACAGAATAGTAAATATATCCATAAAAGTCATAATGTTTCGGTTCTTCTTTATCA
>WTCE01000167.1 GCA_013138735.1 Crocinitomix sp. | reverse complement strand
TGAAAGGCTAATTGCAAAATACGTAAAGGAGCAAGGAATTGAACAAGAGTATAAAAAGCTAAAAGAAAATCATCAATTGAAGCTATTTTAATGCCTCGCGGGCTTGCCCCGAGGATTATTTACTTGGCTGCTTTAACGGGCTTTCTGCTTGGAGTCATTTTGCAAATGAGCTAACGCGTCAATCCCTAGCAGACACTAGATGTCATCCAATACATCATTATACACATTTTGTATGCTTTTATCGATCTTTAAATTTTTGATTTCCAACCAATAGTTAATGATTAGCGGTAAAGGGATTAAAGCGGAGAAATAGACATAAAAATCCTGATACTTCATCATTAATTCAAACGCAAACAGGGTAAATGCGTTTATAATCATGACAATTCCAAAAACAAGCAACCAAACGCGCTGCCTTGTTTTATTTAGAGCCAATACACATCCTGTCACTAAAATCATTATTCCTGTAACTCTAATGTACATTGAGAGTTCAGCCGGATTAAATGTCATGCTAGTTATATTTGTTCTTAAATTATAAATAAAGTGCAAATACCAACAAAAAGCAGCAATTTGGAATATCCAAACCACACCAGCAACGATATACTTTTTTTTAAATAAATATAAAGCGAATGTAAGATAGTAAGCTCCGATTAGACCATATTCAACGTAAAAACCAATTGAATTTCCTGATCCTGAATGGAGAAAGGCTGGTATAGTTCCTGGCAATAATTGCGCGAGCAAATTCTTCAGAATTACCAACGTTGTACCAACCAAACCACCAATACATATATGCCGCAGCTTTATATTCATGAATGTATAAAATTAGTTATAAAAAAATCCCTTTTCTCAAAATACCGAACACAAATCATGCAAAATGCGCTACCGCGTCAATCCCTAGCAGATGTTGCTAAACAGCGTCCAACACATCATTATTCACACCTTGCACGCCTTTATCCATTCTTAATTTTTTGAGTTCTAACCAATAGTTAATGATTAGCGGTAGAGGGATTAAAGCTATTAAAATGACATATATTCCGCTATATGTAACAATTAGTTCTTGTTTGAGCATCCCAACTGCTGACAAAATTGTCAAATAGCCAAAAATGCGCAGCCAAATCCGTCGGCGTGTATTCGTAAGCACAAAAACAGCTCCTGTAACAACACTTGTAATCCCCATCAATTTAATGCTGAATAACATTGCGTCTAGTTCATCTTGTGTCCAATTCAGATAATCAATCTGATGCATTTGATAAAAGAACCATGCGCTAACACTAATGTGCGTGACCCAAATAATACTAGGAATTAAATATTTTTTTTTAAAAAGATAAAATGTAAATATCAAATAATACAAGGCAATAAAGGTGTATTCTAACGTCACACGAAAATCACTTTCAGGCGCAGCTTGTGTAATTTCCCCTACCAATTCTGGAAAAAAAATAGCAGCAATGTTTTTCAAAACAACAAATGTTGTTAGAATCATTCCGGTAATACAAATGTTACGTAGTTTCATCATGGTCTAAAATTTCAACTCGCTTTCTACTCGGAATTAGTGAATGAGCCTTGTAATTTTTCAGTTCTAAAATATAGTTGAGCGCTATAAGTAATGGAGAGGTTATGGCAACCATTCGAACATACCAGTATCCTCCATATATTCCCCACTCTTTTGTTGCCACAAGCACAACGAGAATAGACACAATGGCGAAAATCAATAAGGCAATTCTTTTTTTAGCCGCACTAACTAAAATACCTAGCGCTACAATTCCAGCTGCTGCTGCCGCTACGTTGTACAAGAATATAAATTCGTCCCAGGCTTGGTCATAAGGATAAGCATCCCAATTAAATGCTTGCAATTTATAGAATTGCCAAATGTAGATGATGCACATGATACACCACAAAACTAAAACCATAAAATAGCTCCTTTTGTAGAGGTAAAAAGCAAAAATTCCAAAATACAATACAACCAATAAGGTGTTAAATGAAGAAACTATTGCGTAATATTCGTCCGTCTCGAACCACAAATCATAATTCTCAATCAAAACATCTTGTCCTACAAGAATGGTCGTGATAATCGCTCCGATAATGCAAATAATCCTCATGCTTCTTTCACATAAAAAAATCCCTTTTCTCAAAATTGAAAAAAGGGATTAGGTATAAATTTATTGAATCACTTATTGCGCTGCAACAGTAAAGTCAAATATTGCTTTTTCCCAAGCAAAACTAACGCCAGTTTCTGTTACTGCAAATGTTAATGATTCTACGTTGTTTTCAGTAAAAATAGGTGTTACATCAAAGTTTAACACATCTTTTTCTGGTTTGTGGTCATAAGCACCCCAAACACCATGAATTTCCTTACTCCACTCTTCGTTTAAAGTAATTGTCCAATCTGCATTTTCTTTTGGCGTAACAAACAAAGCATAAGTGCCGGCAGCAACATTAGCCCCGTTCACTTTAACGTTAGCAGCAAAAGTAATTGCTGTTGCATCATTCGCTCCAGCTCTCCAAATTTTACCGTAAGGTACTAAGTCACCCCAAATTGTTCTTCCTTTAACATATGGCGAACCAAAATCGACATCTACTTGAACTCCATCAGCAATACCTGTTGCTTGTAAACGAGGACTTTTTGGAGGTTTTGGTGTTTTGTCAGTTTCATCTTCAACATTTTCTACAACTTCTTGTAAAGTTGAATCAGCATCAGTTACTCCATCCGCAGCTTCGCCTCCTCCACAAGAGAACAATAGTACAGGTGCAATTAATAGGTAAGATATCTTTTTAAGCATAATTTGAATTTTTGTGTAAAGATAAAGGTTTATCGGAACATTAAAGTTAACATTTTAAGGGAAATAGGATTTTCTTTTGCTTATTATTGAAACCCCTAATGTCACTAAGATCATTGCAAGATAAACGGATAGCCACTGCATGCATATTTCGGAGAATTATCCCATTTGGGGTTAAAAGCTATGCCTATTTCAATGCTTGATTCTATAAAATGGTATAATTGTAAAGCATCATATTCTACCAAATTTGGCAGTCGCAAACGCATAAATAAATCCATGTAAGCGTTGAGGTTGTATTGAGTGCCTAAGTAAATTGGAAACTTAATTTTCTTGTCGTAATAGGCCCATTCCAAACCTGTTTCAGCACTCAACCTAAGCCTAGGAAAACGTGGAGTTCCCCTAAAACGATATTTCACATCTAGTCGTAAAATCCGCTCAAACGGAAATACAAAATTATCGCCGATTACATTATTTAACGTATACCCAGGGATAATTGACCAATGGTCGTTCAAATTAAAATTAAAGCGCAATCCTGTACTCATGGTTAATCCGCGGTGGTAACTTTTATCCTCTAATTTACAAAGGTGATGATGCACATGTTGGACGCCTGTATAAGCTTCCAATTGAAATTTGGGTTGTGCAAATGTGCAAGGTGCTACCGTTAATGTAAGTAAAATGAAAATTGATTTTAACATAAATGATTAAGGCTTGTATCATTTTATGTTAGCGCTAGTTAATAAGTAACCCTATTATTCATTCAAACCAATGTTTGAATTTGTTTTGATTTCCCGAATGAGCATCAATTTTGCTTCAGCCTCATTGTTAACTGGCAGCAGTTTTCCGTTGCCTGCTTTTACAATTTCGCGCATATATTTTCCGCTCCAATTATAACCTCTTAAAGTAACCACACTAGTCCTTGCGTATATGGCGTTTTTCTGAACTAATTTTACCATGTCTTCATGTTTCATATAGGAACCCAATGCGCCATCTGTAGCCAAAACAACTTGATTATTTTTTGTGGGATCATAATTTTCACGAATTAGTTTGTAGGCCATTTTTAAACCTCTTCCTCCATTAGTTAATCCACCCGGTTTTAGTGTTTTTATTAAGCGAATCACATCTGCACGATTATCATTTGTTAAGTAGGTGGGCACTACCAAGGTACGTGTGTGTTCGCTAAATGTAATGACGCTAACATTATCTTCGGGGCGCATTAATTCAACCAATTGTATAATCGAGGCTTTTAATAAATCCATGCGTTCATGGTCTTTCATTGAAATGGAGACATCCATTAAAAAAACAATATTATTGGCTTTATAATTTCCTTTTTCTAGAGGTTCTAAAAGTTGTTTTTCATCTAAAGGATCAAGGTTTGCAAGGGTGTCTTTTATTGTAATTGGATTCGCACCTTCATATTCATACATATATTCAAATTCTGTTTTCGAATTAGGGTCTCGCTTTGCTAAGGCAACTGTTCTTATGCTATCATCACAACCTAATGAAATTCCAACCTTGGCTGTTTCGTATCCAAAGGCGTAAATGGAAACATCATAACGGTTGTGTAAAACGCGCATTACTCTGCCGTTCTTATCTGTTTCCAAATTTTTATAGCTTGGCGATTTTGAGACAATCGTGATGCTAGCGCCAGAAACTGGTTTTCGTGTCTCTGCATCTATTACTTTAAACTTGGCGTCAAAATCCTTGAAATTTCCGTCATTTTTACCTGGTTTTTCAGCAAATCGCTTTACTAAGGACTTGTCCTTAAAATCTGTAGTCAAAACATTTGCCCTTACGTTAAAATATACCGTGTCTGACAAGTGGAAAAACGAAATAGGGAATGTTTTATCAAATAGGCCTTTTTTTTTCGGATTTATTCGAACCCGATAGATTAAGGTGTCGCCAGGTTCTACAGTAGTCGGTGTAAAAGCGGTGCTTAATTCCGTGTCAAACGAAAAGGTGGAAAGAATAATGGAGAATTGATATTGGTTTACAATTTGAAAATCTACTGTTCTGTTTGAGGAGGCTGTGACATTGCCAAAATCATGACTTGTTTTATCCACCTTTAATTGGCACAATCCAACGGTTGAAAAGCTTAAGAAAAGGAATGCAAGAAATAATTTGGCTTAATGGACAAAATTTAGGCTCATATTCTCTGTAAGCATTGTTATTATTAGCTTTGACGCAAATGAAAGGTTATGAATAAAAAAAGTGTATAAACTGTAAAGGGAAAAACACCAAGAAAAATGG
>WTCE01000081.1 GCA_013138735.1 Crocinitomix sp. | reverse complement strand
GAGGTGCATGCGCATTGCAAAGCCCAACTTTCTTTTTACGAAACCCCTTCCTTCATCTTTCAATTAGCTGAATTTCCAATAAACTCAAATGGCAAAGTAGATACAATAGCCCTGCGACAAACAATGGTATCAAAGCTCTCGGACACATCTCAATTAACCTTGCCAGAAACGGCAACTGAAAAAGCATTGGCCGAGATTTGGAAAGAAGTATTAAACCAAGAAAATATTGGAAGAAATAGCCATTTTTTAAGATTGGGGGGGAATAGTATAAAGCTTATTCGATTAAAATCCGCTATTAGAATCAAATTCGGTCTTGAAATAGACATTTTAAAACTATTTACCAATGGTGTTTTATTAGAACAAGCGAAACTATTAGAAACGGCCGAATATTCAATACAACAAAAAATTCCTAAAAGTGCTAATCAAGCTGATTATGCTGTTTCAAGTAGTCAGAAACGCCTTTGGATTTTATCTCAAATGGAAGAAGTCTCTGCGGTATATAACATGCCTAGATTAGTACATTTGGTTCAGGATATTGAGCAGGTTACCTTACAAAATGCCATTAATGCTGTTGTTGAAAAATATGAGATTTTAAGGACTGTCTTTCTATTAAATGAATCAGGAGAGGTTCGTCAAAAAATAAAAAGGAACGTTTCTATCCAATTGAAAGCAGTAGATATAAAGAACGAAGGTTTCTATTCTCCGCTCATGTATTTAGAAAAAGATGCACTAATAGCGTTCGACCTAGAGAATGGGCCATTACTTCGAATGGCCATGATCAAAGATTTAAACGGTAGGTTTTTACTATATCTGAATATCCATCACATCATTGGAGATGAATGGTCATTGATGGTGTTAGAAAAAGAAATATTTGACAGCTATAAATTGCAATTAGATTCTGTTAAAAAAGAATTGGATAAACCTGAAATTCAATATAAGGATTTTGCCGAGTGGGAAATAGCCGCATTGGCTAATAATGAATTTGAGGCAAGTCGTGAATTTTGGATGGGCAAATTAGCGAGAGAATTACCCGTTTTGGACTTTCCTTTTGCAAAAAAGAGACCCGAAGTACAAGGATACAATGGGCAAATATTGCAAACAAAAATTGCGACAGATACGTCTCAACAATTTAAAAACTTCTGCACCGATAATGGAGGTACATTATTTATTGGAGCCCTTGTAACTTGGGGGATTTTAATAAGTCGCTATACCGGCCAAGAAGAATTGATTTTTGGAACACCAGTTGCTGGCAGAGATCGTATGGAATTGGAAGACCAAATTGGTTGTTTTGTAAATACCTTACCGTTGCTGTGCCAAGTAGATTTATTAAAAGATTTCCATAGCAATTTTGAGGAAATTAAAAATCATGTGTTTACTGATTTTCAACATCAACAATATCCCTTTAATGCCATTGTGGATATGTTAGATTTACCAGTAGACACAAGTCGAAATACATTGTTCGACATTATGCTAACAACAACTGGTGATATTTCAGCTAATGCTTCGGAAGAGTCAGTTGACTTTGAGCAGGAAATTATTTCAGGAGGCAGTTGTTTGGCTAAATTCGACATGGACATTGCAGTGCATGATCGCAACAATTATTTGGAGCTAAGCTTTACTTATAACACTGATGTTTATAATGAACAGGATGTTAAACAAATAATAAAACACTATAAGTCTCTACTTGAAACGCTATTAGAAAAACCGCACGAAAAGGTGGGGAAAATTAATTATTTGGGTAAGTATGAATTGACAGAACTTGTTGAACATTTCAATGGACTAAAAGTTAATTATCCTTCAGATACAGTCCTTGATCTTTTTCAGGCTATTGTAGCCAAACACCCAAATAATATAGCCGTTAAATGTGCTAAAAGAAAACTGACTTATAGGGAGTTGGATAAGTTGTCGGGTCAACTGGCTAAAACTATTTTGGATAATAAAAAAATACAAAAGCCACATTTGATTGGACTGAAATTGGAACGTTCAGAATGGATGATTGTAGCAATTTTAGGCATCTTAAAATCAAAAGCCGCCTATGTTCCAATAGATCCTACTTATCCAGATGATAGAATTGAATACATAATTAAGGATAGTGAATTGGACTTTTGCATTGATGAGGAATTTATTGACGCTTTTATTGCCCATGCTAAACCTGATGAAATAAACAAAGATGCAATTGATTCTAATTTAGCGGCCTATGTTATCTATACCTCTGGTTCAACTGGGAAACCAAAAGGCGTCGAAATTAGTCATGCTTCCTTAGCGGATTACGTGCAAACTGCATTAAATACATTTCAACTTTCAGCAAATGATTGTGTACTTCAGCAAGCATCAATTTCATTTGATGTTTCTATTGAAGAGATTTTTGTGTCGCTTTGTTCAGGAGCGCAGCTTGTAATTATGGAGGATGGAGCAAGAGATATTTCTGAATTAATTCAAAAAATAGAACAGGAGACTGTAACATTCTTGTCAACAACTCCGCTGGTAATAAATGAATTAAATCGAGCACCTGAACGCTTAAAATCATTACAAACTCTGGTTAGTGGTGGGGATGAACTTAAGAGTCGCTATATAAAAAATATATTCCCCCATATAAAAGTTTACAATACCTATGGACCCACTGAATCAACAGTCTGTATTACCTATCATGAAGTAAAAAAATTAGCAGAAGAAAATATTATTGGAAAGCCAATCGCTAACCGAAAAGTATATATCGTAAATCCTTTAGGCGTGTTACAACCAATTGGTGTAACAGGTGAAATATGGGTGTCAGGATCGGGGCTAGGAAAGAGATATCTTAACCGTCCTGAATTAACAAAAGAAAAATTCATAGAAAATCCATTTGATAAGGGTACAAAGCTTTACAAAACTGGGGATCTAGGCAGATGGCTTAGAAACGGTACCATTAAGTTTGAAGGAAGATTGGATGACCAAGTAAAAATTAGAGGTTACCGGATTGAATTAAGTGAAATAGAGAAACACCTTGTACAAAAGCCCGAAATTAGTGATGCTGTTATTTTGGTGATTGAAAATGAACAAGGTATAAAAGAATTAGAGGCTTATTTAGTGCTAACAGAACCTCAAAGTATCTTGGGGATTCGGGAATTTTTGGGTGCATTACTGCCTTTATATATGATTCCTTCTTACTTTTTTGAAATTGATAAAATTTTATACAATACAAACGGAAAAGTAGACAAAAAAGCAATTAAAGTATCAGAAGTAAATGAGATTCCATTAGGTACTGTAAAAATAAAATTGGAAACAGAAAACGAAGAAATATTGGCTTCTGTTTGGATTAAAATATTTAATGCAGGTAAGGTAGGGAAACAAGATAATTTTTACGGTTTAGGAGGAGATTCAATTAAGTCAATTCAGATTTCTGCCGAATTGAAAAAAAATGGATTCCTGCTTAAAGTTGATGAGATATTGAGAATCCCCGTATTAGAGGATGCCGCAAAAATGATGCGAAAGGATGTGATGATTATTGATCAAGGAGAAGTCGTTGGACCTGTTGATCTCACACCAGTACAATTGGAATTTTTTAGCGATCCCGGAGTGATTAATAAAAATCATTATAATCAATCAGTACTCTTAAAGTCAAAGAAAAAGATAGATCATGAAATCCTAAAGGAAAGTATCGCCGTATTGGTTGAACATCATGATGCACTTAGAATGACTTTTTCAAAAGAATTGAAAGGCTTTTCTCAGTATAATAAACCCTTTCTGATGAATCGACTTTTGATAGAGTTTTTTGATTTACGAAAAGAAGCTGATGCCCTGGAAACAATGGCAATGCTTGGAGAAGAACTGCAGCGAAGCATGGATATGTTTTCTAGGTTTTTATTTTCGGTGGCTCATTTTAGATTGTCAGATGGGGATCGCATAGCGATTATCTCTCACCACCTATTGGTAGATGGTGTTTCATGGCGAATTATTTTGGAAGATATTCAAAATATTTATGAGCAGTTGGCACAAGGTAAGACTCCAGAATTACCTGCTAAATCAACCTCTTATCGTGATTGGGCAGGTCGATTACCAGAGTATGCAAAAGAATTAAGAATTGGTACTGAATTAGAGTATTGGAAAAATATAGAGAAATTCTCAAATCACAATTTGCCAACAGATTATCCAAAAAAGGCAGAAGCATTCAAAATTGATAAAATAGCCTCATTCAATTTAGATGAGGAATTAACAGATATCCTACAAAAAAAGGTGAATATTCATTTTGATTCAGAAATAAATGATGTTCTATTGGCTGCTTTCGCATCAGGGCTCAAAGAAACATTTGACTTGCAAAAAACATTGATAAAAATGGAAGGGCACGGTCGAGAAGATATTTTTGAAGAAATTGATATTAATCGAACAGTAGGCTGGTTCACTTCTATTTATCCATTCTTGTTAGAAACAACTGACAAAAGAGATGATCTCGTTGGACGCATCAACAAAATAAAACAAACCAGAAAATTAATTCCGAATAAAGGAATTGGTTATGGCATTCTCAAGTACCTAACAAATGCACTGAAAACAGAAAGTAATCCAGAAATTGTATTCAATTATTTGGGCGATTTTAGTGCTGGATTCGAAATAGGAGCAGAGCAAGCATTAGCATATTCTTCAGAGTATATAGGGCCTGATGTTTCTGAAGATTTAAAATCGCAACAAATTCTTCATATCTCAGGTTTAATTGGTGCTGGTGAATTACAAATCTCTATTCGATATCCGGGTGTATTGTTTAAAGCTGAAACAATTGACAAACTTATTGGATCCGTAGAAAGTGAACTAATCAGAATTATAAAGGCAGCTTCAAATTCAGAAAATCACAAAGAGGCAAAGCCTGTAGAAAACACGCTTTCTTTTAATCAGCAAGCTTTAATTAAGGAGCGGTATTCTTCGGGGACCTTTGGTCCAATCGTAAGCAATGGGCTTACCAGAGTTGAAATTGAATTGAAAGTAAAAGAATTCATAGCTCAATTTAATTCATTAACCGAAAAAATTATTTTTAATAAAGGGGCATGGTTCGGGCGACAAGAGAAAAACGCTTCCAATTGTGTCGATTTTTATCAGGACTTAATTTCTGACAAATCTTCCTTTATCACTGAGTTGACAAATCCAGACCATGAATTTAACGCACCTTTTGATATTAGCAATGATGCTTTAATAAGAGTGATGATAGTTGAAGAAAAAGGGAGTAAAGAGCAGCTTATCTTTTTAAAAATTCATCACATTATAACAGATGATTTTTCGAATAAAATACTGAAGCGTGAATTAGAAAACTATTTGCATAACGGAAAAATAGCGGGTGAATATACTTCCAATTCAGATTTTTCAAAAATTCAATTGAACTATATCACGTCAAAAGAGGCTGATGCAAAACGTGCTTATTGGAGCAATAAGATGGCTGAAATTAGTGAAAGTAAAATGAATGATTTGTCAGGTGATCAGATTATTCGAAAAAAGGAAGTTTTAATTTATAAAGGAGAACAGTTTGAAGCCTTTAAAAAGATGGCAACTGATAGCTTTTTACCAATGATGGCCTTCCATATTGCTGCGCATCAAATGTTAATGGAAAAATTATACGAAGGAGATGCATTTGTACAAGGGATTTTGTCCGATTCCAGACTGAATGAAGTCTTTGACTTGGATTTAGATAAGACCGTTGGAGCAGTGAGTAATATTTTTCCAATAGCAGTAAAAAAAGGAGTTGATCGGCACAGTTTAAATTATCTCAAACACTGTCATAATGAATACCTTGAGGGGCGAGAAAATCAAATAATTCCTCTGCAGGTTATTTTAAATGATATTCAAAATAAAGTTGGATTAGAATTAAAAATTCACGGAGAATTTAATTATCAAATCGTTAAAGGAAAAATTGAAGAAAATTATTTTTCAAATAACGATAATTTTACAATGGAAATAAATGATAAGTCAAAAAAAATACACTACATTTGCACCGCTTATAACGACGCTTTTTTAGTAGAGATCGACTATAGTATAAGCAAGACCCAAAACGAAAAGAAAACTATTCATATCATAGAATCTTATTTTAAAGATTTAACTCACACCAAAACTGAGCTAACCTAACAATTTAAGCCACCCAATTATACTTAAATGGACAAGAGAGTCATTCACTCTGTATTTGAAAATATTGTCTCGGAATATCCGAACAGTATTGCGCTATCTCACTCTAAAGGTGAGGTTACATATACACTGCTTAACAAAAAAGCAAATCGCATTGCTGATTTGTTAATGAAGCGTGGATTGATAAAAGGGGATGTTGTTTCAGTGTTTTTTGAAGACCGTTTACAGCAGTTAGAGGTTGTGATTGGAACCTTTAAATCGGGAGGTATTTATTTACCATTAGACAGTAAATATCGCGAAAAACATTGGGGTGTTTTATTTGAAAATATTCAACCCAAATTCATTGTTTTATCTGAAGATAAAAAGGCCGATTTTGAGGCATTGAATTCCAAGTTTGAGTATACAATTCCTGAGTTAATTATTTACTCAAATGAGAATGAAAATATAAGAACTTATAGCATAAAAGAAGGTGCCTATGTCCCGAATGATCCATTAGAATTTTTGTCAGAGAATA
>WTCE01000035.1 GCA_013138735.1 Crocinitomix sp. | reverse complement strand
ATGGATTTGATTTAGAAGGTGCTTCGCAAATGCGCTTACATGTTCTTGATTTGGCAGATGGTAGCTTTGAATTTATTTGGAGTTTCCATCACATCTTAATGGATGGTTGGTGCATGAGTATTTTAACCAATGAGTTTTACCAATTGTTAAATTCAGCAGCTCAAGGCGAAGAAGCTAACTTACCAGAGGTTGCAAATTATTCCAATTACATTCAATGGTTAGACACCGTAGATAAAGAAGAAACTAAAAAATATTGGGCAACGCAATTAGAAGATTACTCAGAGGTAGCAGACATTCAATTGTTCAATCGTACAGAACAATCAGCTTATGAAGAATTGACAGAAACATTGCTAATCAATGAAGATCGATTTACGCAATTAGATGCCATCTGCAATAAAATTGGAATTACGCACAATGTATTTATTCAAGGCGTTTGGGGATATCTTCTTTCCCGTTACAACAATACAAATGATGTAATTTTTGGTGCAGTAGTTTCAGGGAGACCAGGAGAATTGCAAGGCGTTGAAAATATGATTGGATTATTTATTAATACAATACCTGTAAGAATCAAATATGAAGAAAGTGAAACGGCGATTGAACTTTTCCAACGCATTAAGGCCAACGCAATTTCAAGCGCTTCTAAGCATTATTTGAGTCTCTCTAAAATCCAAGAAGAAAGTGATTTAGGAATGGATTTAATAGACCATATCCTTGTTTTTGAAAACTATCCTGTTCAAGATGCCATTAAGTCTGATATGGACAATGCGAAAACTGCTGATGATCAGCTAGAATTATATATTGAAGATATCAATTCGTTTGAGCAAACCAATTTTGATTTTGATATTTTGGTTGTCCCTCGAAAAAAGGAACTTAAGATTGATTTCAAATTTAATAATGGGAAATATGATCAAGAAGGAATCAAAAAATTAACGTCACATTTTGAAAATGTAATAGACGGATTCATTTCAGACATACAAAAACCATTGCTTGAACAATCCTATCTCACATTAGAAGAGAAAGAAGAGTTAATTTATGAATTGAATAGTACACATTCTGATTTAAAAGAAAATGGAGCTGTTGCTGATGGGACTGAAAATCCAGTGAATAAGCGATCAAATTTGAATGCAATTGAGACTTCGGTTTTGGATGAGTTCAAATTACAAGTGCAAAGAACTCCTGAAAAGGTGGCACTGGTTTTTGAAGAGAAACAATTAACTTATCTTGAATTAGATGAACTATCCAGCCAGTTGTGCAATTATTTCAGCGCAAATAACAAAGTCGCAAAGCAGGATTATGTTGGCATAAAAATTAATAAGGATGAGTGGGCCATTATTGCTATAATAGCTGTTTTAAAAGCGGGAGGAGCTTACGTCCCAATGGATGTTGATTATCCAAACGAACGGATTGAATACATCATAAAAGATGCGAATATTCAGTATTGCTTAGATGAATTAGAATTAGAGATAATTAAGGCTGAAATTTCAAATTACAGTTCAGCATCTGAAGACATAGAGCGTCAACCAACCAGTTTGTGCTACCTAATGTATACTTCCGGATCTACAGGAGAACCAAAGGGAGTAGAAATAATGGATCAAGGAATAGTGAGGTTAGTGAAGGACGCAAATTATGTCAATTTTATCGCTGAAGATAAGCTACTTTCAACAGCTGCTTTCTCTTTTGATGCAACAACATTTGAATTTTGGGGAATGCTACTTAATGGAGGCGAATTAGTGCTGGCTGAAAAGGATTTACTCTTGAATACTGCTAGTTTTAAAAAGCTTTTGCATACGTCTCAAATCAGTAAGATTTGGTTAACTGCAGGTTGGTTTAATCAAATTGTCGATACGGATGTTGATTTCTTTGGTGGACTCCAAACCTTATTTGTAGGAGGAGATAAATTATCACCAGATTATATTAATAAAGTAAAAGAACATTATCCAGATTTGGAATTAGTTAATGGTTATGGACCAACGGAAAATACAACCTTCTCTTTAACTTATAATATTGAAGAAAAAGGAAGTACCAAAATTCCAATTGGAAAGCCAATTAAAAACTCTACCTGTTATATTTTAGATAAGAATAATAACCTATTGCCAAAGGGAGCAGTCGGAGAAATATGCCTTGGAGGAGATGGTGTAGCTAGAGGATACCTAAATAAACCGGAAATAACCAAAGAAAAATTCATTGAAAACACATTTCATGAAGGAAGACTGTATAAAACGGGTGATGTAGGTCGTTGGTTACCTGACGGGAATGTTGAGTTTATTGGGCGGGTAGATAATCAAATCAAAATTCGCGGACACAGGATAGAAGTAGGAGATATTGAGATCCATTTGGGCGCTAAACCGGACATTAGAGAAGTGGTTGTGAATAGCTACGAAGAAGAGATTGGAAAAGCACTCGTTGCTTATGTTGTATCTGATTTGCCTCAAAAAGTAGAGGAGCTAAGAAATTTCTTATTGAAGGAAATTCCGGAATATATGGTTCCTCAGAAATTTATTCAGTTAGAAACCCTACCACTTACATCCAATGGAAAAGTAGATCGGAAAGGCTTACCTAAGCCAGATGATTCCAATTGCCTTTTCTATTCCAATTATGAGGCGCCGCAAGATCAAACAGAACAAACCTTAGTTCATATTTGGGCCGATATTTTGAATATGAAAGCAGAAAAAATAGGCGTAACAGATAACTTCTTTATGCTTGGTGGACATAGTTTGAAAGCATCCAATCTTCTGTCTAGAATGCAAAAAGAATTCAATGTGAAAATCGAATTAAAAGAGCTCTTTGAGGACCCGACTATTCGAACGGTTGCACTCCATATTAAACTAGTAAAAATGATTAGAAAACAGTACGAAATATTGGAAGATAATTCTGAAACGGAAATTGAAGAACTAATTTTTTAGTAAGCAAAATTCAAAAAAATGAATAGAATATCAAAAATTATAGAACTCATTGATAAAAAGCAACTCAAGTTGCGTGTTAATGACGATCAATTGAGAATAAGTGGGAAAACAAATTTGCTTACACAAGAGGATAAAGAATTTATAGCTGATTGTAAGCCGATAATTATTAAGGCGCTAAAAAAAGTGGAACTTGGGGACGATACTGAATACGCTTCAATAAGCAAAGCGCCAAGTCAAGAAGATTATCCTGTTTCTGCCGCGCAAAAAAGAATGTGGTATGTTTCGCAAAATGAAGAAGCCTCAATAGCGTATAATACTTTTGCCGTCCAAGATTTGAATTTCGAACTAGATTTGGATGCTTTTGAAGGAGCATTGAACGCACTAATCGAAAGGCATGAATCCTTAAGAACAGTTTTTAAATTAGATGAAAAAGGAGCATTGCGCCAGGTTATTTTAGCAGCTGATAAATCGGACTTCAAATTACATTATCAGGACTTATCAACGAACGAAAACGGGAAAAATGTCATTCATGAATTAATTTCAAAAGACAAAGAAAAACCGTTTGATTTAGAGAAAGGACCTGTTGCGCGTGCAATTTTAGGAAAACTAGGGCCTGCTAATTATGTTTTCTATTTCAACCTTCATCATATTGTTGGTGATGGCGTAACCATGGGAATAATTACCCAAGAGGTACTTCAGGTTTATGAAGGATTAAAACTTAAAACCGAAGTAAAATTACCCAAAGACAGGTTGCAATACAAAGATTTTGCCCATTGGCAAATTCAACAGATTGAAAGCGGAAAATATCAGAAGCATGAATATTTTTGGAGAAATAAATTGCAGAATTATGCGACGCAAATTAATTTGACTGGAATAAAGGAACGTCCCAAAATTAAAACATTTAACGGACGCTCTTTAGGCACATTCATTGACAATGATTTGGCTGAGCAAATGGAAATGCTCACGCAAGAGAACCGCAGTAGCAAGTTTTCAGGAATGTTAACTGTGTTATTCATCCTAATAAACAAACTGACTAAAGAAGATGATTTAGCAATTGGATCTCCTGTTGCAGGTAGAAATCATGAAGACATTAAACAGGTTGTTGGAAACTTCGTAAATACCGTTGTCCATAGAAATCAAATTAAAAAGTCAGACACTTTTACAACACTTTTAAAACGAATCAACTTTAATGTTTTAGATGCACTAGAACATCAAATGTACCCTTTCGATAAACTAGTAGAAGAGCTCAGCTTAAAAGTTGATTTTTCCCGAAATCCAGTATTTGATGTGATGTTTTCTTATCATAATTATGACAGGCTACAGGAACAAAACCAACAAATTATTACACCAGAAATGTCAACCGAAATAGTTGACAACGGTGCGTTAACACCCAAGTTAGACGTCCTTTTTAATTGTTATGAGGTGGGAACAGGTTTTTACCTTGATATCAATTACAATACAGATATATATGAAAAAAGTCAAATAGAATTATTTCTAAAACAATATAAAAAAGTAATGAAAGAGGTGCTAGAAACACCAGAGCAGTTGATCGATCAGATCTCTCACCAAACTAAAACTGCAAAATCGTTGAAATTAAAGAATCTGCAAAAGCTAAAAATGATCAAAAAATGAAGAATCGACTATCCAAATTAATGAGCACTAAAGCTCAAACCGTTTCAACTGCGGAAAAAGTTGAAACATCTGTTATGTCAGAAGAATTGGGTTTCCCATTTGTTATAAAAGGAAATACAAAAGGACTTATTTTAAGTCATTGGATTGAGGAGAATAAAACCATGTTTGAAGATAAAATCACCAAACATGGCGGCATCTTGTTCAGAAATTTTGACATTAATACAGTAGAAAAATTTCAGGAGTTAATGAAAACTTTTGTAGAAAAACCATTAGAATATAATCAACGATCTTCTCCAAGATACGCTGTAGGAAATAATGTTTATGTGACAACCACTTATCCGGCAGACAGAAGTATTAACATGCACAGTGAAAGCTCATATTCGCCAAGTCATCCAGGTCATATAGTGTTTTGCTGTATTATACCTGCCGCTACTCAAGGCGAAACTCCAATAGCGGATAACAAAAAAGTATTGAATTTACTTTCTGCTGAAACTAGAAATAAGTTTTTAGAAAAAGGTGTGCGATATGTCAGAAGGATCAATGATAAAATTGGACTTTCTTGGCAAGAAGTTTTTCAAACAAAGGAACGTTCAGTTGTGGAAGCAGATTGCGTGAAAGGCGGAATGTCATTTGAATGGAAAACAGAAGAAGAGTTAATATTAACTTGGAATAAAAAGGCGATCTGGAACCACCCAAAAACCAACGAAGAAATATGGTTTAATCATGCCTTCTTTTTTAATAAATATACCCAAGATGAAGACGTCTTAAATTCAATGGAGTCTGAAGAAGAACTTCCATTTAATACGTATTACGGAGATGGAGAACAGATTTCAAAAGAAGAAATTGCTGAATTAAGAGCCGCATATAAAAAAGCAACATTAAAGTTCTTATGGGAGTCTGGCGATATTCTTTTTCTCGATAATATGAGAATTTCTCATGGCAGAAGTCCATATACCGGTGACCGAAAAGTTATAGTTTCCCTTTATTAATAAATATTTAACCCAAAAAGCATTTAGCCCAATATCATTTAACCCACAATTATTTTACCCAAAAAGTCATGAATAGCCCGCTTAAAGAAATGGATGGATATGAATTGTCCCCCAATCAAAAAAACTTATGGTTAACAGCAAATGGAAACATTGAAGGTTTCTACAGTCAAGTTAACCTTAAGTTAAAGAAAAGTCATAGTATTAATCAAATAAAAAATGTTGTAAGTGCTGTCTTAAAAAAGCACGAAGTATTGCAATACCGAGCTCGAATAACACCTGGAAATATTTATCCAGAGCAAGTTCCTTTCGTCTCAGATATCATAGAGTTGAGCGAAGGTTCCATTGAAAACGAAGATTTGTTGGAAAATCAAGCAAATGCAAATTTGGGTTTACCTTATAATTTTTCAGAAAATGCACCAATTCGGTTTGCTTATATCAATGGACCAAATGAAATGGCTTATTTAGTTATGAGAGGATATTCTTTTTGGTTGGATGCCTATAGCATGGATTATATCATAAAGGAAATTGAAAGTGGTTTAAGCGATATAGAAAAATACAATAAGCAGGAGGTTGAAAAAATAGATTTCTTAAATTTTTCTGCTTGGCAAAATGAATTGGCAAATGAACCAGAGGAGGAAGCAAAACAATTTTGGGAAGAGAAAAAAACGATAAAGAATCCAGTAAAATTACCATTCGGAAAAAGGGCTGAGAAGTTATTTCAACCCGAAGAACGAACGTTGTCGATAAAAGGAGAAGAGTTCCGTCAATTAAAAAGTGACTTGAATTCAAAAAACATAGATTTAGAAACTTGGGCAAAAACTCAGTTTGTTAATTATTTAAATATTTTTGAAGGAGACTCGATCAAAATTGGATTCATACCTTTTGAAAGAAGTTATGATGAGCTAAGTCACACCGTGGGAAATGTTTCGCGAGCAATTCCTTTAGTTTTAGACAAACACGCCACTAGAGATAAGCTTGAGCTGGTACAAGAGGAGACTGAGGCAGCATTAACCTGGGCTGATTACTTTCAAGTGGCGCCCGAAATTCTAAGCGATAAAGGAAGAACATTCGATTATCTTTTCGAGTTCATTCCGGCTTTGAATAAGGCTACAGATCAAAATTCAATTGAAATAATGGATTGGGAAGGATGTAGCGAAGCATTTGAAGTGAAAATTAAGTGTGAGGAATTTGAGGAACACGTATCCATTCAATTAATTGTAAATAAAGCAGTTTTTTCACCGAGTACAATTACGCTCATGGAAAATCAATTGTTTCATATTTACACAGCGTTTGTTTCGAAACTAGGAACCTCAGAAATTTCTGATTATGAAGAGCAAATGCTTTCAGAAATAAATGACACCCAAATCCAGTATAAAGAAAACAACTCAATATTGGCTTTGTTCGATCATGCCGTACTAAAAAATCCACAAGAAACTGCTGTCTATCATCAGGATTTAGTGATGAATTATACCGAATTGAATGCAAAAGCGAACCAGTTCGCACATTGTTTAATCAATAAATATTCGGTTGGTAAAGGAGATCGTGTTATCGTTTTAATGGATCGTTCTGAACATTTTATTATAAGTGTTTTGGGAATATTGAAAACAGGTGCATGCTATGTGCCTATTGATACAAAAAATCCGGTAGAGAGAATCCAATTGATTATAGATGATGCAAGTCCTAAACTTATAATCACCGAAATGGGATCGGATGAATTAAATGCGCAAAGTGTTGCAATACTTTCTCCAATATCCAAGGAGATATATGAAGAAAGTGACGTGCAATTAGCAACAAGTATTCAAGCAGAAGATAAGGCTTACATGATCTATACTTCTGGTTCAACGGGTAAACCTAAAGGATGTCAAATAAGCCATGCAAATTTGTTGAATTATATTCAATGGACGAATGAAGCATATTTTGAAAGCGAGAATACTGGAGACTGGGCCTTAATAACTTCAATTGCTTTTGACCTAACCATTACATGTATTTTCTCAAGTTTAACTAGAGGAAGAAAACTGTGGATTGGTGCACCAGAAAAGGACATTAATGATTTGCTTGTTGAAGTGTTTGAAAACCCTGAAATCAATACGTTAAAACTGACGCCTTCTCATATTGATTTGTCTAAAAATTTAAGCCTAAATAGTCCAACAATTGATACCGTAATTTGTGGTGGCGAGCAACTAACAAAGGAACAAGTTCGATTTTTAAAATCCATTAATCCAGAGGTGCATATTTTTAATGAGTATGGCCCAACTGAAGCTACCGTCGGCTGTGTAGTGACGGAGGTAGAAGAAGGTGAAGAGATCCTGGTTGGGAAACCTATTGGGAATTCTCAAATCCATGTGTTTGATTCAAATATGAAACATGTTAGAATTGGAGCTGTTGGAGAAATTGGAATCGTTGGTAAAGGCGTGATTCAAGAGTATTTTAATCGACCAGAATTAACAGCAGATCGTTTTATTAAAAATCCATTCGAGTTATCTGGAAATCTATATAAAACTGGTGATTTAGGTCGGTGGTTGCCAAATGGACAATTGGAGTTTTTAGGAAGAAAAGATGATCAAGTTAAAATTCGAGGGTATCGCATTGAACTTGGAGAAGTGCAGCACGCATTTGAACAAGTTGAAGAATTAAGTAATTCAATTGTAACCGTCGAAAGAGGGCAGCATGATGAAGCCTTTTTGTATGCTTACGTAGTTACTCAAAATGAAATAAGTGTTGAAAAAATCAAGTTACGATTATTGAAATCGTTGCCAGATTATATGATTCCAAATCAAATTATTTTTGTCGATCAAATTCCCTTAACAGTAAATGGAAAAGTTGATAAACGACTCTTGACTGAATGGAGAGAAAAACAAGCAACACGTAAAGCGTTTGTTGCACCAACCAATGCAATCGAAGATAATATTTGTACAATTTGGAAGGAATTATTTGAAATTGATCAAATTGGAATCAAAGATGACTTTTTTGAACTTGGTGGGCATAGTTTAACCGCTACTCGTTTGATAGGTGAGTACCACAAAGTTTTTAATGTAAAATTGAAGTTGAAAGATTTCTTCAATCATTCTACTGCTGAAGCACATGCGAAATTGATTGCTGAACATGACAGCACAGCTGAGCATAGCATAATTAATCCTACCCAAGAACAAAGTAGTTATCCTTTATCAGATGCGCAAACACGTGTTTGGATGTCCTGTTTATTTGATGCTAAATCTGTTGCATATAATATGCCCAATGTGATTCATTTAAACTATGCCTTGGATGTGGCGTGTTTTGAAAAAGCAATTGTTTCAACTATTGAGCGGCATGAAAGCTTACGAACAGTTTTTAAAGCTGATGAGAATAATTCTCCGAAACAGTTTATTGTTCCACTAGAACGTTTTGATTTTAAATTAGGGGTTAGGGACCTTTCAGAAACGGAAAATTCCACAAGTATTATTTCGCAAGAAGTACAGCAGGACACCCGAAAATCTTTTGATTTAGAAAACGGTCCACTTATACGTGCCGTACTTTACAAAGTAGCAGAAGACAAATTTGTATTCTATTTCAATCTTCATCACATCATCAGTGACGGATGGTCTATGAATATATTAGGTGATGATGTGCTTAGTTTTTATCGTTCATACCTTTCTGATGAACCAATTGATTTATTGCCTTTAAGAATTCAATACAAAGATTACGCAGTTTGGGAAAAGGAGCAATTTAACAATGAAGGCTTCAATAATGATAAGCGTTATTGGACAAACCAATTTGAAAACACGATAAATCCACTCGAACTATCATTTTCTAAAACAAGGCCACAGTTAAAAACGGGCGAAGGAAAATTCCTTAAATGGAACCTTTCTGATGCGCAATTTAATACCGTTAAAAACAATGCTGGGGATAATACTTCACCTTACATGAAAGTGTTAAGTGCTTTAAGTATTCTTGTGTATCGCCATTCTCATCAAACTGAATTTGTTATTGGAAGTCCTTCGACAGGGCGACAACATGATGAATTGAAAAATCAGATTGGATTTTATTTAAATACGATAGCACTTAAACTTAAGATTGATTTGTCTCAATCTTTTCAAGAGCACATCAACGAAGTCAAAAAGGTTGTTTTTGATGCACATGAACATCAAAATTATCCGTTTGACAAATTAATTGAAGAACTCAACTTAGGCAAAGACTTATCAAGAGGTCCTCTTTTCGATACCATGTTAGTCATGAATCAAAATGATGCAGAAAGTGAAAAAAATAGACAAGAAGATTTTGATCATGCGATTTTAGCCAAGAGTAAATTTGATTTTACAGTCTACTTCAATTTAGCGCTTAACATGGCATCCTTCCATATTCTTTATAATAAAGATTTATTTGAAGAAGAAGACATGCAGCAATTTGGTGATGAATTAATGATTCTACTCACTTCTTTAGGTCATGCGAGTGAAGTAACGCTAAAGGAAATGGTAGAAAATATAACGCCAGAAAGCGAAACAGTTGAACAGAAGGCTTTTGAACAAGAGGTAAATACAATATTAGATGAAGATTTTTAGTAGTCAAAAGAAAAAACTCGGGGTTATTTCTGGGATGGGTACGCGCGCAGGACTTTGCTTCATTAATAAGTTGATTGAAAATATTGATGCACCAACCGATCAGGATTTTCCAGAGTTTATATTACATAATAATAGTTCCATTCCAGATCGGACTTTGGCGATCGTTTATGGAAAAGAATCTCCTGTGTTTGAATTGACAAGGTCTTTGAAAATGATGCAGGATATAGACGTAGACTTTGTCCTGTCTACTTGTATTACGTCTTATCATTATCTCAGACAAATTGATCCAAGTTTGACAAATAAATTACTTGATCCTATTAAAATGTTAAGTGAGCAGTTGCGCCTAAACTTTCCAGGCGTAAAGCGGGTAGGTGTTCTTGCTACAACGGGTACAATGGAATCAGGTTTATTTCATAAAGAGTTTGAGCAATTACCCTATGAGTTAGTAACGCTGAATCATTTCGATCAAGAAAATAAATTCATGAAATCGGTTTATATGGAGGGAGGCTTTAAGTCGGCTCAAATTGATGATGAAGCATACGAGTTATTTAATGGGGCAGTTGATGCATTGAAAATTCAAGGAGTAGATCTAATAATAGGGGGTTGTACAGAAGTTCAAATTGGAATGTCAAAGGTTTTGCAAGATTTCGAATATCTCGACACTATGGATGTTTTAATCAAACATCTAAAGGGAAAAATGAATCTAGAAAAAGAGGTTAGGGATCTAGCTGTGTAACCATGGACAAGAGAGTCATTCATTCGGTATTTGAAAATATTGTCTCGGAATATCCGAACAGTATTGCGTTATCTCATTCTAAAGGTGAGGTTACTTATGCAACACTTAACAAAAAAGCAAATCGCATTGCTGATTTGTTAGTGAAGCGAGGGTTGATAAAAGGGGATGTTGTTTCAGTGTTTTTTGAAGATCGTTTACAGCAGTTAGAGGTTGTGATTGGAACCTTTAAATCGGGCGGTATTTATTTACCATTAGACAGTAAATATCGCGAAAAACATTGGGGTGTTTTATTTGAAAATATTCAACCCAAATTCATTGTTTTATCTGAAGATAAAAAGGCCGATTTTGAGGCATTAAACTCCAAGTTTGAGTATACAATTCCTGAGTTAATTATTTACTCAAATGAGAATGAAAATATAAGAACTTATAGCATAAAAGAAGGTGCCTATGTCCCGAATGATCCATTAGAATTTTTGTCAGAGAATA
>WTCE01000058.1 GCA_013138735.1 Crocinitomix sp. | reverse complement strand
TTCAAACACAATTATTCTGAAAAAGGGAGGGGGTAGGTTTTTGGTAGAGAATGAACTGCTCAATGTTTACAAAGCGTGTAGAACTCTTATGCACCTGTTTTTTAGTTTTGTCGGTCAGTAGTGATTTTTTATCTAAAGCCCAAATGCAGCCTTCACTTTATCAACATAATCTAATTTCTCCCAAGTAAATGTTTCCACTTCTTGAGATACTGTTTCTCCGTTTGGAGACGTAAATGTTACAGTTTTCACTTCTGGAGTTCTTCCCATGTGCCCGTAAGCAGCAGTTTCAGAATAAATAGGAGTTCTTAATTTTAATCTTTGCTCGATAAAATAAGGTCTCATATCAAATAGTTCTTCTACTTTTTTAGAGATTTCTCCGTCTGTTAGATCAACGTTTGAGGTTCCGTACGTGTCAACGTTAATACTTGTGGGCTTTGCAACTCCAATTGCGTAAGAAACTTGTACCAAGACTTCTTTACATAATCCTGCAGCAACCAAGTTTTTGGCTATGTGACGCGTAGCATAAGCTCCAGATCGATCTACTTTTGATGGATCTTTTCCAGAAAAAGCTCCACCTCCGTGTGCTCCTTTTCCTCCGTATGTATCTACAATTATTTTTCTTCCTGTAAGCCCTGTATCTCCATGAGGTCCGCCAATGACGAAAGTTCCTGTTGGATTAATATGATATGTAATTCCATCTGTAAACAAAGCTTGAATATTTGCTGGCAATTTTGCCATAACTCTTGGAATTAAAATGCCGACGATATCAGCTTTAATTTTAGCCAACATTTTGTTGTCATCTGCTTCCTTATTCCCTGTCTTTACAAAATCATCATGCTGTGTAGAAACTACAATCGCATCAATTCTTTGTGGTACATTATCGTCAGAGTATTCGACCGTTACCTGAGATTTTGCATCTGGTCTTAAATAAGTAATGTCGTTATTTTCTCTTCTTAATAAAGCTAACTCTATCAATAATCTATGAGAAAGTTCCAATGCCAAAGGCATATAGTTTTCAGTTTCGTCAGTTGCATAACCAAACATCATTCCTTGATCTCCGGCGCCTTGTTCTTCCTTTGTTGCTCTGTCTACACCTTGGTTAATGTCTTCTGATTGTTCGTGAATGGCAGAAAATACGCCACAAGAATTACCATCAAACATGTATTCACTTTTAGTATAACCAATTTTGTTGATTACATCTCTGGCTATTTTTTGAACGTCAAGATAAGTTTTTGTATTTACCTCTCCAGCTAATACCACCTGACCCGTTGTTACAAGCGTTTCGCATGCCACTTTTGAGTCTAAGTCAAAAGCTAAAAAGTTATCAATTATTGCATCAGAAATCTGATCTGCAACCTTATCGGGATGTCCTTCTGAAACGGATTCAGATGTGAATAAATATGACATAATCTTAAGTTTTCAGTATTAAATGAAGTGCAAAAATAGTTAATTTGGCTAAGTAATGCGTTGTAATGATTAAATAAATGCGAGTGAAATTAAGCGAATACGGTAGGCGCCTGCTTTGTGCTTATTTAGACAGATGCGAAGTCGGCAAACTGCATATTGTCTAATAACCGCACTTTTCCGCAAAAAACAACAATACAAACAGTACAATTTTCATCTGCAATCGCTACTTCTTTTAGACTGATGTTATTTACAATAGCAATGTATTCAATCGTGAATTCGCTATTTGCAAAGCCGGCCTCAATTTTAGCGCGAATCGCTTCATTTTCGGGCTGCAATTCATAATTTGTCATGCCATTTTTCAAGGCAAGAGAAATAAGACTAGCGTTTTCTCGTTGTTGATCTGTTAATAATGCATTGCGTGAACTTAAAGCCAAACCATTTTCAGCTCTTTTAATAGGTGCACCTACAATTTCAACAGCTAAGTTGCGTATGGCCGCCATTTTTCCAATAATAGCCAATTGTTGGAAATCTTTTTTACCAAAATAGGCTTTATCTGGTGCTACCATTTCTAAAAATCGTTGCACCACCATACATACTCCAGTAAAGTGTCCAGGTCTAAAAGTACCTTCCATTCCAGTGTCTAATCCCTCTAAATTTATCTCGTATGGTAAAATTCCGTCTGGATAAACGGCCTCAACAGTCGGTAAAAGTAAAATATCACAACCGTTATTTTCGAGCAATTTTTTATCGTCGAAAAGGGTGCGTGGATATGTGGCTAAGTCGTCTGGGTTATTGAATTGTGCTGGATTCACAAAAACGCTGCAAATAACTATATCGCACTGGTTTTTAGCGAGTTCAACTAGGCTCATGTGGCCTTCGTGCAATGCACCCATAGTAGGTATAAGGCCTATAAGCGCATCTGGCTTTTCTGTTTTGGCTGTTTTTATGGCCGCTATAATTTCACTTTGGTTCCTTGTTATTATCACCTTAAAATGCTTAGACTAGCCTACAAACATATAGTTTACAATTGAATATCTCCCTTTTTTTTCGTATTTTTGTACTCAAATTATAGCTTACATTTTTATGGATAAGAAAAGAGTACTTTACATTTCTCAAGAAATTTCACCTTTTTTACCGACATCTGATATTGCAGCGGCGGCGCGGAAATTGCCTCAGGGCATCCAAGAGGGGGGAAAAGAGATCAGAGCATTCATGCCAAGATATGGATGTATTAATGAAAGAAGACACCAGTTACATGAAGTAATTCGTTTATCTGGGATGAACCTCATCATCAATGATGTTGATCATCCACTAATCATAAAAGTAGCTTCAGTACCACAAGCCAAAATCCAAGTTTATTTTATCGATAATGAGGATTTTTTCAAGCGTAAAGCTACGGTGAGTGATGAGGAGGGAGAATACTTTGATGACAATGACGAACGTTCTATGTTCTTTGTAAGAGGAGTTTTAGAGACAGTTAAGAAATTAGGATGGAAACCAGACATTATTCACTGTCACGGTTGGATGACGGCTTTAACGCCATTATACATCAAAAAACTATATCAAAACGATCCTCATTTTGCAGATGCCAAAGTTGTATATTCTGTATATGACAATGGTTTTAACAAAAATTGGGATGCTAACTTCTACGAAAAGCTTAAATTTGACGGCTTTGATGATGCAGATATTGACGATTTAAAAGACGTTGATTTTGCTACATTAACTAAAAAAGCAATTCAGATTTCTGATGGAGTAGTGCAGGGAAGTGAAACAATTGATGCAGATGTTGCAAAAGCAATCGAAGGATCAGAAACACCATTTCTTGAATACTATTCTGAAGAATCTTGCGTTAAACCTGTAAATGAGTTTTACGATCAAATTTTTGAAGAAATAGTTGTTTAGCAAATGAATAAAAAAAAAGAAATACTTTTAAGGCGGAGGGTTAACAAACTTTCCGCCACTTTTTTTGCCTTAGTACTTGTACTTAGCGCTTGTAAAAAAGAAGAAACAACAATAGGGGCCGATTTTCAAGATGGCAATCTAAACGTTGTAGTTCAAGATACTTTTTCAATTGAAACCTATTCTGAAGAGATTTTGGAAATGGATAGTGATGAGGCAAGTGTCGCTTTACTTGGGGCATATAATGACCCTGTTTTTGGAGGCGTTAATTGCGGTATTGTTACCCAAATTGTACCCAATGATTTGGATCCTGATTTCACTAATTTAGGTCTTTACACAATGGATTCTGTCGTTTTGGCCTTACGCTATACTTCAATTAACTATTATGCCAATTTAGATGATATTACGGTAGAAGTTTTTGAAATAGCTGACGAACTAACAAGAATTGATCAAGACTATTATACAAGCGAAATACCAACATTGGTAGACGCAAGTAATGATTTAGTCAGAGATGAAGGGACAGAAGTATCTGTAGACTTTGTCAGTAATTCAGTAGTAGGAAATGATACATTGGCTCCTCAATTAAGAGTTAATTTGGATACTGAAATGGGAGATGGACTAATTGCGGATGCATTGGCTGGTCAAATGGGCGCCAACTTTCAAACGGAAACGTTTAAAGGAATTTATATTCGTGTAGCTGATAATCCATCTGTTGGTTTAGGTACTATACTATATTTCTCAATGGAGGATTTATTGTCGAAAATCACAATTTATTATCACAGAGAAGATGGGGTAGCTGAAGAATACGATTTTAATATCGACATTAGCACAGCACGTTATAATAAAATAGATTACGAACGCACTGGAACTGGCGTGGAAGCTTTATTGGCCGATAAAACATTGGGACAAGAAATTTTTTATATGCAAGGTGGCGCCGTTCGCGGAGTTGTTGAATTGCCTTATATAACAGATTTTTATACAAATGCGGCTGGTGAATTTGATCCAAAAATCATTAATAAAGCGGAGTTAATATTACCCGTTCAGGATTATGAACCAGATGCTTTTAACCCGACTTCGAAATTATTCATAGCGAGAGTTGTTGATGAAAAATTATCTACCTTTATTTTAGACTATAATTTAGGATCATCATTGGCCGGTAATACAGTTAACTATGACGCAGCCAATAAGGAATTTCGTTTCATAATGACGCAAGAAATTCAGGCCATGCTAAATGGAGATTTTGAGAATACAGGATATCGTATTTATTCACCAGGCTTCTTTGCCTCAACAGTTGAGCGAATTATTTTTAATGGTCCAAATAGCGGATTGAAGGATAAACCAAGATTAGAAATTACTTACACAGAATATTAGAATTTTATGTGCGGAATTGTTGGATATATTGGGGACAAAAAAGCTTACCCAATTTTAATCAAAGGATTAAGTAGATTAGAGTACCGTGGTTATGATAGTGCAGGTGTTGCATTATTAGATGATGGTAAATTGAACGTTTATAAACGACAAGGAAAAGTACTTGACCTAACTGATTTTATTGGAGACAATCCAACTAATGGAACCGTTGGAATTGGCCACACTCGCTGGGCAACACATGGTTTACCCAATGATATTAATGCCCATCCGCACACTTCTGGAGATGGTTCAATCACTTTAGTTCACAATGGGATTATTGAGAATTACGACATTCTAAGAAAAGAGCTCATTAATCGTGGGCATATTTTTAAAAGCGAAACGGATACGGAAGTATTGGTTCATTTAATTGAAGATATTAAAGAAAAAAGTGGTGTTTCATTAGCCGAAGCAGTTCGAATTGCTTTGAACGAAGTGCACGGCGCATATGCAATTGTGGTTATTTCACCAGAAGAACCCAATCAAATAATTGCAGCCAAAAAAAGTAGTCCGCTTGTTATTGGAATGGGTGAGGACGAATACTATTTGGCTTCAGACGCTACACCAATTGTTGAATACACAAAAAATGTGGTGTATTTAGAAGATGAGCAGATTGCAATTATCGATCGCACGAAAGGACTACGAATATTTAGCATAAGCAATAAAGAGGTTTCTCCTTATGTGCAAGAGCTAGAAATGCAGCTAGAAGAATTAGAGAAGGGTGGATACGAGCATTTCATGTTGAAAGAAATCTACGAACAGCCACGTGCAATTCACGATAGTTTTAGAGGTCGTTTAAACGCAAAAGAGGGTTGGGTTTCACTCGGTGGAATTAAGGATTATGAAGACCAAATTGCAAAGGCCGACCGAATTATAATTATTGCTTGTGGAACTTCATGGCACGCGGCATTAGTAGCCGAGTATTATTTTGAAGATTTAGCAAGAATTCCTGTTGAAGTTGAATACGCGAGTGAGTTCCGTTACCGTAATCCAATCATTCGAAAAAATGATGTGGTAATTGCGATTTCGCAATCAGGTGAAACCGCTGATACTCTAGCCGCATTAAAAATGGCGAGAGAGCAAGGCGCTACCTTATTGGGAATTGTAAATGTGGTTGGTTCAACTATATCACGGGTAACAGATGCTGGATCATATACGCACGCAGGACCAGAAATTGGAGTAGCTTCTACAAAAGCATTTACTACGCAATTGGTTGTATTGGCTATGATGGCCTTATCAATTGGGAAAAAGCGTGGAACCATTGCTGATAAAAAATTCCAAACTTTACTAGATGAATTGGAAGCTTTACCAGAAAAAATTGAAAAATTACTCAAGAGCGACGATTATATTAGAGAAGTATCTGCGATTTATAAAGATGCGCAAAACGCGCTTTATTTAGGTAGAGGAAGTTCGTTTCCAATTGCTTTAGAAGGAGCGTTAAAATTAAAAGAGATTAGTTATATCCATGCTGAAGGTTACCCGGCTGCAGAAATGAAGCACGGACCAATTGCATTGATTGATGAAAATATGCCTGTTTTTGTAATTGCTACCCAAGGGCAAAATTATGAAAAAGTGGTAAGCAATATTCAAGAAGTTAAGGCGCGTAAAGGCAAGTTAATTGCAATTGTTTCTAAAGGTGATACAATGGTACGTGATTTAGCTGATCATGTAATTGAAATTCCAATTTCAGATGAGTTTGTTGTTCCAATTTTGGCGACAATACCTTTTCAATTAATTTCTTATCATATTGCCGTTATGCGAGAGTGTAATGTAGATCAACCTAGAAATTTAGCAAAATCTGTTACTGTAGAGTAATTCCTTTTATGAATGAAAAAACTTCGCGCATATAGCTATTGCGTCATTGTTTTTTCAATCTTAATGATATCCTGCGGAAAAAAGAAACGGGAAGCTATAGAAGGAGTTTATAAGGGTATTGAACGCTATGTTCATATCGGACCTTATGGAGATACGTCGCATGATGAATCCTATATCCATCAAATCGAATTGAAAATTCAAGACAATCGGCATTTTTTATTGACAAAGGAAACCTATCCATTTTCCCATGAATTATCTGCGGGTAATTTGGTGGAGGACGGTACCGATACCAAATGGCAAACGTTTCCGCAGGAAATTTGGACTGTGAGAATAGTTGGAGACAGCCTGTATGGAAGCTTCAAGGAAAATGACAATTGGGCTGGCTCAAAAGATCATTACCTATTTGAAGGCATTAAATAACCTCTCCAATGACTTTTGCACCGGAGTGGTATTCTTCTAACTCTTTTTACTTTGGACTGGTAAAAAAGTAGGTAAGTCCAATTGTAAACTGTCTGTTCTTAGCTGCAAAATCTTCTGGATCTGGAAAGTTTAGATAGGTACTAAAGGCATCTCCCAAACCAGTTGGCCTTGTATTTATCATACCCCATGATGCCTTACCAGAAAGTGCAAATTTTTCAGAAAGCTGAATGTTGGCTTGAGTATGGATTCCAAGATCAAATTTATTTAAATCATTTCCACCTCCGATAATTCCATTAAGAACATCATTTATTCTCAATTCGGAATAACGTTTATCTGCAATCAGATAATTTGCAGATACTCCAACGCCAATTGAGACTCTTGGCGCTATTTTTAAATCCAAACTTATAGGTAGTGAAACATAATGTGCATTGCGTACGGTTTCAGACTCATATTTATACCTTACCATATAGTCAATATCGTAAATGTAGAACGTTTCATTTTCTAAACCAGTTATTTTATTGTATCCCAATTCTGCCGAAACAGTGAATAAACGGCCCAATTCTTTTGAGGCGTAAATGCCAAAACCCCAAGTTGGTGCTGGCGCACTTTCTATTTCATTTGGATATTGGAAAGAATGATGATCTGGCACTTTCTCCATTTCTCCAACTCCTGCTTTAACATTAACACCAAATTTTATTTGGCTGAATGCCATTTGAGTTGCACCTATAGTTACTAGGCAAATCAGTAAACGAATCATATATGTAATTTAAAAATTAGGAAATTGTCTCGCCATAGAGTAAAATTATTTTGGGTTTGAAATGGTAAACGGAGATTTTTGTAACTTATTTCATTTAGCGAATTTTCCATAATTGGCGGATAATCATTAAAAAAGTACTGTTTTAGACAATTATTTTTAATTTTTATGCCGTTTTGACATTAAAAAGCTATGGGCAACATTTTTGATCTATTGAAATCATGTTCGGCAATAAAATAACACGAATTTCATTCTCAATCGCTTTAATGCTTCTACTCTTGATGTGGGCTGTATTTGCTTTTGATTATTTTTTAGAATTGGATCTATACCGCTATGGTGTTCGTCCGGGTGAATGGTCTGGTTTAATTGGTGTTATTGCATCTCCATTTTTGCATAGTACTACGGATGTGGGGCACATCTTAAATAATTCTATGCCAGCCTTTATATTAACCTGGTTATTGTTTTATCATTACCGCACAATTGCTACAAAAAGCTTTTTAATGATTTTTGTGTTGACGGGATTAGGGACGTGGTATTTAGGAAAAGAGAGTTTTCATATTGGAATGAGTGGCGTTATCTACGGTTTAACATCTTTCTTAGTGCTAAGCGGGTTTCTTAGAAAAAACATGAAGGTAGCTGGTATTTCACTCTTCGTTATTTTTGTGTATGGAAGCATGATTTGGGGAATTTTCCCTATAAAGGTAGGGGTGTCTTGGGAAGGACATTTATCTGGATTATTTGCTGGACTAATGGCTGCTGTACTATTCAAACAAGTGGGTCCTCAACCTGCAAAATTACCCTACGAAGTTGAAGAAGAATTAGGTCTTGAACCAGAAGAAGAATATTGGAAAGAAGGTTATTTCGCAAGAAAACAGGCAGAAAGGGAACTGCAACATGCGCAACAGCAAGGGGAACATCAAGCCGCCTTGCAAGAAAACCAACCACGCATTATTATTAAATATAATTATGTGCCTAAGGGTGGAATTTTGCCACTTGAACCGCAAGTGACGGGGGAGGAAGAGTAATTAGTCGATTCTTAAAAACTTATTTTCAATTAACATTTTGTCTCTCTTCGGAGTAGCTGCTCTGCTACGATATTTTCACTATCCTTTCGACAGTGTTCTTAAAATCATCAATTAAACTGATTAAAATCCTGCTCTTCCACGTTATGCTCGATAATCTTTTCTTGATCATCATCTTTGCCGTCTTCATCTTTATCCACCTTAATTTTGGGTAATTGACCTAATAATACTTTACGTACATTTTCTCCTCTATAAGTGATGAGTGCAACAGTCATAACTATACTTGAGATTAAGATGACAAAGAGTAGGATTCCTGCATCAAATTTTTCAATGGTAAATTCTTTATGTCCACTAATAACGAAGAATAATAGGATGGTAATTAAACCTCTAGGGGCAATATAGAGTTGCGGTTTTATGTCTTGCTTAACAATTGCTTTTAAGACAATATAACGCACAAGATATAATGAGGAAATAACTCCTAAACTTACTATGGCTACATTAGGATCGAGTATGGAATTTACGGTAATAAACATTCCAAAAATCACAAAGAAGAACGTACGAATCACGAAGGCAGACTCTAGTGTAAGGATATGAAAATCATGCATGATCGGTTTCACTTTTTCTTCATTCACCCATTTAGCCATGCGTTTGCCCCTGAAAAAGATGTTGGTATTGTTTAAGACCAATCCAAATGCTAAAATGATGAGTAAGGACGAAAGGTGGAATGTTTTACCCAAGGCATACATTAACATCAACACCGAAATTACCAAAAACAGTTTTACTTGTGAGGTCAATCGTTGGAAAATGAAAACCAAGCCGTAGGCTAAAATGACCGAAACGACAAGCGTCACCGCAATGTTAATTCCAACATAAGACACGACCTCTACAAATCCTTCTTTTTCATTTGATTCAATCATGAAATAGAAGAACATAATTCCTAGAATGTCAGAAAAGGTGCTTTCATACACCATAAATTCTTTTTTTGCACCTGTCAAACCTCCAACGCTTGGTATAATAATAGCCGAGCTCATAATGGAGAGTGGGATCGCATAAATCATGCAATTATAATAACTATCTGCACCTGGAATTACAAAATAAATAATGGTAGCAATTGCAAAAGATGAAGCTACTAGTGCTATTAACGCCACTAGGAATGAATTAATAATCAAGCCTTTTTTATCCCGCGACAATTTTAAATCCAAAGCGGCCTCCAGTACTATCATGACCAAACCTACGTTACCTATTATTTCTAAAGTGCTGAGGTTGGCATAAATGTCTGCATTATATTTTTCGGGTAAAAACTGAATTAATACACCCAAAGCAATCAACATTAATACACTAGGAATATTCGTTTTTTTTGCAAAAATATTGAAGAAAAAGGAAATAATAATGACCAGTGAAATGCCAATTATAAGAGTATACGTATCCATTCTAATTTTTTAGTGCGGGAAAGGTAACGAAAAAAGTTGTGCCAACTCCAATTGTAGATTCAAACCAAATCTTTCCGTTCATGCTTTCTACAATCTGTTTGGACATGGCTAAGCCAAGCCCAGTACCAGTGGATTTAGTAGTAAAATAGGGGACAAATATTTTGTCTTGCTGTTCTTTTTTAATTCCTACACCATTATCCTTCACCGCCACAACATAAGTTGAATCCTCTTTAGTTAATGTAACATGTACAATACCTTTTTCACCAACTGGTATAGCTTGCAAGGCGTTTTTAATCAAGTTATTGAACACGCGGACCGATAGGGTTTTATCTGCCCAAATAATTGTTTCTTCGGTTGGAATAATATTGAGTATAATTTCATGCTGATCATACTCAGCAAATACAGAAACCGTATTTTTCAATACCTCTGAAAGATCCAGTTCGATTTCGTTTGCTTTTGGCATTTTAGCAAAGTTTGCAAATTCATTGGCAATTTTTGTCAGCGCATCAATTTGTTCAATTAATGATTTGGTAACGCGCTGTAGCTTCACTTCAGAATCTTCATCCGCCAATTTAATTGACCGCGATAAATGTTGAATAGAAAGTTTCATTGGCGTCAACGGATTTTTAATTTCGTGCGCCACTTGTTTCGCCATTTCTCGCCAGGCACTTTCACGTTCACTTTTTGCCAATGCTTCTGCATTTTTCTGGAGTTCTACTACCTTTTTATTGTACTCCTTAACCAGCTCACCAATCTCATCTTCTCGGTTATACTCTATAGGTTTAGAATTGGCTCCAATTTGAACCGTCCTCAGGCTTTCTTGAATGTATTTTAAAGGTCTTATCAGTCGGTTGGATACCGTAATGGATAAGATGGTAGAAAAGGCCAGCATAAATACCATAATATTGATAATTGCCAATAAGAAACCAGAAATCTGGTTTTCTAAATCATGCTGACGAGAGATGTATTGGACATTTACAAAGGCCAAAAATTCGCCGCGCTCATTATAATAGGGTTGATAGGCTGATAGGTAATTTAAACGCCCAATACTTTCTTGGTGAATGAATTCACTTTGGTTATTGAGATTAATTCCGCGATAGGCCGCAGTGTTCATTTTTTTGGAAATTAAACCTTGCGAATAGATCTTTGGTTGCGAAGAAGCAAGTAAGTCTCCATTTTTATCATAGGCATTAATATCCGTAACAAATACGCGAGAGAATTTCTTCAATAAATATTCTAGAAAGTCGGATGATTTACTGTCGAGTTCATCATAATCAAACAATTTGTTTTCTAGTTCTGTTTTAACTGAACCAATCTTTTCCTTTATTAAGTCTTTATTGGTTTCTAAATTTTGCTGTGCTACATAAGTTCCGGCGCCTATTGCAAAGGCGACTAATGTGATGAAAATTAAACCAATTAGTACGGCTTGGATTTTTACATTGAGTTTAATTTTGTTAAAGGATATTTTGCGTTGCAGTTGATTATAAGCCAATGGAATAAGCAATAAAACACCAAAAATAATTAGCAAATAAGAAAAGGAAGTAAAGAGAGAAATCCCAGTGGAGATTTCCTTTGAAACTAAAGTGAAATTCCCTTCCTCTTCTTGATAGATATAGTGGCTAAAATTACCCTCACTTGTAAATCGATTTACGCGGCTAAACCATGGGGCACGAATGGTAGGATAATTAAAATCCCCTTTTCGTGTGACCAATTTATCGTCCACATATTTAGCAATAGAATAGTTTTTTAATTGATTCACCGTTGTTCTACGATCATCCAATAATAGTGAAGGGAGGCCAATATCTTCTGGGAATTTTATAGAGCGATATTCAGTATATAAAAAGCCGAGCAATGAATCTTTTTGAAAAAATGGTTGCTTAGAGATATAGTTGAGCTTGTCGGTATAGTCATTTATAAAGTAGAGGTTACTAGCAATGTCAGACTGCTCACCTGAGGTTGTAATAATCTCCTCAAACCTTTTCAATTCCTTTATGTTATAATTACTCGGATCGTATCTGATTTTACCTTCTGAATCAAAAAGATAAAATTTCAATTGATATTTATCTTTTAGTCGTAGATAATATTTTTCCTCAATGGTTTCACTAAATTCTGATTGATCAAAATCGTCACCAAAATAGGTAAACATAAAACTGTCAGAATTTAATTTGCCCTCTAATTCGGAATAATCGTATTCAGAAACGATATCCTTGTCCTGTGCAATTTTTTCTGCTTGAAATTTCCGTGTTTCATGTTCTTTATCGGCACTATATCCATATAAAATATAGGAAGCATAGAAAGCAATAAAGGCAAGCATACTAATAACGTGCACAAACTTATAATCCTTTTCTTTATAATGAAACCAAAGCAAAGAGCCACTCAAGAAAATGGGCCAAAATGAGGTCAATAAGCTCTGACTGAAATAGAATTGATCAATCAAAATATAAACGCAGGATGTAATGACCCATAAAAACGCGAGCCGATTCCATTCAAATTGACTTTTCTTTAATTGAATAATAATGTATTGAATCAATTTGAAATAGGCGTAAAAACTGGCGCCAATCAATGCAATGCTGGTAAAACTGTAAAGGTCTAAATCGAATAGACGTGCTAAATCAAAGGAGATTTTTGAATTATAAACCAATGAGTAAATGATTTCATTGATTTGAAAGGCCACGTAAAAACTCGTCAAGAAAAGCGGCACGACAAAAATTACTAATTTGAACTTTAAATTGCCTTTTTCAAACCAATTACGTGTGCGTTTCAGTAAAAAGTGGACCAAAAAGTAAAATATGGAGACGTTTATAATTAAATCGCCGAGTGAAGGTGCCAATTCTGAGGAGGCAAATAATTCTGGATTAAACAATTCGAAATCTGCAAAAAATCCTGTCCAACCAGATTTTAACCACAAATAACGGAGCACCACCACAGTTAATGGGAATACAATGAGCATCAATGGTTTTGAAATTAAAAGGCGTTGAAAAGCGTTAATAAGCAATTGAAAAAGAATGACAAAGCCCAATAAATAGCAAAGAAAAATTATAATTTCTAAGCTCGCATTTTTCTCAACCTCTTCTACCGGAACAATGGAAAAGATCTGGTTACCTTTCACGTCATGAACCGCAAAACCCTCGTCATCAAAGGAGATTTCTCCTTTTAAATTGGGTGCTAATTCAGGCGAAAATTCATTGACTAAATCCTCGTTTTCATATTTATATTCGTTCTTAACTAAAAAGGCGCCAACAAATAATCGCTCTCGGTCGCGCAATGTCGCTAGTTTATACCAGCCATTTTCTAAGAGTACAATAACGTTTTGCTCCCAATAAGAATCGCTTGGGTTTGGAATTGAAATACGGTTACTTGACCATAAGTCCAACGTGTCCGCATTAAAAGATAAGTAAGCAAAGCCTGTTTTTTCCTCATAGTTTTGCGCATACGCAAAACGCTCGTCTGCAGAGCCATTTAAAGGATAACTTTTTGAAAATAGGGCAAGATCTTTTTCTAATTCGACGGTTTTTTCTTGAAAAGCATTTTCGAAATCTGTAATACCGCCTTGCTCAATATCTGAGTAAAGTTGAAAGTGGTATAAGTAGGATCCTAGCAACCAAAAAAAGAAGCCAATTAAGGCCGCCCACATAAATCGTCGCTTTATTATAAACTTCATTTTTTTCTATGCCACAAAAATGATACCTGAATTACTCAGGTTGATCTAGCTTCTCGTGAATTTTAGCCATTAAGATATGAATATTATCGTCAAATTTTTGGTTATTCGTAATGATAAGGTTTGATTCTTGCTTAAATGGACGCACATGAGCATCATAAGAAGGCATTACATGATTGTTCCATTGATAGATAATATCTTCGCGCGCATAATTGCGTTCTGTCATATCACGTTTTAAGCGCCGCTCTAATTGTAAGACTTTATCAACCGTCAAATACACTGAATAATCTAAAGCCTCACGTAAAAAGGGATAATACATCACATACAGCCCTTCGACGATCAAAAGCTCTCGTGGTTCAATAAATTGTACGGCTTTTTTTGTGCTCGGATTATTAAATCCGTAGATCGGCTGTTCAATTTGTTCACCTTTGATAAGCAGCTTAATGTCTCGTTCTAAGTTTTTAGCGTGCAAGGCTGTTGGCAAGTCAAAATTGATAACGCCATTTTCATCCTTGACCTGTTCTTCTTTGGGTAAATAATAGTTGTCTAAAGAAAAGGTAGATACTTTCCCTTCAAATTCTTTATACATCTGATTAATAAGCGTTGTTTTGCCTACGCCACTTCCTCCAGTAATTCCAACAATAAATCGAACCATTTAATGGGTGCTAATTTTTGTCGAAAATACAAAAAAATGCAAGAATTAGAGTAGTATATTGCGGCCTTTATCTGTTGAACTATTATTCAATATGATACGCAATGAGTGTAGACTCCCTATAACCGCCGCCATAGTTCTCAAAGGCAAATTTAACAAAGCCTACTCCCGGTTTTAAGATTTGATAATCAAAAGAATATGGATAGTCAAAAACGGTGCAGTTTTCAAAATCTCCCGCAGGTGTATTTATGATGCTTCCACTTTTATATACTTTTCTTGGAGTAACTATATCTCCAGAACTCGTCGAGTCAAATATTGTATCTGCTGTTGCTTCATAAAAAGTCATGCTCTTGGAAAGGCATCCTGTAATTCCACTTTTTAATTCGTAAATAGTATTATCAGATAGGTGAACGTGTTGGATCGGTGAAAAACCAGATAAAGTCCACCAAAAATCACTGCCTGTTTTACGTAATTTTCTAGACCATGTCGTATCAATAGTGGCAAAGTCCATTGTACCGTCAGCTGCCCAGAGTGTATCTGCATAGACCCAATAATTATTGAAACTCATTGGTATTAAACCATCTTGCTTCTTCGTAATATCATATATTCCCGAAAAATCTTCTCCGTATGTGCAGGAGTAGTCAGCATCAGCATCAGGTGTTTTGTCTTTTTGGCAGGATTGAAGTCCAATAAAAAATAATCCAATTATAAGGGTTGATGTAAGTGCTTTCATTAGAATAAACTTGTGGTTATAATTTAATAACGGTAATTTTTCATCTTTGTTTTGTTACTGATGCGCAATTAGGACATTTGGTTGCTTTGTACATAAATCACTTTCTTTTAATCCTAAGTCGCATAAATTGACTTAAATTGCGTTTTTTTGTTTCAGAAACATAGATAAATCAATTCAACTACCAAAATATCATTAGTGCTCCCCTGTTATAACCCACCTAAAAATTGGGAAGTAGTTGTAGTAGATGCTGTGGCATCTATCGAAGCAAAAGCACTGTTTTCGGTAGAGCTAATTGTGGTGAATGATGGCTCGACAGAATGCGTAACTAAGGAAAATTTAGATTTTCTAAGAGCAAACATTCCAGACATCAACGTAATTGATTACGAAGTAAATCGAGGGAAAGGTTATGCCTTGCGCCAAGGCGTTGCACAGGCAAAACAAGACCTAATAATTTATACGGACATTGATTTTCCTTATACGGAAGAGAGTTTTATGACCGTTTACCAAGGTTTAGCAGAAGGAAATGAAGTTGTTCCGGGTCACCGTGGTGCGGCTTATTATGCGAACACTCCGTTTATTCGTAAGTTAATTTCTAAATCATTAAGGTGGACGTTGAAAACCTTTTTACGCTTGCCAACTGATGATTCGCAATGTGGGATTAAAGGTTTTAATGCTGTTGGAGCAAAAGTGTTTTTGGATACACAGATTGATCGTTTTTTGTTTGATTTGGAATTTATAAAGTTGGCCAGTAAACGGAAAGTTAAATTTCAAAAAGCCGAGGTAACTTTAAAGCCTAATGTTGTTTTCAGTAAGGTTAACTTCAAAATATTAGCGCGAGAATCCTTGAATTTTTTCAAAGTGTTGTTTCGGAAGTAAAGGGCATTTTATAGGACGTTTCGATAGTTCGACAGGCTCACTAAGCTAACCTCAACAGCCTATAAACTTCGGGTATATGTAGAATCAATTTAATTTTAATCCACAATCCACAATCCACAATCCACAATCCACAATCCACAATCCACAATCCACAATCCACAATCCACAATCCACCAAACCACCAATCCACCAAACCACCAAAATGGTAGGACATTGAGGCTCTCGAAATGCCCGGGTTTACTCAAACGAATTCTCCCTAATCCAATAGTTATCATAGATCACATATGAATTTTCGCCTTTCTTAACTTTTCTAAATAAATGAGGGTCGTTTTGCTTTTGTATCAGCAATTCATCAATAATAAAGGGCTCTTGACTACTGTGGCCAGTAATGAGGATATTTAATTCTTCAACGTCTGCAGAAATAGTAAAGTTCATTTCAATTAAGCACCAATCTTCAACAATTAAGGTGGATTGTTTAATGTCAAATTGTGCAATCCAAGCAGATGAGTCTTTTTGGACATATTTGGCTTCCACAACCGCTAAAGGATCGGGTCTGTCTTCGCGAAGGTAATACCAATATCGGATTACATAATCACCTGGTGGAATGGTGGCTAGATCCAATGAAAGTAGCGTATTCCAACTGCTTTTTAAATCACGAAGTGCCCCTTCACCGTCCAACTTATGTTCGGGCGGTAAGTCTTGTCCAACGTCATCAAAACTTTCATAATAAAACCACACGTCCGCAGTATCACTTTTCCATCCTTGACCTACAGAATAAGTCGCCAATTTCTCTTTTGCCATGATGCGGTCAAATGGTTCACGGCTATTGTATTTTTTTGGATCAAAGTCAAAAATCACAAATTCTTCGTTTTCAAAAACCTTTTCCGATTCCCAAATCATAACCAATTCGGTAGGTTTTAATAGGTCTCGATTTTTAATTATTACAATTCGATCTCCTTCTGGAAAGTCATAGGTCAATTCTTTTTCAATAAAACGGGGTGAGAAATAATTGTTGACTTTAATTGCCTCAGTAAATGACATTCTAGAAGAAATGGAATTAACTAAAGGTGTTTGGGTATGATAACTCAATAAAAAGGCGTCATAATTGGCTTTGTGCGCACCCAACAGCATAATATTTTCAGATGACATGTGTTGGAAAGGCAAAAAGAGAATGGCATCATAGTTCTCTTTCTTTACATAATCAATGACTTCATTCATGTTGGCGTCTACCTTCTCAGGTAAAAACTTATTGTCCGCAACCGTCATGTATTTTGCGTTATCTGAATGCGCAGGAGCAAACTCTAAGAAGTAAAAAACAATCCCTGCAAAGAAAAGAATAGCGTAAGCTTTATGGCCTTTTTTCTGATACAATCTAAAGATACCAACTGCGCATGCAACTGTAAATACATAAAAGAAGATCCAGGTAAATCGACCTAAAATTCTGAATTGTTTTAGTGGGCCAAATAAATCAGTTATCCAGCGCAACCAATCATATTTTAGCGGAAAGCAGAAAGCAAATAAGAGGATTAAATAAGCCGCAATTAAAAAGAGGATTAGCTCTTTTTTTAGGAATGATTTTAAATGGAATTCCTTGCGCATTCGAGTCATTTGAATGCCAATAACTAAAGCGAAAACGATTGTTGGAAAACCGATATAACACCAGGTTTCCCATTCGCCAATTTTTAATGAAAAGAAACTTGTGATTTCTCGAATAGGACCATGGTGCGGAATGATGAGGGAATTCCAGGTGGCATAATAATGAAAGAATCCAGCTGGGTTTGACAAACGGTTTAAGTGCACGTCCGTCATGGAAATATAGCCTTGGAACAAGACAAGTGGCAATACGGTTTGAATAAAAATACGCGCAATACTAGGCAAAATTTCTTTCCGACTTTTAACCATATTCACCAACCAGAAAACGATACTAAAAAAGGCCAAAATAATTCCTAAATAGGGGTGTGTAAAGAAAAAAGCGAGCATGTAAAGTGAAATCACTCCGGACCAAATCCATTTTTTAGTGCTGTAACTTTTGATTAAAAGCCACCACATAATTGGGATTGCAAAAACGTAGGACATGGCGAAGTGCCCCGTCATTCTAAATATTTGTGGAGATAAAAATGTAATTGCCACCGCAGCAGCAAGCGCCCACCAATCTGTAACTTTATAGTGCCGTAAAATCTTAAATATAAATACCGCTGCAATTGGGTAGGAGAGTAGCATCAAGATATTTAAGATGCCAATGCCATAATTTGCTAGGCCAAATTGCCCAATTAAGTAGGAAAATAGAGGGTGCGCATCTGTATAAACTATATGCTCGTAATACGGGTAATTCATTCCCGAAAATTGACTGAATTGGGTATCGTATTGCGCGTGATAGAGGTAGGTATAATAGTTTTTTATTCCGTCACCATCTGCTGAGAATAAGAAATCGTTTGGTGCTAATAAAACTTCATGATAGAAATAGAAAAGTACGGCAAGTGCAACCCCAAAGGTCAGCCAAAGAAACTTGTTTTTTATAAAATAATTTCGCATCCGATTATTCTTCGGCGCTAAATTAAGGTTTATGACTTATTAATCTAGTGTCTTGAAGGAAATACCAAAAAATTTAGATCGACTTTAGCCAATTGCGAGCTTTCTATTGCCTCCATTTATATTTTACGTTCACTTTCCTTAATGGTAACATCATTAATACTGGCAAAACGTTTCGCCATTAATCCATTTTCATCAAATTCCCAATTTTCGTTGCCATAAGCGCGAAACCAATTTCCGTCTGCAGCTTGATATTCATATTCAAATCGTACAGCAATTCGATTGTCTGAATGCGACCAATATTCCTTTTTGAGTTTATAGTAACGTTCATCTTGCCATTTTTCTTCTAAAAAAGCCTGAATTTCTGCGCGGCCATTAATGAATTGACTGCGATTTCGCCATTCGCTATCAATAGTATAGGCTTTACTCACTTTAACGGGGTCTTTTGAATTCCACGCGTGCTCCGCCATTTGAATTTTTTGTTTGGCAGTTGCTTTAGTGAAGGGAGGTAAAGGGTGCTTTTGTTCCATAATGTTTAGTTTATTTTTTAGACGGATTGGTTTATTGGCACTTACAAGTTTAATCGATATTTAAACTAATTATTTAGTTGTAATAGTAGAATCCATAAAATTCTATATACTGTTTAAAGAGTTCAATGCCCCCTAGCGCCCCATCTTGTGCATATTTATTGTGACTAATGCTTTGAAAGTCATTCGTTATACCATTTGGTGTCCTCGCTCTTACAAATAAATGATTGGGTTGCCGATTTTCATAAAAAAAGCGCTGGTTTTCTAATAAATTATTCGGCTGTAGTGTATCCAATTTTCTGATTTCCATAGCGCCCGCGCAATTGTCAAAAATGTAGAACGTTTTTTCAAATATGCGATCATATAATATGCCGCTATTTGTAGATTGAAGTTTAATAGGGTGTCCCTTATGCCACCATAATTGTCGCATTCCATCTCTATGTGCTTTTTCAAAAGGTCGAATATTTGAATCTAAGATCAATTGATTGATTGAATCGATTGGCGCATTAATAATTATGAAGTTAGTATCCTTAATAGTTGAAAATCGTGAAAACGTAAGCGTGTCTTTAATCGAATTGCAATCGCATTGATATTCACTTTTAAGTTCGTCAGGCGAAACATCCTTTTCGCAGCTTGCAAAACTAATTATCAATATAAAAAAGAGAAAACGAGACATTATAGGGAAACCGACCGCTCCAACGTTCGAATTGTAAATTGATCCGCATCTATTTCCGCATTAACGCCAATTGGCAATGTAAACTTGGGTGCTATATGACCAAATGCAGCTCCTTGATAGATAGGGTATTTAGCATCTCCAAAATGTTGCGTAAAAACTTCGTCCAATGAAAAGGATTTATGCGGTTCTTCGGGTTGGCAATTCTTAAATGAGCCTAAAACCAAGCCATTTAATTTACTAAATGCGCCAGTTTGTTTCAATTGCCATAACATCCGATCTACCCGATAAGGTTCTTCGCCAATTTCTTCTAAAAAGAGAATGCTTCCAGCCCAATCGGGTTCATGGGCGGTTCCAATTAAGGCGGTAAGTACAGTTAAGTTACCACCAATTAATCGTCCTTGCGCTTTGCCCGAAACCCATGTCTTTGTTTCCTCTTTATATTCTGCAGGGTTTTTTAAAGTAAAAGGATCACCAACAACGAGGACTTTTTTCACGCATTTCATTGTAAATTCTCCCCAAGACGAATAGCCACAGGGACCATGATAAGTAACAAGGCGTGTATGTTTATAAATGGCATTTACTAAAGAAGTAATATCACTAAAGCCAATTATAACTTTTGGATTGGCACGAATAGTTTCATAATTTAAAGTGTCTAGTATGCGCTGGCAGCCCCAACCGCCGCGCATTGTTACTATCCCTTTAATTGTTTTGTCTTCAAAAAATTCCATGAGTTCTGTGGAACGTAATTCGTCCGTTCCAGCTAAATAACCTTCCTGTTCAAAGCAAGTTTTGCCAACTTTGGTTTTAAAACCTTGGTCATGTAAAATATTCTCAACTTTTTCAATATGATTTCTATTCCAAATGGAACCAGCAGGAGCAGTGATACCAATCAAGTCTCCTCGGCGTAAGGCCTTTGGGTAGATCCTAATTTGGTCTTGCGTTGCTTCATTTGGAGTAGTGAAGGAAGTTAAAGCCGTTGTTCCAACAATTATTCCTGCCGAAGATTTAAGAAAGTCACTGCGTTTCATTGAATGTGTTTTTTGAAGACCTTACTAAAGATACATTGTTTACATTGAAATAGCTTCTTTATTGCCATGACTATTTATTATTTGTGGCTATTTGGCTATCACGTTCAATTTCCTTTAATGCAACCTTTTAAGGTTGAAATTTATCCATATATTTACTTATCACTTAAATTGAGAATTATGAAATCACTCTTAACGCTGTTATCTCTAGTAACACTGCTCTCTGCGCATTCGCAAGCTTTTATGTATGTCGAGGATGTTTTAATTACGCCAGAAAGTCCGGTTTCAACATCTGATGAGGTGTATATTCAAATAATAGGAAATTACTCTAACCCAGGATCGTGGATTGTTGAACATACAGTTACGGTTGATGGATTTACGGTTATTGGGCATATTGTTGAGGATGAAGATGGTGAAATACACGCGGATGTATTAGTGCCATTTGACACAACTTTAGCACTAGGAATGCATAGCCCAGGTGAGTATACAGTTAATATTACTGGAGACTACCTTGGGGTTTATGTGGATGATTCAACTAAATTCAATTTTGTTGTTGAAGGTGGTACAGATGGGATTGATGAGGCGAACAAAGCCCAAATTCAACTATTTCCAAACCCTACAACAGAATTCTTAACGGTGAAGTATGAAAATTGGCAAACAAACGCACAAATCCAATTTATGACGATTGATTCTAAATTAGTTTTAACCCGAGAAGTTACAGCAAAATCGACCCAAATTGACCTTTCAAGTATTGAAAATGGCATTTATTTTATTCAGATTCTTGATCCGAAAGGAGCGATTGTTCGAATTGAGCAAATTTTAATTGCACATTAACAGGTGCATTCTTCCGTTCTTATTGTGTAGAATCATTCTAAATAAGTAAATTTGTACCAGAATTAATAAGTACCAAATCAAGGTTCTTTAATAATAGAAGACATGGAAGAGAAAAGAGTTCCCATTACATTATACGCAGAAATGACTCCAAATCCGCTTACAATGAAGTTTGTAGCGAATAAATATTTATTGATTAATGATCAAACTGTCACGTTTGATAGTGGAGCAGAGGCCAAAGGATTTTCACCTTTAGCAGAAGCACTTTTTAACTTTCCCTTTGTTGATGCGGTTTTTCTGTCGGGAAATTTTGTGACGATTACAAAAACCGATAATGTAGATTGGGATTTTATTGTGATGGAATTGCGCGAATTTGTGCGCGAGTGGTTAGCAGAAGGTAAAGAGGTATTAGTTATGATGCCAACAGATGCGCCTAAAGTTGATGAGGCTGGAGCAGAAAAGGCTCCGCGTAAAACATTTGCTCCTAACGAGCTTGATGAGCCCATTATGCATTTATTGAATGAATATGTGCGCCCAGCGGTTGAAAACGACGGTGGAGCGATTGATTATGTTGGATTTGAAGCAGGCGTAGTTACGGTTGAATTGAAAGGTTCATGTGCCGGCTGTCCTTCATCAACAGCTACCTTAAAAGGTGGAATTGAACAATTGCTAAAGTCTAATCTAGATGAGGTAACTGAGGTTGTGGCGTTGAGTGAGTAAAGAAACCATATGATTGGGGTAAATCGAATTCAAATAAGTATTGTTTTTATCCTTGCATTATTTTGTGCTACATGCCAATCTGATCTGGAAACCAAGCCCCTCAAGATTGGTGTTTACGAATTTGATTTCCCGCTAGTATTCGAAAAGAAAGATGTTCCTGGAATTAAGAACTATATGACTATTATCAAAGGAGATGGCATTGAATTTTATGCAACTTATGGTTATTATCCCAATGATTTTGAATTCTATGAAAAGAAGACTGAACGTTATTACATAGAAGAGCAAGGGCGTCACGCCATAATAGATGACACATTAGATAATATTGCGAGAAGGATTCTGATTGCCAAGGAACCCGAAATTGGAAGAACGGGGATTTATCTTGAAGATCAAACGAATATTATCAAAGAAATTAATAGCTATCAAGCCATGGATATGTATATCACAGGAATAACGCTCGAACAACAGCAGATGGTTCTTAGAATATATAAATCAGGTCGGAGAATAAGATAAGTCGCTCGTTGCTGTATCACAAGAACGTCAGTTTTAAATCTTCAATAATTCTTGCAAATCGGCGGGACTTTTAATTTTATGGGTAACATTCAAAACGTTCAATTGAGCATCCATTTGCTTTAAATCAACATTTTTAAAAGCGGCTTCATCCATTAAGAAAACTTCTCTTTTTTCATTGAATAATACCAACTGATTATTGCCACGTTCATTCACAACTAAATGGTTGGGATGATAGCTTAGCGAAGCATTCATATCCATATCAATGACACAAGCCACATACAAATTTTCTAATTTAATTCCAGTCTCAAGATCAAAATAGGTAGGGGTGAGAGGTATAGGATGTAATATTCTGAATATTTGATCGCAATTATATACGCCAAAATTATCAGATTTTAGTCCGCGAACTAGCCCTGGACTCGGTGGAATAGGTTCATCCCCCAAAACGTTTACCAATTTTGTATCGGAATTAAAACCCTTTGTTTTATAGATTATGCCTTTATCAATGGTTTCTTTTTCTAAGCTATCGATCGGTAAACCTGTGATTTGCTCTACAAAATAGATGGCGTTTTCCACGGGGACAAGTATTGTATAGTTTTTTTTTATTAAGCCTTGATCTTTCGTCGCAAAAAGTATAGAATCGCCATTTTGTTTTAACTGTTTGTATCGGCCATGAGAGACCTTATCAATTTCAACCATATATTCATTATAATCTGCAGATGAACTCAATATTCGGCGGTCATATCCTTCAGCATCACCTTCATCTATATCTTTATTATTATTGTATTTTCTGAGTGTAATTTTTTTAGGACTTTTTCTACTCCAAAGGTTAGCTGACATTCTAAATCCAGTCGGGTTTCCTTCATCTGTAAACTCAATTTTTTGATTTTCATCCCAATGTCCGTTTTTATCCATGTCATAGAAAGCAACACCATCTAAAGGGTCTGTGGTCTGAAAATTTACGATTGCCGGTTTTTTAAGAATCAATTCTTGACCATCTCTTTCTGCACGAATTTCATACATACCTGCAGAGTTGAATAGTTCTTCATTTTCAGATGAAAACACCATTGGGATTCCAGACAAAGCGATTTCTGATTGGTTTCGAAATTCACGATATTTTAAGGTGTAAAATCCTTCCACCGGACTTCCGTCAGGAAAGGTAACTGCATATTTGTCCATTTCAATGCTACTACCAGAGATATAGGCCGCTCTGCCGCCGGTTTGGTTATTTATTTGAACGGTTGAGAATGGAGTTTGAATTTCTTGGAAAAAGGCGTTTTGCTGCTGATACTCTAAAAATGCGCCATAGTGAATCACGAATCCATGAAAGTAGGTTTTTGCTTCGTCCCTAGATTTGGCACCTATTTGTTTAAAAACAGACCATGTGGGTTCATCAGTCGTCAATTGTGGTAAAATTTCTTTAAGAGATGAAACACGACTTTGATTCAGTTTATTTTGGTCAAAAGTTTCAGATTCTCTATAAGCCGTATAAACAAAATCTACATGATAAATTTTACGATCTTTCAACTTTTCTAATTGCGTTTTGTCAAGAATTGGAGCCTCATTAAATCCAGTTGAAATAAAGAGGGTATTGGATTGTGTGTTGCTGTATTTGCTAATATCTGCTGTTTGTGCCTTGCTCAATTCATCTTGCGAAAAACTATTTATTGAATGGAATAATAAAATGAGTGATAGGAATTTAAGCATAGAGAGTGGTGCGTGATAAGTTATCTGCTTTATAACGGTATTTGTTCTTATATATTTTTAATGTCCGTTTAAACTTTCAAAAATTGCTTCAAAAGAATACTCAATTTCACCATTATCCAATTCAAATAAGAGGCTTTCATTTGCTGGGTCAAATGGATCATGACTTGTATCGACTAAGGCCCTAAATCGTCCAAATTTTCCTGTTTCTATATTGATAACATGAATAGGTGAATACACATGAGGTGTTAAATGTTGTTCAAATAAAATGTGCTTTCCAACCAATCTCACTTTACCAATAGATGCCCAACGTAATTTTTCTGGCGCCCAAGTGACTGTTACATCACTAATGAATAACCATTTATAAGTGTTTCCTTTTTTAGCAATAATTCCATGTTCTGTTTTGTAGATTTTATAGGTGTCATTTTGGGCTGCCAATTTTAAGGTATCTTTTTCCATGCCATAATGATTTTGAGCATAATAGACCATCACACCTTCGTCATTCATGATTTCTGCATAGCCAGAGGCAGTATGTTCATAATAATACAAACCCAATAAATCACCTTTCATTTCAATATAATAATTAACGGGAAGCTCCATTTCACCTTTAATCCAGGATTGTTTCGGGTTAATAATTTGAATGAATAAGGAGTCGGATTCAAGTTGCTTGTTGCTTAGCTCAGCTGCTAACATCCAACTAAGTGAAGGATCTGGTTTGGCCCGATAAGGCGGTAATAATTCAGATAAAATGGCAGTTAAAAACGGTGCGTTTTCAATTTCTGTTAAATTTTTTGGGAAAATTAAAGTTTGTCTAATTTGGCAAAAACATGCGTCTGTCTCCATGGCATACGTGGCATCAGTTGCACCATTTTGAATTTCAATATAATATCCGCCATATCCAGATCCTCCGTCATAAAACTTCAATAAGGTATCAGAATAACCATCTGCATTAAAATCTTTATAAATGTAGGTGCTATCATACTGCGCCCAAGAAAAATTGATCGCCAATAACAAAATTGCTGTGTAGAATGTTCCTAATTGCATAATGTTTAGTCAAATGTGTATGAGTAGATTTTTACATACCGATAGCTACTTTTTTAATCTCTTCAAATTGTGTTTGAAAAAAATCAATTTTCCATTCATCATCAATTATACCGACTTGGGAAATCAAATTATCTAATTGATTACCAAAGTAATTTATTACTTTTTCTAGTTTCTCAATAGCGTTTTTTAATTCTGTTTTACTTTGAATCAAAACATAGTCCAAGTACCCTTCATCTCCGCCAATTTGTACATTAATCACACAATCAGAATATTGAAGTATTTCAGTAGTTTGCGGCCTTTTATTGGCGTTCAATAGAGTTTCGGTTAATTTGCTCCAGTCAAAATTGATAATGAATGACCACGAAGTGACATCTGAGTTATACGTTTTGATAAATGAATCAATCTTTTCAGAAGAAAGCTTGGATATCTGGAATCCACGATTAGACGGATCTCTATTCGAATAATTCATTTCATCTAAAAATTCTTTAAGCGTTTGATATCCGAATTGTCTGCACAGTTCATTATCATATTTAGTAAATTCAAATGAAAATTTCCATTCTACATCTTTTAAATCTGTCAAATTTAAATGCTTTTCTAATCCAAAATTATTTTTGGATGTTAGCATATTTACTTCCTTTTCTTGAGATAAAACTTTAAGAATAAGAGCATAGATTAGAGAGTTTTCATCTGAACCAAGGTCAGTAATTCCAGAATCCCATAAATACTGATTCCACTTCATTTGAAGTTTTTTAGTCAATTTAGACGTTTTGTAGAGTATTGAATTATCGAGCAGTCCGTCACCACAAGGTAAATGATATTCAAAATATGAATCTTTCTTTTTTTCTATAAATTTTGCTTCTTTCAAATTTTAATTGTTGTGAACCATATGATTAAAGATAAACTAATTTTCATTGTCATTCTTGTTGAAGCAGATAGGTGCAACAAGGGTTGATTGTCGTTAGCCATTTTTACAATTAATACTTACGGCCTTATAATCATAATATGCAGAAGTTATTTTTTCTGATATAAACACACAATTCTCTTTTCTCAAGAATGTTCTTGCACAGTCATTTATCACTGTGTCAACGTCATAGCAACAAATTAAATTGATTCGTCCTCCGTTCGTACCATAATCAAAAAATTCCGTGGAATTGTCTGTTGTGTCAAGAAAAAGGAGCCGGGCATATTGGTCTTCAACGGATGGGCCATGCCATTCAATTCCTAAAATTTCAGAAATTGAACTTTCTGTATACCAATCGGGAATATGATACATTCTATGCCATTCAAAATCAGCATTAATTAATGTTTCAATCGGTCCGCCCGCATCAGCCTTTTTCTCAATTTCACTGAAAAAGGCATCTTTTAATTCTTGATTGCCTTTATTGTTGCTACAGGAAATTGAAAGCAGCAAAATAATTCCAAAATAGAATACACGTAGTTTCATAATGCTTGACTAAAGATAGGAATTATTGAGTTTAGGTTGCTGATGAAGGATCTTATTAAGGGCTGTCCACTAAAGCATCATTTTCAACGGGCAACAACTTTATTTCTTTTTTAAAATTCAAGAGCATTAAAATAAAGGTGAACAAGCCAACAAAATCGCTTATTTGTTTTACGATATTCAGAAAAGAACGGTCATTACTTACTGCAAGGAATTCGAAGGCTAAATTAACTACAGAAACGGCGATCAGTATAATTCCTGTCCATTTGAGCCAAACATTAGTGCGTGCATGCGAAAACACTAAGATAAGCCCATAAAATAAGGACACACATAACAAGCCATAGTAGGCAGTAATATAGTCGTCTAAATTTGTTTTGAATAAAATTAAGCTGTACCAATAAGCTAAAAGACACGCGTAATAAACGCCCTCTAGAATTGAGGAATAAAGAGCGAGTTTAAAACCTTTTTTGAATAAGTATATTCCAATAAAGATCATGGATGCCGAATTTACTATTACCACCGTTATTAGCTCTAATTCGATTGGCACCAAATAAAAAGGTATGATTTGAGGAAAGTTAATGCGTATTATCCATACTAGCTGAATTAATAGATTGAGTAAAACAAAAACCTGTGCGGTCTTTAAAAATTGCTTTGTCATACTCAATTAAAATTAGTTCACTCGCAGGACTAGCCAATAAGATACAACTTAAACCTGATACAAAACAGGCTCTTCAATTGCAACATCTGTAAAACAAATGCCTAATTCTGCTAATTCTTTTAAAATTGGCTTGTAAATGGCTGCTTTCGTTGGTAGTTCCACCCCTTTTGATTGAATGGTTCCGTTTAAAATCATTTTGGCACAAATAGCAGCAGGTAAACCAACGGTATTACTCATGGCCGTGTAAGTTTGATCCTCACCAATTGAAATCATATGCGAATTTATTTCGTGGAAAGCACCGTCTTGTTTGTAAACAAATTTATGCCACATCACAATCATATCCTTATCATTAGGCGCTAAGGTCCATTTATCTTCTAATATTTTTTGAAGAAAATAAGCAGGAGTAACATCTTCAGTAATATTTATTTTTTCTTTTTTAAAAATCCCTAACCATTCCAACTTCTCAAACATGATGTCGTCTTGGTCAATTTTTAAATAGTGTTTCAGTTTTAACTCTACCGAATCGGTTGGGTTATAAGGTAAAAATGAATTGATAAAGTCACGCTTTGTCATGTCTTTACTTCCCTCGAGAGTATATGAATCATCTGTTGCACCAATCTGCACAAAGGCATTCCATGATTTTGAAAAACCTTTTCTGCGCAAAGTTCCTCTATAAATAGTAGGGATATCCTGCAAATCGTAAATCTCACGGTATTTTAGAGAATCGCGATTGGCATAGCCTTCAAACTTACCAAATCCTTCAATTTCAATCACCTCTGTTCTTCTAAACAAACGTGTATATGGGATGTATTTGTATTGTCCTTCTTGAATAAATTTGGCAGCACTTCCTTGCCCGGCCAATACAACATTTCTTGGATTCCATGTGAATTTATAATTCCACGGATTATCATCACTTTCGGGTGCTACTAAACCACCTGTAAAAGATTCAAAAATGTGCATTTTTCCGCCACGGCTTTCAATTTCATCTAAAATCTTTTTGGCACTCATGTGGTCTAAACCAGGATCAACACCAATTTCATTCATGATAATTATTCCAGCATCTTTAGCGGCTTGATCCAATTCACGCATTTCCTTAGAAATGTATGACGGTGTAATTAAGTTCGTTTTAAAACGAATACAGTCTTTTGCCACTTCTATATGAAAACGTGCAGGCAACATTGAAACAACCAAATCTGCCCATTCAATTAACGGAGCTCTTAGGTCACCATTCAATCCATCCAAAGCAAAGCCTTCCGCTCTATCACATCCTTGTACTTTTGAAATTGCAAGATCACCATTGCGATCTCCAACTTTTATATACCAATCTTCTGCAGCAGCATTTTCTGTAAAGTATCGAAGCATGGAGGAAGCTGAAAGCCCGGCACCGATTACAAGAATATTTTTCATTTCTATTTTTATATAGTTTTCTTAAGAGACGCTAAAGTTAAACGTTTTGTACGTTAAAATTAAAACTATCTCTACGGATTTTGGAAAAATATCAACAATGATTTTATTTAGCTGAAATTAGACTGATTAGCGAGATGAGGGATTTTTATGAAAAAAAATGAAAATATTTAGCAGAACGTAAATAGCTTACGGTCTGCCCCCGTAAAATTGTATCAAATAATAACAGTTATGGAAAATATAATTTCATTTTACGAGAAGCTAATCATTAAAGAAGTAACCTATGAAATGGGTGATTCAACGGTTAATGCTAAGTGCGATTTAATTGTGCAAGGTAATACGATTGAAACAGAGATGCTAATTTCACACACAGATTTAAATCGCATTATTGCTAAGATAACGGCTAGCGGTTTTGAATTTAAAATTAAACAAGTGAATTCGCTCGTTTTTGCAGATGGAACAGCAATCGTTGATTATAGTTTTGAAAACGTTTTTGGCGAAGCCATTGTTTTAGAAAACTTCCAGTTTAGCCAAGTTGTCAAGCAAATCAGAGCATAATTTACTCATCATTTAAAGCAATTATAATGCATTCATTATTTAAAAAAGGATTTGAAATATCAGATTCATTTAAACTCAATACAATCGTATCTGTGGCTGAATTGTCTGATCATGATATGATTTACATTTATCACCACTTAAAGGTGGGTTCAATGGTTCAACTAAAAGCCGCCGGAACTAATGTGAAAGGCGATTTACGTTATCAGGTTTCCTACAAAGATTTTGTGTTAGGGTTTGTAACTTTAGGAGAAACGGTGCGGTCAATTTATGAAAACTGCGAAACCATTGAAAGTAAAATTGTTGGGCTCCAGAAGCAAAAATTTTTACCAATCAACGGAATTGATATTTCATTGCAGGCAACCAAAATGCGCATGGTCTCGTAATAGTTTAAAAAAAGCTATATCTTTACAAAAACTACAGTTATGAGAAAACTATACATATTATTCGGTTTTGCTGGTCTCGCGGCGCTAAATTCTTGCACCGATCACGAAGTTATTCCACCACCAGTACCGTTGGTTGATTTGAACTGTGAATGTGAGGCGGATATTGGAGATACAACAGCAACCGTAACATATACGGATTCTTGTTATTATCAATCTTTTAAAACTATTGTTACAGAGGGTGTTTCAAATGCACGTTATATGACAAGTGTTGAGAATGAAGATGTACCTGGAGGACTAGAGGTTGAGATTCGTTCAATTAATTGGACAGATGGTGGAACTAATAACCCAACAATAGAGGAATGGAAAACTTTCTTAAATGACAATGCTAATCCAGATTATTCAGATAATCCTGGACATAACGGTATTGCAGTAAGATGGATTGATCCAAACGGACAAACTTGGGCCAGCGATACGACTGCATCTGTTTGTCTTGAAAGCTTTGTATTTAATACATTAATTCAAGAATCTGATACAACTGGTAAATACATGCAATTTGACGCTTCGTTCAATTGTACATTATTGAACTCATCTTACGGTACACCCGATAGTATGAAATGTCTGGAAAACGGACATATGCGATCAGCATTTAAACTAGAATAAGAAATTAACATTATGTTATAAAACGGGAGGTTCTTTGAATCTCCCGTTTTTTTTTACTATTTTTATCTAAAGCTCATTAGGATATAAAGTATGGACGGAGTCTTACGCATTGCTATAATTGGAGATTACAATTTTGCTTACCACTCGCATAATGCCACCAACCAAGCGTTGCAGCATGCAGAGCAGGTGTTGGATCAACCCATTAATTATTATTGGTTAAACGAGCGGGAATGTACCGAACAACTTGATAACTTTTATGAAACCTATGACGGGATTGTAATTGCTCCCGGTCCTTACCAAACCCCCTTCTTTTTTCAATCCATTATTAAAACGTTAATTGATAAGGACGTGCCTGTTTTAGGAACAGGTGAATGCTTTAAGATTTTGATTGAAACTTATTTCACTGGTTTGGGTTTAGATTTGAAAGCTGAACGTGTAATTTCTGATAATTTGGTAGATGGCAATCAATTTACAGGTGTAACGTTGGATCGTTTCTCAGCAGAGTTCAGTAAATTGTATTTGAATAGAGGCGCAACAGAATATAGTTCTTCACGCTATTCAATTTTACCGCAATATTCAGAATTACTTACAAAGGATTTTGAGATTGGTGCCCGCAATCAATATTTTGACCCCGAAATACTCAAACATAAAGTGCATCCCTTTTTTCTATTTACTATGTTTTGCCCGCAAATAGTTTCTAGTGCAGACATTCCACACCCAATCTTCACGTATTTTGTAAAATGTGTTCGTAGGCTCTTAGATATTAAAGAAAGCGCAGTTTAAGCAGAGAGAAAATTTAAAAATGGGTTACTTGTTGTCTTTTTTGACATAAAGACTTGCAAGCAAATAGCACTTATTATGAAGCGTAATCAAATTCCTACCGTCAATTCTAGCTCAAATTTTTTAACCATCATTTTCCTTTTTTTAAGCCTTGGATTATGGGCACAGAATAAGGCAAATGTTCATTTTGAAGTTGACGTAGCATCCTTGGCAACACAAGAACAAACAAAATTGAAGCAATTGTTCAAATTCGATTTGAATAATGCAATAAGTATTCAATTGATTGGTCATACAGATGCGGATGGCTCAGACACCTACAATTCTAAACTATCGAAGAAGAGAGTTGAGTTTGTGCGGAATCAACTGATTGAATTGGGTTGTTCAAAGGATAAAATTACGGTTGATTATAAAGGGGAGAAAAACCCATTGAATGCGAATAAGAATGACACAGATAAAGAGCAAAATCGCCGTGTAGAAATTGTATGGCAAAAACCCGAAGCAATTGCGGCAAGTTCTATTCAAGATTTATATAATTTATTAGAACAGCAAAAACAAACGTTTTGCATTAATCCAAATCGGGATACAATTTTAACATTAGATCAAGGAACTGTGATTGTAGTTCCGGCAGGTTCATTCAAAACTCAATCTAAGGATTGTATTCTATTGAAAACCAAAGAGGTTTATAAGCTTTCAGACATGCTCCTTGAAAACCTTTCAACAACCTCAGACGGACGCTTACTAGAAACCGCAGGCATGGTATATACCGAGGCCACTGACCAGGATGGCAATAGCATATATTTAAAGAAAGGAACGGAGTTAACCATAATGATTCCGACCGATACCTTGCGAGCAGACATGCAATTATTTACGGGTGCACGAAATGCGACAACAAATCATATGGATTGGGCACCAGCAAGAAATGGCAGTAGTTTTTGGATGTTTAATTTTGGGTTTCCTTATGATTGGTGTGATTCTTCTAATTATGAAGAACCGCCACCGCCATGCGTAAAATGTGGCCTTTTTTGTAGAATTGGAAGATTAGGTAGAACCATGAGAGGTGCTACGAATTATGCCATAAAAATGGAGAATAGGGAATTTAGAAAATGCCAAAAATCTTTAAAATCGAAGGAGCCTGATTATTTCAGGCAAGAACCTTATCCATATCAATGCATAGAATTGATGGAATATTATAAGGTAAGTACCTATAAAGAACTAAATGACACATTAATGCGCGTGCGACAGGAGATGATGAAACAACAATTGGATGAATTTGAGAAATATGGCGTAACCAATTATCGAGATTACCAAGATACGCTCATGAAATTAGAGGCGGAAAGACAAAGACTAGGGTTTGAAAATATTGAAAATAAACTGGCAGACGGAACAGGTTCGGCCGCAGATTTAAAATATTATACGGCACGTATTAACACAATGGGTTGGATTAATTGTGATGCTTTTTCAAGTTTTCCAATGAGTGAGAAGATAACCATGCTAACAGATGTTCCTTTTAATACTGACTTTGATTGTAAGCTCGTTTTTCGCGATCGCAGATCAATCATGGCGCCAGGTTCTTATAATAAAGTGTTTGGGTACGCAAAGATTCCACCCGATTATAGTGTTTGGCTAATGGCATTAAAATATGTGCAAGGACAAGCTTATATTAGTTTACATGAAACAACTACAAGAGAAAAGGCACCTGCGTCAGAGTTTCGAGCAGTAAGCATTAAAGAACTGCAAGAAGAATTAAAGAAATTGGATAGTTAGAGATAGCTGTTGTCTATTAAGGTTGGCTTGAACAGGCTTAAAGAATAAATTATGAGATTTTCTCCAATACTTTTTATAATAGGATTTATTCTTTCATGCAATACTGAAACTGAACCTGAATATTCACATAGGCATATAGAAAACCAATTTTTATCCGAATCCAAATTTGCGCCGTCACCATTAGAAACGGACGAAACACTTAAAGATTATGTTCCCGCTCAAACTCATGAAATAGATTTGGTTAGAAACGCTGAAGATTCCTATAGAATTGAATATGGCTATTCTTCTGGAGAATGCTTCGGCTTTTGTAAATCAAAAATAGAATTCACGTCCAAAGGTATTTTAAACACCAAATTTCGTTGGTCTGATAATAAAGAGATTATTGAGTATTCCAGTATTGAAGATTCGACTTATAATGAGTTAATTGCTTCCGTTAATTACGAAGAATTTATTGATTTTGATGAATATTTAGGCTGTGGAGATTGCGCTGATGCTGGAGCTGAGTGGATTGAAATTAAAAATGGAGAACAGACTCGAAAACTAGGTGGAACATACGGATTTGAGATTGCCTGTATAAGCACGTTACTTCACTATTTAAGGGATTTAGACAAAATAAAGAACTAAGAAATGGAATTCACAACGAAGCTACTCGGCGTTTACCTTCAGCAAAGCTTTCGGTAAACCAAAAAAGGTCTGCTCGAAAGCGTTTGGAAAAAAATTAAAAGATAAAAACTACGCTCAATAAAATCAAGCTTCAATTCCTTAGTAATCGACCTAATCCGGTTGCTTCGGCGCAAATAGTTTCAGTAAATCATCCATTTGGGTATCCATAATATCTTGGATACAAATCTCCATAGAAAGACGGGCTAAATCGGATAAATGACGCGAAAGTGGAAGAATAGGTTTTATTCGTTCACCGCCATAGTCAACTTCCATTCGTTTTAAGTCAAAATAAAACGTGGTGTTAGCCAAATACTCCGCTTCTGCCAGTTCTCTATTAGGATGCGCAAAAGCAGCACCTGAAAGCGCTATTACTGGAACAAGTTGTTCCGCAACAGGACTAAATGGAATATAAGCCTCATTTTTTGCTCCTTTTGCTGTTCTATTGCTTCGAACGGCCATATATTCTCCAGTTTCGTCATTAGGTAAGCCATTTCTAAAGACTAAATGAACAATTTCAAAATCGGCGGCATTGTAATTGTTTGAAGAATCTGCCAAGAACTTGATTACACTTTTCATTGCAGCACGGGTTTCTGCAGCACCGAAATTGTCGTAATAACCAGCATCCACAAAGTTACCTACATCTGGAATTTTACCAGAAGGGCACACCAAAGGAAAACGGGCATTCATTAATGCGCCAGAACTTAAGGGAATCGTTTTATTCAAAATAGTATCAGTACGTTCCAATAAATCCATGTTTTGCGGAATAAAATTATTCAGTTGCACGGCACTCATGGTAGCATGATCGCCCGTTTGAACATGTGTTGTATGTAATAAGAACAAGGGGTGATCAAATTTGAGTTGATTATTTTGATCATACCAAAACGATAAAAATTCGCGTTGTAGCGGATTAACATCCCCATTAAAATTACCGTTAAAATAGCCAGACAAGGCATCTTCCCATCTTTGTTGTAAAAATTCGGATCGATCATAAAAGCGGCCAGAACCAACAATACTTTGCCAAGAATCTCTACCAAACAGTAAGCCAATATCAGTGGATACAAAATCATTTTTAAATACTTCATTCGCCATTTCTGCAACATTGTCTGTTTCATCTGCGACGTCATGATAAGCAACATAAAATGAGTTACCCGTATTTCCGCCAGATGCACCACTCAACGAAAAAATATGATCGTAATAATTGTCCACACTCTCTTCCATGGCATTGTGGGCCATGAGTGTCCAAAATGCTGCACGCGATCCGCCACCTTCAGCCGAAACAAATACAATGGGATATTTTTGACCATAGTTTTGGATGTCGGTTGCATGATCTTCAAACCAAGCCGCAACATATTCATCTATTGTGGCGCGTTCTTGAACGTTAAACTGCGATTTTGGAGATAATCTTACGTCATGTAAGGAGCTGCCGGGTGCTACTATGATTGATGAAATTACGCCGCCAACAACAATCAAAGTTAAGACTGGCAATTTATTTCTACCGCCAATTATAATCAGCATATATGCCATGAATGTATAAAAAACAAGTCCTGCTAATAAAATAGATAAACCGTTAATTGGAATTAGAAGCGGTAAAAAATTGAATAAAATGAAAAAGCACAAGGTGACGATAGCGCCCCAAAATATGGCAAAATTAAGACGGTTTTTACTTTGAATAAGCCGAAAAGACTTCAAGAGGATTTTTTCAATTTCCATGGAAGCGAATAGGAAATAAAGAATGGCAATTACACCGCCTGATAAGTATAAATAAGGAATCTTTTTAGGAGACTCCGTATCATTCCAAGCAGCAAGCATTACTGTGAAACCAACAAGAACGCCAAGTACAGTCCATAAAATCCATTTTCTTTTTGTAATCAAATCTTTAATCACCTGATAAAAAGAAACTTTTGCAAAAGCATAGCAAATTATCATGAGTGACCAATAGAAAAGTGCTGTGCCAACCACAGCGAGTGCATCATGATCAGATCCAACATTTCTCAAATATAAAATGAGGATAAAAAACGTTGGAATAAGGATGATAATCAATCCTATGAATTTGGGTAATATTGCTCGAATATGATTAACCTCTCGATCCTTCTCTTGTAGATGCATTTTAAAGCTTTGCGACAAAAAATTGGGCCAATCAATTGCTTTTACATTTGCGATATATGTAAAGCGCACCCAATACCAATTGAGCAATGCCAAGAGCAATAGTAAACCAAAAAATACCGGTGGTCCCAGTTTATTTTCAGAAAGATGCAAGAGCAATTCTTGCGCTTGCTCCATGCCGGCAAATAAGCCTAAAAGCACAACTGAAATAATGATTCCAACGCGATTTTCTAAGAGTTCATGTGCCACATAATCAAAAAAGATAAAGACGCCCAATTTATTGGTAATCCATTTCCCCCATTTGGTGGGAAGGTACTTCTTAATAATATTGGCAATAATGATCAGTGCAATGCCACCAAGTAGTACTGCTCCAATTATTGTTGAGAGAACTTTTGCCTCTCCGTAAAAGGTCATTTCTGTAAATAGTACGGCAAGTAAAGCCGTGACGCACAATATAATTATGACGTTCTTTTTTGATGATTTGGGGTTCATAGCATTTAAATTAGGTATCACCTAAATTAACAATTAATTGAAACACTTAACCTAAGAACGAGGTTAACTGCCTGAAAAATAAATAAGAAAGGCTATAGAGATCTATGCTAATTCAATTAAAACCTGTGCTTTTTCAACACTAATGCCAGTGGAGATCAAGATTTTTTTAATCGTGCAATCGTGCTCAGCTTTCAGCACATTTTCCATTTTCATAGCCTCTAAAATTAGAATGCCATCTCCTTTAGTCACGGAATCACCTTCTGCCACAATAATGTCAATGACTTTTCCGGGCATGGGTGCTTTAATGTCAGTACTTACCGTATCTACTGCGCGTTTAATCCCCATTTTATCTAAGACTAAATCTAAATTGTCTTTAAAGGTTAAATCATGAACTGCATGCTGATGTCGAATCGTGATTGTTTTTAAGGCCAAGTCAATTGAGAGTAATTCTAATACTATTGACTTATTATTAGGAGAACTGATTTCATAGACATCCTCGCCCAATTTAATAAGTTCCAAGTTGCCTAAAGCACTTTCCAAGTCAACTGTATGAATAGTATTCAACATAATTGCAAATTTTCTGTTTCAAATCTACTGAAATTATTGGTAGTTTGATTTAGTTCGATACTGATTTATTTGGCTTAATTACCAAATACACTCCTAAAAATATGAGTAATGCTGCCAATATTTTAGGCAAGGTTATATCCTGTGTATAGTTCTCCAATCCAAACAACCAAAAAATATAAATAAAGAAAGCGGCCAAAAGCGGTTGCAAATAAATGTAGGTACTACCTATTGCAGGGCTAACTCTTTTCATGGCATAAACCATTAATAGGTAAGGTAAAAAAGTAACACAAACAACGACAAAAGTTAGTCTTATAGCTGCTTCTGTTGAGATGCTTGTAAATTCAGTAGCCAACAATTCATTACTGCTCATAGGCCAACACAAGACATAGATTAGTCCAAATGTAAAGATCCAAGTGATAACAGTTAAGGGTTTGTATTTTGCCATGAGCGGTTTAACCAGCACTAAATAAAGCGAGTAGGAGGCGGCATTCATGAAAATAAAGAAGTCTCCCAATAAACTTGAATCACCACTGAAACTACCTTGTAAGGTGAAAATGATAGACCCAGCTGCACCTATAATTAAGCCCACAATTTTTATGGCATTGGGCTTTTCTTTGAGTAGAATTAAGGATAAAATAAAGACCATTATTGGTGAGGTGGTCATTATCACTGATGCGTTAACCGGTGAAGTTCGCATTAAGCCATTAAAGAAAAAGAGTTGATTTACGGCCACACCAAATAAGGCACAAATGGCTAGAAGACCTAAATCCTTTTTCGTAACTTTTTCAAATTTTGCGCTAAAAAGCAGCCAAAAAAGAACCGCCGCACCTCCAACGCGAAGTAATATAAATCCATTTGCACCAATCACATTTGGCATTAAGCCTTTGGCAACAACATAGTTTGCCCCATACATTAAATTAAGAACGAATAAGGCTATGTGTGATTTGATTAAGGGGCGCATGATTTATTGATCGATTGACTTTCCTAAATTACTGGGCGCCTAATGCTTCTGCCGCTGCAGCCACCACTTTTTTAGAATTGCCAACAAAAATGGAATCACCTAATAGCAGCACCGGGCGACTCAAAAAAGTATATTCATCCAAAATAAGTTGGCGCATTTCTGCTTCAGACACTTCACGTTCATGTAAACCCATTGCGCGGAATTTTTGAGAGCGTTTAGAGAATAATGCCGCTGCACTTCCAGCCATTTCAATCATTTGATCTACCTGTTCCTCAGTCATCTTTTCCACTTTGATATTTTGCAATTCAAAGCTGTCATCCACATTCCATTCTTTCATGATCCGTTGACAAGTGGAACAAGTCTTGAGGTAATATATTTTTTTCATAAGTGCATTTTAAATATCTAATAAAGAGAAACGAAACCCGCGATTTCATATTTTTATTCAAACACAAACCAATTCAAATCTAACAGAAAAGATGGCTCAGCCGTCCACGCCAAAAAGCATCCCTAAAAGTCAAAACGAACAGTAAAAAGCAGCTAGCTGCTAGAATTCTGCGCGGCCGGGAGTTCTTGGGAAAGGGATTACGTCTCTTATATTTGACATACCAGTTGTGAACATCACCATTCTTTCAAAACCTAGTCCAAAACCAGAATGTGGTGCTGTACCAAATTTACGAGAATCTAAATACCACCACATTTCCTCTTCTGGAATGTCGAATGCTTTGCATTTTTCAAGTAGCACCTCATAACGCTCTTCACGCTGCGATCCGCCAATAATTTCACCAATACCAGGGAATAAAATATCCATGGCACCAACGGTTTTTCCATCCTCATTTAAACGCATATAAAATGCTTTGAATGACGCTGGATAATCACGAATAATAACAGGTTTTTTAAAGTGCTTTTCAACTAAAAAGCGCTCGTGTTCACTTTGTAAATCAGTTCCCCATTCAACTGGGTACTTGAATTTTTTCTTTTTATACGGTTTTGAGTTGCGCAATAAGTCAATCGCCTCAGTATAAGTAATGCGCTCAAAATCATTCTCAATAACAAATGTTAAGCGTTCAATTAAAGACATTGGATTCCGATCAACCATTGGCTTTTTAGAATCTTCTTTTAATTCACGGTCATTTAAAAACTGAATATCATCCGCACAATTGTCCATTACATATTGACAGATATAGCTCAGAAAATCTTCCGCCAAATCCATGTTGTCTATGATATCATTAAAAGCTACTTCAGGTTCAACCATCCAAAACTCCGCTAAATGCCGAGCTGTATTCGAGTTTTCAGCTCTAAAAGTGGGGCCAAAAGTATAGACTTTTCCGAGTGCCATTGCAGCTAATTCCGCCTCTAATTGACCCGAAACAGTTAAGTTCGTTTCTTTACCAAAAAAGTCTTGACTATAATCAACCTCACCGTTTTCATCCAAAGGTGGATTTTTAGGATCTAAAGTTGATACGCGGAACATTTCCCCGGCACCTTCAGCATCAGAACCCGTTACAATTGGTGTTGCAATGTGATAATAACCTTTATCGTTAAAGTATTTATGAATGGCAAAAGAAGTAGCATGTCTAATTCTGAAAACCGCACCAAATAGATTCGTTCTAAAACGTAAATGCGCCTGTTCTCTTAAAACTTCAAGACTATGTGCCTTTGGAGATATGATGGTTTTCTTCACCTCTTCCGGATCAGCATCTCCTAAAATCTCAAGACTTTCAACCGTTAAATCAAATTTTTGACCTGCTCCTTGAGATTCCTCTAAGGTACCAATGATTGATACCGCAGCACCCGTATTGATCCTTTTCAACAAAGCTTCATCCGTGTTCTCAAAATCAATTACGGCTTGTACAGTATTAATTGTTGACCCATCATTTAATTGGATAAAACGATTTTGTCGAAAACCCTTTACCCATCCTTTTACATTTACTTTGTCGCCAAAGCTTGCCGTGGCCAATAATTCTTTAATCTCTATTCGTTGCATTTTGATTGATTTGAAAAAAGCAAATTTAAGCAAATTGGGCAATAACTAACACGCTCAAGCCTTTATTTATATGGCATTAATTCAAGATTTTATAGTCAATATTTTTTAAGAAAGAAAAAACCAATTATATTCGAACTTCAATTCAGTGCCAGTTTTATGATGTACATGTACGGTTTTTTTCCAATTATAATTGTGTTGCAAGTGATTTGCTTGTTGCATGCTTATAGAAAAAGATCAGATCAGAAATGGTATTGGTTGATCCTGTTTTTCCCTTTAATCGGTTGCTTAATCTATCTCTATGAGCATTTTTATAGTAGAAAAAACATAGCCGATTTATCAGAAGGAGTAAAAGGTGTGATTAATTCAAACTACGAAATTGAAAAATTAGAAAAGGAAGTAAAATACTCCAGCACTATTGCAAATCGATCGAACTTAGCAGATAAATATGTTGTCGCTAATAGATTTGATGAGGCAATTGAAATGTACGAATCATGCTTGGAAGGATTTAACAAAGATGACCCTTTTACGCTATGCAACTTAGTTGAAGTTTACTATTTAAATGAGAATTATGCCAAAGCAGTTGAGGCTGGCGAGCGGATCAAAAATCATAAAGAGTTTTTGAATTCAGAAAAAAGAATCTCTTATGCATTGGCTTTGCAAAAAGAGGGAAGAACTGCAGATGCACGAGCGACCTTTGAGGATATGGATGGTCCGTTTTCAAATTATCCACAGCGAATTGCGTTTTGTTATTTTTTAAATGAAATTGGTGAGCGTGATGCTGCTATTGAATTGCTTGTAGAAATGCACGGCGAATTTGATAGAATGGAGCGCAAAGAACGCGGTCAAAAGAAGAAGTTTCGCCAGCATGTGAATCGACTTTATCAAGAATTTCAGGGATGAATTAAAAAGGCTACCTTTATTTCTCCAATTAAACCAGTTATTATGGCTTCCTTATTCGGTTATCGTATCCTCTTCATTGCCACATTGTTCATTACACAACATGGCTTAACGCAAGATGGAGAAACGAACCCTTTTCCAATGATCAAAGTGGATCATTCTAGCACAAATTGGTTTATAGAAATGAATGCCGATAATCCGAATGTTTTGGATGCTGAGGTTTATTTTGATACCTATTTCAACCTTCACCCCAAAGAAACAAGTCACCAAAAAAGGCGGTTTATTCGTTGGTTAGAAACTGCCCGATTGAGTATAGATTCGGAGGGAAATTATTTGGCTTATGATTTAGATCCAACAACAAGCTTTGGAGCGACAGGAATGGCAAAAACATTTGGTTCTTGGCGAATGCTTGGGCCTAACTTTGCCGAAGAAACTACATGCGGAACCTCTTCATCATTATCGGGTGGTTTTTGTGACCGTGTTTACATTAATCCATACAATACCGATAATCTTTTTGCAGGATTTTCCTATGGTGGTTTATGGGTGAGTAAAGATCAGGGAGCATCATGGTCCTTAACAGATGCTGAATATGGAAATGGAACGAATACCTATGCAAACAGAGATTATTATTACGGTGAAATAGAAGCCAGTAATTTGAATGATTCATTGGTATATGCGGCAACAGAGTCTGGGCTATTAAAAAGTGTGAATGGCGGGGATGATTGGGATTTATGTCCAGAACTTAATCGGGGTGTTGATCCTTCAAGACGACCTTATTTTATAGCCATTTCATCTGCTGACGAGGATGTTGTTTTATCAACCTTCGGAAGACAGTTATATCGTTCCATAGATGGCGGAGATTCTTGGACAGAAGTTTTTGATAATTCTAGCGGAGGAAGTGATCATTATTGGGGTGCGCATTCTGTTAATTCTGAATTTGGTATTTACAATCGCGGCTTCAACTTTTTTGGCTTAGAAAAAGATATGGATGATGCCAACGTGTTCTATTTAGGCGCATATAATGCTTCAAATGATCCTTGCATTTATAAATCAATTGATGGCGGATTGTCTTTTACGCTCTTGGTTAACTTGGATATTGATTTAGGGAGAACAATGCCCAGTATGATGGCTTTTCAAACTATTCCAGACAGTCCAGATCAGCTTTATATTTATTCACTTTTTACAACAGATTCCATTTATCGGTATGACGAAACAGGCGTATTAAATTCTAAAAACTGGGTTGGAAAAACGGAAGGTGTCAAAGTCAATCCATTAAATGAAGACAATATTTATACGGGCTATTATTTCGCAAGTTCAGTCAACCGATCTTATGATGGCGGCCTAACTTATACAGACATGACTTCGGGATATGGCGGTTGTCCAAAATATGTTCATCCAGATATTCGTTCAATAGATTGTGTAGGAGATTTAGTATTCATTGGTTCAGATGGAGGTTTGGCCATTTCTACGGACGCTATGGAAAGTGTTCATACAATTGGAAGGGAAATATCCGCGATAGATTTATGGGGTTTTTCAAGTTCTCCAAAATCAGACATTTTATCTGCTGGGTGCGACCATGGTCCAACAAAAATTAGAAGATTTGATGGTGATAATGGATGGATTAGTCGGGGTGGTGGAGATGCCAGTCGCACTTCAGTTAACCAATCGCATGACCAATTAATTTATTATAACCACGGTTATGGTAAGTTCAAAACAGAACTAGATGATGAAGGTAATTTCTTATATACGCAATCAGTTAGTACGGCTTTTCGCCTAAATACAATGGAGTTTCATCCTAACCTTTACCATACCTTTTATGGACACAATACTTCAAAGGTTTATGTAAGTAGAGATAATTTTGAATCTGAAACAGAATTTCACGATTTTGGTGCAACGGTCAATGAGTTTAGAATCTGCCCACAGGATAGTTCAAGAATGTATGTTTTGCACGGTAACAATACGGTAGAAAAATCAGTGGATGGTGGAGTGTCTTGGACCGATATTACTCCAACTGGAGGTGTAACCGAAGGGATGACCAATATTGTTGGATTGACAGTTGGCAATAGTCCGAATGAGCTTTGGTTGGCCTATGGCAATTATCAAAATGATGCCAAAATACTGCACACAACTACTGGTGGCTTAATTTGGTGGAATCTAACAACACCCTCATTACCATTAACTCCAGTTTCAGAAATTGCACATCAATTTGGAACAGACGGCGGAATTTATTTGGCATTTTCAGGTAACTCAGGCGTTTGGTATAAGAACAATACTATGCCAGATTGGACGCTAATTGGAACGGGGCTTCCCACAATGGGCTATACAACTGGCTTATTCATTGTTCCACCAATGGGAAAATTAAGAATGGGAAGTTCTAGAGGATCATGGGAGCATGATTTGTTGGAAGAAACGGAGGATCCAATTGCGAATTTTGCAGCATCTGCCACCCAAGTTTTATGTCCTGTAACACCAATTGAATTTGTTCAAAATTGTGTGCATTCTTCAGGAGAAACAACTTACCAATGGGAATTTTCAGGAGGTTATCCTTCCGAATCTTCGGCTGAAAAACCAATTGTTTATTATTCCACACCTGGTTCTTATCATGTTTCGCTAACAGTTACAGATGAATTTGGAAATACAGACACGAAGACCATGACGAGCTTTATAACTATGTTAGACAATAGTTGTCCTGATACTGATGGTGACGGGATTGATGATTTTGACGAAGCTTCGAGTTGCACAAGCATATTAGATGTATCTGTATTTATAGACGTGGCAGATTCGGTTTTAATAACTGATTTTGATGGCGGTTCTGGGGCGTTCTATATTTCTTTAGAATTTGGAAATAAATGTGATACGACCTATGCCATGGGAGAATTTTCTGTGGATTTGGATGAGAATAAAATCAATCCATGGGCCTATCAGCATTTTGGATCAGACTCATTTATTGATCCTTTAACCGAGAGTGATTCGAGTAAAGTGCAAACATCAACTTGGGATGTGCCTACACAAATAGCGTTAAAATTATTGGATGACCAATTATACTTACATCACATTGCGAATGATTGCGATACAGGAGCGGTTCGTTTAACTTCGGGTTGTTGGTCGTCTTTAGATGCTGATGGAGATGGGATTCCGAATAGTGAAGATTTGGACAGTGATAATGATGGCCTGCCAGATTTTACAGAAAATACGCCATGTTACGAACTTGTTGAGGTTGCAGAAACCCTTTTAGGTGTTGATTCTGTATTGGTTCATACTTTTGATTCTGGAACATCCTTTATAAACATAAGTTTAACAGAAGCTTGTGGAGCTGAACAAGCTTCATTAATGGCACATGTCAAGGCAGACTTAAATGAAATTTCAGTGATCGAATATCAACACTTTAATGGGATTGAAAATGGCTATACTTATGATGCAATCAATCAAGTGACATCCATTTCTTCGGATATAAGTAAACTTCGCTTTAAATTGATTGGAAACGACCTTTATGTTTATCAACTCACTACCGATTGTGATGACGGTTTAGCAATTGATCCGTTTTGTTGGTCAAGTATTGATTATGATGGAGATGGTATTTCTAATTTTCTAGATTTGGATAGCGACGGAGATGGTTTAACGGATGAGGCCGAATCAAATTACTGTTATTATGAGTCAGGTACAAGTGCTTGGTTCAGTTCTGGAGATTCCACGTTAATTGTTGACTTGGCTGATATTCCAAGCACAACAGATCAGTATTATGTGAGTTTGTTGGCCTATACTAATTGTTACGGATTAACAACTACGCTCAATGGAGTTGTAGATGTGAATACCCAACAAATACATGCCTCATTTTTTGATCATTTTAGCGGGAATGATGGGTTTACTGGAAACGCCACCAGCGGCATTACATCAAACGCCTCATCATTTGCAAAAGTGAAATATTCCTTAATTGGGACCGAGCTTTATTTACATCAAATTTCTAATGCATGTGGTTCAGTTTTAAGATCGAACCCATCTTGCATTACACCATTGGATACGATCTGCGAACCAGGGCATCCAAATTATTTATATACAGGTGAATTTAATGCTAGTGCGACAATATGTGCTGGAGAGATCTATTTATTTGGAGATGTTGAATTAACAGAACCTGGAGTTTATTCAAATAGTTTCACAAGTATTCATGGTTGCGATTCTACTGTTACATTAACGCTTGCGACGAATGCAATATTTGAAAGTTCCTTCACCGCAGAAATTTGCGCGGGAGAGAGCTTTGACTTTGGAGCCTTAATATTAACTGAAGCTGGAACTTATGTTGAAGTATTCCCAACCATTCTAGGTTGTGATTCTACCGTCACATTAGAATTAGCAGTTCATGAAATTAACACAGACTTAAGTATTGAAGATTGGACTATTACTGCAGAAGATTTGGTTGACGCCACTTACTCTTGGGTTGATTGTGATGATGACTATGCACCAATTATCCCAATTGAGGATGGAATAACCTACACAGCAATTGACAATGGGAGCTTTGCAGTTATTATTGAACAAGATGGTTGTGTCGACACCTCTGCCTGCATTTCAATTATTGATGCCGAGATTAATGAAAACACTTTTGGTGCTAATATATCAATTCACCCAAATCCAACTAAAGATGTAGTTCATGTTTTAATTGATGAACAATGGGATGAGTTGGTCTTGGAAATAATTGATATTACAGGTAAAGTTGTAGTGAGAAAAACGCTCTATTTTACGGAGGATATTAGTGTTGACATGAGTTCATATTCGTCAGGCGAATACATTTTGATTATTCAATCTGATTCGGGTAAGAAGCAGTTTACGATTATTAAGGAATAGAAATCCGTATTCGATTAATCCAACATTTCCTCCAAATTAGGAGCAAGTGCGTGAATGGCATCAATAACTACACCTATATCTCCCATTGAAGCGGGTACGTCGTCTGCACAATGGTCAAAATAACCGTTATACACTTCAGCGCCAGACTCCTTAATCGTTAAGCTTTCGCCTGTGCCGCCGTCACATGGTTCATCTGGGGTGTTTCTTCCAGATGTAAGATTTGAGGCGTTAATAGTTTCAATTAATGCCGTAAATTCATCAATATCAATAGGTTGATTTTCAACAGTTAAAATATCGCCATAAGAATCAACACTTATAGATACTAAAGATTTGTCAATACTGATTGTATAACTGCGGTGGTATTCTGGTGAGACAGATGCATCACTAAAAGCATATTCAATTTCAATGGGCTCTTCTTCGTTTAAAACTAAAGAAGGAGTGCCCGAACATGAGAATAATAATCCGATAATAAAGACTGTATAATATTTCATTGTGTTGTTTTGTTAAGTCAATCTAAAAATACAACTTCTAGTTTTAAAGATCAAATTTGTTTCTATTCGAACCCAATTATTTCCGCAATTCGGCTAAATTAGGAATGAATGCTTTAATAGCTTCAACTACTTTTTCAATCTTCCCAAGAGATGAAGGAATAGTAGTTCCTCCGCAATTATCAATCGTTCCTTTGTAAACTTGTATTTTTTCTTCTTTCATTATTAAACTTTCACCCGTACCGCCCGTGCATCCAGGTTCTGCATCAACTGAACCTGACACTAACTCGGCTTCATTTATAATTTCAATCAAATTATTAAAGTCTTCTTTTTTAACCCCATAATTTTCATCTGCTAATTTATTTCCATAAGATTTTACAACTATATGTGCATTAGTTGAGGTGATTGTAATGTCATAACTTCTATGGTAGCGAGGTGGAACAGATGAGTCACGAAAAGAATAGTGAATTGATAAATCTTTGTTTACATCTAAGTTTATGGAATCTTCACATGACATAATAAAAGGAATTAATAGTAATAAATAGTATTTCATTTAACCACAGTTTAATTGGTACTTAAAAATACACATCTTAATTCAAAAAAGGAAGTAAGTTCAACGCAAGATTCCGCATTTTCAATCGGATATTTATTTTGACCATAGTCAGTTTCCATTGTGGCTGTTGACATATCGATTATCCAATTCATATAAGATCCACGATTCATTTCGTGAATAAAAATATGAGATGGAAAATTTGGGTAGGTACAAAATTGCATTGTTGGTCCATGGCTCGAGGTGAATTCAAATTCAACATTTTTTGCTGTATTTAAATTGGTTATTTCCATATCAAATTCAACAGGGAAATCCAAGAATCCTTCCTGTTCAGTTGCGATAAGAACAATTGCGAATTTATTACCTAATTCAAATTCTAAAACATGTCTCCGACTGATCCATAACGCGACAGAAAACCCAATTAAACAGGTGAGTAAACCAATAAAGGCGTATTTCGTAAAGTTTTTCGCTTTTCGTTTTTTCCCTTCTTTGCGTAACACCCAACGGAATCCTAATATCACAATGGAGATAGGGATACAGTAAAAAACTAGAGCAAAGAGAAAGAATAACATTTATTTTGGGGCTTTTATTCTACTAAGTCACTCAAATTAGGAATAAGAGCCTCCATAGCTTCTACAACAGCTTCAATGTCACCAAGGCTTGCAGGGATTGCATTTCCGCCACAATGATCAAAATAACCACTGTAAATTTGTCCCTCAGCGTTTTCAATCGATAAACTTTCACTCCATCCACCATCACAACCTTCACTCGGACCACTATCTCCTGACCTTAATTCCGCTTGGTTGATGGCGTTAAGCAAGTTATTCAAATCAGCAGTAGCCAATGGAAATTGAGCTTCGGCTAAAGTATCACCGTAAGAATCTACCGTAACAGTGACTTCGGATGGTGTGACATCAATTACATAACTACGGTGATATTCTGGAGCTAAGGCCGCATCATTAAAAGAATAGTTGATTATTGTAAAATCATACTCGGATATGGACACCGCCTCTTCACACGCTATAAAAAACGGAATTAATAGAAGAATATAGGATTTCATAATGTAATTGTTAGGTTGAATTTATTTCTTAATTAAATCATCAAACCCTGGTACTAGTGCAAAAATTGCTTCAAATGTGCCAGCTAGGTCGCCCAAATTTTCAGTTGTGCGAGGAGAATCATCAGGACAATAAACAAGAGTAGAATTATAAACGTTTAGATTTTCTTCAAAGACTGTTAAGTGTTCGTTGATTTGATTAATGCAAGCTTCCTCTGTAAGTTCACTGCCATCTTCCAAGTTAGAAGAATTCATCTTTTCAACCAATTTACTCAAGGCTTCATCATTGATTTCTGTGCTTTGTCTAGCGACTTCATTTCCGAATGAATTGGCCACAAAAAGGGCTTCTCCAGGTTTAATATAAATCTCATAATCATTGTGCACATCTTCAACTACACGATCTGTGTAAAATTCATAGTGAATCGCCGTCACTTTATCAACATTGAAGCGACCTGAGCTTTCACAGGCAATTAAAAATGGAATTAAAAGAAGTAATAAGTGTTTCATAATAAATGGTTTAATAAAACTAAAAACTCAAAAAATGGTTCCGAAGTGTATAATTACGTATTGCGGAAAGTAAGGTATTTGTACGTTTAAAGAAACACATAATATTAATTACTTTTAAAAAATTATATAACCTAATCTTTTAATTATGGCATTATACGTAGTAAAAAATCAATGGGGTGGCCCAAGAAAACCATGGCATGCATCAGGAACTTTCGTTTTAGGATGTAGAAATGATCAGAACTTTTCGCATATCAATATTTCTTCAGAGGATGAAGGGAAAACTTTTTCTGGAACAATGGTTTATGATGGAGAAGGCCCAATCGGTGTTAGAGCAACACAAATTGCAGGTAGCAATTATAAAGTTGAGAACCAATGGGGTGGTGATGATGCTGAATGGCATCCAGGCGGAAATTGGATAATTGGCGCAAGAACAGGTCAGAATGTTATTCAACTACAAGTTGACAATGTTAACGGTTCTTTAACTGGAACAATGACTTATGTTGGAGAAGGTCCAATTGGCTTTGAAGGTGCACGAGAAACTGGTACAAGTTACACAGTTGAAAATCAATGGGGTGGTGATGATGCAGCATGGAACCTAGGCGGAACAATGCAGCTAGGAACAAGACCTGGACAAAAACCAGTGGCATTTGATATTACTTCTGCAGATGGAAAAGAATTTACAGGAACAATGACCTATGATGGTGAAGGCCCAATTGGATTTAAAGCCACACTTGAAAATGGAAATAATTATGCAATTGAAAATCAATGGGGCGGAGATGATGCACCATGGAACGAAGCTGGCACAATGATTATTGGAACACGAGATGGACAATATGCTACTGCATTAAATATTTCATCAGCTGATAATGGTGCAACATTTACTGGTACTATGAACTATACAGGCGAAGGCCCAATTGGTTTCAAAGGTGCAGTATCAACTTGCTAATACTTGAGTTAAAATATTTTTAATATGAAAAGCCGCAGGATTGTTGAATTCGGCGGCTTTTTTGTGCAGTAAAAATAAATACTGTTGAACAAATATTAGCTTTTGCCGTAACAATCACCTCATTATTTTATTAATTTGGTTGCTGATGTGCACGTGTCACTGTTCTGACAACTACCTAAAATTTTACTAAGAATGCTTCGACCCGGATTACTTATTTTATTCGCTTTCAGGTTTAATACCTCGAGGCTTGCCTCGTCAAATTTTACTATTTTGTGACTAGATGTCACAGAATAGTAAATATATCCATAAAAGTCATAATGTTTCGGTTCTTCTTTATCA